>CACLCM010000008.1 GCA_902605365.1 uncultured Candidatus Poseidoniales archaeon | reverse complement strand
GATTTGGTTACAGTTAGGATATCCTGACTGGAGATGGTTGAACCTAACTATTTTCGAATTTGGGCATTCTTATGCCTCTCGTTTTGTATCACTAGGTGCAATGTTCTTGCTGGCGCTAGTTCTATTCGAAATGTTACCACAAATGCACAAGCACGTACTTTCTTTACTTCGTCCCCTAGGATTATCTCCGGGTAAGAAAAAGTAATCAATCGTACAAATCAGATACGGTCATGTCTTCTGGCACTTCCTTAGTAGGAGGTCCCAAATCTAGAGCAGGAGGTACATCCTGTACTGGTGGCGCCGTTGTAATAGGCTCCAATGAGTTCTGTGTATCTCCAAGCATAGCCTCTGTCATATTGTCCTTCTGATATTCCCATGCATACTCTGGTTCTCGCTTCGACCTGATGACCATGAAACCAAGGACTGAAACAAGAATGATTCCAAGCATTCCTGCTGAAACCCAAACTATGTCATTATCCACTGATGCAATAATGTCAGAATTGTCACCAACTCCATCGCCATCTGAATCTGTATCTTCTTTAGGATCATCTGGGAATGCATCCTCATCGTCTGGTGTACCATCACCGTCTCTGTCTAAGGGGTCATAAGTCGTAACACAGTTTTCAGTGTGGTCTTCTATCTCCTCAGTTTCAATGAACAAGTCATTATTTCTGTCCATTTCAAAGAAATCATACTCATTCTTCCATGCAATGCTGGATAGGAACTCGATGCTACCACTATCTGTGCCAATTTGGTCCATCGTTAGCCACAACTCATTTTCACAAGTACATGCTTCGGCTTTGAGTTCATCAATTCCAATGACGCCATCCTTGTTTACATCAATTTGTTCGAATTCTTCCTCAATTACACCTTCAATCTCTGATTCAGATAGATCTCCATCTTCATTTCTGTCATATTGCACAAACAATTCTTCAGCCATTTCTTCACAAGACAATATTTCATCTTCATTAATTGGGTCTACTGGTTCTGGTCCAGGGTCTGGACCTGGCATACCAAAGCCGTCCCAAGTAGCTAATATTGAAATGTCCTCTATGTCACTGTTTGCGACCATGGTAATGTCAATTCGTCCAGTTACGAAAAATATGTTTAATTCTTCATCGGCTTGGCCAAAATCTGACTCATAATCCATGTTTTCTGACATTTGCCTTCCACCTGGACCGCCGCCTGGACCGCCGCCTTCTTCAAAGTCTTCCCAGTCAATGCTTTCTGCTTCTGCAAAGAGTCCAAGGTCCCCTTCTCCACCCCACGTTTGGATAACCAATTCCATGGCATCTTCATCTCCTAAGTCAATAAAGAAGTACAATTCTTCACCTTCTGGTGCAATGATTCCAGATACTTCTTCTTCATTGAATAATTGAATTGGTTCACCGTCATATGACCATATGTATCTGTCTGTAAAGGATGCTGTAATATCGATTCGACTGTAGAACTCTTCACTACCTAGCAATATGTACCATCGGCCCGGTGTTGGGTCATTGAATCCAATTTTGTCACCAGCTCCTGGTGCATTGGAATGTTTGTCATAGGTTGTCCAAGTTGGGTATTCCTCGAGTCTCATCATCAACTTGGCTTCTCCATCGCCATTATCTAAATCGACTTCAATTCTTTCAGTACCTACTGGCACATCGATGTAGAAATACTGGTCAAGTCCTTCGAAACCGCTTAGAGGACCATAAGATATTCCTGCAGTCAACTCAATTGCTGATTCAGGGTCTGTATTCTCTGGGTTGTATGTAAAATCAGCTTGTATCGTCACTTCTCTACAACCTGAGTACGAAGTTAACATGACATAATAAATTCCAGGTTCAGCATCAAAAATCTGCACTGTTTCATCATTGCCAGGTCCATAAGAATGGTCAGATGTTGTTTGGCCAGAAATTTGCCTACCTTCTGTCTCAATTGCAAATCCGAAGTCATCACCCCAACCCATGTCTGTTGCAGGTAATGCACCTAGAGCAATGTGCAGTTCACAATCACCCGGTCCACCCCAAGTATTGACCCTTAATTCAGCCAAACTTTCTTGTAAATCTACGTAGTAGTAAAGCGGGTCTCCTGTGTTTCGTCTTATCGTCTGTCCTGTAACTGAAATCCCATCATTTAATTCGATCATGTCTTCTAGTTCAGGTGGTTCAGGTGCCTCTTCCCAGTATGCATTTATTTCCAAATTGTTGATGTCAATATTTGAGGATATTGTCATCCAGTAAACTCCTTCCTCAGGCCATTCAAAGTATTCGTAAACATATAATCCCCAATCAAATGTTTCAACTTGGTAATCATGGTTCCAAGCCGAAGGAATTTCATCCATTGAAATGTAAATTTCATACTCAATTTCCTCATCATATTCTTCTTCAAAGTCAAAATCCCATGAGAATATATTCAAAGATAATTCCATTGTGTTTTCAGGTATTTCCATGAAGAAAAGAAGTGTGTCTCCAGCATTGGCGCTGATTCCATCGTAATATTTGTCATTCTCCAATTCAAAGGCTTGTGCAATAATTGTACCATCTGGCATTACCCATGCTGCTCCATGAATTTGTCCCTCACGGTCCTGCGAATCCACAGTCATGTCACCTTCTCCCTCAGGGAAGGTCCATTCAGATGCGTTTGCAGCATCTCTAATCATTACATCATCAATCATTCCATGGAAGTGGTTACAATCACAACCAGCGCCCATTCTTCCGATGTATAATTCGTCACAATCTTCGCCTGATTGGAAACAATCATTGGAGCCAAAATCTCCAGCAGGGATTTGTGAATAATTTACGTCAATCATTCCAGCTGATTCATTATCAATGAAGAATTCTCCACCCAACTGTGTGTCAACAATCACTTTGATGTGTGTCCATACATTCTCTTGAATAGAAACATTCGATGTAGGGTTTGCAGACATTGAATATTGATTGGAATATGCTAGGTATCCATCGTTAAGGTATAGTCCCCAACCATAATCTCCCAACATTGTAACGAATTGAATACCAGTTGTGTCTGGGACATTTACCCATGCTTCAATTTCTATGTGTTCGTCCCAAACCGGGATATCTGCATCAATGATAATGTGGTCATCTACGCCATCGAAACGCAATGCGTAATCTGCACCTTCTCCAATTTCAACAACTCCGTAAACTGGGAAATATTGGGGGTCGTCTTCTAAATCATTCCAAGTAGCTGGCTCAATCGAACCCATATTCGTGCCTGTGATGTGAATGTAGTCTTCATCATCACCACTTCCTGGTTGGCCATCTCCCCAATTCCTATACAAAAATGGAGTTCCATCGTGCCAACGGAAGTCTCCTTCATTCTGTTCATCAGAAAGTCCGGTCCAAAGATGACGAGTAGTATTGTCTCCTAAAGCGAATGTATCGTAGATCCACTGGTCTTCTTCAGCATCATCTATTGTAACCAAGAACCCATCTAGACTTCTAGCGACGGATGCTGCATCACTCCAAGATGATGCTGATAACAGATGGTAAGTGTGGTTATTTGCTGGATTAACTACAGTCTCTAATACTTCAATATCTTCAATATCTGCTGCAGTAGATGTAGTTACAAATGGACTAGCACTGACCAGCAACATTAGAGCAGTTAGAATAAACGCCTTACGGTTCACGATTTTGTGTGTATCTCGCTTGTTATTTAATGTAACACCAGTTTTGACTCTGGATACATCTGCCACTATTAATGAAAACTGGTTAATTGATTTGACACAATTTAGGAGAGCTACTCATGTTTTGATGTTCTAAGTTAGGTCTTTTTTTAACATATTGTTGCATTATTGAGTTTGCTCTATATCTATATTGATTATCGCTTTCGACGCTATCCAGCGTGAATTTATGTGCGAGGGTATGGTTCATTTTCGGCGCTTACCACCAATTCTGAGTTCAGTCTTGAGTGGCATTTGATGTTCCCATGCGAATTCTTTGACAATTCTCCAACCTTTTTCTGAACCTTCATAATCGGTAACATCGATTACTTTGTCCCTGGTATTTGCCTTGAACGCAGCTACTGGTTCAGAATTTTGGAAAATGAGATATGCGCTTCCAAATCCAAACTTCTGTTTCATAACATCTGCAAAGTAAGGGGCGATTGGATCAGACGGAGGGATTACAAAATCACGAATTGGTGGTACATTTTTGGCTTCTTCTAACAAGTCCTTTCTACCCCAACATACTTCATGTAAATCTTTGATCAAGAATCCCTTAATCAAAGTTGAATCTTCTTCAAATTCTGTTAGAATCGCCTTCAATTCTTCAGGTTTGAAAGGAGTTCCTGCTAATCTTGTGAATTGTTTGAGAGTGATTACTGGGTAATCCGAAACCAAGCGACGTAGGTATTCTCTTCGTAATATGACTGGGTCTAATCCTTGTCGTGGCGATACAGAACGGAAACCACTGCGATAATCTTGGACCATGTGGCCACTTCTAAGCAGTGGTTGTATCAGTTTACGGAATGCAGCACGCTTCATCGCATGTCTTTCCATGAATAGGTTAGGGTCGCTATGCGTTTCGAAGAACTCTAAAACATCGAGCAATTCCTCATCAGGTTCTTCCCCTCTGATTGCTAATAGCGTTGAGAAGTGGTCGTAAGAGGCCCAAACCTGATGTCCTCTCAAGTTGATTCCCTGGTGTAATTGGTTCGCACTAGCCATATTTTTCAGGCTTACTCGGTAAACTTCAGCCCTACCGCGCAACCCGAAATCATCACGAACCTCTTGAACGCTTTGTAAGGCATCAACTTCATTTTCCAGTCTTGAGTTTTGGTGTAAATTGTGTCTGTGGAATAGCGCCCTTTCAGCAATCTCTCTAGGCTGAGGGTCAACGACTTTTCCACGAATCATTCTTTCTTTAGCTAATTTGAAGTTAATATTTTTAAGGGCTTTTCTAAAGTCATCTTCTAATTCAGTAATCGGAATTTCATTGAATTGTGACAATACAGCGACATCTATCAATTGGTCAGAATGGTTATCCAACAACTTCTCAAATGCACTGCAGAACTCATCCAAGTAAGAATAAGGTATGTGCATATCTTTGATTTCCAAGTAGTCATTAACCTTGAACATCAAAACCTTACCAATAGGGTCTACTCCCTTGAAAACAGGCAGATACCACCCTCTGTCAAGTGCTGACCTGACCTCCCAAATAAATCTGGAAACGTATGGGTCAGATTGAGTTAAAATTCTCAAAGTCCTGTCTTCACGTCTTGGAGAGTTTAGGATTGCGACTTCATTTGGAATAACATAGAATGCTTCAGGTTCCGGAACAAGTGCCATTACCCGAGCAATCCTTCCATCTGTTTCCAAATTACGTAGTGCTATTGCAAGCTCCTCAACACTTCGCGAAACATAGTAACGAAGAGTGAATGCCTTTACAGGGCCCATTCTCTTGATAACTTCAACCAGTGCATCTTCGAATTCCATTGGCTCATACACATCATGAACTCGATGGAATAGTGAAAGTCTACGCCTTCTACCACTGACATCCTCAAACTGTTTTACCAAGCATAATTGACGCTCTAAATTGCTAATCGCATTCTTCAGATCTCTTTGTAGTGATTTGTGGTCTTCACCCTTAGGGAAATCTGCAAGTATTTCTTGGCGAGTTAAATTTTCACCCTTTGGAACCTTTTCTAAAATTAGTTTCTCCATTTCACCTAGCCAAGGTTCTGGTTTCAATCCTAACAACATTGGTAGATTCTTTTGAGTAGTATATCCTATTCTATTATGCAGTAACCTTCCCATTAATACATCAGAATCTAATTGTAAATCCTTCCAGTCTGCATATCTGAAGTTTTCAACTCTGTACATCATTTCTTGTTGCTTCTGGAACAGAATGTGCTGGTCAAATGCGGTGAAGCCATCTCCGTATTTTTCGAATGATTTCTTCATCACAAGGTTTTGCACCCATCGGTATTCAACGACATCTTCTTCTCCACCAGTGATTCGATGTTCATCGACTTTCAGAATGTATTCCGCTTCATCTGTTTGTGTAAAGAATCCTACAGAAATTACATTTCTTATTTCCAATTCATGCAATATCGAATCTATTTGTCCCTGAGGGAACGGCAATCGTTTCGAAATATCCTCGCCGGTTGATGGGCCTTCACTACCAAGCATTTCTATCATCTTGACACGAAGAGCCTCATGGGGGTCAGTGATTGCCCGTTTATCCCATTCGGTTGGCTTTAATCCATCAAACTTAGTAGCAATCTCGTAAGTCACACCTTTCGTGTAAAGGTCACGGACATCTTCCATATCTTTACCGCCAGCAATAGCAATGCAACCGAGAGTTCCATGTATTTCTGCCATGTATGATGAGAACCATTTGTCGTCAAGTTCTTTCATTCCAGTAGAACGTAATTTTGTAATCTTACCAGCTTCTGCTAGTTCTGCTACCCATTTTTCTATTGTACTGTGCTCTATGCCGGCTAATTTAGCAGCATACAACGGGTTTTCCCAATTCCTGTCTAAACCACCACCACGATTCATCAAGCGTAGTAGTTGGTCTGAATTTGTAGGATTTGGAATCTTTCCATCATAGTAATCCTTCAATTGTTCATCGGTCAACTCAGTAGCAAGGCTTCTGTTTCCAAGTAATCTCCGGAGAATTTCTGGATCTATATCCTTGACTAAGAAGGCCCTAGTTTTCATAGATAGGAGGTCTTCGAATGTACTCATGTAGAGACTCATTCCCAATCGTGAAGGGACTGGGACCTTAGTATGCACAATACGTGCTTCAGATTCCTTGCTTGCTTCCAAGAAATCAGTCAGGGATTTTATATCTATATCTCCAAACATTATTTCTGCTTTAGCTTCTTTAATTAGAAGTGAATCTTCAATCGAACGATGTCTTTGCAGTAAAGCATCCGCCTTTTGTTGGAATTGTTGCGGACTTACTTCTTCAGCACCTATTCTCTTAGGAATGATTAGTGAGCGACCTGCAACTTCCCTAAACCGCTTTGCAAATATCTGTGTGTTAATGATATATCTTTCAATGACCTCTAAGTGATTATTGGACTGGAATGAATCATACATCTTACCAGGGTCTACTTCTTGACTTGTCTTAATCAGCAATCCATTTTCATCAAATGATAATTCTAAAACAGCAATACCATCTTGTTCTGCTAAACCTGCCATGAAGTATCCTAATGCTGTATTGAATCCTCTTCCTCGACATGATGTAATAAGGTAAGTTGGCATTCCTCCAGAGATAATTTGTTCGACTATCAGTCGATTAGGGTCTGGTACTTGGAATGAATCCAATGTGTGCTCTTCCAAGTGTCTAGCAATAGTATTGGAAACACCTTCACTCAAGCCGTATGCGTCTCGTAAGATTTTCCGAGGGTCCATTTGGCGTCGAAGTGCGTTCACGCTATTTCCTATCAAGTCGAGCAAGGCTGCTGATAATTCTCTTGAGCGGCTTCTTGCCTCCCCACTCCATGAGGGAACTGTAGGCCGGTAACCAGTGACTGATGCCACATTAACGCGAGTTCCTTGAATATTGGTAACTCTGTATGTTGACCCACCTAGCAAAATAACGTCGCCACCTCTCAAATTGGCAACGAATGAAGAAGATAGTTGTCCCAGAATACTTCCTTCGGCATTGAAAACCAAGTATGAATTATCTGGAGCGATGGTTCCAATGTTGGTATAGTAAATCATTCTGGAATAGCCACGTTTGCCATACAGGTTTTCTTCCCAATCAACCCAGACGCGTCTCTCTTCTTCTAGCATGTCTAGAACTTCAATGAAATCATCATACTCAATATTTCTATAGGACCATGTACTGGTAACTACTTCGAAAGCCTCATCAATATCTCTCTCGTTGATAATTACTAGGCCAATAAGGAATTGTGCTAATACATCGAGACAATTTTGAGGGAAATCTAGAAGGTCCATTTCTCCGGTTTGTATTGCTGCTTGTAAAGCAGCTAATTCGATTAGATCGTCGACGCTTGAGGGGAGGAACCTTGCACGAGGAATACCACCTACGTGGTGACTAGCACGTCCAATTCGCTGTAGCGCCGTAGAGATGTCACCAGGTGAACCGACTTGAATGACCATGTCGACTGAACCAATATCTATTCCCATTTCTAATGAAGACGAAGTAACAACTGCTCTAAGGTGTCCCAGTTTCAATTTTCTTTCTACATCTAAACGGATACGCTTGTCCATCGAACCGTGATGCCCTGCTACCAGTTCACCAAGGTAAGGTCGCAATTTTTGAACCAAAGTTTCAGTCATTTTTCTAGTGTTAGCGAATACTAGTGTCGTCGTGTGAGCACTGATCAAATCAGCAATCATTTCGACATTCATTTCTAGTACTTTCATTACTGAAAGGTCACTGAATTTAGGAGAGCAAAGTAATATGTCCAAATCTAACTCTCTTGCACCACTTATTTTAGCAATTTTGACCGACTGTTGGTCATTACGACTCTCTCTATCATCGCTTGCAACAAGATACTCAGCAACGGTTTCCAGCGGCTCCATTGTCGCAGAAATTCCAATCCTTTGTACTGGTCTAACTAAGATTGTGTCCAGTAATGATATGGTTAAAGCAAGATGAACCCCACGTTTCGAAGGAACTAGTGAATGCATTTCATCAATGATTATCCATTCAACATTAGACACGATCGGCTGGAATCTTGGTGATGAGATTGCAATAGCCATACTTTCAGGAGTGGTGATAAGGATGTGCGGGGGCTTTCTTAGCATCTTTTGACGCTCAGACTGTGGGGTGTCACCAGTTCGCAATCCAACTCTGATTTTACCTTGGGCTCTATCGGGTAGATATTTTTCCTCAATTTCACCTAATGGTCCTATCAAATTCTTTTGAATATCATTTGCTAATGCCTTAATTGGTGAGATGTAGAGGCAATACACTCTATTTTCTAAAGTACCATCAAGTGCTTCCCTAACCAATTTATCGATTATTGTTAGGAATGCGGTCAAGGTTTTTCCTGAACCGGTAGGTGAACACAATAGTAAGTGGTCTCCATTCATAATAGATGGTATTGCTAGCTTCTGTGGGTCTGTAAAATCGGGAAACTTATTCTTAAACCAATTTCTTACGGGTGGACACAACTTCTCATAAAGAGCCTCTGTTTCATGAGGGTCTTCTAGATATGTGATGTTAGCCACTTTTCTCACCCACGCTTTGCGTGTTTGGACAGGGTACGCAAGGGGATGATGAATGTTTTGCTTAATTCCCCACATTAAGATGGTATGTTTAGACTATTCTAAACGCTCGACTAATAGCAATTTAGTCCCGGATTCGATGCTTGTTAGTTCTACGCTTCAGAAATTAGCATAATTCTCACTAATCGACTTAGAATGCCATGCTTCGGCAGGTGGGCTCATGTACCCCTTTAGCCACGCAAGGCTATGGAGGAGTTCTCAGACGAGCGTCTTGCCAGATTAACTGGCATGCTAAAAAGACGCGGAGTAATCCTTCCTGCTTTTGAAATCCATGGCGGGGCTGCAGGCCTCTATGATTTCGGCCCAGTGGGTGGTAGACTGCGCAATCGAGTGAACCAAACTTGGGTGGACCATTGGCAGAGCCTTGGTAATGTTGTAGAAATTTCGTGCCCAACTGTAACACCATACTCTGTTTTGGAAGCTAGTGGGCACGTTGGTGAATTTAGTGACTTCCTTACTGAATGCAAGGGTTGTGGCGCACCCAGTAGGGCGGACCACTTAGTAGAAGAGTTCCATCCCAATGCTGAATCACTTTCTCGTGATGAATTGACTAGTTTGATCAAAACCCACAATCCTCCTTGTCCTTCTTGCAGTGACTCTTCATGGGGTCCAGTAGAAGCACAGAATCTTATGTTCAATACTAAAATTGGCGCAGGTGCATCGGGTAGGCAAGCCTTCCTTCGTCCCGAAACTGCACAAGGCATGTTTACATCATTTACATCCATTTATCGACATTTTAGGGAGAGACTTCCTTTCGGAGCCATTCAAACCGGCAAAGGTTATCGAAATGAGATTAGTCCTAGGCAAGGAATGATTCGACTTAGAGAATTCAATATGGCAGAATTAGAGTATTTCATCGACCCCGAGGTCGAGCCAAATCATGACTTCTCGATTTGGACAGATAATGTAATGCTCATATCTGAAGAATCGGGTGAAATAAAAACTACATTTGGTGAAGCTGTTACTGCCGGTATAATACGCCATCCAACAGTTGGATATTTTATGGCGTGGACAATGGATTTCTTGGGCAAGGTTGGAATCAATCCCAAGCACTTACGGTTTAGACAACACGAGTCAGATGAAATGGCACATTATGCGCAAGATTGCTGGGATGCTGAGATACTCGGTTCCTACGGCTGGGTCGAATGTGTTGGAATAGCCCATCGAGGATGCTATGACTTATCCGCTCATGAAGAAGCGACTGGTCAGAAATTACGTGCTTGGAGAACGTTTCCTGAACCAAAATTGGTTGAGATTGATGGCTGGACAATAGATGGGGCAAAGGCGGGACCGGCATTCCGCTCTTTAGCTGGACGTGTCAAAGAAATTGTCGAAGGATTGCCAGCAGATTCAACATTCCCACTCTCATTGGACATAGATGGTCAAAGTGTAGAGGTTCTTAGCGAACATGTGAAGCGTGTTCAACGTAGTGAGAATGTAAATGGCGAATGGTTTGTTCCTCATGTTGTGGAACCAGCCTTTGGAATTGATAGAATAATTTGGCACCTCCTTGACCACTGTTATGTCGAAACTGAAAAGTCTGGAGAAAGTTATACTCTTCTAAGCCTACCAGAATTGGTATCACCTGTTGATGTCACAGTTCTTCCACTGTTTGAAAAAGATGGAATGGGAGATTTGGCGCAAAAAATTCACCGAGATTTGTGTGGTAGAAGAAATGTATTTTCCTCATATGACGCTAGTGGTTCAATTGGAAGGCGCTATGCAAGAGCCGATGAAATAGGAGTTCCTTGGTGCATTACTGTGGACCACGAATCTTTGGTTGACGGTTCAGTTACCCTAAGATCTAGAGATTCTGGTGAGCAAACTCGAGTTTTGATTTCCGACTTGCCATTCTGATTCGGACTCAATGTTCAAATGGTGCCTAATGAAACACTAATTCATGGTGGCGAGTGATTGGACAGAACGCCACCGCCCTCTTAGTGAGAACCAGCTAGAAGGTAATGAGGCACAGCGCAAAAAAATCAGGACATGGTTAGACAAATGGCAAGCAGGAGTTCCTGACAAACCAGGACTTCTTCTTATTGGCCCTCCTGGTGTTGGAAAAACTACTGTTGCACGCGCAGTTGCCGCAGATATGGGTTGGCAAGTTATTGAATTAAATGCAAGTGATGCAAGGAATGCAGGTGCAATTCGTAAAGCGGCAACCCATGCTTCTACTCACGGCTCATTATTCATGACACCTGGTCAAAAGCCACCTCGTACACTTATTCTATTGGATGAAGTTGACCATCTATCTGGAGGACTACGTGAAGTTTCTAAAGACCGAATTTCATCAATGGTGTCTGGTGAAGATGAAGACTCATCCAAGGCTTTGAAAGGCGATAGTGGCGGAAAAGCAGAATTGCTGAATATGTTATCAATGACTAGACAACCCGTTATTCTAGCATGCAATGATGAAATGGGATTGTGGGGTAGGACCTCATCATCTTGGAGAACTGCAAGAGATAGGTTCTCTAAACACCTAATCACAATTAGATTTGACAGGGCTTCTGATGAGGCACTTAGACGGATAGCATTGCGTGTCATCAAAGAAGAAGGTTATACTGCTGACCCGGGTGCTGTCGATGAAATGATTAGAAACAATCCTGGCGATTTACGTGCTTTAGTGAGAGATTTACAAGTTATGTGCTCAATAACAGATTCGAATATCACGAAAGAGTTGGTTAAGGATAATATTGAAACCGGCGTTAGAGATACGACGGTAGAAATCTTCCCTGGTCTCGATTTACTATATCGTTCTAGGGATTCTCAAAACGCTATGAAAGCAGCTCGAAGTCTTGACAAAAGTCCTGATGACATGGTCGCTTGGGTATCTTGGAATAATGGTGTTGTGTTCTCTGATAAAGGAGCTATTCGAAGAGGTTCATCATCGCTTTCACTTGCTGACACATTACTAACTACCCGATTCAGAAATACAGCACATCGGTCTTGGTATTGGGGCTCTAATTTAGCTGGTCTTTCAGCAAGTGTAGCAAATCCAAAGCCGATCGAAGGGAGAATATTCTGTACCTATCCTGGATTTTTGCGAAGGGGTTCTGCTTGGGTTAAACGCTCAGTAGTGAATCGTCTTGCAGAAACTTGTGGCTGCTCTAACAAGGCAGTTAGAGAAGAATTACTGCCTTCCTTGGTTGCAGTTCAATCAGAGAATAGTGATGATTTTTCAATATCCTTGGCTCTTGGATTATCTCCTGAAGAACATGCTGCTATTTGTGGTTTGAAGGTTAGTCATCGTTCTACCAAGCAACTTATGGAAAAATATGCCAAAGAGTTAGAGAAAAAGATCCAACCTGTCGAAGAAATTACGGTTAAAGAAATACAAGAAACAGAAATAGTAGTCGAGGAAGAAGAAGTTATCGATTCAGGACAGAAGACATTATTCTGATTATTCCTTCTTTTCCTCAATCTTCTCTTCCATTTTTTCGAATAGTTCCCTGATCAGTTTTACCGAGGCTCTGTCGGGTGCTTCTCTCTCCTCACGTGCCCATGTTCTTGGATGAAGCAATAGGAGTGCAGTCATCAATTCAAGCCTTCCAAACCACATCAGTATCGATGTTATCACTAGAGATGGTGCACCCATTGATGCCCAAGTGTTACTTGGCCCATAATCTCCTAAGGTTGGTCCAGTGTTACCTAAGGATGATGCAACTACTGCTACGACTGATTCAAAGTCTGAACTTGGCATTGTTACGGCTAATACTATGCATGAAAGCGCAAATAAAGCAGTCCAAACAAATAGCATACCTATTACTAAGTCTAATCTATCACGTTCGACTACCTCATCATTCATTCTAATTGGTACAATTCTTCTCGGTTGAGAAATTCTTCCTAGTTCCCTCCACGCTACCTTCAATGCAAGTTTAACTCGCATCAATTTGAGCCCTCCACTAGTTGAGCCCGCACAAGCACCTACAATCATTAGCAAAAACAGGAGTATGTGCGTTACTACTGGCCACAGCATGTAGTCGGTAACCGTATATCCAGTTGAGGTACCAATGGATACCACTGTAAACAATGAATCAAAGAAGCCGTCATCTAGGCTACCCCCTTGAGTCATTAAGGCAATGAATACGAAAAGCGTAGTTGCAACTATCACTAGAACATAACTTCGTCCTTCTTGGTCTGAAAACACCTTGTCCCACTGCTTTTCCCATGCCAGCCAAATAAGAGTGAAATTAACACCTGCTAAAAACATGAAACAAATTATTATCGATTCTACTAAGAAACTATCATAATATCCAATCGAAGCATCGTGAGTTGAGAATCCTCCAGATGGCATAGTTGTGAGTCCGTGATTAAACGCATCAAACATTGTCAGGTCTGCAACTCCCCACAATAGGAGTATTTCCAGTGTTGTCAGAACTATGTAAATAGTCCACAGTGCAATTGCAGTTTGTTGTAGTTTTGGTCGCAGGCGAGATAGAGAAGGACCAGTTAATTCAGCGCGTGCTAGAGCCATTCCTCCACCTAGAACTCTAGATAAGAGCATCATTCCAAGCATGATAATTCCCATTCCACCTAACCATTGAGTCAATGATCTCCAAATCAAAATGCCTTTTGGTTGAGCGTTGATACAATCTGGAGTACTTCCTAGAATACAATTCGGACTCATCGAATGTTCGATTACAGTTGCACCCGTTGTAGTGAAACCTGACATAGATTCAAACCATGAATTAACGAATCCACGTGCGATGTCAGTCATTCCTGAACCATCTGTAAACGGGCCATGAAATACACCTCCAAGCCAAAACGGTAAGCTACCAATCAATACTGCAACTGGCCAAGCCAATGCAACTGCAGCAAATGCTTCGCGGTCTCTCAGTCTTTCAGTTGTGTCAGAGCGTACTCCTAAACTAAGTAGTGCGAGTCCAATCATGCCAGATATTAAGATTGGAATTGCGAATGAGATAAGTGCAGTATTAATTCCATCAAGCCACCATGTAACAATGAAGCTGAATAGCAATGGAATGATCATTGCCATCATCGTCCATCCGACGATTAGTGAAAGCACGTCTCGGCGCATTTGATTATCACACCTTGAATTTCTTCTCTAAATCATCAACTCTATCCGGTGGTAAGAATATAGTTAGTCTATCATCTTCAAGAATTGTTTTTGATGGTGATGGCCGCAAAGTTTCCCACTCATCATGGATATTTCTTCTTTGTATGAATGCAACCTTGCACCATTCTGGAAGACTTGCCTCTTTCAGTGTTTTACCGGCGAACTTGACATTATCATTAACTGGCAGACAAATTCCAATTACATCAGGAACACTGGATAACACAGCATAAGGCCCAGGTAATTCGGAATGAATACGCGCTAGTATTGTATCGATAGCAACTCTTTTTCTGTCGACAGAGAATGTGATTCCCATTCTTCTAACAACATCGACTAAGTCTGCATCATACATTATCAGACCAGTTCTCTCCACCCCCATATCGCTGGCTAGTAGTGCAGCTGCAATAGATGCGTGATCATCATCCAATGCAGAAATTGCAATGTCATGTGATGAAATTTCTATCTCTGCGAGTAATTCTTTATCTTGGTAATCACCGTGAATAATTTCAATTCCTGAACGGTTACCAATATCAGAACCTGCTAAATTGTTAGCTTTTTCTAAATCTCTTTCAACTACAGTAACCTTACCATTTGCATCTAGCCATGCTTTGGACAACCTAGTTCCAATCAAGCCTGCACCGAAGATAGCAACTTTGGGTTTATCTGGGAAATCAACAGCTTCATGGCCAAATATCCGCAAAATACGATTGAAAGATGATTCTCCCGCAGTTGCTATTGCGATTCTATCATTTGGTAATATTTGGTCGTCTGCTCCAGGCACCTTACCAATCATGCCGTCTCTCTTCAATCCAACGATAAGAGGCATTCCACCCTCTACCTTAGCACCTGAATCTCTTAGTGTACGATGTACTACACCTCCGGCTTCAGATTTGACATCAAGTTCTACGATGTAAGCATCTGCTTCAAACGGAATAACTTCAGTTAGAGAAGATGATCTCAATCCTGACATCAACCTCTCAATAGCGCCATCAACTGGATGAACAACATGGTCAACACCTGCCCATTTTGCTAGACGTCCAGACTTATGTTCATCTACAAACATTGGGTTCCTAACACGGCAAATTGTCATCAAGTTGCCTTTTCCTTTAGTTTCCTCAGCATGAACATGCTTTGCTAATGCGCAGGATAGAATATTTCTCTCATCAGAATTGGTTGCCGCTACATAGACTTCGGCAGATTCAATTCCGGCTTCTATGAATTTCTTCCTTTGTGTGATGTCACCATGTAATACGAGGATATCCATTCCTTGAGCATTTTTTACAGCACGAGCGTCATTATCGACTAGAACTACGTCCTTCTCTTCACTTCTCAAGGCTCTTGCTAGGCCAGAGCCAACTCTTCCGCCTCCGCCAATAATTATCCTCATGATAGTGACTCTCCTATCCATTTGTTATTCCATGTGCCGCCTATTACTTCATATGCTTCAGTATGGAAATATCGTTTCCTCTCGAAGTCATTACCCGATATTGAGCCACCTGAATAATATCCGTCAACCTTTGACCAAGGTGACTCTTCAATCCAATCAATATAAGCAGTAGGGGTGTGAACTAACCATTTGTGATTGACTACATCCACCGATCCTTCGACATAACAAGTTTCAATTTGGACATTATTGTCTTCACACCACTTGTCAGACATAGGAAGCATGATGTAAGCCCATGCATGACCTTGCCAGGTTTCGAATTTCGAATCAGTGAGTGCTCCAAATACGTACCATGTTGGTATTCCTTTCACTCGCATGATGCTCATGAATGCATTAGATTGTTCGTCACAGTCACCCATTCCTGCTTCGAGACATTGTTCGCCACTGCGTGCCACATTTGGTGCGTTGATGTCATAGGGGACATTGGTATTCAGCCAATCGAAGGTTGCTCTTGCATATGCATATGCATTATCTTTCAAATCCCCTGGTAAATTTGCTTCAATACTAGAAGCAACTTGGAAAATATTCGGAGCTTGTGATTGCCTTCCATCTATCGCCCAGTTAGAAGGTGATGACCCGTCATTACGGTCATACCAATTCATTGTCGAAGCAAATGTGTTCGCCCTTGAACCCCATCCTCTCTCACTAATGTCATCAAAAGTTCCTGAACGTGCCACACTTACACCTTCGGACTTACCCTCGATTTTTCCGTCCATTCGAGTTGAGTGCCACCATGTATGGGTGCTAGAATGTAGAGTTACAGCAAAATCTACCTTTTCGTGAGTGCCCGCTGGAACATCGATAGAAACTCGCACACACGGTCCATGAGGACAGTAATCTGAACCAGTACCTTGTCCTGGCCACCATACTAGATTACCATCTGATGTAACTACAGCATTGGCCTTACTTTTTGTGCCTACTTTGGGTATAGTTATTTCATCACCATCAATACGTAACTCCATACCGATTATCTTCTGAATATTTGATTTTTCAACTTCTGTCCCATCATTAAATGCTAGAGCCACAGGGCCCAATTCATCACTTGAAACGTCACTTGGTAGTGGTATGGCTTCTTCTAAATGACCAGTACCTGAACCATTATTCCATAGATCTATTCCACGAATCACTGTGTATTCTGCCTCTAATGGATATACTTGGTGAGGGGCTAAACCTTCCATCACATATTCTTCTAATTCAGCCCACTTGGCCAATACAAATTCTCTTGCATCAGGTGTGAAGAAAATAAATGCGATTAATGCAACTAATCCTAGTTGGTTTATTTTACTCTTCTTCCGCCTTCCGCCTCGTTTAGTTTTCCCACTTTTCATCGCATGTACCGGAGCAACTCCGGACTTCGCTTTTCGAGTTGATCCGCGCATGAATTCTCCCTTAACACGAGAATCCATCCCTGAGGCTCCTGTGATTACTCTACCACAACTGTAGCAGATAGAATCGCCCGGGAGGGTTTGGGCACGGCAGAAGGGACATGTTCCCATCATTTGTTACCCTGAACAGTACCCCCATGAAGGTTATCCATGATAATGAAAGTGAAAATATCAACACTTTACGATATAAATTAGTATTTAGTGCGTTGAGTAATTGGTTACTTACTCTTCTTCTAAAGAATTAGTTCTAGATGCATCTGACCATATACGTCTCAAGCGTCTTCTAGCAGGGTTTGGAACTGCCGCCCACACCCAATCCTGTGCCTTCTTTTCAGACAAAAGTAGAACTGGAATAACAAATATCCAAACTATCGGATCATTAATTGACGAATATATCGAACCCAATAATAGAGCCGATAAAAGGAATGTTTTGAGTGTTGCTTTCCACCTTTTACCCAATAACATATCATATCCATGTCTGCAAAAAACCAATGCGTGCCCACGCGGGCTTACTAATGCAATTAATATGGCTGTAGCAATGTGACTAGGATTAATCCCTGACTCGAGAACTCGGTAAATGACATACATACCAACCATGCCACCTACCGACAATCCTAGAGCCCACCCTGTAGTTGGTTGGGAACCGGTTTTTCGGACTCTTTCTCTTCGCAAGATTAAGTGAACAATTACTGCTAGGAACAAACACAAAATGAAATTTCGAAGAGGAAAATCTCCCGTATAATATGGAATTAAAATTAGTTCATCTCCTAATTTGCCGTAGAATCCACCAAGTAGAATTCCCCAGAACATCATGCTCCATGCAGTTGTTAAGTCGTAAAAACCAGAATATCTAGTCATTACTCCTCGCCAACCGAGCCCCATGCCAACTAGTGCTACGATTGAAGCGACCTGAAATAGGACTAGGTCGCTTGCCATGTTAACACCCCTGTAAACCACTATTCAAGTGAGTTGTGTAAACCTAAGGCTTGAATATGCCAGTCTAGAGGCTTACTTATGGCACGGCTACTACTATTTGGTGGGAAAGGTGGAGTTGGTAAGACAACAACTTCTACATCTACTGCTGTAGGCTTGGCCGATGCAGGATTGAAAGTATTGCTTGTCAGTAGTGACCCAGCTCACAGTACATCTGATAGTTTAGGAGTTCAACTAAACTCTTCACCTATGGAAGTTGAAGGCGTATCTGGGCTTTGGGGTTTAGAGTTAGACCCCGAAGCTAGAATCTCAGATCATATTCCAAAACTAACTGAAAGTCTCGGTCCATTGATGGGTGGAGAATCACTAGATATGAACGCTTCAGAGATGGTATTGCCTGGCCTTGATGAGGCAATGGCCTTTGATGAATTACTCAAACATCTAGAAAACCCAGATTGGGATGTAATAGTGTTCGATACTGCTCCTACAGGGCACACCCTTAGGTTCCTTGCTCTTCCTGAAATAATAGAAAAATGGGCTGATAAAATAATCAAGATGCACAGAGTTACTGGTGGCATTAGAGCAATGATGTTTGGTGCTAAAGATGGTGAGAAAATGAAGAATGAGTTGGATAAATTCCGCCGTCGAGTTTTGCACGTTCGTCGAATATTGTGTAATCCTGATGTTACTCGTTTTACTTTGGTTACTATTCCCGAAAAAATGGGTGTTAACGAAACAGTTAGGGCCCATCAAGCGTTAGCAGAATTCAATTTACCGGTAAGCGGTTGCGTGATAAATCGTATGACGCCCGACCTCGACCACGAGTTTATCCAAACACGTAGAATTAATGAAAAATCCAACATTGAATTACTTAATTCACAATTACCCGGTTTACATTTACATGAAGTGGAATTGAAGGAAACAGATATTCATGGTCTTGAATTGTTGAGAGAAATGTCTGACGAGTTGCATGGCTCAATATCTGTAGGAGATGGTTTGGGACCATTTACAGTTGGTTTAGGTCTTGATGTCCACAGAGGGACTTGGTCTGAAGGAGATGATGTATTACTTCATTTGCCGGGAATTGTCAGAGAAGATCTTTCTTTGAGAAGTGAAGGTGGTACGGTGTTGGTTGGAATAAATGAGAGAGAACATCCAGTTCCTTTTTCCCGTCCTGCTAAAGCGAGTGAAGTAAAAGCTAAACTCGAAAATGAAGTCCTAAGATTGACATTTCCGTCAGAATAATCTTCCGTTGGGTTCAAACCCAATGCTCTTTTGGGCAACAGCATGGCACTCGAGTCACTCTCCAGAGGTATCTTCTCTGCACTCGGTTTGCTAAAGAACAAACGGAAGTTGGATGAGGATGAACTTAAAGAGATGCTTCGCTCTCTAAGAAGGGCTTTACAAGAAGCCGATTTCAACGTTAGACAGACTAAAGAAATCACCGATAAACTGGAGATGAGGATGCGTGAAGAGGAGCCAAGACCAGGTATTAATCTTCAAACTCATGCCATGAATATTCTTTACACTGAATTAGTGAGGCTACTTGGCCCTTCACGTGAGGTTAGACCACACCAATCGACTATCTTGATGGTTGGATTATATGGTAATGGAAAGACTACCAGTACTGCGAAATTAGCAGAATGGTATCGTAAAAAACACGGTGTTCGAGTTGCAGTAATAGAGGCTGACGTACACCGTCCTGGAGCTTACAATCAACTCTCTCAGTTGTTAGAAGACTCTACTGTTGATGTGTATGGAGAGCCTGAAAACAAGAGTGCTGTTGACATCGTCAAGAATGGACTAAAGGCTCACGCCGCAGCAGATTTAGTGATTATCGATACAGCGGGTCGTCATAAATTAGACCAAGATTTAGTTGTAGAGTTGGAGGAGATTTCTGAAATCGCTAATGCAAATGAAAGGTTCCTTGTCATCGATGCACAGGTCGGTCAATCGGCTGGACCTGTAGCTGCAAATTTCCATGACTTAGCTGGTGTAACTGGTATTGTAATCACCAAACTTGACGGTACTGCAAGGGGTGGTGGCGCACTATCCGCTGTCGCAACAACTGGCGCTCCTGTAATGTATATCGGAACTGGAGAGAAAGTTGCGGACCTTGAAAAATTCGAATCTGATAGATTCATTTCGAGACTTCTAGGAATGGGTGATATCAGGGGACTGATTGACCTTGCTCCGGAAGATTTGGATGAAGAAGAAGCAATGCGCATCACTCAGAGAATGATGTCTGGTCGCTTCACTCTCAACGACATGTATTCGCAAATGGAAATGATGTCCAAGGTTGGTACTATTGACAAATTGCTGTCTTTCCTTCCATCAGGAATGTTCGGTGGAATGGGTGCTATGGGCAAGAATCAGAAAGAAGCCATGCAAGGAAACTTAGATCGCTATCAAGTAATTATGGATTCCATGACTACTCATGAAAAAGATGAGCCTGCAAAAATCAAGGCAGACCGCATTCGTAGAATTGCCCGTGGCTCTGGTGTCAAAGAGAAAGATGTCCGTGAGTTAATCGGTCAATGGAACCGCTCTCGCAAGATGATGAAGGGTATGAGCGGTAACCGTAAGATGAACAAACAGATGAAGCGCATGATGCGCGACTCTGAAATGGAAGACTTCGACGGCCTTGGAATGTAATCAATAAGTCTTGGCTAGAAGTACTCTTCTTGTGGTCATTTTACCTGACATAAAACAAGCCCTTTCATCTTCATAAGGTTCAGTTGCATCTCCTAGGAAAGATAGACCAGTCGTCCTCTCTATAGTTTCTGCATGAGAGTCGGTCCCATCGAATGCCATCTCGTAGATTTTTCCATCTTCAACATCATCCAAACTCGTTAATGGTATTACGACATTATCTGAGTGGGCACTAGCACGTAATCGTAATTCATCAGATATTTCCGATAGTACTCTTTTACATTCATCCACTATATTTTCCATTGAAAGTGGTTCTTTACCGCCAGTCCTTCTAGCAGCAAATGCAGTATTGTTTTCCATATCTCTTGGACCAATATCTAATCTTAGTGGGACTCCTTTAATTTCCCAGTCGAAATATTTCTGTCCCGCATGGATGTCTCTTGAATCAACTTTGACTCTAAGTCCTGATTCTCTCAATGTTGCTGCTATTTCTTCAGCCTTCGCTACAGTGTCAACTTCAGAGTTTTTCCTTATCATTGGGCATATGACTACTTGATGCGGAGCGATTGCTGGAGGCATTATCAAGCCATTATCGTCACCATGCATACCAACAACAGCACCTAACAAGCGTTCAGACATTCCATATGTTGTCTGATGGCAATGTTGTTGCTGTGCATCTAGGTTCTCATAGGTTAGATCGAATGCTTTGGCCCATTGGTCCCTATAATGGTGGCATGAAGCAACTTGTAGAGTCCTTCCGTTAGGCATAATTGCATCGATAGCAATAGTGTACCAAGCACCAGGAAATGTATCCCAAACTGGCCTTTTAGCCTTGATTACAGGTAGGCACAAGTCGTGCATCAAATTATCCACAATTTCTAGGTCTTGTGCTATTTGTCTGCTAGCACATTCCTCATCAGCATGCGCTGTGTGAGCCTCGAAGAAATGAATTTCACGTACTCTGATGAATGAACGTGTTTGCTTGGTCTCATATCGGAATGTGTTGACCATCTGATACAATTTCATTGGCAAGTCTTTGTGTGAACGAATCCACAGCGGGAACATAGTGTACATTGCAGTCTCACTTGTTGGACGTAAGAACATTGGAATATCCAATTCATTTTCTCCGGCGTGTTTAACCCAATAGACCTCTTTCTTGAATCCACCTTCTTCCTCTTCTCCTCTTAGGTCATCAGGATCTACACCCTCTTCTCTTGCTCTTTTCAATCTAGCAACGAGAGCATTTTCTTTGTCGAGTAAATTTTCTGGAATCAATAATGGAAAGTTTACCTCTTCGTGACCAGTTCTTTCCATTTCAGCATGAGTTAATGCATCAATCAACTTCATTGTTCGCCATCCATATGGCCTCCAGACGTCCATTCCCTTGATTGGGTATCTCTTGTCTACAAGTTCTGCAGCTTCGACAATAAATGGGTACCAAGAGTTGAAATCATCAACTTTCGAAGGTATTCCGCGCTTTGCTTTCCCTTTTCCCATAACAAGTACCCCATGTGGGCTATTCATGAAATTGCCGCATCACTTGCGCACAAAAGCAACGATTAGGACTAGTATGCTAGCAACCACGGCTACATAATCAGGAATACCGAGTACAGGGTAGGCCTCAGACCACCCCATTTCATTGTTAATGTCGTGAATTCCAGCCCAATTGATTCTGGTACCCTCTCCGCCATTGAGGAACCCGAATGCTCCAAAGATATTTGCTACAGCAAGCAGTAGTGAGGAAACTCCGAATATCATTAGGAATTTACCTTTTTTACCAACTTCGCCTTTAGGTATATCTGGTAATGCAGGCAATGGCATTGGAATTGGTTCTACACCAGGAACAACTTCAATCATCGAATCGTGTGATGTCTTTGCTGTAATAACTTCCACAGGTGGAAGTCCGTCAGACAGACTCGGTTTAGTAGGTGTAATCGGTTCAATATTTAACCCGAATATCCTTTCAGCCAGGCTCGCAAGCACTGGGTCAGAAGCGATTTCTTCCTCGTCGATGTCACCATCTAAAAGGCGTTTTACTTTACTATCGTTAGTCGTCATAATCACCGCCTCCTAACACGATGTGGGCAGGTTCTCATTATGAAGCGTTCGCTTCAAGCATTTCCTGCTGCTTCAACCTCAGCCCAGTCCTTCATGAATCCAGCAAGCCCTTTGTCAGTCAGTGGATGACTCATCAACTGACGGAAAGTTTTGGTTGGCATAGTTACGGTATGAGCGCCCATTTGCATACATGCCAGTACGTGAGTAGGATGGCGTATAGATGCTGCAAGGACCTTTGTTTCGACATTATAATTATCCCAAGTATTCATGATCTCTGCAATTAAAGCCATTCCATCAGCACCGGTATCATCAATTCGTCCAATGAAAGGAGACACATAAGTCGCCCCTGCCTTTGCAGCCATCAATGCTTGAGCCGCAGAAAATACTAGTGTGACATTTGTCTTAGTACCGTCTTCGGTCAGAATCTTAGTAGCGGCTAATCCTTCAGGCGTACATGGAATCTTAATGATTACATTTTCTGGCAACTCTTCTTTCAAAGCTCTACCTTGCTCAACCATTCCTGCTGTATCTAAAGCGGTTACTTCCGCTGATATAGGCCCGTTACAAATCGATGCGATTTCGGCTACAACTGTTTTGAAATCTCTTCCACTTTTCTTAATCAATGAGGGATTAGTGGTTACTCCATCTAGTATACCCCAAGAGGCAATCTCACGTATTTCGTCAACATCAGCAGTGTCCAAGAAGAACTCCATGGAACGATGTTGTACTAGACGGTGCTTCAAACCTTCCTCGCGATTGCCTTCTTCGCTGCATCAGAAATGTGTTGTGATTTTAACTCCATCATTTCCAACATTTCATCTGAACCAGCAGATTCTCCAAATCGATCTTTGACTCCGATTCTTTCCATAGGAATTGGATTTGTTGTAATCAAGTGTTCAGCAACAGCACCACCCAGGCCTCCAATAATAGAATGATCTTCTGCAGTTACTATCGCTCCGCAACTCTTTGCAAGTTTATCGATAAGTTCCGTATCTAGCGGCTTTAGAGTATGCATGTCGACAACTGTCGTACTTACCCCTTGAGATTCTAATGATTCAGCAGCAACCATTGCTTCATGTACCAATACTCCACAAGCAATAATCGCAACATCAGTACCCTCTTTGACTACAATTCCTTTACCGATTTTAATCTCACTTTCTCTTCCATCGTATAGCACTGGAGTTTTGTTTCTAGCTGTACGCATGTAAGAAGGGCTACCTAGTTCAGGAAGTTGCATAGTCAGTGCTTTAGTTGAAACATCATCACATGGATGCATTACTACGACATTCGGTAGAGTCCTGTATATTGCGAGGTCCTCTATCGATTGAGCACTCGATCCGTCTGTACCTGTGTGTGTCCCTCCGTGCGAACCACATAGGTGCACTGCAAGGTTAGGTCTTGCAACACCATTTCTCATCTGTTCAAATGCCCTTTCTGTGAAAATTGCAAAAGTGCTTGCAAATGGGATGTAGCCACTGGATGCAAGACCTGCGCCAACAAGTAACATATTCTGTTCACCAATACCACAAGATACTGTGCGCTCAGGATGTGCTTTCCTGAAATGTAGTGATTTTGTTGATTTACCTAAATCCGCTTCCAGAACCACAACCTTCGGATTTCCTGCTAATGCCAATAACGCATCACCATACCCATCTCTTGTTGCTGCCATACGACTCATGCATTCACCCCCAATTCACTTAGTGCAATAGCTAACTGCTCATCAGATGGCGCCGCTCCGTGGAAAGCAGGATTATCCTCCATGTACGATACACCCTTTCCTTTCACCGTATTTGCAATTACAACTGCTGGTTTATCTGTTATCGAGTCCATCCACTCAATGGCTGAAACAATTTCTGACATGTTGTGCCCATCAATGACTTTGACAGCCCAGCCAAAAGAATTCCATTTTGCTGGGATATCGAACATACGCATCTGAGTTTCACAGAAGTCATCATTTTGGATTCGATTACAATCTAGGAATAGTTTCAGATTACCTAGTTCATGATGTGCAGCAGCCATTGCCGCTTCCCAGATACTACCTTCCTGTATTTCTCCGTCACCGACCATAACATACGCATTTCTACTTGAACCATCGAGTTTGGCTGCAATCGCGCAACCCATTCCATATGACAGGCCCATTCCAAGGCTACCTGCAGAGAAATCTACTCCAGGACACCATTTCATGTCGACATGGCCTTGACAAACGCCACCTTTGACACGGTATGTTTCTAGATCAGCATGTGATATGAATCCCATTTCTGCTAATACTGCATACATACCAGGAGATGCGTGTCCCTTTGATAGAATAAATCGGTCACGGTCTTCCCAATCTGGATTATCTGGTTGTACTCTAAGCCTACTTCCATACAGCGCACATAATATATCAATTTCAGAAAGGGAACCACCCGGGTGTCCTGCTTGAGCACGATGAACCATCTTGCATATTTCAACTCGACATTTACGTGCCATTTCTTCTAGTTCTGTGATGTTCATAGTGTCCACCAATGCCCCTTCCGAAACATCGCCTTTGACTATGGCCTTTGATGGTTGTGTTCAGATTCTAAGAATTAATCTTCACGGCGAACCTTGAAATCTTTGATTTTATCAAGTCCAGGTGGTGTGAATACCTTCCTCAATCTATTGGCTCCATCGGATAGTACGAATATGAAATCTCCGAACAAGTTTCCTTTATTCGGTAATGCTCTTGCTGTTAGCATTATGAATACAGCAACGAACCATCCATAAAATAGCAGAGAATAACCAGATGATAGAGTACCTATGCCGCCAAACCAATCTTCCGGCAAGATTCCATTATTGGGCCATTCCTTGTCTGCAACAATGAATACTGCTAGTAATACCCCCATCAATGACTCTCCGGCAATAAATCCAGCACCGATTAATACACCTTTATCTTGAACTTCTTTCACAGCCTCTTTTGCTTTTTTAGATGATTCTCCTTCTAACGTGTCATCAATTCTTAGGCGTGCACTAGATAGAAGAACATGTGAAATTATTCCACCTGCCATTATTGGCACAGAAAGGTACAATGGGAGATATATTCCAATTGCTACGCTCATTACCGGCATTGCTAATCGAATCAAGATTATCGCAATTATTCCACCTAGCAGTACCATTGGTATATTCAAATCTCCACCAAATGCGCCTTTGACAATAGCTCCAATAAGTTCGGCCTGAGGAGCCATCAAAGCATCTCCTGCACAATCATACAATGGTCCGTCTTGCAATCCTTCATTAATACGTTCATTGGTTCTCAAGCAAGCGGTTTGTGAAATTTGGAACGCACTATGAAGTATTGACAGTACTGGACCGATCACTATCGCTCCAACCACTACACCAATAATTTCAGCAGTTTGCTGTTTCCACGGGGTTGCGCCAACCATATGTCCTGTCTTCAAATCCTGCATTACATCTCCTGCGATTGCTGCTGATGTTGCAACAATTGCTGCAATAAACATTGTAGCAATCATCATTTCTTTTTCCCCCATACCCATAATGAGGCCGCCAACAATCCATACCAATCCAATTGTGAACAGCAATGTAGCAATTGTCATTCCAGATACGGGGGAGTTAGATGAACCAACAACACCAGCGATATATCCTGCTACGGCGGCAAAGAAGAATGATACTACTGCTAAGAAGAGAGCACCGGCGAGGGCCATAATTAAACTACCAGTAGCATACCAATAGAATAGGAAAATCAATACTACTAATACTCCACAAAACATCATTACTTTGTCTAGAGGTAAATCCATTTCTGTACGTAACACCTTTTTGCTGGTATCGGTTTTTTTGAATGACTGCGATATCCCCTCAATGATAGTTTTACGCATTGACCAAAGAGTGTAAACACCACCTACAACCATTGCTCCAACACCAACGTATCGTATTTGGCTATTCCAAACTGCAGAGTAATCATAAACGTCGATGTAATTTCCTGGAGATACAGATGCAAATCCATTAACCAGTCCATAAATTGGAACTAGTACTACGAATCCGACAACACCTCCAAGGAAAATAAATGCTGCAATTCTTATCCCTACAATGTAACCTACAGAAAGTAGTGCTAGAGATAAGTCACTTCCGCCGTAAAACCTGGTACCTACTAAACTCCCTACTGCTTGAACCTTAGCTTGTGTAGCAGTGAATGCCTTAACCATCCAGCCATATGTTGCACCAATTAACAATGCATAAATGATTGCAACAAGACCTGCTCCACCTTTTTCACCAGCAACTAGAACTTCTTTGCAAGCAACACCCTCTGGGTAAGGTAGTGCTTCTTCAACGATAAATAAACGCCTTAATGCAATTGTGAACATAGTGCCCAGCAATCCTCCAAGTATTGCAATTAGGAAAGTATCTAGCCATTGTATATCGTTCCAAATACCGATTACCAATAGTGCAGGTACGGTAAAAATAACACCTGCTGCTAGTGATTCTCCTGCGCTTGCCATAGTTTGCACAGAGTTATTTTCTAAGATAGTGACATCCTTGAATTTAAATCCGCGTAAAATAAGCATACTCATTACTGCCGCAGGTATGGATGCTGAAACAGTCATACCCACATAAAGTCCAAGATAAGCGTTAGCGGCTGTCATTACACCTCCAAGCAGTACGCCGATTATTATGACGCGAGAGGTGAGTTCCTTGATATTAACATCAGCGGGAATCCAAGGCTCACTCTGTCCGCTCATGGACTACCCAATAGTAATCGCCTTGTGAAATAATCGGCTATATCAATTCGGAACACCCACCCGTATAATGATAAAGTATCTTAATTCCCCAAGCATAGAGCGACTTCGCTTAGGTGTTCAGTGATGGATAACTTGTGGCATACGATGAGTAGTGAAGATGTACTTACGGAGTTAGATACTCCATTAGGTGGATTATCCTCATCAGATGCTGAACTAAGATTAGAGAAGTACGGCGAAAATAAATTACGTGAATCCGAAAAAACACCTGCTTTCATAAGATTCCTAATGCAATTCAATGACCCTCTTGCTTTCCTGCTTATTGGAGCAGGTTTGTTGGCATTTGCAACTCACCCTGACAAACCAGGTGATACCATTTTCATATTTATTGTCCTTACAGCCAACGCATTCTTTGGATACTGGCAAGAAAATAAGGCTGAGCAAGAGATGGGTGCTCTTAAACAGATGACGATTTCTCAATGCATAGTTTGCAGAGACGGTCTTGAGATGGAAGTTAGTACAACAAGCCTAGTTCCAGGTGATCTTGTAAAACTCGAAGAGGGTTCGAATGTTCCAGCAGACCTCAGAATAAACGATTCATGGCAATGTAAGGTTGATGAGTCAGCATTGACCGGTGAATCGATGCCTACTAAGACACATTCAGATGCTCTCCCTCCTGAGACTTTGTTGGCAGATCGCAAAAATATGCTTTTCATGGGCACTACCATTTCTACAGGCCGCGCTGTAGGCATAGTCACCTCTACTGGGATGAATACAGAATTAGGACGCATTGCAAGTGATATTGCCGATGCAGAGACTCCTAAAACCCCACTTGAGCATAAATTAGAGTCTTTAGGGAAATTCCTTGGCTTCATTGCTCTTATCGTGGCAGTTCTAATTGTTTCAATAGAATTAATTATCACACATTTAGATGGAGGGGATCTTTGGAAAACCGGTAAAGATCAACTCATTGTTGCTATAGCAATATTTGTTGCTATTGTTCCTGAAGGTTTGCCGATTATATTGGTAACCACATTGGCTATAGGTATGCGTAATATGGCAAGACACAAAGCAATAATTCGTCGAATGAAGGCTGTTGAAACACTAGGTTCAACTACTGTTATTTGTTCTGACAAAACTGGTACCTTGACAAAGAACCAGATGACTGTGCGTCAGTTAATGCTCTCAGATGGCACATATGGTGTGAGCGGAGAAGGGTTCGAACCAGTCGGTACACTAACAATAGATGGTCAAAATGTTTCTGACGACCACATGTCAAACTTACAACAAGATCTAGGTTTCAGATTAGCAGCAACTTGTCTTTCATTATGTCATAATTCACAAATCGCTGAAGTCGATGGCGCTTGGTCTGCTATAGGTGACCCAACAGACAGTGCTTGTGCTGTACTGGGATACAAGATAAACGGAGCAGTTTCCAAATTCGCTCAAAGACACCCTAGGCTACATGAGTTCTTCTTTGATACCGAAAGAAAAAGAATGTCTGTAATTCATGATTATGAAGGTGAAAAGTGGGTATTTTCCAAAGGTGGCGCTGGCGGATATATCAATCTAGTCAAGTGGAAAGTACATGATGGAGAGATTGTGCCTATTCGAGAGGGCGATATTGCTGAAGCTACAAATGCAAATAAAGAAATGGCGAGCAATGCAATGCGCGTCATAGCACTTTGTGCACGCAAGGTTGGGGATGATGAAGATATTACTGATATCACTCTGATGGAAGATAATTTGGTTTTCTTAGGCATGGTGGGTATAATGGACCCGCCACGTGCTGAAGTATACGATGCCATTAGTCGGTGTCAAAAAGCAGGTATTCGTGTTAAGATGATAACAGGCGACCAGCATATGACTGCGCAGTCTATTGGTGAAGACCTAAACATTACAAAACCACATTACGAGGCAGTTGGTGGTGCTAGACTCGAAGAGTTAGATGATCTAGCTATGCGTGACATAGTAGGCTCAACATACATTTTCAGTAGAGTGACGCCTGAACAGAAGATGCGTATTGTCACTGCATTACAAGATGAAGGAGAGGTCGTTGCTATGACCGGTGATGGCGTTAACGATGCTCCAGCATTGTCTAGAGCAAATATCGGTATCTCGATGGGAATAGCAGGTACTGACGTTGCCAAAGATGCATCTGACATGGTACTTCAAGACGACAATTTTGCTAATATCGTAAATGCTGTAGAAGAGGGGAGGAAAATCTATGCGAACATTCGCAACTTCGTTAGATACCAAGTTTCAACAAATGTTGCAGCAGTAATATTGCTTCTGCTGGCTAATGTCTTTTTCCAATGGCCATTGCCGCTTACACCAACTCAAATTCTAGTAATCAATATTCTAATGGACGGCCCTCCAGCCGTGGCTCTAGGTGTAGAAAAGATGCATTCTAATGTAATGGATAGGCCTCCTAGGCCGGTAAGCGAAGCTTTGCCTAATGTAATGGATTTACTGCTTATCTTCTACCTTGGGGCTGTCATGGTTACTGGTACTCTAATCGTATACTACGTGGCTCTAAGCAATGGTTCCGAAGAATATGCTAGAACAATGTGTTTCAGCGTCTTCATAATATTCCAATTGTTCAATGTAATGAATTGTCGTAGCGGAGAAGACAGTGTATTCAAACTCGGATTATTTTCAAACCGTGCTATTTACCTGGCCATCCTCTTCTCGATGAGTTTACTGTTGTTGGTTGTTCAAGGTGCAGAGTTCACAATACCTCTGACTTCATTCGAAATAGGTGAATTATTGTCTACTATTCCATTGGAATCTTCAGACTGGTTCGTAGTGATAATTGTGGCTAGTACAGTATTCATGGTTGAGGAATTCCGTAAATTACTTCTTTCCGCAGGTATATTCCGGGTAAGGACCAGTCGCCGCAATTAAGGGTTGGATTCAATAATAACTGTCCCTGCGCAATATCATGGCAGCAGGTGAGTTCCCACGATGGAGGGAAAAACTCTCTACCTCATTACTTGCAGAACAATGGCCTGATGAGTTGCAAAATATCGTTACTAAACTTGCTAACGGGACTTCATTGAATCGAGAGGATGGGCATGCATTGTTCAATTCTAAAGATTTAGATTCGATAGGTAGTATTGCTAACATCATTAAACACTCCCGCTTTGGCGATAAAGCCTTTTTCAATGTCAACGTCCATATCAATCAAACTAATATTTGCACTCTTGCATGCAAGTTTTGCGCATTTCGCCGCGGTAGAAGGGCCTCTGATGCTTACCAACTCGAAATAGACGAATATATCGAAGATTTAAGGCAATACTCTGAGCATGTTGATGAAGTGCACTCCGTAGGTGGATTACACCCTGAATGGGATGTTGAACATTACATGAAGTTATTTTCAAGTGTGAAAAAGGAGTTCCCTGAAATTCATATCAAGGCACTTACAGCAGTTGAAATCAAGCATTTGGCAAAACTCTCAAACCTCTCAATCAAAGACACATTGAGTTCACTAAATAAATCCGGATTGGACTCATTACCAGGCGGTGGCGCAGAAATATTGGATGATGATGTTCGACGAATCATATGTAATGGCAAAGAATCGTCACAAGAATATCTTGACATCCACAAAACAGCTCATGAATTGGGGATTCCTACTAATTGCACAATGCTATTCGGAACTGTTGAAACGATTGACCAAAGATTAACACATCTGTTAAGGCTAAGGGATTTACAATCAGAAACCAGTGGTTTCCAATGTTTTGTACCATACCCGTACCTTCCTGATGATTCTCGCCTACCTCAAGCGCAATTAGCAACTGGTAGCGAAGTTCTACGGATGATAGCAATTTCTCGAATCATGTTAGATAATATTCCTCACATTAAAGCATACAGAATGAATATCGGTGACGAAATAGCCGAATTGGCACTCAGATTTGGCGCAGATGATATTGATGGCACTGTTCAAAAAGAATCAATTATGCATTTAGCAGGTTCTAAAGCACCACTAGATCACGACAAAGCAGAATTGGCTAGACTCGTAATAGATGCAGGTGCAAAACCCATCCGCAGAAACACAGTTTATTCTTCGTTTGAAGAATACATAATACCAAAAGTAACCAAAACCCGAAAATTACGTATGGCAGCGGGTGAATGATGTGTGGAATCGTACCATTGGCAGAGTTGCGTTCATCAATTGTGACCCTTTGTTTCATGGGCTAGATGAATCTTGGAATGTTCTACCCGCACCCCCTTCATGGCTTACTGGACACTTATTGCGAAAGGATTGCATCATTGCTCCAATTCCAGCTGCAGATTATGCGAAAAACTCAGCCGAATTAGTACTAATTCCAGATCTGGCAATATCTAGCAAAGGTGAAGTAGGGAGTGTACTTCTTTTTGGTTCAGTAAACTTAGAGGATATGAAATCAATTGCTTTACCATCCGACTCAGCCACTTCAGTTGCCCTCTTGAGGCATTTAATCAAGTTGCGAGGGTTAAATCCCAAATTCATTGAAATGGGACCTGATTTAGATGGTATGCTGAGTAAATGCGACGGATGCCTGCTAATCGGGGACAGGGCTCTTGAAGAATCTTCAGATAATCCCGAACTTGTCAAAATGGACCTTGGTTCCGAATGGAGGAAAGTTAGTGGTCACCCAATGGTGTTTGGCGTATTTGCTGCTAGAAAGGATTCTGATGTTGAATTGGTTAAATCTGCACATGCTGCATTGATGGAACGTTTAGTAAAATTCGAAAATGATCCAGTTACTCGAAACGAAGTGATTAAATCAAGCAGTAAAAAATCCTCTCAAAGTGTCGAAAGGCTTGAGACTTATTTCGGTGAAGTAATCAATAGAATTGATCCTGAAGACATGGGTGGTTTGCGAGCATTCCTTACCGATGCTTGTGAGATGGCCAATAACCCATCTATGGCCTGGTAATCATTCTTTAGAAAGGAAATCAGACACTAGGTCTCCTTGCATCTTTTCTTCGTCTAACGATTTAGCTTCAGATGATGGTTTTTTCTTCCTTCTAACGGGTTTACGTTTCTTCTTTTTCTCTTTTGTAACTGGCTCTTTGACAATTTCTGGTACTTTCTCTTCAGACTTCTCTTCAACAATTTCAATAGCTGCTTCTTCAACCGCAGTTTCAATAATCTCAGGGATAATTTCATCTTCCAGTACAACAGTTTCAACCTCAACCTTGCGTACCTTACGAGTTTTGACTGTCTTTTCCACTGGCAAAACTGCTCTTCTCTTAGTTACCACTGGTTTTTGAACTTCTTCCGTAGCAAGTCTCTTTCTTTTTGTTTTCATAATTGGCCCATCTTTGTTTATATCCGATGCTGCCGAAACTTGCCTTTTCTTAGCGGTAATGGGACTTTGTGCCGATGTACTATACATGGTTCGCTTTTTTGTAGGAGGCGTTCGCTTTGGAGGTGTTCTTTCAATGATTGTTTCACGACTTTCTATTTCCTCTTCCTCTACATTTTCATCTTCTAGATTATCTTCTTCATACTCTTCTTCGAGTTCTATATCTATCGCGTTTTCTCTACGTATAAACAGTAGCGCGCCCATTGACAATATTCCAAAGTACAATAAGAACGCAATCGGATGTATAGCCCAAGAAACAACGTTTTCTAACAGCGTAGGTTCCGATTCTATGTACTTCTCCAATGTCACTCCTGCTGTAGCATCACCGTTGTTCCACCACAGTGGAATGTTTTGTGAAATCGCTCCATCTCCGGTATATGATATTGCTATTGGGTGCGCAGGTGCTAGCCATGCTATCGATCCATCTGTAGGCATTGGTTGTTCGGTAAGTGAGATATCTACAGGTAATGAAATTGTACTTGAGTACGAGAATGTAGTCACAATCGACAGAGTGATTTGAGTAGTCGAATCACCCTCTCTAATCATTTCCAGACCAGATACGAGTATACAATTGATGGATGCTTCACCAAGTTCACCATTTGAAATCGAGATCGATTCCCTCCACTGCTCTATTATGTCATTTTGGTCGATGTTCGCGCACATAGCGCTAGCAAATAATTCAGCTTCTCTTGAACTAATCTTCTGGTCTGCTGCTATTGCGCTTCGACTTAAATTCCGTATGTGGCTGGAATATTCTGTAGGTAATGTGATACTGTCTGAAATTGTGAAACTATCACCTATATCTATACTGATACTCCTGATTTTTGATAATTCAGGATATCTAGAGCACGGTATGCCGTTGGGTGCGTCACAGCCAATATCATCATCCCATTGGTCAATAATCCCGTCGCCGTCATCATCATCATCAAGGTTGTCTGGCACAGAATCTCCGTCCAAATCCGCCCCCGGTTGGTTGAAACCTTCCGGGATTGATTCTCTAAGATAAACAGCAACTTGGCCCGTTCCTGCTGCGACAAACAAGGATTGCAATCTGCCAAAGTCATCATCGATGAATGCTATATCTTTGATTTGATGGAAAAATGTAGTTCTTTTAATTTCAACAAAATCTTGGTAATCATAAGTCAGTAAGCCTTTGAAACTTGCAGATTCGCATGAAATATGCATTCGTGTACTAATGTCTGAGAATAATATTTGCTGCGCTCCGATAATTTGTGTGAGGTGGTTTTCAGAGCCTGTTATAGTCCTCGACATCAAGTTACCTTCGACATCTAATAGTATGATATCTTGACCATCTGGGCTGAACTTACAATCTAGTAACTCTTCTCCAAATTCGCGTGCCACTCCTTGCAAATAACCACTAGAGTTCCACATTGCATATCTTCCGGATTCATCTCCAGTTAGGATATATTCTCCATCATATCTGAAATCAATACAAGTTACATCCATGTTGTGAACACCGTATAGGGTGTCTTTCACGGATAGATCAGTCGTACGATAGAATTCAACATCTCCATCAGGGCCAGGAGCAGCGATATATTGTCCATTAGGACTCCATGAGATATCTACTGCTCTATCGTCCGCCAGAGCGTTTCTATCTAACACTGTCATTGAAGAAATTTCAATTAACTTAAGAGACTCCCTCACTTGTACACTCGATCCTTTGTTAATAGCAAGTAATTTGCCATCAGGTGAAAATTCCATTGCAGACACCCTCTCGAAAGGAAAACTGGCAATTTTATCCAAGGTTTCTACATCGAATATGACAACTTCATCATCATGAACGGATGCCAAAATTGTATTATTGGAATTAATTGCAACCAAGTTCCCATCATCAGAATCATAAGATGACCAGGTCGAATCCATGTAGGTTAAACCAGTGGGTACCGCAGATGCTATTGGCATTAGCAACAATGTAATTGCCATTGCGATTAGGGCCATTCTATTTTTCAAAAAACCCCTCCACAATACTTGTTAGAACCATTAACCTTGAAAGCATAGCGGAGGATAAAGCATAATTTTGCACTGTTTTTCATTAATTATAGAATCCGAGGCTACATACCACTATTCAAAAACCCCATTCTTTTGGGATTGTCATGGACGGTAGTGCATCTGAATACGCCACTACTACTCTAGACGTTGGTGGCATGACTTGCGAGTCTTGTGAATCAACAGTCCACAGGGCTTTAATTTCACTCGACGGAGTTGAATCAGCAATAGTTTCGCATGCTGATTCATCCGCCATTATTCATTCAAATGGCGTCGGAAGAGAGGCTTTAACGGCTGCAATTAGAAGTTCTGGATACTCGGTTGATGGATTAGGATTAGATTTTAATTGGAGCGATGCTAGTGTTTGGAAACAATCTGCTCATAACACTAAATGGTGCTTAATTGGTTGTTCAATAGGTGATTTTGGAACTATTGCTGCATTCCAATTTGTGTTTACAGATTCTGGCTGGAGCACTATGAGTATAATGATTCTAGCAATAATCAATGGTTTGTTGACTTCTATCGCTCTTGAAACTGTAATTTTGGCCAAACAATTGGGGCTCTATGAAGGCTTCAAAGTGGCTATTGGTATGTCTTTCATATCCATGGTCGCTATGGAATCATCAATGAATGTTACAGATTATTTGATTACCGGTGGAGCTATGTTGACTTGGTCGGCTGTACCAATCATGCTTTTAGTAGGATTTATCACTCCTTGGCCTTACAATTATTGGAGGCTAAAGAAATTCGGAAAAGCATGCCATTGAGGTGTTATTATGGATACAAAGTTACCAAAAGACGAACAAGGAAACCTAATTGTTAGAATTGGACATTCGCCAGACCCGGATGACGCATTTATGTTTCATGCGATGACAACTAATGCATTTCCAACTCCTGGTTATAATTTCGTCCACGAATTGCAAGACATCGAAACCCTAAACCATCGCGCCATGCGCAAGGAGTTGGAAGTCTCAGCAGTTAGTATTCATGCATTCCCTGATATCGCTAAGGACTATGCTTTGATGAACTGCGGAGCTTCTATGGGCGAAGGATACGGTCCGATGATTGTGGCAAAACAGGGATTGTCGGAAGAAGATGCCAAATCACGCCCTATTGCCATACCTGGGTTCAAGACAAGCGCATACATGGGTATACGTTTGTGCTGGGGAGACTTACAGTATGAAGTAGTACCATTCGATGAGATAATTCCTCGAATACTTGACGATACATATTCTTCTGGCTTAATTATCCATGAAGGTCAGTTAACATATGTCGAACATGACCTAAATGTCTTAGTAAATTTAGGGGAATGGTGGAATGAAAAAACTGACGGTTTGCCAATGCCCCTCGGAGGTAATGTAGTTCGACGAGATCTAGGTCTTCAAATAATGGAAGACGTTACTAAATATACAAAAATGAGTATTGAACATTCTATTAAAAACCCCGACGTAGCGCTTGAGTTTGCTAAAAAATGGGGCCGAGGTATCGACGATGAAACTAATCGTGAATTCGTTACCATGTATGTTAATGACAGAACCATTGATTACAAGCCAGAAGGAAGAAAATCAATTAGGCTATTTTTGGAAGAAGGACAGAAAATCGGATTAATCGATGAGGATTTCGATATCGATGGGCTGAAGTTCATTGGCTCCCCTGAAGAGTGATTGTATGGCGTCAACAGAACGTATTCCTGATGTTTCAGAATATGGCTCAGTAGATCCAGCTCCCCCTTCAAAGATTACTGATGTTGCTCAATTAAGAGCAATTCTTCATAGTGAGGAAAATAAAATGTTCCTCAGGATGCGTGCAGTCTTTAGTTTACGAAATAACCGTTCACCTGAAGCAGTCGATGCATTATGTGGCGCTTTCGATTCTAAAAGTGCACTTTTGAGACATGAAATCGCGTATGTACTTGGTCAAATGCAAGATCCATTAGCAGTTCCCACGTTAATCCGAATTCTACGTGACCATGATGAACATGTGATGGTAAGACACGAGGCTGCAGAGGCTTTAGGCGCGATAGGAGATCGGGCTGCAAGGCCCGTTTTGGAAGAGTTTTTGCTGGACGAATTACCAGAGGTTTCCGAATCGTGTGAAGTAGCCCTAGACCTTCTTGATTTATGCGATGATGGCGGAGATTAAGTTATTGTATACGCCACATTCAAAGACTTCACCCCCAACGCAGAGATGAGTAACCATGCCACATGACCACATTGAATTAGCCCAAACACCGAATGGTGAACTTGGACCAAGATGCAAAATGTGCGGTATAAGAATGACCTTCGGTGAGGCAATGGTTGTTGACAAGAATTATTTCTGCTGGGAATGTTACGTCAAAGTTACTGGTTCTGATACAGCAACTGTTGAAATCAAGCGAGAAACTCGCTTTTGGAAAGAGTGAAGATTCAAGAGTCCCCTCCAATTACCTTGGTTTGAGGTGGCATTATTTCAGGTTGGGCTAGATTCGCACATCGTTTCACCCAGTACTATCGAACTGCGGATTTTTGGACCCCACCTCGTCTGCGTACTCGAGAGTGGATGTTTATCCCGTTCGGTGGAGGGACACCGATTAGGCACAAGGCATTTACAGACATGAAAAGTGTTCGTAACTTCCTATGCGAAAGACCCCAGCACTCATGTTTTTACTCAACAGCATACTGGAAGAGGCCTCATGAACTAAAAATGGCAGATAAGGATTGGTTGGGTGCAGATTTAATTTTCGACTTAGATGGTGACCATTTGCCAGGAGTGACTGACAAGGATTTTCCAGGGATGATTAAGGTCATTCAAGAACAAGCTTGGTCACTGTGGAATGATTTTCTTGAGCCGGACTTTGGCTTCAAAAAGGAGTATCTGCAAGTCACATTTTCTGGCCACAGAGGTTTCCATTTGCATTATAGGGACCCATCTTATTTCCATCTCGGCTCAGAGGCTAGGAGAGAATTAGTCAGCCATATTCGTGGAGAAGGAGTGGAAGTTAGCGACTTGCTAGAACGCTCGCGCCATCCAGATGCAACTGGCTGGGCTAAGAGGGTAGGCAGGGGTATCGAATCGGTAGTAGACAAATTAGATCAAATTCATTCAGGCGATACTGCCACTCTTAGGACCATGACTTCAGCATTGAAGGAAATGATGGACAGGGAGGGGATGAAGGGTCTAAGAGGCAAATCCAGCGTTGAGAAGTTATCGGAATTGATGCAATCTCCAAGTCGCCGAGAACGCGTATTAGATGGTAGGCTTGCGGCTCTGAATAATCATGCATTATTATTTCAAAATCTAATACGAGCAGACACTAGTGTTGTACTGGGCAGTGCGGGGGAAACAGATGAAGTAGTGACTATCGACACGCGTCGCCAAATAAGGTGGCCTGGTTCACTCCATGGTAAAACGGGTATGCGTGTCACTGAATTTCCTTTAGAACGTTTAGACCCAGATGGCTCTGACTCATTCGACTGTCTCAGTGAAGGCATTGCTCTCTCCAGACAAGAGAAAGTAAAGGTGGAAATGACTGTTGATGATGCAATTGCTAGATTCGATAATGAAATTATTGATGCCTCTACAGGAGACGTTTTCGAAATCCATGAAGCCGGAGCAACGTTCCTAATTCTGAAAGGTTGGGCCCGTTTGTCTAATTAACATTAATTCCATACGAAGTATGGCTCTTTCAATGGCAATGTTCAAGGGCAGATTACTGCCCACTATGGATGAGGTGCACACGATGGGACTGGGTAAGAAGAAAAAGCAAGGCGATAATTTGCCTCCTCCTCCGGGTCTACCTTCGATGCCAATGCCGCCACCTCCGGGCATGCCAATGCCTCCTGCACCTGGCTTACCATTGCCCCCTGCGCCAGGCATGCCAATGCCTCCTGCACCCGGCTTACCATTGCCGCCTGCTCCTGCAGCCCCTGTAGCCGCAGCGCCACCTTCGGCGCCTTCATCGCCCACCACTCCGCCACCTGTTTCGACTCCAGCATCAAGCCCGACACCAATTGCAGCTCCACCAGAAGTTGCAGCACCATTACCGGCGATAGAAGCACTACCTCCTGCTGCCCCAGCCACTCCTGTTGTAGTTGATGAACCAGAGTCTAAATCTTATTCCGGCCTATATGCAAAGAAAAGCGGAAAACCTCTGCAGCAGGTGTATGGGCACATTGACAGAATCAGTCAAGGTGAAATCGGCAGTTTGCTAGATAGGTACTCAGACCGTTTTGGTCATGAACTAGACAGGGATATCATAGTCATGCGTAAGGATGAGCGCGATGATAAAATAGCTGAAATCCGCGACTCACCTACCGTCCAATTACTTAATGTCGAAGAGGAAGAGGAAAGCCACTTAGACGCTGATACTTTGGTGGAACTAAACACCCAGCTGAAGACAGTGGAAGATGAATTAAGAAGACTCAAACCTGAATATCAATCGGCCAAAGAAGAAGGTGATCGTGAACTACTCCGTGAGTTGCGACCTTCTCTCGAAGCCTTAATGTCTGAAAGAAAATTACTCAAAGCCGTTATTTCCGGAGAAGCAGAACTCGATGAATTGCTACAGGCAGAATCGGAAGAAGACGAGGAAGAAGACGAGGAAGAAGAATACGAAGAAGTCGATGATGGCGAAGATGAAGAGGAAGATGACTACTTCCCAGCATTCGTATCTATCGTTGATAACTTACTTGGCGACCTCCCAGGTGATAAAGTCTCAGAGTTCACTCAATCGGAAGGATTTGAAATATATCGCAGTGTAGCCTCTTCACCAGAAGATGCTGACGAGGAAGATCGAGAAGAATTCTTCAACATTGTAGATAAGTTGCTTGGCAGTATGCCAAACGAGGCAGTTAGTGAATTCACTGAATCTGAAGATTTCGAAATATATCGAATAATTGGAGCATTGTATAGTTAAGGTGAGAAATATGGGATTACTTGACAAAGTTGACAATCTTGATGATGAAAAACCAGCAAAAGCTGTAGCAAAGAAAGCACAACCAAAGAAGGCTGTGGCAAAGAAAGCACAACCAAAGAAGGCTGTAGCAAAGAAAGCACAACCAAAGAAGGCTGCAAAAGCTGCTAAGAAAGCAAAGCCAGATGGTGAAAAGCGTATTCGACCAAGCGGACTACCTGAGGGTTACGAATTAACCGGTAAGATGCCGAGGTATATTGGATGGCTAATCAACTTCGCATGGAACTTTGGAGTGGCTATCGGTCTCCTATCTATTCTCGCTACAGGAGCCGATTCTGACCTTACAATTGGTTGGGCTGCAGCATTCTTGATGATTATACTAAATTGGTTGGTTCTACCCATATGGACTGGAAGAAACATTGGTGAATTCGTTTCACGCTCGAAATATATGAACTCATCAGGAGCAAAACCCTTCCCCCTCCATGCGGTTTTGAACAATAGCCTAGGTTTCATGGGTCTGATTGGTATGATTCTGATGTTCGTTTATTTCCAAGACATTTCCGGCAGCGGAATGGTACCATTCATTATTGGAGTAGTAATGATTGTTTTATGGATTGTAAACTTCTTCTTGAAGAAGAACTCAGATTACTCTCAAGGTATATTTGATCTAGCATTTAGTGCTTATTTGGTTAATCACGTAGCAACAGGAACTGAAACTGGTTGGATGGCTAGATTCGAATCTTTGGGTGACTTTGGTGACAAGTGGCAAGAGAAGCAAGCAGCACGACAAGAGAAGGCTGAAAAGAAAGCTGAAGAACGAGCAAAGGCTGCAGCTGAAGCAGCTGAAGCAAAAGATGCTGAAGCAGAAGATGCAGAAGTTTCTGAGGATTGAATATGCCTCGCCGTCAGGCGACATGGAGTGGCAATGCCATACTGTCACTTTTACTACTTACAGCATTTGTAATCGCATTCGTACCCTATGGTATATTTATTGCAATATTCACACCCCTGGTAATTATTCACCAATTATTGCTAAGAGTAATATTTTCCGGACCTAAGAAGAGGAGTCTACCCTTTTCAGACCCGGGTTGGGAGATAATTACTGCATCTAATGGCGGTGTTGATGTTTATGGATTTATTAATCTTCAAGACGTAAAAACCGATCTTGTTGTATTTATTCATGGATGGCAATCTTCATCAGAGAAATTTGTAGATAGAATGAATATATTCCGCTCTAAAGGCCTTCACACTCTTGCAATAGATATGCGTGGCCACGGAATGGCTCCAGATACGGATGAATGGACTGCTGGTAAAGTTATCCAGGATGTCAAGGTAATATTGGAATCGATAGATAGGGAGAAAGTCGTCAAAGTACACTTTTTCGGGCATAGCCTAGGCTCATTCATATGCTTAGGTTTACAACATAACCGCCACATAGGATGGTGGAAAGATAATTGCTCAACAATTATGCTTGAATCTCCAATGGTTGCATATTCTCCGATTCTAGAACAAATGGCATCCCGGATTTCATTCATGATGCCCTTGCTAAAAAGATGGGCTGTTAAAGGGTTTAATCGCATTCATCCAGAGGCGGGTGGTCTCGTTTGGAGCGATATTGACATACCAAAATGGGGCCTTCCCACTGTGCCCACTCTATTGTTACAATCTGCCAACGATTCAAGACTTGGTCGTTATCATTATGACTTATTAATGGAACAGGATATTGAATTGCACGCTCATCTAATAGAAAGTCTAACTCACTCGAAAAATAAAATCAATGATGAAAGAGATGATTTAATCAGGCAATGGATTGATGAAATGATACTATGATCACTCTTCTTCGCTTACAGTTGCCTGCTCCCTTGCTAATTCGCGCATGTCTTCATGCTCGTCTAACTCGTCAACTATCTCTTCGCCGAGTAGAGTTTCAATAACATCTTCCATCGTTATAATTCCAGCAGTGCCACCGAATTCATCTAGTACAGCCAATATCTGTACTTTAGATTCAAGGAACCGGTCTAATGCCAAGTCAACACTGTCATCCATTCCGATTGTGAGTAGAGGCTTTTTCAAATCAAATAGTATAGTATCCCATTCGTCCCTTGATGCAGCCATTAGTATGTCTGATCGTAATACGAAGCCAGATAGTGAATCAACAGATTCCGCGTAAACAGGCATTCTACCAAATCTGAGTATTTTTGTTTCATCAAGAACTTGTCTTATTGTCCAATCGTGGTCGAATGTTAGGGTTACAGTCCTTGGAGTCATAACGTCCTTCACAGGAATCTCTCTTAATGCGAGTAGATTGTGTATTACTGCTTCTTCATCTTCATCAAGCTCACCTTCTTCTTCGCCGATGTCAGCCAATGCATGTAACTCGTCACGTGTTACGAGGGCGGTTTCTGCTTTAGGAAGAAGGCGTTTGAACCATAGGAGGGGGACGAAAAACGGAGTTAGTAACTTTGTCATACCAGATAATACAATTCCGGATGGTCCAGAAAGGAACCTCCAATATGCAGAACCTAATGTCTTTGGGATGATTTCGGAAAGGAATAATACTGCTAGAGTTAGTATGATAGAGGCTATTGTCAATCGCTCGTCGCCCCATATTCTAGAAACCTCTGCACCAACACCTGCAGCTCCCATGGTGTGGGCAATTGTGTTTAATGTAAGTATAGCAGTTAACGGTTTTACTGAATCATCTTCCTTGAGTCTAGCCCACCTTCTACCGTTCTTATCACCTGCCTTATTGATGACGCTAACATGAGATAATGACATGGATAGAAGCACTGCTTCAAGCATTGAACATAAGAAAGAAACCCCCAAAGCGAGTGAGGAATAAATGATGAGCATTGTGTAGTCTGCCATAAGGTTCGACGAATCCTCGGCCAATCGGCCCATTTGAGGTGGCGAGTTCCAAGTTCTTGAGGGTTACCAAAGTAATTTCATACACAGTACTCATGTAGTTCCGACGATACGACAGGTTAGGTGACACATGTGAGCGGTGAGCATGTCCTTGTTTGCGTTGCCTGGCCATACGCTAACGGACCACTACATTTAGGCCACGTTGCTGGGTGTTACTTGCCCCCTGACATTCAAGCAAGATTTGAGCGTTCAAAGGGAAACAAAGTGCTCATGGTATCTGGTTCGGACGAGCACGGAACTCCAATAACAGTAGCTGCTGAAACCCAAGGTGTAAATCCTCAAGATATTGTTGATAAATATCATGCTATAAATTCCAAGGCTTTACTTGACCTTGGTTGTAGTTGGGAGCCTAAGATTGACCCCCGGGGTCCAGATTATGGTGGATCGCTATTCAATAGGACTAGTGACCCTGAACACCATGAAATCGTATCGGAAAATTTCGTTTCACTACTCAATGCTGGATTGTTTGAAAGAAAGGTTATGCAACAGTATTACGAAATTAGAGAAGATGGTGGGAGATTTTTACCCGATAGGTATGTTGAAGGAGACTGTCCAAATTGTGGTGCGACTGACGCTCGCGGTGACCAGTGTGATGAATGTGGAGTAACATATGAAGCGACAGAACTTCAAAATCCAAGGTCGAAAATGAATCCTGAGTGTCAAATAGAAATACGTGACACTGAGCACTTTTTCTATCGTCTCGACCTATTCCAGGAACAACTTGAACTCCACGCTAAGGACAGAGATAGTGTGTGGAAATCCAATGTTCGTGCTATGACGAAGCAATGGCTTGACATGGGACTTAGGCCAAGAGCAGTTACTAGAGATCTTGAATGGGGTATTCCTTTGCCCCTAGAGGGTAATGAGTGGGATGGAAAGTGCATTTATGTGTGGTTTGAAGCCGTACAAGGTTACTATTCATGCGCAAAACTTTGGTCGAGGCGTTATGCAGGAATTGATGATTGGGAGAAATGGTGGAAAATATCAGATGATGGCATCAAGCCTCGGCATCTCTATTTCCTCGGTAAGGACAATATTCCATTCCACACAGTTATTTGGCCATCCCTGATAATGGGGATTAATCATGCAGCTAAAGGTTTGGATGCACAAACGTCACCTTCCTTACCAGGTCCAGGGGATTTGGATCTAGCAGAGAATGTACCCGCTATGGAATATCTTATGCTTGCAGGAGGGCAATTTTCTAAATCAAGGAAGCATGCTGTATGGTTACCTTCGTTTTTGGAGCGTTTCGACCCTGACACTCTCAGATATTATTTATCAATCAATATGCCTGAAAATCACGATACTGATTTTAATTGGCCAGATTTCGTCGAGAAAATAAATTCAGAATTGATTGCTGCTTACGGCAATTTTGTTCACAGGGTACTAACACTATCAGAGCGATTACCTGAGAATAGGAAATTATCAACATTTGAAAATTTAGACTACTGTTCAGAGCAAATGGCAAAACTAGAAGCTATACACATTCAAGTTACTACCAGTCTAGAGAAGCATCGTTTCAAAGAAGCACTAAGGGGAGTAATGAGTGCATCACAGTTGGGTAACCAAATGCTTCAGGCTGCAACACCATGGAAGTTTTTGAAAGATTTAGATGGTGATGGGGCAGAAGAATCAATGGCTAGACTTTCATTCGGTTGGAGAGTTTCTCGATTCTTAGCAATAATGACGCAACCATTCTTACCATTTAGTGCTCAAAGATTGTGGGATGCACTTGGCGAAGAAGGCGATGTTTCACTGTCATCATGGGACTCAGCGATTGATTGGAATGTTGATTTCAAAACATCCATCAGTAATCCTGAACCATTATTCCAAAGACTTGATCTGGAAGAAATCTTAGCTCAAGAAGAATCTTTAGCTGCAGATAGTAACGATTCAAATGACCCTACACATGGAGTGAAGGGTGGTAAAAAAACAAAGAAGGAGGAACGTAAAATGCCTGAAGGAACAACACATCTAGACTTTGAGACTTTCATGGAAGTCGAGTTAAGAGTAGGAAAAATAACTGATGTTACTGACCACGATAATGCTGACAAATTGTTCGTAGTATCAATCGATGATGGTAGTGAAGAAGGTAGAACGATTTGTGCAGGGTTGAAGGAATATTACACGGCTGAACAAATGGTTGGTAAATCTGTAGTGTTTGTTGCAAACCTGAAACCGCGTAAACTACGTGGTGTGATGAGTGAGGGTATGATGTTAGCTGCCGATGACGGCAATGGTGGGGTGAAATTAGTCACAATTGATGGAGAAATCTCCCCCGGTTCTGAAGTAAGATAATCAAATTCTTTCTTTGACTACATCCATAATTTCACGAGATAGTATTCGAGCCTCTTCGAGTATTTCAGGCGCTGATGTTCTTATTTCAGCTGCCATATCATCTGGTAAACTTCCTATGTTGATGTCTACATTGAATAAAGCACCTTTACATGCAGCACTTGCTAACAATCCTGCGACTCCTACATCTGAAACTGCATTTGCATTACCCTTTGATGCTAATTCTGGTAGATGCCTCAGTAATTCAAGAGCCAGTTGCGCCGTCTCGTAAGGAACTTCAGTAGCACCTAGTGTTGCATTCCTAATCGCATTGCGTCTTGCTTGCTTTTCTTCATCACTATCCTTAGGAAGTTTGAATGATGCCATTACACCGTCAAATGCATCACTATCTTCATCAGCCAATTCTCCTGCGCGGGTCATGATTCTGGCAGATGATTGAAGCGCAGTTTCAGCAACAGGCCAACCTTCTTGCCACTTATCCTTCCCCATAGTAAGGTCGCAGACCATTATTGTCAACGCGGAAGCCTGACCTAATGCTATTGCTGCTGCAGTACCGCCACCAGGAGTGGGAGAAGATGATGCTAAAGCAGTTTGAAAATCTCTAACAGTCATATCCATCCATGGAGTGCTCATACTTCGACCTCCTTTGCAAGTGCCCATTCAATTATTCTATCTTCAGCATCGAAAGGCGCAAGATGATCGAGTCCCAATCCGTTAATTGCCGCATTTACTAATTCGTTTTCATCAGTACATCCTTCATCAGCGTACCATCTACCCGAATCAAGCATTGCAGATAGTGGAACCAATCCAACTAATTCCGAACCGCAAGTATTGACACCATGGTCATTTACAATAGATTTGACCGCTTCAAAAGCGATGTGCATTGGAGTTATGGTTACATCTCGTAAATTCATTGACACTTGCGATATACCATGGGATTCTAAGGGAAGCCCCATTCCTTGAACCATTGGTAACATCCCTGGAATACGAGTTCTACGCCCATCTTCCTTCTTGAGTAGTCTTCCAGTAGATCTGACTAGCGAGCCTGCTTTACGTGCAGCATTAGCGTCCTTTTCATCTACATTAACATTGTATGCGACTAGAATTTGTCTTGCTCCAATTACAACTGCTCCAAATTTTGCAGTTTTTTCATTCCATTCTGTCGGACCATAATCAGGTAAATTGGGGCCTTGGTTGTTCAGTCTCTCTTCAAACCCCTCATACTGACCTTTCCTCAAATCTGATAGCAATTCCCTTTCAGGTGATGAAGCTGCTGCTCCATATAGAAATGTACACAATTCAAGTTCAGAAGAAACTCTCTTTGCCAGACTCACAGACATTTCAGCACACTCACTCATTGTCACACCTTCGAGGGGGATGAATGGGCAAACATCAACTGCTCCAATTCTAGGATGCTCACCATTGTGATTTCTCATGTCGATGTTTTCATACGCTGATTTAATCACTCTGAATGCTGCTTCACTCACAGCGTCTGGCTCACCTGCTATAGTGAGAACTGTGCGGTTATAATCACCATCTGGCTCGATGCCGAGAACTCTTGCTCCTTCAATTCCTCTTCCAGCATCACTAATGATTTGGATTAATTTCTCATCTCTCCCCTCTGAGAAATTTGGAACGCACTCAACGATTCTCTTCGCCATAGATTAAATTGCCAATCGACGACTGATGAACATTACCTAGAATCAGCCATACAATGCATCTGGACTAGATGATATTCCATTAGATTCACGTTTCTTCTTTATTCTATCAACTGCTTGTAAAATGTCATCTTGTCTTACTTTGGAGCGATTATCTCTAATCGCAATCATACCTGATTCAACTGTTGTTGCTTTTAGTTCAGCTCCGCTGAAACCTTCTGTTAATTCAACGACCTTTGCAACATTGATTCTTGAGGTTGACATCTTTTTGAAGTGGATCGAAAGTATTGTCTTTCTTCCGGTATCGTCCGGAAGAGGTATCTCGATAACGCGGTCAAACCTACCTGGCCTCAGCAAAGCATCATCCAGAATATCTGGTCGATTTGTCGCCGCAATAATCTTCACATCTTCCAATGAGTCAAATCCATCCAACTCGGCTAATAACTGCATAAGAGTACGTTGAACTTCCCTATCACCGCTAGTTGCTGAATCTAGTCTCTTAGCCCCAATAGCGTCAATCTCATCGAGGAATATAATTGCAGGAGACTTATCTTTAGCTAGTGAAAATAATTCTCTTACCATTCTACCGCCTTCACCGATATACTTCTGTGCTAATTCAGAACCTACCATGCGTATGAATGATGCATTTGTATGGCTGGCAACAGCCTTTGCCAACATTGTCTTACCACATCCAGGAGGTCCTACTAAGAGAATTCCCTTTGGAGGTTCGATGCCAACCTTCCTGAATAATTCTGGCTTTTCGAGTGGTAATTCGATTGCTTCACGAACCTGTAAAATCTGTTCATCCAACCCACCTACGCTTTCGTAACTAGTATTCGGCTTTTCCATCATTTCTGCGCCTGACACCATCGGGTCCCACGCATCATGTAAGATTTCGATAATTGACAATGTATCTTGATTCAATGCGATTCTAGTACCTGGCCTTAACTTATCAGTATCTAATCGTTGATTGATAGAAACTTGGAATACGGTACCATTAGATGACCGTACAATTGCTCTCTCGTCATCAAGAATATCTTGAAGATGACCAACGATTAGAGGTGGGCTCTTTAAGATTCTAACTTCTTCATCCAATCGACTTGCTCGTTTTTTGATATTAGCAAGGTCATTTTCCAAATGTACCCTCTCAGATAACAGCCTTTGGGCCTCATCCTGTAATTCTTTGAAATCCTTCTCTAAGGCTTTCAAATCCGAATCGTCAGCACCTAATGGCTCTGATGCGCCGCTATCAACTTCGGTTCCCATATTGTAAGTGCTACAGCCGTCCTTCTTGAAATATCCGTGTATATTGCATCGATTATGCCTTTACGAAGCCTTGATGAAGCACCACCGTGACAACGGTTCAGGTGGCATTATGGGTGACTGTGAATTGTGTGGAGCGATGAAGGTTGGAACAATAAATGTCATGATGGGTAAAGCACAAGTTCAAGCTTGTAAACGCTGCTCTGACAAAATGGGCCTTGAACCAAAAAAGGTTGCACCAGGGCTATCTAAAGCACGTGCTGGAACTACTCCTACTTCTGGTGGCTACGGAGGTATTGGGCGCAAGGGAAAGGACATAATGCTGAGGGGTGAGAAGGAGCTTGCCTCTGATTTTTCAAGAAGAGTTTCAACAGCAAGGAATGAGAAAGGTTGGGACAAGCGTGAATTAGCACGTAGAATGGCTGAAAAAATCAACATCATCAACAACGTTGAATCTGGCAAAAGACCTACAGATGCGGTCATAAGAAAATTAGAACGAGCATTGGACATCACCTTGATGGTTGATGCTAGCCCTGATGAAAATCGACATGTCAACGCAGGTGAAGGTAGGGGTCTAACTCTAGGTGATTTTCTACTCGACGGTAAGGATTGATATTATGCGCGAAGAGGTACCAGTTCATGCTATATGGCTGGCTCAAGACGATCCTAAGAAAAATACTGCAGTTAGACTATCTCGTCGTGGGGACATAAAACTGCATGAAAAATTCAACAAATTACCACGCCGTGGTATAATACTTGAGCCACTATGCGGCAAAGTGCTAGGTCCAGAAGACCATAGTTTACTGTTAGACCAAGGTGGTTCATTAGTAGGGTTGGACTGCTCTTGGGCTCACATAGAAGATTCTGTATCACAGGTGATGAAGAACACAAAACTACAGGGTAGAATGCTACCTTTGCTATTGGCTGCTAATCCAGTGAATTGGGGTAAGCCTGGAAAAATGACTACTGCAGAAGCACTTTCGGCATCATTGTTTTTGATTGGTAAGGAAGATCAAGCCCGTAAACTACTATCTGCATTTAGGTGGGGTGAACAATTCTTTGTATTGAACAAAGAACCACTGGAAGCATATAGTGCCGCTAAATCCTCAAAGGAATTGGTTGAACTTCAGTTTGAATTCTTCGATATTGAAAGGCCTGAATGATTTCTAAGTTTTAATGCCAATGAATATGGAGTGTTGGCTCCAACATTGCTTCATGGTAAAGCGGCCGATTCACCGCTTATCCAAAGACGGACCTATTCCAGAATATGATGAACTTGCTGAAGAATCTATCATCACGATACGTACTGAATCGAAAACAGTCGTCCGATTACTCGCTTCACCCTTTGATCTAGGCGATCTAGCACAAGGTCACATTACATGCGAAGGTCGAGGTATAGTTGAAAAAATCATAGTTGAAGATAATGATGTAATAATAACTGGAAATGTACAACCAAGGCCTAGTGAAGACCTGCTTACAGCCGCATGTGGCGCTTGTACAACAGGAGATATTTCAGTACCTAGCAACCTAGTTAGTAATTCGATCAAGTTAGATTCAGATCTGCAAAGTATGATGGCATGCATGAGACAAAATCAGCCTTGGTTCAAAGCGACTGGTGGTATGCATGCAGCGGCATTATTTGATGAAAATGGTGATTTGTTAATCGTAAGAGAAGATGTTGGTAGGCACAATGCTGTTGACAAAGTAATAGGGGCAGGAATTCGTAACAATATTTCTAGTCGTATCATGGGACTTTCGGGGCGAATAGGTTGGGAACTGGTTGCTAAAGCCGTAAGGGCAGATGTTGAATTGGTAATTGCAGTAGGTGCGATAAGTTCGGCTGCAGAGCATTTGGCCAGGACTACAGGTATTACTTTGGTAGGGTTCGCGACTAGTGAAACTCCGTCTGTAGTAGGTCCTTTGAGCCGCATCATTGACAAGCCTTGAGCGAACCGCTAGCATAATGTCGAGCAGAGAAGAGGCGAGAGCCATCACTCCACCCGACAATACTCCTTTGAAAATAAAGAAGCCGAAATCGATAGCTGCAGGTATTCCAGCAGCAAATTCATCATTGATTCATGGCATTAAGAAAATGGGAGTTACTAAGACTATCAAGACCTTGATTACTGTAAATCAACCAGATGGTTTTGATTGCCCAGGTTGCGCTTGGCCCGATCCTAAAAATGCGTCTGCGTTCGAATTTTGCGAAAATGGTGCTAAAGCAGTTGCTGATGAAGCAACAAAATCGCGCGTCACTCCTCAATTCTTCGAAAAGAACAGTGTCCAAGATTTATCAGACAAGAGTGATTACTGGTTAAACAAACAAGGAAGAATAACTCACCCAATGGTTCTCAAATCCGGTAGCAATCACTATGAAGAAATATCTTGGGATGATGCTTTCAAAATGATTGCAGATAATATCAGTGAAAGCGATGATCCTGACCGTTCTGTATTCTATACATCGGGTCGCACATCGAATGAAGCAGCCTTTTTGTATCAATTGTTTGCAAGAACTCTTGGTACAAATAATATGCCAGATTGCTCCAACATGTGCCACGAATCTAGTGGTAGAGGGCTTGGTGAAACAATTGGTATTGGCAAGGGCACTGTAAGTTTAGAAGACTTCGACTATGCAGACTTGGTTTTGGTTGTTGGTCAAAATCCTGGTACTAATCACCCGCGTATGCTTACTGCATTGAGAGACGCAAAACGAAATGGTGCGAAAATAATCCACGTTAACCCGTTACCAGAAACTGGTTTGGTTAGGTTCAAACATCCTCAAGATTACATGAAATTATCATTTGGTAGCGAGGCTTTAGCTGATATGCATTTGCAAGTTAAGATTGGAGGGGATGCTGCGCTGATGCATGGTCTAATGAAAGTTCAACTGGAATTAGATGCATTAGATCATGATTTTATCAATGAAAAAACTACTGGATTTGACATATTATCTGATAATATTCTAAACACTAGTTGGAAACAGATCGAAGCGGATTCGGGATTAAACAGATTCCAAATAGAAAAGGCCGGCCGAATGCTTTCAAAATCTAAGGCTTCCATCGCCTGCTGGGCCATGGGTCTAACTCAACACAAAAATGGAGTTGCTGTTATCCAAGAAGTAAGCAATCTAATGCTAATGGGTGGGCATATCGGTAAGAAAGGTGCTGGACTATGTCCTGTACGTGGCCATTCAAATGTCCAAGGTGACAGAACGGTTGGTATATGGGAACGTCCTACTGAGAAGTTTCTAGCCAGACTTGATGATGCATGTGGCATCACTAGTCCAAGAGAACATGGTGTCGATGTAGTAGAAGCCATAGCCAAGATGCAGAAAGGAGATGTTAACCTATTCTTCTGCATGGGTGGTAATTTCATATCTGCAACACCTGATACATTGGCTACTGCAAAGGGACTAAGAAATGTTAAGCTAACTGTGCAGGTTTCAACCAAGTTGAACCGTTCTCATCTAGTTACTGGTGACACAGCATTGATTTTGCCATGCCTAGGTCGAACTGAGTTAGATGTTCAATCATCGGGTAATCAATTTGTAACTGTTGAAAACTCTATGGGCATTGTCCATACATCAGTCGGAGGTTTGAGTCCCGCAAGTAAAAATCTGCGCAGTGAACCATGGATCGTGTCATCTATGGCTACAGCTGCGCTGAACGATGATAGAGACTGGATGGAGTTGAGTAGCGATTATGATAATATTCGCACACTTATGAGTAAAGCCTTGGCAGGTTTTGACGATTATAATGAGCGAGTAAGAAGTCCAAACGGATTCGCACTACCTAATCCTCCAAGAGATTCGCGTTCATTCAATACACCAGATGGCAAAGCACACTTTGTAAGTCACGAATTGCCAGATGTTGGAATAACAAAAGACCGTTTTATCATGATGACCATTAGGTCTCACGACCAATATAATACTACGATTTATGACTTGCACGATAGATATCGAGGCATCCATGGAAATAGGCGTGTAGTGTTGATGAATGCAATTGACATGGCGGATAGAGGGTGGAAATCACGACACATAGTGGACATCGTATCGCATTTTGAAGGTAAAGAAAGACGTAGTGATGGATGGCAATTAGTCGCCTATGATATTCCTAGAGGAAACATTGCAACATATTTCCCAGAAGCAAACGTGTTGGTTCCACTAGAATCTACGGCTGACAAATCCAACACTCCCACCTCTAAATGGATAGAGTGTAGTCTCCTCGAACCTGGAATGTCAAGTTCTGAGGAGGAGTAATTTTGTCTAAGGGCTATATTGAGTTTTTTTCTAGCAATCCTAAGTACCGCAGATTGTGGGCAGCTAGTGTAATTTCACTATTGGGTGAATGGTTCAATACCATCGCTCTATTCATTCTAATCCTTGAGTATTCAGAGTCTCAATTTTTATTAGGAATTTTGTTCGCGGTTAGAATGTTTTTGTTTGGTATATCACAACCAATAAATGGTTTGCTAGCAGACAGATTGAATCGTAAAAGTCTGATGCTTTGGTCTAATATCCTCCAAATTGGTTTGGCATTATCGTTCTTATTTGTGGATGGCGAGGAAGACATGTGGTGGTTAATCTCTGTTTCAGGATTGATGATGCTACTTCACGGCGTTTATGCTACTGCAGAGCGAGCTGCAGTTCCGAATATTGTCGATGATGAGGATTTGATTACTGCTAATGCTATTGGAAGTGCTTCTTGGTCTACTGCACTATGCATGGGTGCAATGCTTGGTGGGGTTGTTGTCAGTCAATGGGGTACTGATGCTGCATTCATCATTGACTCGTTTACATTCCTATTATCTGCAATAATTTTGATCCCACTAACTATTGACCAGAAAATCGATGATAGTATGAAGGGGCCATTGTTTAGGACCGCTGTGAAAAATATCAAAATTGGTTGGAATAGAATTTACAGTGATAAGAAATTACTACGGATTGTATTTGCTAAATCATCATGGAATATTGGTGGAGCGGGTTTAGCAGGAGTGTTTCTAGTGCTAGCGGGTGCTGAAATTTCGGGCTATGGTGCAGCATTTGGATTCGGTTTATTCTTCTTTGCCAGAGGAATTGGTACAGGTATAGGCCCACTTATTGCTAGATCTCTGTTTAAGGACCAGAATAAGTGGCCATCATTAATTGGAATATTGGTTTCAATAAGCGGTTTATTCTATTTATTCGTAGGTCTGACTTTAGATTATTATTTACCGCTCACTGTTTTGTTAATAATAATCTCACATTCAGCAAGTGGAGGTAATTGGGTTTTGTCTACGGTACTAACTCAGAGTTGGGTTGAAGACGAAGTTAGGGGGCGAGTCTTCTCAATGGATATGCTGATTCTTGGAACATCTGCTGCTATGTCTACAACAACAGCAGGATATCTTGTAGAGTACCACAATCTAAGTTTGCAAAATGGATTCATTTCATTTTCTGTACTGATGATTTTTTGTGGAATAGTGTTTACATTATGGCGCCCAGATAATGATGTTAAAACTCAAATCGATTAGATTCAAACCACTGATTTCCTACAACAATCAATAAGGCCGAGTTTACACACCGATAATCATGGCAACCGATATAGACGCAATGCGCGCTCATATCGGACTTGGCATTCCTACTGAATTGCCTATACATCCTGGTATTAGTGATGAAGTAGACCATGCCCCTGCAAGGAGGCAAATATTGTCACATAAAGAAAAGAAATTGGCCTTACGTAACGCATTGCGTTACTTTCCAGAAAACCTTCATGATGAATTAGCAAAAGAGTTCGTTGAGGAATTGGAAACATATGGGCGGATATGGATGATGAGATATCGTCCTACTGAATATACAATTCACGCATACCCGTTGGATGCATATCCTACAAAATCACAGCAAGCAGCTTCAATAATGCTGATGATCCACAATAATCTCGATAAGAAGGTTGCACAATTTCCTCACGAACTGATAACATACGGTGGAAATGGTGCAGTTTTCCAGAATTGGGCACAGTATCGATTGGTTATGAAATACCTGTGTGAAATGAGTGATGAGCAAACACTGGTCATGTATTCAGGCCACCCAATGGGATTATTTCCTTCATCCAAAGATGCTCCAAGGGTTGTTATAACAAATGGAATGGTTATACCGAATTATTCCACACAAAATGATTATGACCGAATGAATGCGCTTGGTGTTAGTCAATATGGTCAAATGACTGCTGGCTCCTACATGTATATCGGTCCTCAAGGAATTGTTCATGGGACAACAATTACCGTTCTAAATGCTGCTAGAATGCATGCTGGAGCAAAAGATTCACTTGCAGGTGTTACATTTGTCACATCAGGACTAGGAGGTATGAGTGGCGCTCAGGCTAAAGCAGCTGTAATAGCGGGCGCTTCATGTATCGTTAGCGAAGTGAATCCTCATGCAGCACACAAAAGACACGAACAAGGTTGGCTTTCTGAAATAGCCGATTCCGTGGATGATGCAATCGATAAAATGGTGGAAGCCAAAAATAGCGGGACTGCTAAATCGATTGGACATATTGGTAATGTTGTAGAACTGTTGGAAAGAATGGTTGAAAGAAACATTAGTATCGACTTATTATCGGACCAGACAAGCCTTCACAATCCGTGGCAGGGCGGATATTATCCTGTCACACTGACATTTGAAGAAGGGAAAATAATGATGTCTGAAAATCCCTCGCAATTCAAAGAAGAAGTTCAAGAAACACTGAGACGGCATGCGTCTGCAGTCAACAAATTAGTGGAAAATGGAACTTACTTTTGGGACTATGGAAATGCTTTCCTTTTGGAGGCGTCAAGAGCCGGTGCTGATGTAATGAACACAGATGGAGATGGATTCAGATATCCTAGTTATGTTGAAGACATAATGGGTCCAATGTGTTTTGACTACGGATTTGGCCCATTCAGATGGGTTTGCACTTCAGGAGACCCAGAAGATTTGCGTCGAACCGATAAAATCGCGGCAGATGTACTCAGGAAAATGGCTGAAAGTTCACCTGATGAAATCAAACAACAAATGTTGGATAATATTCGATGGATAGAACAGGCAGAACATTACGAAATGGTTGTTGGTAGCCAGGCTAGGATATTGTATGCTGATGCAGAAGGGCGCAAGGAAATTGCAAGGTCGTTCAATGAAGCCATCAAGAATGGTTTGGTAAGCGCACCTATCGTACTAGGAAGAGACCATCATGATGTTGCAGGAACTGATTCACCATACAGAGAAACCGCCAACATTAGAGACGGTTCTATGTTTACAGCAGACATGGCTGTTCAAAACTTCGTTGGCGACTCCTTTAGAGGAGCTACTTGGATCAGTTTACACAACGGTGGTGGTGTAGGATGGGGAGAAGTGATTAACGGCGGATTTGGACTACTGATTGATGGAAGTCACGATAGTGAAAGAAAATTACTTTCAATGCTAGACTGGGACGTTAACAATGGGATTTCTAGACGTGCTTGGGCACGTAACGACGGCGCAGTTTATGCCATTAAGAGAGCGATGGAAGCAAATCCACTTCTAAAGGTCACATTACCTAATATTGCAGAGGACAAACTCATTGACTCCTTCTATCGTGGTGATGAATAATGGCAAGCATTAAGCTAGACGGCAATACACTTAGTACAACTGAAATCGCTTTGATTTCAATGGGTGAAAAGGTTGAGGTTGCTTCTGATGCTTGGCACAAAATTAACGCTGCTAGGGATGTTGTAGAAGGTATACTGGAGAGGGGAGAAACCGTTTATGGCATCAATACAGGATTTGGAGCATTGGTTAGTGAATCGATATCCCCTGATGATTTGGCTGCATTGCAAGTCAATCTAATCCGCTCACACGCTTGTGCAATCGGTGAGCCGATGACAATTCCAGACACGAGAGCAATGATGTGTGTACGTGCTAATTCGTTAATCAAAGGATGTTCCGGAATTCAGGCCTCGGTAATCGAGCAGATAATCACTTATCTAAATGAGAATATTGTACCTGTGGTTCCAAGGATTGGTTCCCTTGGCGCATCTGGTGACTTAGCACCTCTTTCGCATATGGCTTTGGCTCTAATTGGTGAAGGGGAAGTATGGGGAGAAGATGGCCCAATTGAAACCACTATTATGCTAAAACAAAAAGGTCTGATAGCAGTGGATTTGGCAGCAAAGGATGGCCTTTCATTAATCAATGGGACCAGTCAAATGTGTTCTTTCTTAGTCAATGTTGAAACTAGGCTTTCCAGTTTAATGCCATTGGCAGATTTGATTGCATGTGTGTCTATGGAGGCAAAAAAGTGTTCGATTGGACCTATGGATTCTAGAGTGCACAAGGCTAGACCACACCATGGTCAATCCCTAGTGGCTGAAAGAATTACAAAGATAATGAAGGACTCTGAAATACTTGCATCACACAAGAATTGTGACAGGGTTCAAGATGCTTATTCCTTCAGATGCATACCACAAGTACACGGCGCTGTACTCGAAAGGTTCAGAGCTCTATCTTCAACATTAGATATTGAAATTAATAGTGCAACAGACAACCCGTTGATATTTCCAAATCCCGCAAACCCTGGTAAAGACGAGGTTATCAGTCAAGGTAACTTCCATGGTGAGATTTTGGCTATTGCTGCAGACGGTATGTCGCATGCAATTTTCGAATTGGCACACATTAGTGAGAGAAGGATTGACCAAATCATAGACCCAGCAAGAAGTGACCTTCCTGCCTTTTTAGCCACTAATTCCGGATTGGAATCAGGAATGATGATTGTCCACTATGTAGCAGCAGCAGCACTGGCTGAAATGCACGGAAGGGCAATGCCCCGCTCGGCATTCTCAACTCCTACATCAGGAGGACAAGAAGATCATGTTTCAATGGGAGCAACCGCTTGTTGGAATTTGGTAGAATCTACTATTCACCTTTCACAAGTTCTTGCATGTGAACTTATTATTGCGTGTGAGGGTTTGGAATACCGTGAAGTTGAGCCTGCAGAACATGTCAACGCATTGTACCGGCTTGTTAGAGGGGTTTGTGGGCCACTTGATGGAGACCGCTCTACATCTAAAGAGATTGAACTAGTTGCTAGGGAATTGTCTAATGGCGGTTGGTTGGCAAGAATCGAAGCCGAATGTGGCAGGCTCCCTAGATGAGTTCGTTAATTCGCGATTCCACATCAGTTAATCCTGTTAATTGCCTGACTCTAAATCTCATTTTTGTTACTTCTGATTTAAGACCACGTTCAGCCAAAATATCTAATCTATTATCCAATTCAATAGCCTTTCTAACTTTAATCTCGACTTTTTGGTAAATATCATATCCAACATCATCAGAATCCTGGAAGAGTGCAGGCTCTGCCTCTGACACATCTAGTCCCATTCTTCTCCATTGTAAGATTCGGCGTCTTGCGATGTCCTTTGTGTAACCTTCACGAGGTATACGTACAAGGAATGACAAAGATGTTCCATCACCTAGTGGCTTTTCTTCAACACTCTCGACTTCACTTATGACTTCTTTTATTTCCTCAATTTCATCAAATTCAACCTTCTTAGGAATATTCCATTCTAAAGATTCCCTGTGCCATTGAGTGTGTTGTGTTGAATCCATTATATCCGCTGAAACTACCAGCAATAGAGACCATGGTTTTCGATGTAGTGAGTCTTTCAGTTTCATAATCATGTTCAAAACCTTATCAAAACCATGGATAGAAATCAACCATTCGATTCCTTCTATAACTGCAATTCCAGTGTGATTTTCAAAACGAGAGGAGACCAAATCGTGAATTTGGTCAAGTGATGGCTGTATTGTACCTGCAACATCTTGAGATGTCACCCAATATGATTCAACTTTATCGAGATCTATGTGCTCCAAAAGCCTGCGCTGGGGTAACCGAGATAATAGTAAAACATGCCCGTCGTCCCTCATTGAGACGCTGTCTACATAAGCAAGGATTTCATCTTGTGAGGTTAAAGTATACGTATATGATTTACCAAACTCAAAATCCATCATTGGAACCCCCTTTAGCCTACGCCTATGTAGTCCGTAACGCTTCAAGTCCATGAATCATTATATCGTTTGATGAGTTCGCAAAGATTAGTGGCAACTATGTCGGATGAAGAAAACAATGATATTCCAATGGCAGAATGTGGAGCATGTGGAGCAATCGTTCCACTCGATAGCAAATCTTGTCCAAGTTGTGACGTTAGTTTCGACGGTATTTCTGATGAAGAGTTGGGAGAATGTGGTTCTTGTGGTGCAATTATTCCCGCTGATAGTGAATCATGTGCTAAATGTGGTGCATTTTTCGTAGCTATTGATACTCCTGAAGAAGAATCAATTGATGATTCTGAAAGCGATATTGAAATATCGACTTCAGAGGCATTGGAAGTATTAGATTCAATGATTGATGATTCTAGTTCTTCAACTAATGACGAAGAAGAATCTGAAGATGAAATCGATAAAGAAGAGGTTCCAGAGGAAGTCGAAGAAGAGGACTCTGAAGATGAAATCGAGGAAGAAGAGACTACAGAGGATGTCGAAGAAGAGGACTCTGAAGAAGATGATGATGAAGATCTAGAGGAAGTCGAAGATGATGATTCAGAAGAAGAATCTGGAGATGAAATCGGAGAAGATGATGATGATTCAGAAGAAGAATCTGAAGAAGAAGCTACTGAGGATATTCCTGAAGAAGAAGATAAGAAAAACATGGATCACTGGCGCACAACAGTTGTGATGGCCTTCGAAAACCTCGCTTTAGCCATTGCTGAATCTGGCATGACTGCCAGTGAAGCATTTATCGAAGTAGATGGGAATGATGACAATTTAATTGACGCACCAGAACTTCAGAAAGGAATCGAAAAGATAAGTGGTGAATTATTGCCTCCAAACCAAGTTACTGCAATACTACAATACTTGGATACAGATGACGATAACAGAGTTAATCCGATTGAATTGGTGCAAGCTCTAGATGATTTGAAAATTGGAATAAAGCCAGGTAAGTTCCCTAAGAGTAAGAAAAAGAAGGAATTCCCGTCCAATGTTCAAAAGTTCTTAATGGGTAAAAAAGCCAATGATATCTTTTACCCAATAGCATATTTCTTGATGGTCACTTTCATTGGAATATGGGTTGTCAACGGTGTTGGATTGATAGTTGATGGTTCTGGTGGACCTGTTCTTTACGAAGGAGATGGAGGAGTATGGGACCACTGTGGTACAGAAGTTGGAGACACACTGGGAGATGATTGTTCAGGATATGCGGTTGATGGAGATATTTATCCCTGCCACATAACACTTGATGACAACAAATGTCAAAATTCCTACACTCCGTTCAGTGGTGAGAATGATGCAGATAGTATGCCTGCAGGATTCTACACTGATGGTATTGTGATGATGGTTCTTGGACTAATTGGACTCGGAATTGTAGCCTTCCTACATCTTTTCTATGCGCCTTCGTTAAGAGACAGGGTCAAAGGAAAGGACACTACTGAAAGCAATGATTCTGATGACGATGACGATGATGAAGACGACGATGATTCTGATGACGATGAAGAGGATGAAGACGACGACGATTCTGATGACGATGAAGAGGATGAAGAAGACGACGATTCTGATGACGATGAAGAGGATGAAGACGACGATTCTGATGACGATGAAGAGGATGAAGACGACGATGATGAAGATGCAATCGATGTAGGAGATTGGGTTGGAGTCGAAGTTGATGGCGAAGAATTCTTCGGAGAAATAATTGAATTTGATGATGAAGAAGATACTGTAACTATCGAAACCGAAGATGGTGATGAAGTTACAGCAAGTCAAGATGACATGTTCCTAGATGATGAAGACGACGAGTGATTACATGTCCGATAAGCTAGACGCTTTAGTTGGTAAAGAATCATGTCCAGTCTGCGGAACAATCACTCAAAAAGGAACAGGAAGATGTCCTGAGTGTGGCACTTTCCACTCTGGTATCCATTTGGAAGAACGTCCAGCACCTACGCCTGAAGAGAGAGCGATTTCTAGGGAAATAGATCCTTTAGACTATTCAATAAACCCTGGTTCTGCAATTGCGGACGAAGATTTCGAAGGAGATGAGAGTACTGTAAAAAGTTGGAGTGGAGGGGCAACAGACTTCTCATTCGTTGATGACGAACCTGTTAAGATTCAGAAAATTGAAATTCCCAAATCCGAAGAAATTGAGTCAGATTGATTTTATATTAAACACTAATTAAGAAGTAAAAGGACGATAATCATTAAATCGATTAGTGCAAGGTGGGCTCGGCCAGAATTGAACTGG
>CACLCM010000007.1 GCA_902605365.1 uncultured Candidatus Poseidoniales archaeon | reverse complement strand
CACTACTCCCCCCTCCCGTTGCACTTGTGAAGTTCCCACTTCCCACTTGAGGTTCGGTCGGGAAAGTCGAAGGGTTTCCACACATGATCGTTGCACTTGAGCATGTGTATCATCTCGGTACATCTCCTGCACCTTCTCTGATATGATTGAGTCATTCAAGCCACTTCCATTCCAACAGCCTCGGTAGTTTCAGTTCCTTCAGCTGGACCTTCTGAGTCTGGCTGGATAAGTAGAGTGTACCCTTCAGTCTCCAAGACTATGCCTATGGACTCACAGGTATGCTTTAGCATAGCTAAACTGCGAAGTGATAAGTCTATGTTACCAGCCGCAAAGCATCTCATGGAGTCTTCTCCAGTTATCTGAAGGCCAAGGCACATATCTTCGTGCCAGTTGAAGCACCCTGTGCGGCCTGATTTTAGTTTTCCAAGTACCCAGGACTTGCAGTGAACAGACTCAGCGTTCTCTATATCGGCCTGGTTAAGCTCAGGTAGCATTGCATCTGTGTATTTCTCCATTTCATTCTCATATTGCTCATTGTTTTCTGTGTTCATATTTTCATCTCCATTTTTCCTTATGTCGAGGTGTTTGCTCCCTCTTTTCGTCGTAGGTACTTATGTATACTATTGTTCAACCTTATATTGGTGCCGTAAATCGAGCGCAATACTGCGGACTTGCTCCTAATTTTACACCTAATACTATGGCGCTTTAATTACCCTTATAAGGCGCCCAATCAAAGGCCAATTATGGGGGTCAAACCGTCCTGGAAAATGCTCCGTTCACGCAAGTATTGCAAGATTGGCCAACATTCCCTATCGGGCGTGTCACACAGCAAAGCATGGGAAGACAGCAAAATCAACCGTTTGCATACACTCCGCATAAGCGTCGATTATGCGGCCGCATTGAAAAGCCGGCCTGGGCCTAAGGGGCGCCGTTCAAGTCGTGTCATTGGTGCAACGCCAGATGATTCTTACATCCAGCGTGGGCAACGTCCAAACGGTCTGCCCCATCAACTCCGCGGTGAAATGAATAAATTGTTTCAATGCGAACCATCGTTCATTAAACGCCTTTTGCGTGAATCAATGGATTACAAGCCAGCGAAGAAGAAAAGGGTAAATCTTCACATGCCTGACCTTTCTTTAGCAATAGAGGAGGTCTATCGAGAAATGATCCGAAGAGAAAATTCTCTACGCTTCCATCCTGCCTTCAAACGTGGTTGGGCGCCCGCAGTATGCCGGCTATTGGAAATCAAGGAGTTTCATTCTCAAAAGCAAAAGGCAAGTAAGAAGGACAGTGGCAATAAATGAACAGTTCCATGTTCCTAATTACGCTAAATGATTACATATTCTGATGTTCCTATGCTGTTAGATATTGAGAACCTCAAAATTAGACTTCATAGATGGACAATCTTGGGGTTTCTATTGCATTTATCATCGAGTTAGTTTGCGAGGTTGAATTGATTCCTACAATGAATTGAATACTCTCTTCTTTGCAGACATTTCTAACCAAGTCCATCATCGCAATCGCTTCAAATTCATTCAGAGTTTCTACATTGAATGGCGTGAATACAGGTGCGCTCATGCCGTACGTCCTCTTCTTCATCACAGCTTGTGCCAAGTTGGTTATTAGCCGAAGTGGAGAAGGAATTCTATTCCGTGCAGACATTCCCCTGCCCCATGACCCACACTCTCCCATGGATGACCATCGTCCTTCAAAATCCAATTCAATTCTAGCATCTCCCAAACCAATCATCCTAGCCCAGTTATTGGCTAGAGAGGCCATGCATGACTTCGAATAACTATCTAGTGGTTTGAAAATTAGAGAGCCGTTAAGATACATTCCTCCATCATCGATGATTATTGGTTTGTTGAATTTACCTAGTGTCTGGATTGCATTTTGTCCGTGATATGTTATTGTTGAACCTACCTTTTGCAATCTCGCTTCAGTCGAATAATGGCCAATGAAGCATTTTTGAAGAATATATTCGCTCTTCTCAGTTCTAAATCGAATAGCGCATATTGTTTTCTTCGCAAGGCCAACTAAATGCTTTTGAGACAACTTTAGATTACGCTTCGACACGATTTCTGGCTGATGATTATTCGTGTCAAACATAGCGCGTATGAGAGTTAGCATGTCACTGATCTCAAAGTAATATTCAGCACTAATCGTTGTATTGTTTTCCTTAAACGAGGCCGAAAATGGATACCACATCTGGCCATAACCATCATGAGAGAATTCAATAATTTCTCTTATGGTTTCCAATTCCAAATCACCTTCTTTGCAAATTTTTGAAAGTGGGATGTAATGATTGGATTTTGATAGATAGTGTTTGCTTGGGTTTTGTAATAACTTGGGATTCGAGTTCTATTGACTCTAATCGGATTTTCTCTTCCGTTAACGAATCTTGAGGTTATCATGAATTGACAATCATTCTCAGCAGCAATATGCTTTATCGCATCATTCAAACCCTTCATACTTGAACGGTCTAGGCCCATTTCAATCTCATCGATTAATACAATTCTTGAGAGGTCATCTTCCTCGATTGTAGCTAGCATGGTCAAAATCTTGGCTAATACGAATACGACTCTCAAATTGCCTGAAGCAATTGAAGATAGGCGTACTCGCTGACCATCATCATAAACTGCATACAAATCATTTCGAGACTTCACAACCTTTACGACCTTCTGATTCGTTATCGGAAGTAAGACGTTTAGTTTGTCAAGTAAATCTTCTCTGTAGACAAACATTGAATCAGCATTATCCTTATGCCGGCTGGTCCAAGTAAAGAAGTCCCGACGTGATGTCGCAAACGAATCTAGTAGGAAAATCGGTTTCAGTTTAGTTAAGTAACCCACTACTTGGCTGTCTCGTAAGAACTCCCTTTCTTCATCCCCATCTTCGCCGATGTATAGGTGAAGGTCAGTGGTATTATCTCCATTCATAACCCGTCTCAGGTAGTGAGTCTTACCATCGGCGACGAATTTTATTTCCAGTAATGATTGGTCTGAATTATTATTCGGATACCACTGTTTGTTCCACCTCTTACTGGTCTCAGGAGATAGAGTTTGAGTAATCATAGAGATAAGTGAAGATTTACCTGATGCATTTCCTCCGATAATGCTGTTTATCCCACTATCAAATTCAAAGGTATGAACCCCGCTAAAAGCCATGAAGTCTCTGCAAGCAACAGAGATAATTTTTGTCACAGGTATTTTCTGATGTTCAATCATAATTTCTACTTCCCTGCCAATCATTCATTGACAAGGCTCTAAAAAACCCCACGGAAATTATTTCCACCGTTAAGTCTGACCAGTTATTGGTGGTCTAGAGGTTTAGAGATCGAAAAACGGAACTGCTCCGCTGATTCTTTCAGTGAAGCAAGGCCAGGCAAAGTCCTGCCAGCTAGAAGGTCTAGGCATGCTCCTCCTCCTGTTGAAACATGTCCCATTTTGCCTGCTAATCCACGCTGGCTGACAAGGGTGGCAGTATGGCCTCCGCCCATCACAGCATAGCCTTCACTTTCAGCACAAGCGTTCAGCATTTCAACAGTCCCTAAAGCGAAGTCCGGCATTTCGAAAACTCCAGCAGGACCGTTCAAAATGATAGTTCCTGCACTCTTAATCGCTTTAGACAGTGAACGGATACTGGTGATTCCTAAGTCAAATATTGGTGCTTCAATCGGCAGGTTTGCTAGAGGGTGGTCTATTCTATTTCCTGCAATGTGGAGCGCAACATCACTCGGCATGATGATACATTCAGGGTAGTCGACTAACAATTTACTAGCAGTAACAACTGTGTCGTCCCAAGAATCTCCAAGTTCATTCTTCAAGAAGTTGATATTGAGTTCTCCAAGATCAATGCCTGAAAGGTATAGGAATAGATTAGCGACTCCACCTGTGACCCAAATATGGTCACATACATCGCCTCTTAGCATGTTGTCTGCAACTATTACCGAATCGTCTACTTTGATTCCTCCAAGCACTGCAATACATGGCCTCTTAGGGTCATCCAGTGCTTGGCCTAGTTTAGCAAGTTCATGATTCATCAACTCTCCAGCAATACATGGTATCGTGTTTGTGAATCCTACAATCGATGGTGAACTTCTGTGAGCACAAGCAAATGCATCATTGACAAAAGCGTCTGCAATGAGCGATAGATTCTGAACGATTCTAGTTTCGGACAGAGTGGCAAAATCTCCTTTGACACTGTTCTCTTCTTCATCCATACGGACATTGTTTAACATCAACAAATCGCCATCTTCCATCAATTCAATAGCGGTCAATGCTGCCTTCCCATAGATGTCATCTACCCACTTGACATTGCGTCCAAGTAGCCTGCCAAGTTCTCTTGCATGACCTAGAGTCGAGGTGAAATCCATTTTCCCTGGGCGGGATTGATGAGCTAATAGCACGACTTTGGATTTCGATAATCTATTCAATGTTGGAAGGATTCTTCTGATTCTTGTATCGTCCAAGAACAGATTTGTTACCGGGTCAAGAGGTGAATTGATGTCTACGCGAACCAGTACAGTTCGACCGTCGAGGTTTACCTCGTCGAGGGTGAGGACCCTTGCCATCAGTCAATCCGACTAGCCTACGGTTTTTCATACGACCGGTTCAAACGCGCGTCCCTTACTTAGCAAAGGCGCGAAATCTCATAAACCCATATTGAACGATGGTAAGCATGGCGCGCGATAATCCTCTCGAAGGTGCTCGTAAACGTGCCAAGACAACTACGTCCTCCTTTGGAGTCTCAAAGAGAGAAGGGCATGACTCTTCAGTATACTACGGTTCTAGAATGTATGACGATTTAGTATCACAAAGGGATGTAGGAGATGCCGCTGAACTACCAGATGCATTAGCAAACATTGTCATCAATGGAGATTCAAAGTCGATGGCAATTCCAGATAATTGTGTTCACCTTGTAGTGACTTCACCCCCATACAATGCATCGAAAACCTATGATGAGGATTTGTCACTTACCGAGTATCTAGAAATGCTTCATCAAGTATTTGCTGAATGTTATCGAGTTTTAGCACCTGGTGGCCGAATGGTGGTAAATGTCGCAAACTTAGGCCGTAAACCGTACATTCCGCTAACCAGTCATGTCAACCTCATTATGCATGAAATCGGATTCATGCACAGAGGAGAGGTAATCTGGGACAAATCGGCAAGTGCTGGTTCATCATGCGCATGGGGCTCTTTCCAATCAGCATCTAATCCGTGTCTAAGAGATATCCATGAATACTTGTTGATATTCTCTAAAGGTGATTACAAATTACCACGTTCAAAGAGTGAGAGGGCCAATGGGCGAATCGATACTATTGCCAAAGATGAGTTCATTCAACAAACCAAATCCATTTGGTCATTCCCGACCGAGTCGGCCAAGAGAGTAAATCATCCTGCACCATTCCCTGTCGAATTACCAAAACGCTGTATCGAAATGTTCACTTTCTTAGGAGATGTTGTCCTAGATCCATTCCTAGGTTCAGGAACTACAGCAGTAGCGGCTAAGATGAGTGGTCGCAGATATATCGGATGTGACCTTTCTGCAGAATATTGTGCTATCGCCGAAGAGCGTCTAGCGCTAAGCGAGGCATATGAGCCAATAATCGCTCAAACCGAATAATCACAATCCGCCTTTATTCGGTTCATCGAATGATGGTGCAGACATGTGCGTGGTCATCGGAGCAGCCATATGTTCAGGGTTGGTATATGTCGAAGGCTGAACCATTCCTTGGTTTGCTATCATCATATTATTCGCCGGCGGCGCATACATCACCTGTTCCTTATTGTCATTCATAGTCAAAGCCATGATTCCGCCTATTATCAAGAATAAAATTCCACAGCAAATACCTCCGAACCCACCTAAGAATCCAAGTATTAGAATTCCGACATCCTCTCCTATTTCTTCACCAACTTTTTCATCATATGTTACCCAGACAGTTTGATTGGATTCAAATGACACATTTCCACTATAGCAGCCCCAGCACGCACGACCAATTTTGACTAGACCCTTTCCTTGTCGGTCATTATTTGTGTTTTTATCGGCCGCATCACATCTCTGATTTGGCTGAACCTCGTTGTAGAAATCACCATCCAAAATTTCAGCCCATTCCCAAGAATTGTTCACATCAGGACTTTCTGTGATTGTAACATTGGTGTTTTGACAAACATCCCAGGTGTCATCTCCATCTTTATCCTCATACACGCCTTTGACCCAAAACGTCAATCCAACGTCACCGGCTCCATCTGTGTCTTCAATAAAGATTGTACCATTGGTTGCACCTTCATATTCAAATGTGTTCCAACTGTCATCGATATCATCGACTTGTCCAGCACCTATTGCGAAACCACCAATACCCAATAGAGTGAATGCGGTTCCTAGAATCAGTATTACTTTTGCAGCAGTATGCATGTTTAACGGACAGAACTCTAGTTATTATCACTTTTTAGAAGGGGGGAGTCGTTTTGAACTATCGACGATAGGAACACAACATGGAGGACGAACTGAGCACATTAGTTGGTCCTGAAGATGAAGATTGGCGAGTTCCGGTGAGCGAGCTTGAATCTAGGCAGGAAGATTTGGCATCTCGACTGAAAGAAGCCGGGCATGAGGCTGCATTGATTCAAACCCCTGTCGACCTATACTACTACACAGGCGGCCGTCAAAATGCATCATTTCTTCTAACTGCTGAGGGCGAAGGGCGCCTATTTGTTCGCCGTTCATTATCTCGAGCAAAACATGAATCAGGAGGAGACGACTCACCTCATACAGTCGAATCGTTCCCAAGAATGGCTACTTTCGCAGAAGACATAGGGTGCACGCCTTCAATGCAATTTGGCCAATTACCTCATGCCTTCGCAACACGATTTTCATCTAAGGTAAACGCTACCAAAGATTGCACTCAAATCGTTCATTCACAGCGTGAAATAAAGAGTGAATGGGAATTACAGATGATGGCTGAAGGCGCAGATGTCCAGTTGGCTATGTTTGAGGCTGTGGAGACTGTTGGCGGCGAAGGAGTAACTGAAATAGAACTCGTTGCCGCTGCCGAGGCTGTTAGTAGAGCAGCAGGATTTGGCGGCAATGTCCAGATGCGTCGATTCCCACTTCAGTGTGACCGTGGAGTAATCGTTGCTGGCAGAGCAGGTGGAGTGCCATCATTCTTTGATTCAGCGATCGGAGGGACAGGGCCTCATCCAATGTCTTCGATGGGTAGCGGTTTTACTAAGATCAAAGCAAATGAGCCTGTGTTAGTAGACCTAGTTCACCTCCATAGAGGATATGTTGTCGATGCGACAAGAATGTTTGTAGCAGGCTCTTTATCTTCACAATGGCAGGAGCGTTTAGATGACATGGTAGCCGTAAAAGAAGAGGTTGTAGATGTTCTTGACCAAGGATTGGATTGTTCACAAGCTTGGCGACAAGGTCTTGCATTGGCCGAGGAATTAGGTCACGGAGACAACCTGATGGGAATGGCCCCTGACCAATCCCGTTTCTTAGGTCATTCAGTCGGACTTCAACTAGATGAAACTCCTGTGGTCGCTGAAGGATTTGACCGCCCTCTGCCGATTGGCGGCACGATGGCAATAGAACCCAAGGTTGTACATTTGAACGGAAGTATCGGTAGTGAAGATACGTGGGTTAGGGATGAAGATGGTATGCGCCCTATCACAATGGATGGCGCTATACCTTGGATTACACAATGGTGATATTATGGCTGAAAAGATGGTACTTGACGACGATTATACCGAAAAAGAAAGCGATTGGGATGAATCTGATGTTGGTAAGAGGATTGTCAAGAGAACGACTCCTAATGGTACATATTTCAATGAAATAATCGCTCATGTATTCTGCCAATTTTGTGGCTCAGAATTCATCGGTCCAGCAAGAGAAGCTGGTGGTTTTCTAGGCGGTCACGAATGTTTCCATGCATGGGAAGTCTCACAAGCCATCGGCCGTGAGGACGGACTGGTGGAGTGAGATGGCCAAACCGTATTCTTCAAGTCATATTGGATTCGTATCCTCTGGGTTTACCGAAATGCGCCTTTCAGGGGCTGTAAAAGAACAACTTGTTGAGATGCTAGTTGCAGAAATAGACCGTATGGTTCCAGCGATGGAATCTGCCACCCTTTCAGCAACCCCTGACAAGAAGACATTAGATGACACAAACCGTACTCGGCTAAATTACAATAGAACCAGGGAATTGATGATAGAGAGATTATCAGACCTCGAGAGTGTAGGTTCCGAGGCAGTTCAAGCAGGAATTGAACATCTCGAGACCTACCTAAAGCGAACACTAAACAGCGCTGAAATGGCTGCAGCAAAAGACCGAGTTAGTACAATCAAGCCTCGACACATCCAAGCTACTGCTCCAGTTGTCGATGAAGTAAACAGTGAAATGGCACCACCTGAAGAAGTTGAAGAAGACGTTCTTGAAGGTCAAGTTAGTGGTTCTGCTCTAACTCCTATGGCTCTTAGAAAGATGGCTAGGTCGTTTGCTGGAATGCCGATTACAGATGGTGCAGTTGAGGAACTTCTCCTATGGTATTACGAAGTGGTAGATGAGACTGGACAAAACATACGTGAGCACGCTCAGTTAGGAAGTAATCCGGCTGGATTTATCGATTCATTGGACAAAATGAAGGATTTAATGATGTTAGGCTGGATTCGCAGGATGCTTGTTCGTGCCGGTAAAGATGCCCAAGAGCGAGGATACAAGAGAATCGATGTTGAGCAACTTATTCATTTAGACCCATTCGAATAGTCCATTGCGATGGGGCATTAACTGGGGATGGAGCATGAATAATGAAAACACCGATGCTGATTTCACTCGTTATACAATTTCGACAATCTTCTTTGTAGGAATGGGAGTGTTATTTTATGCAATCAATATCGATTTGTTGAATCTTGTAGATCAATCAATCAATAGTTTTCATTCATCTTCATCACTCGTATTCTCATGGCGCATAATTTGCTTATCCGTTGGCGTTTGCGCAATAATCTACACATTCAAATGTGGCCCAGGGAATATGCGGGTAATGATGATTAGAAATTGTAAAGAAGAAATATATCACCCAGAGGGAATTTCAAAGTTCATAACTTTCAGTAGTTGGACATTGTTGGCAAATGTGATTTATTTTGCTAGTGCAAGCCTAATCCAAGGACTCGATTATTTGGATATATCAAGTCCGCATATCCTTTATCAAATTCAGGTGATTGCGTTTTGTACAGCTATTGCAATTGCTTTTCTCACCGCTACTATAGTTCGTCATATCATCTTACCAGATGAAGCAAAACTAGGGCGCAATGTAGACCACATGTTCCTTTTCCACGAGCAGGTAATGCACAATTTTGCGGCAATCTTCTTGAGCATTGAACTAATCATATTACGTCCAAATCTGATGCCAGAGTTTGCCATCTTTGGTTTATTTTTGGGAATTATATATGTCGTATTTGCTTACCTATTTGCTTACTTTGGTGGAGGCTACCTTGCATACAGTTTCATTCATCCAAAGCCCAAAATCGCACCAGTTCTTGTAATCGCTCTTGCTAGTTTCATTGCAATATTTTACACAGGTTTGTGGCTTGTTTCCACTTTAGACCAAGTTCTTGCAGGTGTTTTATTATCGGTCTGGGTCATGCTGATTGTTCAGTTCAAACCGAATAATGAGTAACACTTTCACTTCACAAAGCAGAGGTTACCCTCTGAGTCAAACCACATAAAAAAGTGGGGTAATCACCGTTTTGGCGTAATTGAATGGTTTAAGAAGGGTGAAGTATTAGTGTAATTCAGAGGAGATACACATCTCCTGATTATTGAATTTTGAAAATACAACCCTAACGTTTGAGAAGTCTGAAAATTAGATTATTATGTCAGTTGAAGTAACACTACTCGGGTCCAAGAAAAGGGCCATTTCGCGCGGCATCAGTTTGTCAGCTCTACATCACATGTGTGCAATAAGAGCAAGAGTGTGCTGGAGGCTATGGAATGATGGATATCCAATCGCCAGAGTTGTTGATCACTTTCCATCCGAGAAGGAATATACCATTGTAATTGATCACAGTCACAACCATATTTTGACAGATGACCTCTTCAAAGTTAACCCTAATATTGTTAGAGTTCAACCAAATGAATTAGCAATATTTCTGATAGATTTATTGAGATTAAAAAAAGCAGGAAACTCGGGTCGTTTTAAGCTTTCATTTTCGCAATTCCATTATAGTTTTGAGCAAAAGAAATACGTTGGTACACGATTTATCCTAATTCCTGATATGGAGGATATACTAGATACCTCAATTGAGCCGATTGATGTTTTATCGCTTGCACGGATCGCAGCAAAATTTTGTCTACCAAATAAATCTAGATCGTTTTCTAGTTGTAAAACGATAGAGGCGATTCTATCACGAATTGATGGTTTACTCTTTCACAAAGACAAAAATACTCGTGGGAATGGAAAATTAATCATTAATCTTGAAGAGGAAAATCATCCAATGTGGATTGAATATAATCGTGATAAATTTAGGATTACTGCCAATACACACGGCTTCTGGATGCCTTCAAAAACATCAGATCCCAATGCAAACGGCATTGAAATCCCAATCAATATTTCTCCATTTCCAGGTCCAAACCATGTTAATCCTTGGCTTGAAAGGACGCTTAGTTGGCAAGGGAAAACGAAAATCTGGAATACGGGTGTTTATGATGAGAATATCCGTAATTTTGTAGGAACTCTTGCAGCGGAATTTCGTCATGCTGAAAATTCCTGCTACAAATATGAGTTAGAAGAACATGACATCAACAAGGGTATTGCAACCATAAGAATCGAACGACGTGATGGAAATGGCAATGCGCACGATTTGTGGGAGTCTGCCGTTAGCAACAGAGAAATGGATGTTGCTCTGAATTCATCCGAACGTGTTTTTGAATGGAAACAAGGTGATATTTGGAAATTAGAAAAAATACACGAAAAAGATCCATTTCTTCTAACAATTAAGTCCACTAAGAAGAATACTAAATTTTCAAATTCAGGATATCTCAAAATAGCGAGTATCCCGCAGAAAGCGCTAATGTTAAGGAAGGAGAAAATAATTCGGTTGGGTATTCGAAAAGAATCGATACGGAATCTACTACGCCAACATGTTAATTCAAGAAATTTAGATGAATGGCGATTATCTAAAAAACAAAATATCATGGCTCTTCAAGGGCCTCCTGGAACTGGTAAAACGTGGACTGCTTGCCAAATTGTAAAGGAACTTCTCAGAGATAATCCCTGTGCAAGAATTCTGGTAAGCTCAAAGGAACACTTAGCACTTGATCACCTATCGAGCCGCATTCGGGAAGAACTGGACGATTCTTTCGATGTTGTTCGAATCAATCAAAGCGAATCTGACATAGAGAGTGACATCTGTCCGGATGTTTTGCCCGAAACTGTCGTCAATAAAATTCTCAGGGATATTTCAATTCCTGATGACAAAATGAGAGAAGTTGGGAAGTTAGCAACATGGGTTGATAATTTAGCAATTCGTACGGCATCGGTTGTTTGCACAACTACATTGGACAAGACCATGGAGAATTTACAACATTCCGGCGAGACATTCGATTTCACAATCATCGAAGAAGCGGGTAAATCTTACCCTTCTGAATTGATTGGTCCAGTATCCATATCCATGAATACTTTGATTATTGGTGATCACCTTCAACTCCCCCCATTTGAGTTACGCGAAATACAGATGGCGATTGAAGATTCCATCAAAGATGGATTAAACAATTGGGATAACAGAGAATTCAGAGATAGTATAGCGCGAGAATTAGTTGAGATTTCAACACAATATAACAACAAAGAAGAATTCATTCCAGCAAAAATTTCTAGTGAAATTGAAACATGGCTCCAGCCATTTCAATCTATCCATCGCATTACTAATGGAGACGTCTTGACGAATCAATGGCGAATGTTCAAATCGCTATCAGATTCAGTTGGTGATATCTTCTATGGAAAGCCTTTCTCCATTCAAAAGGTAAATCGTTTTGATGATGATAAACTTCCGAGTTTATTTGGAGAACATGCTAAGAGACTCCTCATTGCAAATATTCGCAACAGTACAGAGAGTAATCATGCCAAATCCTATTGCAACAAAGCAGAGGCCAAGTTTACTGCCAAACATCTTGAGGAACTCCTTAACTGTGGATGTGACGCCATCGCAATTACCCCGTACAAAGGACAAGTTTCAGAAATTCGTTCAAATCTTCCTAAGAAATATAGAGACAATGTCAGGACTGTAGACGGATTCCAAGGGAAGGAGGCAGATTTCGTCTTACTTAGTCTTGTACGCAGTAATAATCGTACAGGCTCGTCTAGAAGATGGGGGTTCTTCCGTGACCCTCGGCGGATTAATGTGGCACTATCTCGCGCAAGAGAAGGACTTATCGTAATTTCATCGATTAATCATATTGAGAACACTGATTGGGCACAGAATGAGGGGCAATTATCTAGGTTCCTTGAATCGGTTCGCAATCATGGGAAAATAATCTAGGGGGTGAAAGTTTGAGTGAGGTAAGTATGATCATTGAAATTCCAATAGAAATTCTTGATGTTGTCTTCAGAATAGAGAAAGAAGATCCTCTAAAACCTCTTATGAACGTAATAAAATCAATAAAGAAAATTGATTCAGATTTTCAATCGATACACCGATTAGATGCAATCTCTCGCTCGCCATCGTCAATATCGAAAAATAGCGAACATTCTACACTTGTTGTGCGAGATTTATGGAAAGGAAAGTACTGGAATTTACGAGAAAAAAATCTAAGCTTTGACGGTAATTTCACTGGTTCCATTCATAGGTTAGAACCAATTCAGAAGTTAGATGTAAACAAATCAGAAGGCGAAGTCAAGGAGCTGGCATCTCCGTTTTTAGGATGGTTAGCTGGTGTATCAAAAATAAATAGGAAAAATATTCTGAAACATGTGCGCCTCCATAGTTTAGGAACAAGAAAAGAAATCATGTTCCTGCGTACTAAAATTTCTCAAAGAGAGGACCGTTTGGGGCGTAAGTTTTGGGTGTACGAAGAAGGCCCGTTTAAGCAATTAATCGGCGATTATATCGATACAGAACCAGGATTTGAAATTGATGAACCCGAAGGAATAGAAGTTGAAAAAGAATGGTCTTATTCTCCCGAGGTTAAGGCCTTAAGGGAATTCAGACGGAAACGGAACAATAAGAAAGCGCTAGAAATTTTAGATACGATTTACGATGATATAAATCAAGATGAGCGGCCACGGCTTGATTGGGTCAAACAGGTTGTTGGATTCCGCCAAGACATGTGGGATGCAGCGCAGGAAGTCATTAGGTCATCCAAGAAGAAGGTAATAATTCTAACATCCTTTAGCAATTCAAAGTTCTCGGCCGATGTTGCAGAATTGTTGGCAGAAGCATTGGAGGATAGCTCTACTGAAATTCTGTTATCCTTCGGCGAACCTGATCGTGGACGTTCACCAGAAGATATCCAAAATACAGAGAAATACATCGATAATCTCGCTAAAGACAAACGGTTCAATCTTAGAGGAGGAGTATCTCCTAAGTCTAGTCATGCGAAAATAATCATATCCGATACTGGAATGGTGTTCATTTGTTCTTGTAATTTGTTCAGTGGTTCGTTGGAATCAGGGGTTCTTGAATCTGGTTTGCACATCAAGGATGTTCACTGCGCTAAATCAATTCTTGAAGTCTTCAGAGAAGAGGAATGGGTGCCCGAAATAATGGCAAAGGATGTTGATATGATTTACTCTAACTTAGAAGAAATCCAGAAGAATACAGGTAATCAAATGGACATTTACAAAAGTAAAATCACGAAAATTAAAAATGACATAATTAAAGGTAAATCAAAATTTAACACATATCCTAAATTGGAACGAATTTTGAGAAACATAGCTGAGAGGCCAGTATGGTCCCTCATACGAACATTAGAACATCGCCCATTTATGTTAGATTGTATCGAACGATTCGAAAATCGAATTGTTATGGGCAGCGATGGTCTGAGAAGCAACGGTTTGGATAAAGCTACCATTCGAAGAATTGATGAACGCGCATCCAAGAATGGGTCTACTGTTCACGTTTGGTGGGGGCGCCATGCACCAAATTCAAAGCCTTTTGATGAAATAGATAAGCGAGGAAGGGTAGAGGCAAAAAACCGTCTCAAAGCCATGAGGGACTTGTCAAATAGAGGACGGAAATGGAAACTAATTCCAAGATACAATGTTGAACCAATGGAAACACATGCCAAGATGTTCATAGTCGATGATTTACGATTGATGATTACGTCGGATAATACACTCTCCTTTGGAGATACTGAATCCGAACGGGGAGATGCAGGAGAATTGGGAATAATGATTGATCACCCAAGGCTGGCAAGACAAACAAGAGGAAGTATGGAACTATGGCTTCCAAAAGATGCCAAAATTCCAGAAGATTCAACGAGGTGGAGGTCTCTCCTAGCTGAAGAGGTTTCTTTACAAACGGGAAAATCAACCCAAAAAATACCGCTAATTAGTGCATTAGATTCAATGATTGAAAGAATCGAATCTAACGAATTTCTAAGTGCGGCATGGGAACAGGAAATCGAGGCTAAAGCAAAATCTGATGAACTCAGGACTTTGAATATCTTCACAAAGGGATGTATGCTTGGAACATACAGTATAGTTAAGTCACAGAAAGCAAGTAAGATAATGTATAAATTGGAAACAGAGAATCTATCAAAAGCAGCAATCTCATTGGTTGGAAAAAGTATGTGGGGGGAAAATCAATCCACTTCCAAAGATCATCAAAACACTAATTTCATTCCTGAGCTACAAACCCTTTTCGAAACTCAAGAAAAGTCATCTATCAAAAAAATGATAGATGAAGCATTGTTACTAGCTTTGAGTGAATATAACTCCAAATCTGGTAAAAGAGAGCATTTCATACTTCAAGGAAATAGGAAGTATTGGTTCGTTCCTCCGAATACTCTCAAAATGAATTTCAAAATAAAACGTGTTCACTTTTATCTGGAGAAGGAGAGAGAAAGAATAATCGAGACATTGTCAGATTATTTTGAATTCCCACTTAAGCTGCAATGGCCAATTCCAGAGATGCAAAATAACCAATTTGAACTCGACCCAGAAGAAGAAATCACTCCTGAAATTTGGTCTGCAGCCTTCATTCATTACATGAAAGATCCTTCGAAATTTGAGTGGGTATCTGATGTGGTTATTCATATGAATAATTATCACGATAGATTGAAACTAGGTCCGGGCAAAACCTCAAAGTACATAATCAATCAATGCAGTGACTATCTGGAGTATGAAAGGCGGGATGTTCCTGTAAAAAATTCTCTCTATGTTCGAAGGAGGAGTGATTAATGTCAAGAGGGTCAGGCAGGGGTGGGTCGTCACGTGGCAAAGGAAATTCGCGTAGACATTCAAGGATGTCTAAATCTCAAAGAGATCAGCGGTCAAATAGCCTAAATCCTAACAACAGAGCCAGCAAAAGTGGAAATGACAATCGCTCCAATCAGTTGAACCCAAACAATCCTGCTCACGATTCATCAAGACAATCATCCGGGAGTTCAGGGCGATGGAGTCAAAGAATGGATGCGAAGAGTGCATCACGAATACAAGCCCACGCTGACAAAACGGGCATGAATCAAGATTTCAAGTCTAGAGCACAATCTGCAGCCGAAAAGAATGAAGATGAAGACAGTTGATGAAGCAGAGTAATCCTTTGATTTCCCATTCTCTGTTCAATTGGTTCAGTGGAGTTAGCAGATAGTGCTCAGGTGAGCAAAGGACCTGCGCAATGACTACCCTTTGCATTGTGTGTAACTTCACAGAGATGCAGCGAAGGCAACTACAGCATTGTAGTCAGGCTCAACACCAGGGTTTTCAGCAACCCAGCGATGTTGAACTACTCCAGTTTTGTCGATTACAATAACAACTCTGTTGGCTGAAACATATCCTTCAATGCCACCAAGACCAACGAAAGTAGCATCATATGCGTTGACTACCTTGCGGTCGACATCAGAGAGTAAAGTGAACTCAAGGTTATACTTTCGAGCGAACTCAGCGTTAGCCCAAGGGGAGTCAACACTGATTCCCAAAACGGTTGAATTACTGTCGTTGAGCTTCGCTAGATTGTCTTGGAAAGCACACATCTCTTTGTCGCAAACTCCTGTGAATGCTCCCGGATAAAACGCCAGAATGACAGTTTTCCCGCTGTAGTCAGCAAGGCTTACGTCACTCTTGTCGGTGGTTTTCAGGGTAAAGGCTGGTGCGGTGTCTCCAATATTGACCATGGCACAACCAATAATCGCCAGCGTATATCCGTTTCGATTTCAAGCCAAATCAAAACGATCTGCATTCATGACCTTGTTCCATGCAGAGATGAAATCCTGAACGAATTTGTCCTTGTTATCATCCTGTGCATAAACTTCAGCAATAGCACGAAGTTGTGAGTTGCTTCCAAACACCAAATCATAGCGGCTTGCTCTGCGAACTAGTTCTCCACTTGCACGGTCATGCGCTTCATAGGAGTTGCTTCCTGTAGCCTTCCACTGTACATTCATGTCGAGTAGTGTTGTGAAGAATCCAGTTGAAAGGTTCGAGCCTTCAGTGAATAATCCACGGTCATCAGAACTGACTCCCATAGAGCGCAGCCCACCGACTAGAACGGTCATTTCAGGTGCAGAAAGTCCCAAGAGTTGGGCCTTGTCAAGCATCATTTCTTCAGGGCTAACCGTGTAATTCTTCAGTAAGAAGTTACGGAATCCATCGGAAACCGGTTCAAGAACTGCGAATGAATCAGCATCAGTTTGCTCGTCAGTTGCATCTCCACGTCCTGGATTGAATGGAACTTCAACACCTGAAGCCATCTCAATTCCTACGTTTCCAGCTAGTACAATTGTGTCAGCCACGCTTGCTCCATGAGCACTTGCAATGCCTCCTAGAACAGAGAGAACCTTTGCTAATTGCTCAGGTTTGTTAGCCGCCCAATCCTTTTGTGGAGATAGGCGGATACGTGCTCCATTTGCTCCACCGCGCATATCTGAGCCACGGAATGTGGAAGCGCTTGCCCATGCAGTCTCGACCATTTCAGTAATTGAAAGTCCACAAGACTTGATCGCTTGCTTCATTGCACCTACATCATATGATGTGCTACCTGCAGTAACTGGGTCTTGCCAAATCAATTCTTCATCAGGCACATCAGGACCAAGGTAACGGACCTTTGGACCCATGTCACGGTGTAGTAACTTGAACCAAGCACGTGCGAATGCATCTGCGAAAACCTCAGGGTTCTCGTGGAAGTGCTTGGAAATCTTTCTGTATTCTGGGTCACGAATCATTGCCATATCAGCAGTAGTCATCATTGTTGGAACCTTCATTGAGGAATCTTCAGCATCAGGTGCCATGTCATCTCTATCAGGATTCGCTGGAGTCCACTGGTTTGCACCTGCTGGACTCTTTTCTAATACCCAAGAATCTTCGTACTTGAAAAGAAGGTCAAAGTAACCATTGTCCCACTGAATTGGGTTAGCAGTCCATGCTCCTTCTATACCGCTAGTGATTGTGTCACGTCCCTTTCCAGAGCCGTGTGTACTAATCCATCCAAAACCTTGCTCTTCGATAGATGAGCCTTCAGGTTCTGTACCAACAAGGCCAGCATCTCCAGCACCGTGTGCCTTACCGAAGGTGTGTCCACCAGCGGTTAGAGCAACAGTTTCAGCATCATCCATTGCCATTCTAGCAAAGGTTTCTCTGATGTCTTGAGCGCTTAGAAGAGGGTCAGGGTTGCTGTTTGGTCCTTCAGGGTTAACGTAAATTAGACCCATCTGAACTGCAGCGAGAGGATTGTCTAGACTTTGACGAGTATCTCCGTATCTGTTGTCACCGAGCCACTCATCTTCACTACCCCAATAGATGTCTTCTTCAGGATGCCAGATATCTGGTCTTCCTGCTCCGAATCCAAAGACTGGACCGCCCATTGATTCAATAGCAACAATTCCAGTAAGAACTAACAAGTCAGCCCAACTAATCTTGTTTCCATACTTCTGCTTAATTGGCCAAAGTAGGCGGCGTGCTTTGTCGAGATTTCCATTGTCAGGCCAGCTGTTTAGAGGTGCGAATCTTTGAGCACCTGTGCTTGCACCACCGCGTCCGTCACCAATTCTGTAGGTTCCAGCAGCGTGCCATGTCATACGGATAAAGAAAGGACCATAGTGGCCGTAATCAGCAGGCCACCAATCTTGACTATCTGTCATAAGAGCGTGAAGATCTTTCTTCATAGCATCATAGTCTAGTGAGTTGAAAGCATCCTTGTAAACAAAGTTGTTTTCCATTGGATTTGACTTCTTATCATGTTGATGAAGAATATTCAAATTCAATTGATTTGGCCACCAATCTTGATTGGTTGTACCAGTGTTATTCGTTGTAGTTGCCCCGTGCATTACCGGACATTTGCCATTGCCACTCATATCTTGCATATGTTCGCCTCGCAATACCTAAGTGGTTTTCGCATATCAATTAGTAGTAGGACTTTTTCCAACAAATTGTAACAAAGGGGGGATAGTGATGGAAATTTTGAATCAATCAAATTGGGAAGAGTTCCTTTACTCTCCAACTTCGATTTTGATTCTGAGTAAAACGGATTGCGAGTCATGTGAGGCTTGGTTTTCAGAATTGGAAACCTATGAAATTCCCCCGGATATCAGGTTAGGAAAATTACTTCTTGACAGCCCTGGATTAGGCCGTTTCAAGATGGAAAATGATTGGGTTGCGAATATCGATATTTTACCGTTCAATGCGATATTTGTCGATGGTGATGTGAAGAAGCAGTGGGCAGGAGGCGGAATAGAACGCCTACAAACTCGACTGAATCAGATAATGTCACCTTGACAACAACAATACAGGGAATGCATTTCGAAGGAGTTAGTGTACTCCGTACTCCTTGCAGCCATATTCGCTGGAATTGTAGCAATTCTAGTCACGGTAGCGATTGAGAAATGGGGTGGAATCATTGGAGGAATCCTCGGCACACTGCCCACAACAATTGTTCCAGCAACCATTGGAATGTATGTTGAAGGTGGCTCAGCAGATCTTGCTACCAGCATGTCCCTCATTCCTTTCTGGATGTTACTAAACGCTCTATTCGTAGCATCTTGGGTTGTATATCCAAGAATGAAAGAAGGAGTGACTCTTGCTCAAATGACATTTGTTTCACTAGCATTTTGGTCAGTACTTGCATTGTTGATGACTATCTCCTTGACAGAAGCTCTCAATCATTTTTCTGAAAACATGGTCGGTGTTGCTGGATTGGTTGCATTACTCGGGCTTGGAATCTGGATGACCTGGATTCCACAAAAAGCACCGAAAGGAAAGAACTCAGTAACTGCGAAGGTACTGGTTATGCGCGGATTAGCAGCGGCAACAGCTATTGGAATCGCAGTTCAATTATCGAGTATGGGCCAGCCAATCATTGCAGGTTTGGCTTCAGTTTTCCCTGCAATTTTCTTGACGACAATGGTGGCATTATGGATGGCTCAAGGCTCGGATGTTCCAACAGGTGCAGCAGGGCCAATGATGTTAGGGGGCTCTTCAGTGGCAGTTTATTCACTGATAGCACCGTGGGCTTTACCAGAATATGGAATTATAATTGGAACTCTTATCTGCTGGTTTTCAGCAGTGATTTCAACCTCAATTCCGGCCTATTCCTATCTCAGGTGGAGACAATCAAAATCCTCCTTTCCTCTTAACAAACAAAAAAGCCCCCACCGAGAGCGAACTCTCGATGGGGGCAAAATCTAGCAACTGCTAGTTAGCAAACCATATGGCTATTTGTTGGAAGAACTACACTAGTAACAGCTGCCATTCATTATGCTGATTTACTAGGTCTACAATGTCGATTGGTGTTCCATTCTTTATTGCATCATCTATGGCAATTTGAGCGCCTAAAGCAACAATGTCTTCGATATCGAAACCTGCTATGTCGCTCATTACGTTCTGTATGCTTCTACCTTGTCCATTAGACAGCAATCGTTCAATCTTCTCCGATTCACCATCTTCTGGGCCTCTTACTGGACTCATAAGGAACCCTCCTGAACTTCAGACCAAGAAGAGACGGTTTCATCAGACCAAGACAATCCACGAATCGCTTCCTCAGGGCTACAATTACTGCTAGTCGAAAGGAGGCCGTCTCCACCTAACACATATGCAGTCTCTAGAATGTTAGACGCTATTTGTAGTGAATTCTGGTCTGTAATACTCCAGTAAGCCAACATGTTTGGATGAGTGTGTACCCACAGTTTGAATGGTATCTTAGAACCATAAGGTGGCGACAAAGTAACCCTACTTTGGTTACCCCAATCAATCCATATGGAATCATCAGCATCGATTAAGATGCTAACTTCTCTGCCTAAGGCCGAACTAATACGATAGATCTCCTCCCATTTGTTGGCTTCTACTAGTTCTTGCATCATTTCAGCAAATATCTCAGTTTCAGTAATATCTTCCATTTAGACGCCTCCAATCCAATTCATTTCTCCACCAGTGATGTTACCCATCCTGAATGATGGAAGTTGAGTATTGTATCCGTAGCATTTCCTAATGCTTTGGAGTAACCACTGTGCACCTAATGTTGCACACATAGCAAAACCAAACTCTAGGTTTTGATAATCCAATGCCCCTTCTACTTGACAGCTAGTTGCAGTCTTGTTTCCAGGGATTGAATCAACTATTTCTGGGTTTGAGTTGTGATCGATAATGATGTATCCGTCACCTTGACACCTCAGGTCTAGCCAAGATGCACTAGAGTCATGGACTAAGTTCCTAGGCTCCATTCTATCGACGGCTACTATGATAATATCATATCCACTAAGTTGACTACTATTGGCCAGTTTGTGAGGTATTGAATCCACTGTAACAGTACTATTGGTAGAAAACCTATCTTTCAGAGACTTCACTTTATGCACTGCAATATCCTCAGTAGTAAATCGCTGATGGCCAACGTTTGCTGCTTCAACTAAATCATCATCCATGAGATCGATGTGTACGTTAAGCACACATCTCTCTAAGGCAGGAACTACCAGTTCTACTAGGTTGGAACCAATACCTCCTAGTCCTACAATGAGTACTTTTGGAATCAATCAAACAACTCCCAGATACTCTCCTTTTCATAGTCCTCCGCTGCTTTAGATTTCGCCGCCTTCTTTGCTAAGTTAGAAAACACGGGTGAAGTTTTGCACAATTCAGCAAAACCATTTGAACGGTAAATCACGTCACAATCTACTCCGCTAGCAATATCTCGCGGCCAATCTTGTAATCTACCAATTATAGTTTCAAAATCGCCCCACCATAAATTGTCATTATGTGTATTCTCAACTATATGGCGTTTAGTCCCGCCGTTTATCGAAGATGATAATCCAAACCCGGTAATTTCTGGGTCGCCAAAGCCGACATGCCATTTCCATCCATTCGTCCCCTTCACAGTGACTGAACTATCAGTATAATTTGTGATGGGGAACTTCGAACAAATGTATTCAAACAAAACATCTGAGATTGGACTTTTACATAATCCATAAGTCGCTATTAAAGCAGATCTTAGAGGCTCCATGTTATCTTGACTAAATGTTGTTTTGTCATTGACAAGACCCAATATTAGGCCAGTCAATGTATCAAGGGATGGTATTGTATTTTCCGAGTCTACTTGGATACATGCAGTATGATGGTTTCTAACCCAACGGTCTTTAGGATGCACTTCTATTGCTCTAAAGCCTGAATGAGATCTACTCGAATATACATTGTGAAATGGTATTAGCAAATCACTAAGCAATATACAGTATGATGCCAAATCTCCTAAGATAATCAGATAGTTTCTGCCAATTGTAACAGTATCTGGGTTCTCTTCAATTACAGACTTTAGCAAACTTATAGCTGCTTTATTGGAATCAATAGAGTCCTCAAAACATTGTATTACAGCATCAACTCTTTCGTTTCTGGAACCTTTCCAAGACTTCCCTTCTTCATCTTCAAAAGCCTTCTTTTCTTTAGAAAGAATCTCTTCTAGCAATGTTTTGGTTTTACCATCCGCACCACCAACCAGTCCAGGCATGACTCTAACCGAGTCAGCCTCAGACCAGTTCACTTTGTCTAGGTCGCCTTCGCGCACTAGCATGTTGTCAACAAAGATCCATTTCTGGTCTTGTTGTTCTACCAACTCCTGAGTATCCTCAGGAGATAGCATCAAGGTCTGATGACCCGATGCGTCCGCAATTTCGATGCGGATTAGTTTCGCACCACCAACTAGTCCAGGCATGACTCTAACCGAGTCAGCCTCAGACCAGTTCACTTTGTCTAGGTCGCCTTCGCGCACTAGCATGTTGTCAACAAAGATCCATTTCTGGTCTTGTTGCTCAACCAACTCCTGAGTATCCTCAGGAGATAGCATCAAGGTCTGGTGACCCGATGCGTCCGCAATTTCGATGCGGATTAGTTTCGTTTGTTGTTTGTTTTCATTTTTATTTGGTTTATCCATTTTTTTTACACCTCTGTAAGTTGGAGATTTAGCCCTCCATAGCTTAGAGACGTCTACCATCTCTGTCTTCCATTCTCGTAAGAACCTCGGCTGCCAGCCGAGTGCTGTTTGAATTTCCTAAAATCAATTTGAGTTTCGGAATGAAACCTTCAAATGTTTAGAGTTTTGATAAGTTCTGATGATTCGATGTCATCATAAAGTGACAGTAATATCACCGCTAAGATATCGCCCATAGGTAGGTCATGTTCTTCTTCTACCTCTATGCACACGCTTTTATCCTCGAAAACCTCTGTAATAAACCAGAATACATGATCTGTCCGAAACTTAGTCCAGTTTACTTGGTAACGGTTACCAGTAAGGCTGTCAACACTGAATCCATTTTCATATAGAGTCACACGTTTGCCTAAATCGGTCATTATTTGGCTTAAGAATTGGAATGATCTGACTCTTGCAGGGTCTAGAACATTCTGAATCCATTTCCAATTTTCGAACGTGTAAAGGCTACAGAGTAATAATTCCCTTACCAAATCATCATCCTTTCCACTTAAAATAAGATTTAATTCAGATAGAATTGAAATTGAATGGGGTAAAATTTGTATAGATTCATCGGTAAAGAGTTCGCAATGCTGCGATAGCAATGCATCTATAATTTCACGGTATTTACGATTGTAGGATTCTACAATTTCATCGATGTCACGATTGTGAATCTCAAGCAAGAGTAACACTTCAGCGCATCCTTCTAAATCCTTGTAGTCAAAACTAACACTAATACCGTTTATAGAAACGATTTCCGCATAATAGTTTGAATGTAGCTCTAAAGGCTTCGAAAAGCTGTAAGCGTGAATAGGAACCTCATCCCCTTTCATTCTGACTATACGAAAGGTTACGTTTTGATTTCTGATTTCAAATTGTAACAATTTCTCTTCATCATCACCCAATATGCTAGATTTATCCAGGTCTACGAAATGAGAGTAATAGGCTAGAGCAAGGTTTTCAGATCTCGACAAATCTTCAGTATATTCGTCGATGACGCCCTGTATATGTGTTATGAGGCTCAGTACCTCTTCCGTATCATTTACAAAGCGTCCATTGTCATCAATAGACGATGCGTTTATTGAACAAAGTAACTCTTTCCATGCGATGTCACCATCTGGCATTCCTCGTGAAATAATTTCTTGATAATTGTCTCCGTGAATGAATTCTAACAAAGTGATACGTTCAAGGCTACCAAATGGCTTAGGGCTTTCCCCATTGTTAGTCCACGGAGCACAAACCAAGCATAATGGTAAATCATAATCATTATACTCGGTAGAGTGACAACTTAAGCAAGATTGTTTAGAAACCACATCTTCACCTCCAATCCTCATCGAATTGGTTCGGCCATGAAGAATCATCACTGCAAATAACTTCATTCTCGTCAAATAGAATTCTCCGAGTGAATTCATTGTCGGTTATAGATTCTGCAGTTTTTGCCTGCAGAAATTCAGTCAGCGCTTTCATCAGTTCAGTTATTATTTTGTTATCTTTCATATTATCACCTTACGTGTTATGTGGCGCAGAGCGCCTTTGAGTAGGAGGGAGAGGGAGTCTGCGAGTAAACTCGCATGCTTCTTGTTGCCCCTTGACTCGACCTCTCCCATGAATTTGGATGGGGCTGTATTGAGATGCTCAGTGTTCTCTCCAACCCTTGTGGCATTCCTTGCAGGTAAGCATTGCAACCTGGATCTCTGCCATGTCAAGACGTGGCTCAAGATAGGAATATACCTCTTGAGAATCGCATTTCAATTCAGGACATACGTAAGCACCAGTAGTCAATACTCCTTTCCTTTCATCAGAATCCTTGATGACTTCGAAAACTCTAACTTCAGCTTTAGTCGAAGTTCGGATATTTGCAAAATCATTGCTCAAGGGGCCTTGATACCCACATTTGTAATTGGGGCAATCAATGTCACCACTAGGTGTAGGGAATACCAAAGTTCCACATTCAGGACAGAACATGTTAATTCACTCCAGGGGGTATTCTTTGTCGCCTGAAAGCAAGCCAAGGAAAGGAATACCGATTGCTAGGCCTAAACCACCTAACAAAACGCCCTTTCCGATCATGCCGCACAGCTTTGCAATATTCTTTGTATCTTCCATTGTCCATTCATCACTCATTTTTTCACTTCCTTTGTTTTTTTTCCTTCGGGCATATTCATTTGCTCTTCATCTCCCTCACGGAGAGTATTTACCTCTTCCATAAGTGCATCAAGTTCTTCTAGTGCCTGTTGGTAATGCTTCCTCATTTTTTCTCACCTTGTGTATGTGTTATGTGACGTAATACGTCTTTTTTGACGGGCTTTGCACCCACCTGGACATCATTCAAGCGATATGTCTAGACGCCTGCGTATACGCAAACGAAGAGTTACGTCTTCTACGATGCAAGTCCTTTCCTTGCAGTCACGGATCAATCTCCGTTGTTTAGTTGAGAGTCAGAACTACTGTCCTTCCCAAAACACCACGAATAGTTCATCGTTGCATGCGCGACAAATACCATCGTAAACCAATAGTCCTTTTTGCACGCCACATCTTTCACAATCATTCATTTGTTTTCATCTCCTTTACTTCTTCAAAAATTTGATCAAGCTCTCCATTTAGCCAAAGTCTTAGGTAATTCCTTTCAGCTTTAGTACAGGATTCAATAGCCCTTACAGCATCTGCTAATGTATTCATTATTTCATCTCCTATTCATCTAAGTTATTCGCTAGCATCCACAAGGGTGCGAATGCTGTAGAGATAGCTACTACTACAATTGTTGTTACTGCAATTTCTTTTACGATTTTCAAAAAACCCATATTTACCATATGTGTTATGTGGCGCAGCAACCCTTATCCTACTAAGAATTGTGATTCTAATACATCATCTAAATTTAGGGTTCCATCAATATCGTCTTGAACACTTTCTAGGTACATATGTTTACACCACCAGTTGATGTTTCTACCTTCGTGAAGATTTACAAATTCAGTCTTGATAATTTCTCGCATTTTTCCAATGTCTGCGGCATGAGTGCCAAAACTATCGTGGACTGACCAGAAACTGTCGATTCCACTCTTAGCCATTGAATTGATGACATTCCTCATGTGTGCTGCATCCAAGGAATGGACGAAATTAGCGATGGATCCAGATTTGTAATCATCGTCTTCAACATGTATTTTTTCATCTCTATTAGTCTTAATAGTAAATCCTATTTTGAACATGCTATCGATAAATTTCTCCGCCTTAGGAAGTTTAGATTCATGCATTCCATCATCGACCTTTACCATTAGTTCTTTCAGGAGTTTCTTTGCAAGATAAGCATAGGGCTTTACTTCGGGAATATTCTCTTCTAACACTATTTCGTCCCAATCATCACTTTTGTTAGGATGCAAAAATGCATAAGCAAGGATCAAATCCCCCCGTAATTTTTCATCGCCAGATCTAATATTATCCGGTTCACCATTTTGAGTTTTATAATGATTTATTGAAACTCCATTGTTGTCCAAAACCTTCCAGGACAACAACTTTTGTTTTTTTAGCAAATCATCCTGAATTTTCCTAATTCGTTCTTTACCGATCTCAACGAATGAATCATCGGTCACCTCTTTGATTGCTTTCATAATGTCCTTTGCAGTAGCTGTCGCAAACTTAAGTTGCAGTTTAGAAGGCCATGAGCGGTCATCAATTTTGTCCGTGATATATTTTAGTGCAGATTTGTACAACGGAGATTCAGGATGCCAAACTTGTACTTTATGCACCGATGTGATATGTCTGCGCAAATCATTCATAGTTTCCTTATTCACTTTGCACTTTTCACACTGGTGTTTTTTCGGAGAGTTTATCCTATATTCGATGAGTTTGTTTGTTAATTTTTTCCGATCCCACTTACTATAATCTTCACCGGGTCTATGTTTAAGCAACCAACTTTTCAATGAATCATTGTAATCTCCTGGTTTAGTTACTCCCATTTTAGCGTATTCTTTTTTATCCTTTTCATCAAATCCATAAGTGTATTTCCAATCGGAAATTCTGAAATTATCTTCTGCAGGTGGGGCGCCCTCTTTTCCGCTAATTATGCCTAGGTAATTATCTAAATTACTTGCACCATAACCAACTGCAATAGTCGGTCTTTTGACCAAACTTCTGTTAAAAATTTCAGAAATTTGTTCAATATGCTCATCATCGAGGCCTAATGCATCTTGGTAACTTTCAACGAATTTTCTTAATTTAGAAAAGTTTCTTCCGCCATGTTTGTATTCATTAGCTGCAAACTCTGCAATTTCGCCATACAGGTCGTTTGCCTTAGAATCAACGCTATCTGGCATAAGGAGGTTCACCTTTTTAGCGAGGCTTTCATTTTCAAGCAGTGCTGCTGCATGTTGGAATCCATTACAAGATGCATCTAGATGAATCGGCATCCCCGATTTCACGTCAGCCCAACTTACCTTTTTGTCTTCGACTTCTTCAAGGATTCTTCTAAATTCTAAAATTACTGATAACCTTTGGAATGTTTCACCTTTTGGTTTCAAAATCCCATCCAGAGTGAATTCCAACGTTTCAAGCACTTCAGGGTCTTCGAGGTTTGAACAAATGTGCAGTATCGCCTTTTGGTTTCTTTCAGTCCAATCTGCTCTGCTATCAAAAGAGGCCTTCTTGTATCGATTTGGTTCATCCCAAGATAGTCCACTTTCCGAATTAGAAAAATAATCCCTAAAATCAAGGTCTGACATCAAATTACAAACATGAACTTTGAACCATTTCCATCCTTGCTCTCCCAGTGGCTTCCATTCCTTGAACCGTATAATTGCCTTGTTAAAGTCGCCTCCTTGAGGACTAAGAGTGTTGTTAATGGTATAGAGTCGACCTCTCCAATCGCACGCCCATGGATGCCAAAATACATTGTCGCCATTTCTTATCGCTTTGAAACATGAAGATAAAATACTTTCAAAATCTTTCTTTCTAATTTTAATCTCTGCTTCAATTTCTTTGGCCCTGAATTTGGGCAATTTGACAGCCTTTTCTTCAGGCGGATTAAAAATTTCTGTGATAAATTTCTTCAATTCAATTTTATTGTTTCCTTTACCATATTCTATCCTGTCATGTGTTATTTTGAAACCATCGGTTATTACATCAAGTAGGTCTAAATTCACTTCCCACTGAGTTTTCTGTAAATTATTTAGAGCATTACAAACATCATCACCAATCTCAGTTCTTTTAGGCCAGTTTTCATCCCACTCTTCTTTTGATTTAGGAATGTATTTCCCTGCGAATCTGAGTTTGATGTTGTATAATTTTTCAAGACCTTTAGAACCCAATATGCTTTCTCTAGATCTGGGATTAATGAATCCGCCATTACTACCTGGCTGGTGATCTTCTGGCTCACAATACATCCATCGTTTAGTGGAAGATGCCATGAATCGAAATAAGGGATGCTCTTCATCTCCATGCTTCTCAATATCAAATGCTGGACTTTGTCCTCTAACTTCACTATACCCTGAAGGTATGAGGTCACTAAGTTTCTCAGTAAAATAAATCATGGTGGGTATATGAGACTCCTTTTTCATCGTTTGTTTGATTTTATCAGATGTGTCATTACTATAATGAACTTCCAAATCTTCATGCTCTCCCTTCTCGAGGGTGATCCATTTCAATTCACAAACTAAGATTCTTAGAATCTCATAAGCCAAATGTTCTGAACCCTTTCTTATCCTCCAATCCAATGAATTTTTAACCCACGTAGGATTATTCTTCCCTTCGATATTGAGTACACCGAATTGAGGCTTTTCATCATAGAACATTCTACGTATCTTAGCAGGCATTTGTTCAGGCATTTTCATTGTCATCCCTGGTACAATTGAAACCACTTCTCCGAAATCTGTATCATGACTTTCTTTTTCTTGTTTCAATTGGGATTGGATATAATTCACCATTTTATTGACAAAGATAGGGTTTGGTAAGCATCGACTATTTTTCTTTATCAAATCATAATTTGGTGGCTTGATTTCTTTATCAATAAGGGTTATTATTATCTCAGTCTTTTTCGAAAAATCATCACTCTTATATTCATCCTTTTCACTATTTTCTTCAAGCCACGAATACAGGTCCTCTTTGTCCATTTTCTCATATACAGACCATTCTGTGGTTTCTTTCTCTTTGGAGTCCGATATCAAAGCTCTAACGGTTCTTCTTGCAATCCTATCGATTAAAGAATATGAATTATAATCCCTATCTTCAAAAATATTGAATCGTTTATTTTGCGATAACAATAAAATATCTTTTAGGACATACCCGTCATGGTGTTTTTGTAACGAGTTTGATACAAATTCAGAAATTTCTTCCGAAAGTTCGTCCCATTTTTGGAGGGCATTTGCATCTTCATCTCCGCGCGATGCTAATCTTAAAACCCTTGGAGATCTCTTCCCAATCACCATCTCATCGTAAAGAAATTGAAGCCATACACGATAGATGTAATTATGCCCTGGCTCGGTTTTTATACGGTGCAAATATTTGTATTCAATTTTATCTTGACCAAAGTATCCGATTGAGTTTTCCTCAGTTGAGAAAAAAGGTGAAAGTTCTCTTCTTTCTACCAATATCTCCTCTGAACAAATTTTCTTCTCAATCAATTCCTTTGTCATCCATTCAAACCAATCTCGGCTTTTTTCTGGAACAGGGTACCTTTCACCATTGTTACCAATTAGGCTAATGTCATTGGGAAAGGGGTAATAATCCACGTTATTATCATGCCCCATAAGAGTTCTACTGCTGGAAGATTATTAACTAATTCTGAACGATGTCGTAATCACATTCCTAGGAAGAACACCATTACCATGACTGCAACAACTACAATGAGAATAACTTGAGTCACTAATTTAGGCTCATCCTTCTCGCTTTGAGCCAAATCATTCCATTCTTCTTCCATGCTTTCAGATTGATGTCTGGTATTGCCTGTCAAAAACGTTCGTTTATCAAACCGGTCAATGTAGATTTCACTCTACATCTTCTAGACGCAATTTCTCGACCTTACCTTCTGCTGCAGTCAACTCATTCTTACATTCTTTGAGTAGCTTCGAGCCCTCTTCGAATAACTTGAGTGTTTCATCTAGTTCGGTCCCACCTGCTTCTAAAGCAGCAACAATTTCTTCTAATCTCTTCATAGATTCTGCATAACTCATTCCTTCACCTCAGTTTGTACTCTTCCATCCTTCAATACCACAGTTAGAGAGTCTCCTGACTTCAATCCCACTACGCTTGTAATAGGGATGCCTTCCTCGTTTATGGCCATAGAATAGCCACGGTCTAGAACTCTGGTTGGATTGGTAGATGTGAGTATGGAATCAAATGCCGTAATGCGATTTTTTTGTGACATGAAGAATCTATCCACCGCAGAATTGATACGATTACCAATTTGGCTTCTCTTCAATTTGGCATTTGAAATTCCTCGCATAGGAGCGGCACTTAGACGAATAACAATATTTGAAATTCTTTCATTTTGCTTAGAGAATATTCTGTCGATAGCGAAATCAACTCTATCTCCTGCTTGTGAAATCAATGCTAGTAATTCTTGTTTTATCGGAATGACTCTCTCGATTGCATTTGATGGGGTTGACGCTCTAATGTCAGCGATCATGTCACTCACCAGGAAATCAGATTCATGGCCTACTGCACTCACTACAGGCACTGGGCAATCGATAATCGCTTTACAGACCGACTCTAGATTAAACGACCAGAGATCTTCAGGCGAGCCTCCACCTCTTCCTAAAATAATCAAATCTGCGCTCTTTCCTGCTGCCTTTAATGCACGAACAATTTCACCAGGTGATTGACTCCCCTGAACTAGAACAGGGATTACAGTGTATGAGAATCCCGGCCATCGGTCGGCGATTAATCGCTCCATATCGGCGAGAGCAGCACTCCCTTCTCCAGTAATTATGTGCAGCCTTTTCGGGATAAGAGGTGCTTCGAGGCGAACTCTATCCATCGTTCCATCCTCTCTCCATTTCACGATAAGTTCCTGCCTAATTCTCTCCATCTCTCCGATGCTTTTGACCGGCTGAACACGACTTGCTTTGAACTGCATCCTGCCTGTTTTCACATAGACATCAATGCCGCCTAGAGCGACTAATTTGGAGCCTTCTTTTATTTCTTGAGAGATGAAGGAATTGTTTCCGCCAAAAAATACGCAATCTATCGAACCATTGTTGTCGGTTAGAGTGAAATACGCATGACCAGAACGAGCCAAAGTCAGTTTGGTTAACTCACCAATTATGGCTGCATTAGCGAGATATGGGTCATTGACAAGCGCTTTGCGAGCAAGGGACACATACTGCCCGACCTCGACTGGTTCCCCTGCCATAGAATTGAACCGGCGTCGGTGGTTCTTGAATAATCGCATTTGCAAGGAAGAGGTTTTGAGGGGGTGGCCGGTCCCCGAAGCGTTCCAGTTCGGGGTTGGCCCCATCTTGGAATGGTGATATTATGTCAGATAAGGATGCTTCAAAGGATAGTCCTGAAGAAGACGAGGATTGGATGTCATATGCTAATACTGGCTTTGGGTCTACTGATTATTCACTTTGGGATGAAGGTGGAAATGAACCAGAATTGACTGCTGAACCAATTTGGGAAGATGAAGAATTACAACTTGATACAGGTGATGAAGAAATACCACCGGCTCCTCGACCTGCAGGTTTGAAACATCTAGTCCGGATAGGAACCTGTAATCATTGCTTAGGCCGGGTTGGAGGCAAGAAGAGATTCAGCCAATCTAATTTAGAATCGGGAATCGAGATCCGTGCTTCTGTTATTGAAGGAGATTCAACTATGGCCCAGGCTAGAGAAAGTGAACCACTTTGTCCATTCTGTGAAAATTTATTCGAAGAGGCGTCATTGTTAGCAGAATTAATCAAAGAAGCAGTAGGTGAAAGAGAGTGTTTCCGTCTGCAGTTAGGTGCTAGAATTCCTAAAGACCAAACTGAGGCAGAAGACCATCTGCGTAAGCGATTTGGCGCCGGCGGCTCAGCCCCTCTGAAATCAAGTTTGGTGGAAGAGGTTGCTCGCCAACTAAAAGAAATTGATTTTGGTGTAAAGTTAGTCATCGATAAACCGGAGATACTTGCATTAATCGATGTTTTAACACTCACAGTTGAACTTGATATTCGCTCGCATTATGTCTATGGGCGATATCGGAAATTGGCTCGTGGTATCCCTCAGACAAAGTGGCCTTGCCGTTCATGTAAAGGTAGAGGATGTCAAAAATGTGACCAGACAGGTCTGCAATACCAATCCTCGGTCCAGGGCTTAATTGGGGACCCATTGTTGGAAATATTTGGCAGCAAGGAACATGCCTTCCACGGCATGGGAAGGGAGGATATCGATGTCAGGTGTCTAGGCAGAGGCCGCCCATTTGTAATCGAAATGAAGCGTCCAATGAAGAGAGAAATCGATAGTGAGATGATTATGAAACTAATCAACGAAGCATCTGATGGTCAGCTCGAAGTAAGCGACATGCGCCCTTCCAACCGCAGCGAAGTAGTTCGTGTCAAAGACACACCTGCAGAGAAATCCTACACCATTCTATACCGAATTGAGCAACTGACTCAAACAGAGTTGGATGTTCTGACTCAGGTTTTGGAGGTGCCGAAGAATAACCAAGACCGAAATCGTCGTCGACGAGACCATCATCGAGGAAAGAAGAGAGAAGTCAAGCCAGAACCAGAACCTGAAATTGACTATTCCACACTAAAGAAAGCGGAATTAACCGCTTTATGTAAAGAGAGAGGTCTAGCAAAAAGTGGAACCAAGGATGTTCTAGTGGAACGCTTAGTCAACAACCAAGAGGAAAAATTACCTCTGCCTGACCAAGATTATGTTCTCGAAATAATGGAAAAGTTGCAAGGATGTACTCTTGCGCAAAGGACTCCGGAGCGTGTTGCTCACCGTCGTGCAGATAAAATCCGCAAGAGAAAGGTGATAGAAACTTCGAACCCATCGGTGACAATCGATTCAGACGGTGTAATGCATGCTGAATTTAGCTTAAGGTGCGAATCTGGCACATATGTCAAGGAAACAGTGCATGGTGATGGCGGGCGAACTCAGCCCTCAATTGCATCTCTGATCAAGGCGAAATGCACAGTCGAATGGCTCGATGTAGCCGATATTCATGCAGATTAAGCGCGTCGCGGTGCTTATATGGGTCGGGCAGGTCGGCAGGTTGCTTCTAATGGTCTTATGACACGTGAAGCGGGAATGTGAATCACATGCAGAAGTCCAAAGGCCAACGCCAAGGTACCCGTAGAATTCTACGAAGAGGACGTCACCAAAGAGGACGTATAAGCATCGCACGCATTATGCACGAGTATGCTGAAGGCGACCGTGTTGCTATCATTTTAGATGGTGGTCAGCAGATGGGAATGCCTCACCGCAGATTCCAAGGAAGAACTGGTTTCATCCAGGGACGCCAAGGTAAAGCATGGGTTGTTGCTGTAAAAGACGGTAATATGCAGAAGACAGTAGTTGCTCGCCCGGAGCATCTCAAACCACTGGAGTGATATCAATGACTGATGAAGGCACATTTACAGATTTTTCATCCGTACGCGACATGCTTCATGACGCTCAAGAGCGCCGTGGTTTTCTGACCTATGAACAGAAAGCGGCACTTCAGCACGCAGAATGGGCAGCTAGCGACAACAGAAACGGATACGCTACCGACCCAAAGGTCTTCACAGATATGTTCAATGCTATCATGGAGATTGAAATATTCCAGAAGTACCCAGAATTGGCTGCTAAATTGGCAGAGATTATGCCAATGCACTCTGATGATGTACGCGCAGTTATTGCTAGCCGCCGTATTTCCATCGAGGGCGATGATGTCGAGAAGGTTCTCGATATTATCCGCCAACATGTCAAATGAAATGCTACGGTCGGTGAGCAAACATGCGTAACGATAGTAGAGGCGGACAGCGTAGAAATAATTCTCGCAATGAAAAGCCTGATCCTTTGTTGAAGGTAGAATGGTGTCGGGTAATCGAACACCCTGAAGCAGGTGGAGTCATAGTAGTAGTGACAGAGCCAGCACTTCACGTAATCCGCCTTCGCCCTAAACCGAATTCAGGACTGCAAGCAGTGGGCTCTCGAATTTTCATGGGAATAGACCACTCAAAGAGAGAAGTTGTCCAGGACATACTTGGCTTTGCACGTATTCGTGACCTTTCCAACGGAGCATCTACCGAATTACCTATCGTAATTCAACAGATAATCGAAGATTCACCAGATGTGTTCGTTCAACAATTCTTCAATCGAGCAGGTAATCTGTCTTTGAAGATGCATGCCTTCGAATTATTATCAGGAGTAGGTAGCAAAAAAGCATTGGAAATGGTTGCAAGCCGTGGACGAGTTGGTTGGGAAAGTTTTGCTCAACTAGACGAGGACTGTGGCATCAACGCCGCCGAACTTCTTGCAAAGCGCTTCGTATCAGAAATTGAAGACAGAAGCCTCGAGCCTCGCCTAATCGATTTGCTTCTTCGCCAGGAGGAGTGATTGCCATGGGCCATGGTGCCCGTGTTTTGATAGAACGCCTGCGTATGCGTCAGGATAATATCAAATCTCTAGGACAGCATTTTCTGAATAATGAAGAAGTGTTAGATGAGACAATGAAGTTAGCAGATGTCAGTTCACAAGACACCGTTATAGAAGTCGGACCCGGTCCGGGAGTGCTAACAGAAAGGTTGTTAGAAACTGGATGCGATCTAACAACTATCGAAATAGACGAAGGAGCATGTGAGTTCCTTCGAGATAATTTCCCTAAGTTGAATCTGATTGAAGGTGACGCACTGAAAGTTAAGTGGCCTGAGGCAAACAAAGTAGTTGCCAATATTCCCTATCAGATTTCTTCACCATTAATCGATGTCATAACTCGAACTCCTTCCATCGAACAAGTCGTTATTTTGGTTCAGGAAGAGTTTGCAGAACGGCTTGTAGTAGAATGGGAAAGTGATCGTGGAAGTCTTGGAATGTGTACAATGCTAGATTGGGATTGCACATTTGAAATGCGCGTGGGCCCACACTGCTTTACTCCATCTCCACAGATTCATTCCCGTTTGGTGACTATGACTAGAATAGAATCGCCTGAGAATTCCAAGCTCACAAAAATGTTGATTCGGCAAGCATTTTCTCAAAGACGTAAAAAAATAAGAAATACCCTCTCAAAAGCTCCAAAAAGAATTGCTAGAGTTAATGGATGGCATGCGAAATTGTATCGCGATGCAATCCAGTCTATCGATTGTGATTTTATTGATGAACGCCCTGAGGATTTGGATATTGAAGATTGGCTCGAATTAGCAGGACTTCTTGAAGATGCTCGAACGGCGATGGGTTGACATCTAACCGCCCACTCGGCCTGTCTCGTCGGAGGGGTGCACATGGCAAAGAAGGACACATATCTAGCCTTATTACGTCGAGGAATTGATGAGACCACCGCCATGCAATTGGCCGATGCAGGTATCAAGATTGGAGACCTCAAAAAGATCGATAAATCACAGTTGGTTGAAAATTACGGATTGAAGCCAGATATTGCAGATGGTGTATTGGATATTATCACTGCAGGACCTCAATCACACGGTAAAGAGCGTTTCCTTTCCAAGGTTCTAGCACCAGAACGTAAGCCTGAAAACAAGATTGAAGAACTCAAATTCAAGCGTAAGCAAAAGGACGTATTAACCGAACTTGCTGAACAAAAAGAGCGTCTTAAACTCGCTAAGGTTGAAGCATTCCGTGCCAAGAAACTGGTTATGAACCGCCTTGGTAAAACTGTTGAACTAATTGTAAAGTTAGAAAATAACCTTCATGATGAAGGCAAGGATGACCAGAAAGTCAAGATTCGTGACCAGTTAGAAACACGTGGCCTCGAAGCAGCTCGAGACCACGAGATGTTGGAGTTAGAAGGCACACCTCAAGACATTGTGGATTTCCGTAGACTTATCGTTCCAAAACTGATTCTTCATGCATGCCCAAGTTGTGGCGAAGAAATGGACCCTCGAACTAGTCGTAATCCAGATGATTCAGAAAATTGGTCATTTATTTGCTGGGATTGTGAAACACCATTCGCACCAGGTCTTTCTCTAACTGTAGATACTATCATGGAAAATGGTGGTAGAATTGAAATTGACCCTGATGCAAGACCAAGAAACCCTGTTCCCCCAAAGCCTGCTTCACAGGACTTTGCAACGATCAATGAATTGGTTAAGGCAGAACTTGTACAAACTGGTGCAGATGCAGACAATATGACACAAGCAGCAGAAGAATCCGCATTGACTAGCGGATTGATGAGCATCAATGACTGGATAGACCAGACCATTGCTGCTAAAGGCTACATCCAAGCTCAAGAAGACCGTGAAGACTTCATTCTGCGCACAGGTGCAGGTGCAACCAAGTTCAACAAGTGGATGAAGAAGGCTGGACTTTACTTCAACAAACAAACTGGACGCTGGTCTCGCTGGGAAGATAGGTGAGGTGTGTCCCATGGGGCTTATCCGTTTCCTTCGCGGCTCCAAACTATTAGGCCAGACCAAAGAGATTGAAGGTAAATCACTCGTTGAGCATGCGTATGCTGCTAATGTTGACATCCCAACCAATTGTACTAGTGGTAATTGTGGCTCTTGCATGGTTACTCTAATTTCAGGTGATGTAACAATTCCTGAACCTCTTACACCCGGCTTAGATGAAGAGATAGTCGAGGAAGGTGCAAGGCTAGGTTGTATTGGGATACCATCTGGAGACGTTGACATCGATATCTTACCGCTACTTTGAGGTGAAAAAATGGCAATACCAATCTGGGTTTGGGCTCTGAATATTATTGGTGTTGTTACTGCAGTGTGGTTTTTGTCATGGCGATTAAAGTCTAAACTTGCAGAAGTTGAAGACCGGCATGTGATGAGCGGTATCCGTCATAGAAACCGTTTGCAAGAGTCCGAATAGTTGGATTCAATTACTCTTCTTGAGTCGACTTAGGCTTGGGTTCAATCAGTCCAAGAGCGGCTGTTGTAATGACCATTGAAGCGATTAGTGATAGCATTATCATCATTGCAGAGAATAGACCGAATGTGTTGAACAGACCCATTGAAGATGTTGCAATAATCGAGAATCCAGCGATGTCTGAAACTGCGGAACCTACCAATGCTAGAGCACATGCTCCACCAACGCCATGTAATGCTTGACGATGGTTTTCTCCCTTTTCCCGACCTTCGCGATACCGTTCGGTAACGTGTATACAATAATCAATACCGACTCCGAGAGATATCGTGGCAATAGTCACCGTGACGATATTTAGAGAATATCCGAGTGCGAATATCAGTCCATACAACCAAACTACGACCAGAAGAATCGGCGCGAGAGAAATCGCCGCTTGCTTAACCGAGCGGAACCCGATTGAAAGGGTGATCAAAACGAATAATGAGCCTAAGAATAACGAGGATTGCATTTCAGACTGCATCTTATCACTGGCGATAAATCTAGTAATTGGCTTTCCAGTTAACATTACCCAAGTGAGTGGTTTGTCATCTTCACTATCTCCAGACTCTTCCCAAGTTCCTGAAGATAGATTTAGCAGAGGAGAGAGGTCTCTCTTCATCTCTTCCAATCCGGGCCCCATGGATGGGAAATCTTCAGGAGAAGTTATTCCAAATCTGATTATCATCAAATCATATGTTATTGGCTCACCATCCATAGACAACCAAACCCTTGATGGGTCTGGCTCTTCACTAGGTGCGATATACAAATCCATCAATGATGAAGGAACTTCTGTACCAGGTATTCCATCAAGCGTTAGAACGCCGTAGAAGAAAACAATACAATCTCTATCGCTTAGATTTGCACTTCCCAATACCCCTTTGGTTGAACATCCAGATTCATTGAATCCATGGTCCCAGAAAACCTGTGGTTCTGAAATCATGGATGCTACAGCAGCTTTAACGAATTCATCAATCGCTAAAATGCCAACCTTGCCATCTGGCTGTCGAGTCATTTTGTCCTTGACTCCTTCAGTACGCTCATCTGCATTCATCCTGAAATCATCTAATGCAGCAAAAACATCAGGGTCTGCTACATCTCCTTCAAGGAGAAGCATCGCAGGCTCTCCTTCATCCGAAAATCTCTCGTTGACTACACTTACTCCAAAGGCGAAATCAGAATCTTCATCCAAGAAATCATCCACTGCGAAGTCTCCTTCCAGTTGCATCATTCCCCAGGCTGCTGGCAATGTTAGCAGTAGACATAGCGAGGCGATAATAATCGGACGCTTACCGGTTCCTGAACTAACAGCAATCCTTTGCAGGAGTTGCTTTCTTGCTTTGTTTTCATTAACGGGGGGAACGGTATCCTTGCCTCTTTTATGCATCCATTCGTCGAATGAAACACGAACTAGAGGTGCCCATAATCCGGTGAGTAAGAATGCTGCCAACACACCCAAGGCGGCTTCAATTCCAAATGACCTAAGAGCCGCAACATCGCTGAATAGATTTGCTGCAAATGCTGCCATTGTGGTTAGAGTGGTTAGCATAATCGCTCTTCCAACCCTTCTGACAGTAATCTCTCCAGAGGTAATCGACGAGCGACCCAGAGTTCTCTCTTCCTTGTAACGGTGAAGAGCGTGAAGGGAATCATCAATTCCTAACGCTAAGACAAGTATGGGAAGGAGATTAGAGAATTGGGAGCGTGAAATAATGTCAATGCCAACCCATCCAAATAATGATGATGCATGACCGATAAAGCCCTGCATCCAAAGCAGCGCTCCACCCAACGCCATCGAAACAATTGCAACATCTGACCACCTTCTAAGGGAGGCATATAGGAGAATTAAGATCACAAAGCCCATGCCGAAAACCAAACCACCTGAGTTCTGTAACTCTCGATTTACTTCTACATTGACCGCTTGACCTACTAGCAAAGTCAAGGAATTATTGTCATAACTTCGGATTTGGCCTTCAAGGTGCATTACGGACCATTCAATGGAACACGGGGACTCTAGGCTCAAGCAGTAATCAGAAGTGTAATTTGGAGGGTTTAGAATCAGTTCAGTTCCGCTTAAACGGAATCCTCCAATCTTGAAACCTTCATCGTCATACGAGATTTTCTTTTCTGAATGTGCATCTTTCCAAACATTTGTCCAACCTGCTTCTATCAATGCAGCTCTGTCGAGTTGGACCAGTAGCCAAGATGCCGAGGCTGACCAACGTCCGGGGCCTGGTCTCGCATTCTTCCATGACCCATCTTCTTGTAGTTCTCCACCAATTGGCCCACCAACAATTCCAGCGTTTTCGTCTGCTGCGACAAATCCTCTGTCTAGAGATAGCCACCTTAGGAATGCAGAACCATTAGCGGAAGCCATTCTCACCGCTGCTAAATCTATGTGCGCTTGTGAAACATTTTCATCATCAAATTCCAGACAATCTAGTACTCCGCAATCATACCAATTTGTTTGAGGTGGCTCACTTCCCGCCAGTGTCAACTTTGGTTTTGTAAGGACAGATTCATTCGCCATGAATCCTCGAAAAATGTCTGCTAGACTCATTACGCCTGCAGTTTGAAGGCCGGTTACATCATTGATGAATGGCTTCATGTAATTACCCAATTCATGATTGTAAATGATGTCGTGCTTAGCATCTATTTCACGTAAAATGGTGAGATTTAGTATTCCTCCATCAGTCGCAGTAATCCCAACCCATTCTTCTCCAGCATCAATCGCTTCACTGGCTTTTGCGAAACCCGACCAATCAGGAGTTCCATCATCCAAAGTTGGGACTGGAACTGGATTAGAGCCAACCATTGCAGGGTCTCTAACATTCACAACGAATCCAAGAATAATTTCAGTTGTAGTGAATTCCTCGTTTATCATCCGTTCAGCCGTAAGTTCGGGTGACTCCATGTCATAGGATTCCATGTCGATAGGCTCAAGTGCTTTCAAAGCACCAGGAATCATGAAGATAGTCAAAATAAATACGGCGATGTGAACCTTTCTACGGTTTGAGACCAAGACCTTTGAGAACGCGTCAAAGTCAGCCATTGATTGCGGGCTAATCTTCTCGTTATTGAACAGTTGTATTCATGTGGGAGATATGCGACGCAGGTTTGGGCGGGGGTCGCCCAGCTTGGTCAACGGCGGTGGGTTTAGGTCCCATTTCTTATTGATTCGCAGGTTCAAATCCTGCCCCCCGCATCTCCTAAACGTATCACTACGCCTGTTTATTTTAAATCGGTGCAAGGTCTAGAGTGCCTGACCAGATGTCCAATCCTCTGAGTCTACATTCAAACCTCTGGCCTAATTCGAGCACTGAACTTCCATCCTCTCTTTCGACTTTTAGTCCGAATAAATCAACCATTAGCCGTTCTTTACCACCCAGTTGACTAATGTGCATTCGACCTTCAAATGAACCATCATCTTCGAGGTCGAGATAAATCCACGGACTTCTAAGTCCCACAACTCTGGCCTTCCAGGTTGAGGATTCGTCAGAATTTGCTAGGTGCATATTACATACGCTTGCGACTAATTCCCATTCTAATTTCTTAGCCTGTGTTGAACGCTTAGAGCAATGGGCAGATATTTCTTCGACCTGTTCAAGAGTATGCATCCATTCTTGATTTCTCAAATGAGACTTCAGTTGACGATGAACAACCAAGTCTGGATATCTTCGGATCGGTGATGTAAAGTGAACATATGCGTCTAGATCTAGTCCAAAATGGCCGAGGTTTTCTTCGCTGTATATTGCTCTCTGCATGAGTTGGAACAAACCTTGGTCGACTACCCTTCTCTTTACATCTGAAAGATTAGATGCCGATGCCTGTGCATCTCTGAGGGCTTGTAACATCTCACCTCTCGCCTCGGAATCAACAACGCTCGAAAGATAATTTCCATCTTCCTCTTCCTCCTCAATTTCATTATCGAAAGATAATCCTGCATCAGCCCAAGCCGAAAGTAGATTCATCGTTTCATCACTAGCAGACTCTCCAGTTTTCCTATGAGAGGGCATTGGCAATTCAATGTCAATTCCCAACGTCTCTAATTTTGCATTCAACGACTCCACTTCAGGACTATCAGGGGGGGAATGGCATCTCCATGGCAGTGCCGCATCTAGTGAGCCTAGCAAGTGACCTACTGCTTCATTTGTTGCCACCATGAAAGCCTCAATCATTTCTGTAGCATCATTTGGCCATTTGACTTCTAGACTTATTTCATCACCATTTATTCTGGGGCGCCTTTCAGCCCCAGCTATATCTAAACCGATTCTTTTGGCACGCATTCGTTTGGATAAATCCATCATTTCGGGAAATAGTTCGCCCTCTATTACATCATTATAGGATAGATTTTCTTTGACCCTAATTAGAGCTTGATGTGCTTTGGAAGATACCACTTTATCTCCTTCAATTTTCATTTCCATCACCATTGCAAATCTATCTGCATCATCTCTTAGCGAGCAAAGATCATCTGCTAGTTTAGGAGGCAACATCGGTAATACGCAATGTGGAAGATAAACGCTCGTCGCTCTTTCTTTCGCATACCTGTCGAGCGCAGTATCTGGTTTGACGTAGTGCGCAACATCTGCAATAGCCACCCATAATGTATCATCGATTAGACAAACAGCATCGTCGAAATCTCTTGCGTCAGGAGGGTCTATTGTCACAAAAGGAATATGGCGTAAATCGACTCTATCTTCACTAAGTTCCGGGTTAGGTAATTTTTCTGCAAATTGAATCAAATCCTCTCGGTATTCTCTTGGGAATGGGTTAATCCCCATTTTTCTTCGATATGCTAATCTCGCATCTAATAATTCTTCAGGAGTGAAATGTTCACGCACCAACCAGGCCATAGATATCAAAGGGTCAGGGAATCGTAATTCTGATTCCCTTTTGGCGTTCTTTTCCAGTTGTTTGACCATATCAAAACCTAGGAAGGTTCGCAGAACTTCCCCTTCCAATAATGTGAATTCATCAGGCAAATCCTCACCCTTAAGAATGGCAAGCATAGCTTTCTCATCAACTTCATTTTGTGCTTTGCGAACCGCTTGTTCGATATTCAATCGTTCTTCTTTCGAACGTAGAGTGAAATTATCTGAATCTCCAATAAACAATTCACCCTTTCTACAGGCGTGAACTATTGTTTCTTGGATTTGCGACCTTAGTTGTTTTTCATTCAACTTCAGATTGGATTCTTTCGCTTGAATCGTTTCCAATACCAATTCCAAGGATAGGTCTTTTTCGAGCCCATGTGATAGAAGTCTTCTGTAAAGACGTTCCTCGGGTGGACTTTCTCTTCCTTTTCTCCGTTTCAAAGACCCACGTCCTTCAATGCTTCAACAGCATCTTTTTGAGAATCATCTAGGTTTTCAATTTCCATCAAAATAAATTCAATATCCAAGTCTTTGACTCTTTGACGGTCTCCTACTTGTGATAGTGGAGGAATTGTGATTTTTCCTTTAACCCCCGAGGGTAGGGTAACTGTGACCTTTCCTCCAAGAACTAAAGTTGAATATTCAACTTCAACCTCTTTCACTACACGGTTTCCATCCCACCTGCATCCTTCGCCGGGATCGATTCGGATATTTACGATCAAATCTCCGTTGACTCCTTGAGGATGGCCATGGCCTTGGCCCTTGACGCGAATTTCCTTTCCATGATTTGTTCCTGCTGCGACTTTGACACTCAAAGTTCTACGCTTTCTATCGATGCTACCGTGAGTTCCGGGAATTAGTTGCGTGTAAGTGAGATTGAAGGAACCTCCTTTTGTCGCCTCCTCACGAGAGAGGTCGAGCCAAGAGCTAGCATTTTGGCCCCTTTCTTGAGGTGGGCGAGGGCCCGGCTGTCTTCTTTGTCCTCCACCCATACTTTTGCCAAACATCTGTGATAGGACATCTTCCATGCCGCCCATGCCGCCCATGCCGCCCATGCCACCCATGCCGCCGAATGGATTTCTTCCTCCGGCTCCGAACATTTGTTCTTGTTCGTGCTTGCGGCGGGCCTCGGCTGTACCGATGGAATCGTATGCGGCTTGAACTTCTTTGAAACGAGTCTCTGCGGCCGGTGAACCCTCATTTCGGTCAGGATGATATTGGCGAGCAAGTTTGCGAAAAGCCTTCTTAATTTCAGCATCACTGGCTCCCCGTGATACACCGAGAACCTGATATGGGTCTCGCTCCGCCATGGTACCATCGAGACACAGGTCCGCTTTGAATCAGTCGATAAACGGGGCTTGTTCGCGCCGTTGAGGTTAAATGAGGGCCATAAGTCGCCTTGACACCACTGAGGTGAAACCATGTCAGATGAAAATGACCAGACCCGCTCTTTTGAGGATAAGGTACAGGACAAGCAAGACGCTATTGAAGCGCAATTCCGCAAGATTTCTCGCGGTAGTTGGGCTCGTATTATTCGTATGGCTCGCAAACCGACGCCTCAGGAATTCAAACAGACCTCGATTATTTGTGGAATTGGACTATTCGTACTCGGTTTCATTGGATTCGTAATGTTGGTTGTCATGGACAACTTCATTCCGTGGCTCATCCACGATGTATTCGGAATTTGATTTTGGAGGAATTAATATGACTGACGCATTTATCGCATTTGTTCGCCATGAAGAGGAATTACTGCTTCTTCGCCGCTCTAAGTCTGATTCTGACTCTCCTGGCCTTTGGGACGGAGTTTATGGAATTGGAGATAGTGAAGAAGATGTTCTCAACCGTGTTGCAGAATGTACGGGTATTCCTCTAGAAGACCTAGAATATGTTCGTGACGGACCTGCTCTAGGAATTGATATCGGTGGCCGTTTGCAGGACATCGCTCCTTGTTTGGTTGTTTCTACAAGTAAGGAAGTAACCCCTTCAGGACGATACACAGAATCAACTTGGGTTGACCCAGGGAATATTGGCTGGGAAGACAGAGAAGCAAACAAGCCTCGCTGGTGTGTATTCTCTGACTTAGATATGGAAAACAGTGAGAAGTTATTCCGTGACATGTACGGCTCTGTTGGAGCATACTTATTCATCGTTAAGACCGCTATCGGTTCAGAAAAGAGAGTTGCTGATGAGATGCAAGCTCGCTTAATGGGCTCAGGTTCTCTGTCAGCAATTTTAGATGAGATCTATGGAATCCTTCATCCTACTGGGATGCGAGGATACGTTATGGTTGAATCCAGTGCTCTCCACCATGTAGAGAAGTTGATTGGCCGCTCTGGTGGCCGTGACCCTAAGGCTCGCCGTGGTCTAAATCAAACACCACTAAAGAACGCTAAAACCGTTCTTCCAGGTGAAGCGCCTCTGGCAGATATCCTTCCATACCTAGAACCAAAGGCAGTGACCAGCGGTATTGAAGTTGGATGTATCGTAGAGATTGTTACTGGCGCATTCAAGGGCGAAAAGGCACGTGTTACCAGTGTCGCAGAAACCAAGGAAGAAGTCAGCATGGAATTATACGAGCAACCTATTCCAATGACACTCAAGATGCGCGGAGACCACGTCCGTGTTGTCGAAAGAGTCGAATGATGGCCTTTCGCCTCACAATGGCATTTTGACTGCATACTATGTATGGAACCTTAATAACGAGTGTTTAGGGGCGCCTAAGCATGGAGATAAAGGAAATTTTAGACCCAAAGAAGCTTTTACTTGCAATTGGAACAATGGTAATCGTCATTTCTGTACTTGGAATGGCGAACAGCGAAGACTGGGCTGAATGGGCTTGGGATGACGAACCAGTAGGTGACCACGATGCTGCATATGAACAAATGTGGGCATTACACATGATGCCTATCGGTGTAATGGCTATTGGAACTGGATTATTCGTAACAGGTAAACCTCTTGCTCAGATGTCTATGATTTCTTCTGCAGCTGTCGTCTTAATCATCGGCGGTGGAATGGGATACATGACTGGAGAGCACGGCTATGATGGCACTCCACCAACTATCTGGATGGTTATACCAATTCTTACACTATTACTTACTTTACTTCTTGGAATTGCAGGATATATGCAGTACAAGGACCTTGAAGAAACAAAGGAGGCCTGAACATGAGTGATAAAAATTTAACACCCTACTTTTTAGCAATCGGACCCCTTCTACTAGTCGGGGCATACATGAATTGGCCTGCATCAGATTTAATCGGTATGCGTGGAACAAACTCTTTAATCGGTGAAGCAGACAGTCTAATGCCACTACTAATTATGGCAACTCTTGGTACCCTAATGGTTCTTGGAGGACTATATCTCTTAATTTCAGATATGATGTCTAGTGCTACTGGAATGAACAAGCAATTGTTGAGTATTGCGAGTGTTCTAGTAGTACTAACTATGGCATTCTTCGTTACTGGAATGGGAAGCAATGTTTCAGTAATAAATTTCGAAGAGGCAGAAATCGATGCTGATGAGGATGAAGCGTATACCTTTGACTCAGCGGATGACCAAGATGCTTCTCAGCGCATGGCATTCGAAACAGGTAATACAGTATGGCAAATGTCTCCTGTAACATGGGGACTATCTCTAGTTTTGGTCGGACTAGTAGCATTCATGACTAAGCGTCCAGAATCTGCTATGGACTACATTTTACCGGCACTTATGCCAGTTGGAACCCTTTTCCTTAGCGTGCCAATCATAAACAACCCTGGCATGTTTGGAATGGTTTTCCCGGTTGTCTTATTGGTTCACCTCATCATGGGTGGTCTCATGCTTGGTGGCAAACTTTCAGTTCCTGGTGCAACCGAGGAGAGTGCTTGAAATGGATCAATTAAAGAAAATCCTTAATCCAAAAATTTGGCTTATCCTCACCGCTCTCATCCATGCGGCTGTTGGAATTATTTCACAGACAGATTGGAGCGACGATCCTCAAGTCCTAATTGGTGGCTTCATGTTGCTAACATCGGTAACAATGCTGTACATCGCTTTCTTCACTGAAGGAGAAAACCAAGCAAGATTGACAGCGGTAATCGCAGGTCCTGCTTGGGTTTGGTTCGTTGTTACTTGTGCCATGGGTCTCACTTGGCAAATCGGTAGTGGTGATGCAATGGAGATGACCTTTGCAGATAACACCCCTCCTTTGATTCTCTGGGGATTAACTGCTCTAAGTGGTGTTCTACACGGCAACTTTCAAAATTTATTAGATAGTGATAGCGAATAAATCCACCAGTGACCCGAAAGTAACCGACACGGCGCGGTTAAATAGGGGAGTCAAGTCGGCAACTTGCTCACGTCCGTGTGAGTAACAGAGGTGTACAAACATGCCAAAGCCTTGGACAAGCCATCTTATCATCAAAGCATTAGGTGTTAAGAAGTGCAATGGAAGTTTGGAAGCAGCTGTCGAGGACTTGAGCCTCGAGAAGGCGATGGACGTCGCACGCCAAAAGCAAAACGACGGCCACTTGACCGGAGCAGACCTGAAAGCGCAGACCCGTGAGGTCATCGGCACATGTGTGTCAATGCGTGTAAAGATCGATGGACTCTGGGCCAAGGACGCTCTAAGAACAATCGAAAGGGGAGAATGGGACGAACGTTTTGCTTGAACTGAACACGGACCGCGGTAGAGGGGGTAATTCCCTTCGCAGACCGAAGTGGTGAACAGAAATGGAAGAAAAATTATCAGAAGCAATCAAGAACGCCATCGAAGGCGCTCCAGAACGTAAATTTGTTGAAGCGATGGATATATCGTTTACAATCAAAGACGTTGACTTGAAAAATCCTAACAACCGTATCCAGGAAGAAATCCGTCTTCCTTCTGGTCGTGGTAAAGCAATCAAGGTAGCTATGTTTGCAGGCTCTGATGCTGCAAAGAAAGCAAGGGATGCTGGAATAGAAGTAATCGACCCATCCGAAATCGAAGAACTAGGAAAGAACAAGGGTAAGGCTAAGAAACTAGCAAACTCATACGATTTCTTCCTATCTGAAGTTCCTCACATGGGATTGATTGGTCGCTACCTCGGTGTAGTACTCGGTCCTCGTGGCAAAATGCCTCGTCCAGTACCTCCAGTAGTTGACCCTGCAGTAATCGCAGCAGGTCTTCAATCCACTACAGTAATCAAATCCCGTGACAAGGTAACCTTCCAAGCATCATTTGGTACCCTTGCTCAATCTCACGAAGAACTTCTGAAGAATGCTCTGGAAGTTTACAACCGTGTAACATCTAAGCTAGAACGTGGAATTGGAAACATCCGCTCACTTTACATCAAGACCTCTATGGGTCCTGCAAACAAGATCGAGGTGATTAATTGATTCCTAAGGTCTCTCCATGGAAGAAAAACACAGTCGCTACAATGACTGAAATGCTCAACAATGGCGGAACATTCGCTGTTATCGACATTCACGGTGTTCCAGCAGGAGCAATGCTGGGAATGCGTGCTGGCCTTCGTGGCAAGATGGCGGTTCAAGTTGCTAAGAAGCGTTTGATGAAGATCGCTTGGGAAGCAACAGGTAACGACTTTGCAGACCTTGAAGAATTATATTCATCTGCAATCCAACCAGCTCTAGTTCAATCTGACATGAATTCTTTCGAGGTTTTCACCGAGTTAAAGAAGACTGAAGCTGGAAGAGCAGCAAAGCCAGGAGACATTGCACCTCACGATATAATCGTAGAGAAGATGGATACTGGAATGCCTCCAGGTCCAATTGTCGGAGACCTGAACTCTGTAGGAATCCCTGCTAAGATTGTCAAAGGGTCTGTTCAAATCCAAAAGCAAGTTACCATCTTGAAAGAAGGTGAAGTGTTTGAGGGAGAACTTGGAATGATGCTTTCTAAGATTGGTATAGAACCAATCGTTACAGGATTGAGACTTTGTGGTACTATCGAAGATGGAACCAGTTTCAAGCCAGAAACACTTGATATCGATTACGAGAAGTTCGAGTCTGACCTCATCAGCTTTGGTGCTGGTGGATTCAACTTGGCTTGTAATATCCGCTGGTTTACCAGCCAAACAATACCAACACTCCTGTCCAAGGCGAGCGGAGAAGCGCTCGCAGTGGCACTGGAGGCGGCAATCGTCACAGCAGACACATTGCCGCATCTAATCGGACGAGCAAACCGTGGCGCTATGGGCGTTGCAGGTTCTCTGTCTGCTGACGCACTCGACGAAGAACTGAGCCAACTTCTTGGCGCAGCCGCTTCTGCTGCAGAAACTGCAGCGGCAGCACCGAGCTCCGAAGACGCCCCCACCGAGGCGGAAGCGGAAGATGAAGAAGAAGAGGAAGAGGGCGGTTTCGACGGCCTTGGGTCCTTATTCGGTTGAAAAATTTGAGGTGAAAAAATATGGAGTACGTATACGCTGCAATGCTTCTGCATTCTGCTGAAACTGAGATCGACGAAAAAGCTGTCACTGCTGTCCTAAAGGCTGCTGGTGTAACTGCTGACTCTGCCCGTGTGAAGGCACTAGTTGCTTCACTGAGCGGAGTTGACATTGCTGAAGCTATGGCAACCGCTGTTGCCGCCCCTGCTGCTGCTGCACCTGCTGCTGCGGCTGCTGGTGGTTCTTCCGACGCTGCACCTGCTGCAGAAGAAGAAGAAGAGGACGAAGACGACGGCGGAGGCTTCGAAGGTCTTGGCTCGTTGTTTGGCTGAAGTCAGACGGAATCGAAACTGATCCAATAGAACACATGAGGCTCTTTGGAGTCTTAGTGTAAGCGGGGTCCAGTTACGGTTACCCAAGCGGTCCACAGTCCGTGGTCAACCTCGCCCATTTTTGGGCTGGGGATTGCGGGATAGACCGTGAATGGACCATCCACATTCTCCTCCTTCCATTGGAGGGAGGGGAAATGTGGTCTTTACAGCATTCGATTGAGGAATGCACCCCCTATCTTCTTCATATCTTACTAGTTGGGTCAGTTAATGCTCAAACGAAAGGAGTTGGTTCTCGAGGTTTCTACCTCGCCAGTAGAGAACATCAAATCGTTTAGGCGAATCGCTGAATCCAATGAATGGGAGATTACTAGCCACGAAGGTAGTCGGCTAGTAGACCGTTTTGCAATTATTATGCCGATGGCACAGAGTGCAAGGACGCTTGGAATAGAGGTTCTAGATGGACCACTTCGCGGACTTGAGATCCATACTTGGGCTGAAACAAAAGGAAGTGCCGGTGCTATCAATATGGCGGCTTGGACAATACCTGGCGGTGAGGGCAATGAAGAGGCGAGAGAGATTATTCGCGAATGGGCAACATCCTTACCGAGATGTCCATGGAAGTGGTCTTTTGGTGAGCGCAGTAAAATCGGCTATCTATTGCCTGTTTTCCGTCGCTCGCGCAAGGCATTTGCTAAGCTCGGGCTAACAAAGTGGGACAAACAGTAGACCAAAACACTTGGAAACCAAAACAGATTACACTTCAATACCGGAGGGCGAAATATGTCATTCATGGAAGATATCAAAACCGACCAAAGAACACAGATGCTTGTAGCAGGCATGGTCTTTTTTGCCCTAATCTTCCCTGCATATTTCTATTATGCATCAGATCAAGTAGATTCTGACCTCAGTGCTGGTGGTCCAGTAGGCGATTATGCTGTAGAAGGAACTTATTCTTACCACGTACTCGCAGATGATTCAACATATGTGAATGATGGGGATACTGTAGATATTATGACAAATTCAGATGCTGCAGGCAGTGAAATCAATGGTAAGAATATCGTTGGAGTAAGAGCGACTCTAACCTTCACTGACGACGAATCTCAAGGAGGATTAGGCTGTGCTATTGCTCAACCACCGCAAGATGACGATGTTTCGGGCAATATGATGCACTATGGCTTTGAACAATCATCTCCTACCCAATCTGGAGATTCTGTGACCTTAGAATGGCACGACTCTAGTATCATCGGAACTACAGTAAGCAACATGAGCGAATCCGAAATTATGATGATGTTGGATGGGGATTTTGGAATTGGGGAACACTCCCTAGGAATTTCAGTCAATGTTAACACTGGTGGAGGAGCCGGATGTCAAACAACTGACGATGGTGAAGAAGTCGCCTATAAAATCGAATTAATCTCTTTAGAATACACCATTGAAATGGTCTAAGCCAAAGAATAATCACAGCAATTTGCTGATATTGATTATCGGTGAAACTCTTTGTTCGATCATCTTTAGAATTTCATCTAGAGTTTCTTGGTCGTTCGCTTCAACTCTCATTACAAGAATCGCTTCAGTGTTTGATTTGCGAGCCAAGTACCAACCAGACTGTTGACCATCCTTTTCGAAGCGTACTCTTACTCCATCAATAGTCGAAGATTCATGGTCATCAAAAGCACTGGTGATAGCGGCCACAGTTGCTAACTTATCCTCTTCAGCACACGGTACTTTCACTTCACCAGTAGTTGGTAAATTAGGTGCTAAGCGATTTAGTTCAGCACTGAATAATGCGTCTCTGCGAGACCAAAGTTCGAGAATCCTAGCAGCGTTGTAAAGTGAACAATCAAAGCCATACCATCCACGGTCTGACATGAAAATGTGACCACTCATTTCTCCAGCCATCAAGGAATTAGGATGCTGTGCAAGCACTCTCTTCATGAAAGAGTGACCAGTTTTAGCCATCATGGGCTTTCCACCTGCTTCAATAATTGCCTTCTCAACATTCATTGAACACTTCACGTCATAAATCAGTAAATCCTTGCCTTCTTCGGTTCCAACAACATCGTCTGCCATCAAAGCAATCAAGCGGTCAGGATAAACGAAATCACCATTCTCATCAACGGCTCCAATTCTGTCTCCATCGCCATCAGCACCCAATCCTAGTTCACAACCGTTGTCGACAACAGCCTTGGCCAAGTCTACCATGTTGTATTCGCGAGTTGGGTCAGCTCCATGATTTGGCTCAGTATTGTCCCAATCGCAGTATAGGTCGATATGCTCAGCGCCAATCATGTCCATTAGTCTAGTCATAGCAGGTCCTGGAACTGCGTTACCACAGTCGACTGCAACCTTGACAGGTCTAGCAAGTTTGCCGGTTGAAGCAACGATTGCTTCGAGATAATTATCTTCGTGCGGATGGTCAATATGTTCTCCAGTACCGTCTTTGAATTCTCCAGTTAGGAAAACTTCCTTCAATTCTTGAATCTCTTCACCAGCGAGTGGTAAAGTTCCTCTGCACATCTTGAATCCATTGTGCGTAGGCATCGGAAGGTGTGATGCTGTTACCATCACTCCTCCATCAACTGGTAATGTCCAGCATGCGTGGTACAAGCATCCGGTCGAAACAATTCCCAAATCTAGGACTTTAACACCGGAATCAACCATTCCCTGAATTAGGTTTGAAGCATAACCAGGGCTAGATTCTCGAATATCCCTTCCAACTGCGAAAGATGAGCAGTCGAGGTATGTTGCCATAGCACGCCCTAAGCGATAAGCGAACTCATCAGACAATTCATCGCCTGACAATCCTCGGATGTCGTAGGCCTTGAAACAGTGAGTTGGCCATTCTCCCATATTGTAGGCGTGCAAGTCTTCTCGTATGTATTTCATCGCCTGATGAGAAAGGAAATTGTCAATCCAATAGTGAGGAATATTCCCCACTCTAGAATTACGTCATTCCACCATGCTACAAGACTCAAGGCTGAAATCGAAGGAACTCCAATCATCAATATTTTCGGCCATGTAACAAGCCCACTGGGGGGCTCCTCAAGGTAAGGGGAACCCGGCATTTGAATCACTCATTGTTGGACTCAATCGCTTGAACGACAATCTCAACTTTTGCTCCTGCAGGAAGGGCGCCGGCTTCAAAAGCGGCTCGAGCAGGTTTGATTTTCATATTTTCGACCCATGCTCCATACACTTCATTCATTGCAGCGAAGTCGTTTATGTCATCTAGCAAAACTTGTGCGAAGCAAACCGCTTCGCGATTTACACCCGCAGCTTCTAGCAAAGCATCGATTTTTGCAAGAGCGCCTGCGGTTTGGCTCCTTACATCATCACCATTGTCCACGTCGATTTGGCCAGAGAGCCAAATCACTCCACCCGCCTTTACTCCAGGGGTATAGGGGCCGTACAATTTACTGCCATCCACACTAATCGCTTTCTTCTGCATATTGGGGGGCACCACATGGTGGCACATCAAAATAGCCCGTCATTATCGTCTAAACATGGCGACTGGCTGGGTAATCGATCATCCCGCTCATGCACGCCTGTTAGCACCCATAATGCGAGAGTTATCTTCTACCGACGATGTCATCATCGCTTGTGACAGATTTGAAGTCAGAGCCATGATAGAAAATTGTGATGGATTCATGCCCAGAAGGAGAACCGTATGGGTGCCTCGTCCAGTTGGCAAAGGCCGCTGGCGAAAGGCTTGGAAGCGTACAAGAATTTCAGGTAAAGCCCTCAAAGGAGTTTCTAAAGTTATCAGCATAGGGGCTCCTATTGAGTTGAGAGCAGCTCCTCGCAAAGCAAAAAGAATCTACATTACAGATACAGAAATCAATCGTCTCGCTCACGGTTTAGCAAGACCCACCGATATCATTATTCCAACACATTTTATTGAATCATTATCTGGTTCTTTGATGAAAAAGAAAGCAAACTTCCACCGTATAGACGGCTTACATGGCCACATTCACCTCCAGCCTCGATTGAGACCACAAGAAGTATCCAACCCACCGAAAGTGTTGGTTAGAAGATTGATTGGCAATGGAGTCCATGATGAAAATGAAATCCTTCCAATTCCAGATAGGTGGTTAGATGGTTTGTCTATTCATTGTGCAGACGAAAATTCAGTAGAAGGAAATCCTTGGGACTTGGATAAAACGATTGCAAGTATGGATGGAGTGATTACGCAATCAGTAACCTTAGCCAGTGAAGCAGTACTTCTAGGAGTACCAACTCTTCTGGTTACCAAGGCAATACGAGGATTCATTGAGAGATTGTCTGAAGATGGATATCCAATATTCGTGGCTCGAGATTATGATGAATCAATACTGGCTTCATGGCTAGCAGGGCTACATTTGACGGATGCGCTAGAGATTCCAGATTGGCCGAACACCAAATCAGAAATGCTTGATCTTCTCAAGGATTGACATATGGTCGCCAGCCATTTCCTCGACTTCAGAAATACGGTGCCAAGCTGCACTTGCAGCATCATCTCCAGCAGTAGGCTCATCGAAAGCAGCCACTAGATATGCAATCGAGACTACATGCCCTCTAGGGTCCCTTTCCGGGTCGCCTTTGACACATAGTAATCTAACGACCTTTCCATCAATACCACATTCCTCTTTCAGTTCACGAACAACTGCCACTTCAGGATCTTCTCCTGAATCAACAAATCCGCCAGGTAGGGCAAGCATACCTTTCCATGGTTCTTTGGCCCGTCTAATCAATAGGATTTCATTGCCTCTAATCGCTACTGCATCCACTGCCAAAGCAGGTTGGTCCCATTGACCACATTCGTCGCATGCAGGCAATTCATTCACCAAACCTACGCTTTCGTGCTTGGTATGTTTGAATAGCTTTGAGTAATTCTTTCTTAGAGAAAGAAGGCCAGAATACATCAGTGAAATATAATTCTGAATAAGCCATTTGCCATAGTAGGAAGTTAGAGATTCTTTCTTCTCCAGATGTGCGGATTACCAAATCGGGATCCGGCATTTCAGCAGTGTATAGTCTGCGACTAACCTCGCCTTCATCGATTGAATCTAGCTCTAATTCACCTGAACTGTGGTCTGCAGCAATGCTTTTTATCGCATCAAGCATTTCTTCCCGGCTTCCATATGCCAGGCAAACAGTAAATGTGAAATCATCATAATTTGCAGTCTTTTCTTCTGCATATCTAATCGCTTCATTAACCGAATCTGGAAGTAATTCCCTTCTTCCAATAATCTGTACTTTCACTTTATTCTCATGGATTCTAGGGTCGTCTGCAATATCCTTCAATCCTTCAACATAGAGTTTGAAAAGTCCTTCTAATTCACCAGCAGGACGATTTAGATTCTCGGTAGATAATGCATAGACTGTAAAATAGTGAATCTCTAATTCCAAGACCCAGTCAAGAACCTGTTCTAATTTCATCTTGCCCATTTTGTGCCCAATATCAGTTTCTAGGGCTTTGGACCAAGCGAATCTTCGATTGCCATCCATAATAATAGCGAGGTGGTTTATCTTGTCTGGATGCTTTTTCACTTGGCGTAGCAGTTTTGCTTCGACCGCACTACCAAGAACATCACCAAGGCGATTACTGATACCCATAACATCGCCCCCCTATCCCCACCCATTCGCTTCAACCGTTTGAGTTAATCCCCACCGACCCTTCGGCCTCTTCATGGAGGAGAGACCATGGTGGCCAAAAGGCATCGCCAAAAGTCATGATGAGTCCTCTATATCGACATCTTGGGGAACACGTCCTCTGCACGTTCCTGAGATAACTCTTGACTGGTGGAATGGTCACGAGAAAACATGGGGAGATTGGCCAGAGGTTGAAGCGTTCGAACAGGTAGATGAAGACCGTAGTGGAATTTGGTTTGATATTGGCGAATACAAAGCATTGGTAATCCCGATTCCAACCGGAAAGCATGCCTCAAGACTTAGTCGAAATCCTCAACTGAAATCTGCTTTGAAAGAGCACCTCCAATTGCCGGTTGCAGGCTGTGATAAAGATGGAGACCACGTCTTAATTTACCCCAAAGAAAACCCTGTAAAAGTTACTGCTAAATCACTATCAGGACTGCATTTAGCTCTGATAGATGGGGGCTGGAGTACCCCTAATGATGAATATGGTTGGAATGCTCGACTGAAGAAGGTTGAAGACACTCTCAAAACTAGTACATTATGGAGAGCTCCTCACAGTTACAATACCATTGGAATTCCCCGAATTGAGTTAAGTGGAATGCGACCGATTCCCCTTCCATTATGTGATGCACTTCTTTGGAAAGATGATACCAACCTTCCAATGTTAAGGCAGGCGATTAAGCACAATGTCATGTTGAAATGGAGAGAGTTCGTTCCATCAAAATATTGGGGTGACGATGTTATGAGAATCGCTACTGGAGGAGTTGCGCACATGAGATATGACATCAATATTCTTTCCAAAGCCGAAGCGGTTGCCTTTGGAGTCGCTGACCCAGAAATAGATGAATATCTCAATAGCGTAGATCGCATTCAGGCCAAATTGGGAATAATGCGATTAATGAAAATGGGGATACCACTCGCCATATTCGGTCTCATCGGGACCTTTTGGTTAGACAGAGCGGGCGAATTTGATGAACCTTCAATTGGCTACTTTACCTTCGGGCTAATCTGGATAATTTCATCATTCTTGTATACTTACAATGAACCAGATTGGCGTCAAGCACTGTGACGCCTTCTGTTATCGTGGAACTTCAATTCGTGAGTTTTTGCTATTTCCATGACTTCTATTAGGAAACCGTCTCTAGCCTCTCGCTCTATCTTTCCACTTGCAATGTCCCAGTAAATATTGCATCCAATATCTATTGCATCAGGACCTAAGGTAGATACTCTGGCGAATGAGTCTTCTTCTTTCATTGTCTTTTCATGACTAGCGATTAGGTTAGCAACCCCGTCACAGAATTCCGAGACTTTAGCAGGGTCAGAATTGATATCTAATTTGAAAATTGGTTGCCAGCGACGGAATCTTCGCTTACCCCAATTCTCCACAGGTGTATTCGACAAGTTTGCATTTGGCATTGTCACTACGGTGTCAAGGCTGGTACGAATTAGTGTTGTTCGCAGTCCTATTTGCATAACTTCTCCCTCAACCGTGCCTATGACGACCCAGTCTCCAACCTGGAACGGACGGTCTAGTAGTACAGTGGTCGCTCCAAATATATTGGAAATCGTATCTTGGGCGGCAAGCGCTAATGCAAGCCCGGTGATTCCTAATCCAGCCACCATTGTTGTCAGGTCGAATCCCAAAGCATCTGCGATGAAAACCATTCCAAAAATGACAATCAAAAATCGCATGATACTTTCTGCAGCTGAAACCACAGTCTTCTGGGAACCATCCAATTCTCCATCATCATCCGTCCATAAGACAAATGCATGAATTATACCGACAAATCTGAATGCGGTTACAACCAATGCTACTACCATAACCAGCGTTAATATTGAGGCTAGCCAATCCATGTCCTCAAACAAATACAAACTTGCCCAGCATCCACCAGCTACTCCGAGCGCTTTACCAGAGCCGTTGAGGGCATCACGTGCAACCTCGCTGACCAATCTTAAATTACCAAAAATACGCGGGATAACGTATCCGCTAATTTCCCGTATGATAAGGATGAAAATCGCAAGTAAAGTTACTGTCAAAACGCTTTCAACGCTCACCCCGTAAATCTCTTTGTCATGGCCAGGAATCGCATCTACTACTATCTGCATGGTAATTGGCAAACCTCTAGAGACGATGTTGTTTTCCCTATGTTTTTTGCAGACAGCCCCCTAAGGGGGGCTAATTCATAGACACGACGCTTTGAAGAGGGGGGAGGGTTTGGCCAAGTTGATAGCCATGCGTTTCGAATCCAGAAAGACATCTCTTACGATTCTTCTACTACCCTTTTTGCTATCACTACTTTCTCCCGTTGTGATTTCATCTGCAGCCCAAGACGAAGAGCCAAGCGCAGCAGATCCTTGGGAGATATGGGACGAAGATGGCGACTATATTTCCTGTGAAGTCACTGGGGAAGGAACCCCTGTGTGCGAATATGTATTCCCTTGGGGCGGAGACGAGGTACTGCAATTCAAAGAGTACCACTCCTACGAGACAATGAAAGCTAGAATGATGGTCTTAGCCCAAGAAAACCCTGAAATTTTCGAATTCCATGAAGGCCTTAACGGTGGAATAAATGCAAGAGGCGAAGAGACCACTGCGGATACATACGAAGGCTGGCATTACGGTTATTCTTCACCGTGGTTGAAGATTACAGGTGATGTTCAAGGTGGAGATTACAACGCATTTAACGGCGACAATGGAAACTATCCTGACCGTCCAGATGTCATGATTGTAGGAAACCACCACGCAAGAGAATGGATGAGTTTCCAAGTTCCTATCCTCTTTATGGAAACCGTTGCTCACTACTATGGTGGCGGCCCTGTTGATAATGATGGAGATGGCCTAATCGATGAAGATCCATGGGGCGATGCAGATGGTGATGGTCAAGTCGATGACGATGGCGATTGCCTAGCTCTTGAGCCTGAATGGCAAGATAGCAATGGCGATGGTAAGCCATGTAACCCTGGAGACTTTGGAGTCGACGAAGATTTTAGTGAAGTAGAATTGACAAATCTTGTCGATAATCGAGAAATTTATCTAATTCCATTATTGAATGTTGATGGACAAAAATACGACAGAGAAGAGTTCTGTCCAATGCCTTCTTGGGAATCTTGTCCTAGTGGAGGATGGAGAAAGAATCTGCGCAATAATGGGATTGAGCCACTGCCTGACCCTAACGAGCAAGTTGATGAAGACTGTGACGGAGTCGATTTGAATCGTAACTATCAGTTCGAATGGGGATGGCCATTAGGCGCAACAGTCCCACTTATTCCAGGAACCTGTACTCCTGCTGAAGATGAACAAGCAGGGATTACCAATAATGACGTTTACACCGGGCCTTATGATACAACAGATAACGATGGAGACGGTCTAGTCAATGAAGACAATGTTGACGGTGAAGATGATGATAATGATGGCCAAACCGATGAGGATTGGGCTGGTGGTAATTCCGAGCCTGAAACCAAGTTCATTCAGGATATGACTGAAATGAATGATGATAACAACGACGGGGCTTCAGAGTTCAAGGCTACCCTGACTTACCATTCCTACTCCGAATTAGTGCTGTATCCATGGGGCCACTGCACAGGATGTGAGACAACAGACCACGACCAACTCGTCTATCACGGCGACCAAATGGCAGAGATGACAGATTACACTAACATGCAATCTTCAGACCTGTATCCAACAACTGGTGATTTCTGTGATTGGCACTATGGTGTTCACGGCTCTTACTGTTATACAATGGAAATTGGAACTGCATTCCATCAGCACGAAGATGATGTTGACCATATTGCAGTAAGGAATAACGGTATTGCATTTTACATGATTAAGATTGCAGATAACCCAAGGGAAAGAGCGGATTTAGAAATGAATAATATCGTTCGAAATCAAGTCATAATTGAACCAGTAATCCCTGAGTCAGGAGACATTCCTGTAGAGATGTGTCTAGATAATGCATTTGCAATCGATTTGAATAAACAAAATTCACACATGATGTACCGCATGGTAAAGCCAAGTAGGCAACAATCAGATTACGGGCCGAAGGAATGGTTCACAGAGAGTTGGTCACATACAGAATTCTCTGTTGTGAAAGGAGAAACTTGTGATTTACTCAACGATTCAGGTCAAGGCTACAAGGTAGTTGCAAACCTCCCAGTAGGCGATGATGAAAATGGAGTCTTGCATGTGAAAGCTATGATCTCTACACTTGGTGGAACTCAGAAAATTGAATATCCGACTAATTCACAATATTTTGAAATGAAGATAGAATATAGAGCACCATTTGGAAATGTCTTGGGCTCAATGATGCTATTCATGACTGTTGCATTCTTTGTTTGGGGAGGACTTGGTGTCTGTCTTCGAATGATGATGGAAGATGAAGAAGAGGTGCTGGCTGAACTTGTCAGTGCCACCGAATTAATCGAAGCCGAGGTATTGGAGGAGGGCTCCTCATGAGCCAATCCGACCAGTTCAGCGGAAGAATGGGACTCATTTTCGCTGCTATAGGTGCCGCAATCGGTACAGGAAATATTTGGCGATTCCCTAGAATGGTTGGTGCTAACGAAGGAGGAACTTTCCTTATTCCATGGCTTATCTTCTTGTTTGCTTGGTCTATACCTCTGGTAATTGCAGAGTTCGCATTAGGTAAGAGAAGTCGAACGGGAACTATTGGTACATTCCGTATTTTCGCAGGAAAACATTTCGCTTGGATGGGACTTTGGACAGCATGGATTTCAACAGCGATTGGATTCTACTATGCTGTTGTTGCAGGTTGGTGTCTGAAATATTTCCAGTTAGGTGTTAGCAATGGTTTGGTTGGAGATGATGTAGATACACAACTCGTGTGGAACGAATTCCTACAATCCTCTGGCAACGTAATTTTCTTCCAGTTTTTGGTTATTGCAATTACATTACTAGCAATTTGGAAGGGTGCTAAAGCTATTGAGAAGGTAAACGTAATTTTGATGATATCATTATTCGTTCTTCTGTTCATGTCCTTAGGATTGTCACTGTGGATGGACATGTCGGATGGAACTCTGGATGGATTCTTGTTCATGTTTACAGTAAAATGGAGTTCACTCAGTGACCCAGCAATCTGGATAAACGGGCTGTCGCAGTCGGCATGGTCGTGTTCAGCAGGAATGGGAATGGCAATTACTTACTCCGTTTACATGCGCAAGGACGAGGATACTACTCTAAACGCATTCACAATGGGATTAGCAAACAATTCGATTTCAATCATCGCAGGATTAACTGTACTATCTGCAATCTTTGCAGTTTCAGATAATCCACTAGATACTGTTACCAATGGTTCTTCAGCAATCACATTCCTTGCTTTGCCTGAAGTATTCGCTCAAGCACCTGGAGGCTCAATTGGAGCATGGGTGATGATGAGTGGATTCTTCCTAGCGTTATCTTTCGCTGCATTGACATCGATGATTTCTACAGTTGAACTGTGTGTACGAAACTTCGTTGACCATGGCTATGAGCGTGAGAAGTCGGTTCTTTTGACTTCGATTGCAATCCTAATCTTTGGATTACCTTCTGCAATATTATGGATCACAATCGCTCCTGATGGCACAGCATTCCCACAATTCCTTGAGGTTCAAGACCACATTTGGGGATATGGTTTGATGTTTAGCGGTCTATTCATCGCTTTCACAATTTGGAAGTATGGATACCAGAAGTGGCGTGCTCAGGTCGAATCCGGTGAATCTGCACCAGGACTATCTGGATACCTAGGAGTCGGTGTTTCTGCATTCCGTGACGATTTCATCAATACTGGTGACAACGACATCTGGATTGGAAGATGGTGGGATATTCTGATGTATCTTGCATTCCCTGTATTGTTTACAGTTCTCATAGTATCATACTTCGGAGATATGATTGCAAACACTCCTGATGTTTGGAACCCGTCTAATCCTAACGGAATCACAATTATCCTACTATTCTGGGGAGTAGTTGCTGGAGGATTCCTATTGTTGAACAAGAAGTTGATTCAGCGTCCTCTATTCAGGAATGTACCTGAAGGCGCAGAAGTAGATATTTCGATGCTACCGGGTGGAGACGACGAATTAGTTGTTGCAGTCGGAAATTACCCACCTGGCTGGGAACATCTGGCCAGAGAGGTTCATTAATTGGAATTAGTATGTTCCAATGGATAGGCTTAGGTTTGGCAATTGCCATAATACTGATTCCAATAGTCCGTTGGTTTTGGTTATTGTTCGATAAGCCAAGTAAGCGTGCTTTAGAGATTTTGAAACAGCAAGAAGAAGATGCTGAAGAAGCAAAAGTTTGGGCAGGAATAGAGGCTCAGGTCGAAATCGAAACTACTCTACAAAGAGAATTTGATATGAAACAAAAAGAGAAACAAGAACGTTCTGGCAAGTCTTTGGATGAAGAAACATCTGCTGACTTATGGAACAAATTAGGTATCGATGTTCCAATTAAGCCAGTTGAAAGAGAGGAGGCTCCGCCGGTTGAATTAGAGAAGCAGCCAGTAACCTCTACAGATTCTCCAAGCGAACCCGATTGGGAGTTAGTCGAAAAGATGTCGAGACTTGATGCACCGTTGGAAGGTGTACCTGAAGCGCCTGACTTAGAAGAATTGTCAGGAGACATCTCCGAATCTGAATGAGTGTGCGAATCATTTCTTTAGCCACCAATACCGCCACATTAGCCCTAAGGTTAGCCGTTCATCTGAAATGCTCGATGTACTCCCCACATAGTGATGGTACAGAGACCACGCGGAACCCGGGACTTCACCCCGGAAGTTATGAGCAGGCGATTAGCCTTCGAGAATTTACTCGAATCTAAGGCGCTATCTCATGGTTTCAAGCGTGTCCAGACACCTATTTTTGAGACTTTAGATCTGTTTACTGCTAAGTCAGGACCTGGTGTTGTAAAGCAATTGTATGCTTTCCAAGACAAATCTGACAGAGCCTTGACTTTGCGCCCCGAACTAACCGCTCCCGTAATGAGAATGGTCAGTGAAGAAATGCGTAGTTCTCCCAAACCACTTCGTTTGTCTTATTTCGGACAGTGTTTCCGATATGAGGAATCTAAGAAGGGAAGATATCGTGAGTTCTTCCAGTACGGTGCTGAACTCATCGGTGCTAATGGTCCGTTTGCCGAAGCTGAAGTAGTTGCTCTAGCAATCAATATGCTCGATGGCTGCGGTTTGCAAGACTATGAGGTAAGAATCGGTCATGTTGGTGTACTACGTGACATTTTGACTGGATTGGGCCTTTCGCAAGAAGGTGAGCCAGAAGCACCAGTAGCTAGTGCTATGCGTCTTCTTGACAAAGGTGACTGGGATGGCTTGTCTGAATTATTTGCAAAAAATGGCATTGATTCATCTGCAACTCAAGACCTTCGCAGTCTTTCAGAGTTAGATGGTGGAATTGAGACACTTGATTCGGCTAGAGAGATTTTGACAAGTATGGGTGTGCCTCTAGAATCTCTAGATGAGTTGAGGCAATTGCTCAGCGCTCTAGAATCCCTAGCTCCAACCCCACCTTCACTCAAAGTAAACCTCTGCGTAGCCAGAGGTTTGGATTACTACACCGGCATGGTTTTCGAAGTCAATGTAGCAGAACTTGGCGGAGAAGGACAGGTTCTAGGTGGAGGGTCATACCGTCTACTACACCTATTTGGACTGGAAGATTTAGACCCGTCATGCGGCTTTGGATTAGGTTTTGATAGAGTTCTATTGGCACTCGAAGCTCAAGCAGAGAGGGCAGGTCGCAGCGAGGTAGTTCCCGGTGAGACTCCTGCCACTACAACTCTGATGCTACCATTTAGAATCGATACAAACGCTGTTCTTGCCATAGTGAAAGAATTGCGAAATGCAGGAAATAATGTCGAGTTAGATCTGCGAGGCAAGAATATCGGCAAGTCCCTAGATTGGGCTTCGAAGAACGGATTTAGCAATGTAGTAATCGTTGGACCACAGGACCTTGAAAACGGTCAATGTAGTGTCAAGAACTTGGTCTCTGGAGAGCAGAGCGTTGTGGCCCTAGACTCAAGTTCTATCTCGAGTGTCCTCTGAGTCTTTCCTGCTAGGTAGGTAGACTGCAGCGAGCGTCATTGTTGCAAGTGCTGATGTGAATAAGAATCCTGGCAACAATCCTTCATCATCCGCTGCAGCAGGCATTCCATCTTCTCCTGCTTGGAATGATTCATCCCAAGATGCAGGGTCAATTGGCAATTCTACACGAGTGTCGCCTTCTGCTGAAAGTTCTAATGAAAAGTTAGCAATTTCACCACTAACCGTAAACGGAGAAGTTTGCTGCCTATCTCCCTTTACTTTCATTTCAAGTTGAATAGATGGATTTGCCGTTGATGCATCCCACAATGTTTGGTCTTCTGTAATTCTGTGAGTGATTGTAATCGGATTCCATCCAGT
>CACLCM010000006.1 GCA_902605365.1 uncultured Candidatus Poseidoniales archaeon | reverse complement strand
TTCGCAGGTGCACCCTCACAAGTTGAGGTTCTAAGAGGAATGGATGTAGGAGAGAATGAGGCTGCCAAGAAAATGCCAATCGGGCTTTCTTTAGTTCAGAGGACAATTATCAACGATATCAAAATCAATGGAATACCTCGCTCTCAAGCATCTTTAGCAAGAAGAATAGGCCGTTCTCGCGCAACGGTACACTCTGCAGTCAAAGTATTGCGTCGTCGTGGAATAATGCGTGAAGACCGTTTGGAAATGGCCCCTCACCTAATCGATGCACAAGAGTGGCAAAACTCTAGGCCACTCGATTACGAATGGTCCGATGAAAGACAATGATTCAGTAATCGTCTCTCAAGCGACGTTTGTTGCGCATTGTTCAAGACCTCTAGTCAATCGGTCACTCATATGTTCGACCTTCGCCTCGATGAGATTCCATTACCTGCGAGTAAGAACAATCGTGAAAACTTAGTTTCATGGATTATCGATACCCTTTGTCTTCACAGGCGCAGAGGCGAGCCAACTACAGATGATGGCGTATTTTCTCCCATTCATCGAATCCTATCTGAACATCTATTCAATAATCCAAGTAGAGGTTATGAAACCCGTGAGTTAGCCGATGAATTAGGACTTACTCCCGCTGCAATCCATCATCACTTTGCGCGTTTGGTTTCGGCAGGTCTTGTATCTACATCTTCTGGCAAAGGTTGGAGGTCTTACTATTTGGTTGGGGGTTCAATCACCAAAGCAGTAACGAGTATGAAGGTAAGAGCTCAACTAATCCACTCACAAAGATTAGAACTTTTAGATCAGGTTTGGAATCGCGGAAAAAATGTTGCTATGGCAATCGAATTGCCACCTGATGGGAAACCTAGTGCACTGATTAGAATCAAAGAATGGGGTCCTCTCGAAGAAGGCGAGAGTGAGTTGTCTAGATTCATGGCAGATATGGGATTACTCGGGGAAAGACCTGGAAAGGAAATCAACCCAGAATCCCTTTCAGTCAAAATTTTTGAAATGTTACTCAACTCAGGACCACCTATCTCGATTGATGAAGCTGCAAGGATTCTCAAAGGCCCCAAACCACGTGTGGGTAGAATCCTTGAGAGATTCCGTAGCACAGGCTTAGTCGAGCGCGTAGCGAGGACGGACCGGCTCTCTACTGCGCTATGGTCGGCAATGACTACTCAATACACCAGAAGGGGTGAAGATTGGATGTTAAAGAAAGGCGGTTTTGAGCGACTATCTGTTCCAAATTCGATTCTCAAAAATCTCAAGAAAGGTAATTGTAAACCTGAAACTATCGCACGCGCCTTGAAAGGAATGGAGCCAAGGAGCCAAATGTTACTTCTCAATTTACTAGGAGGTAGGCTCCCATTGGGTCATCGATTAATCGGTAGCGATGTAAGTATGCTCAAGAAAAAATCTCTTGGCGACCTAGACCGGATCCTTCGAAGAATTGAGAAGGTCGGAGTCCTGTTGGAAGAATCCGATAGTTGATCAATTCTGTTCAAAGACATCGAAATCGATTAGGAATAATGTTGCAAATAGCGCATACCTTTCCTCTAAAGTTAGGTTTTTGTCAAAGAATTGGATGGAGAAGTTATCCGCTTGAGTGAATGCCATTTTCATGAATCCCTCATATTTCTTCTGAATAGAAGCGACAACCATACCATTTCTCATCACGTCGAATTTAAATCTTTTAAATTGGAAAAGACTGCTACTAATACTGAATTGTGTTTGCCCACCAACTGATATTGTGTAATTCCTTGTGAACAGACTAACACGCTTAGCACGTCCAACTTCAGCATCGCCATAGGATGCGACCATTTCTGAAAAAATAAATCGGAATGGCTTATTCGCTTCTCCGATCTTCTGTCCTTGGTTATCAAAAATGTTCAATTTACATGCCCTTGCAGAATTGAACATCTGACGAAGAATAAATCCTCCTGCGCCACCACTTTCTTCAGAAACAGTTCCCAATTTTTGCCCTGTAACGCCGAACACATTGTAGTTGTTAGCCGTATCAACATTTAGCAAAACATTTGCCATTTCCGTATCTTGCTGAACAATTATCCCGTCCTGCATAAGCATATTCTGTAATTGAGGGTTCATGTTGCGGCCTCTTCAGTTCTTCATTTCAATCTATTCCCAGCAAAAGTTGATATTTTTTAATTATTCAAAATTTTCAATTGAGTATCTCTAATCGATATAACCTCTTGAACGCTTATCCGACTGTATTAAATCAAGGAGGCCACTCGCCGATTTATGTCTATCATAGCAGCATACAATGAAGCCTGGGATAACGGAGATGTCGACGCACTTGCAAACTTGATTCACGATGAATGTGTATTCAATCCACACGTTGGTGGCATGACCATGAGCAAGTCAGATATTTTGGGCTTCGTAGGCGGTAACAATACACCAACTTCAGAACACAACCGAATTCTTTTCGAAAACGATGAGGTAGGAGTTGCACATTCGATTGTACACTTTGCTAACGACTCAGATTCTGAAGCTGTCATGTCTTTCATGCGCTTCAAAGATGGTCAAATCATCTCCATGGAAACTGGAGCTACACCACTTTCTGAAGATTACAAGTTAATTGGAAACTGAATTGTAAATATCTAATCAAAGGTCGCCATTAACGACCCTATTATTGAATAACCCTCAGTAAAGTGAGAAATTTATGAATCGAATAGGAGCCATAGCGCTTACACTGATAATTACCCTGTGTTCACTTTCTGGGTGCTTTGGCGGAGACGAGGAAGTCGATGCTGAACCTCCACAGACCCAGGACACTGAATTGAACGATTGGAACGTTCATTTTGCAGGTACAGCAGCAGATTTACCTACGTGTGATGCGGTAACTAATGGTCGTTTATATTACGTAGAAGACGTAAACGAATTTCAGGTTTGCAAAACAACAGGGTGGGAGACCATAGCAATCCAAGGAGCCGATGGTATGGTTGGCGCAGACGGATTAGATGGCTCATCAACGATTATCATGGTAGCAGGTAGTACTCTTTGCCAAAACGGAGGAAATCGATTCAATATCGGCCTTGACCAAGATGGTAGTGGAACTCTTGACACATTAGAAATAGCAACTAATGTCGAAATCTGTCATGGAGAAGATGGTTCAGACGGGGCTCCTGGTCAAGAGGGCCCCGCAGGATCTGATGGACTACGATCACTTGTCGTAACCAATCCATTTTCTGTAGGAGCAAATTGTGGAAACGGGGGAGTCATGATTGAATCAGGAGTTGACCTCAATAACGATTCTATTCTAGATTCAAACGAGGTAGACTCTACACAGTATGTCTGCAATGGTGCAAACACAAACCCATTTTCTGCAACAAATAAACTGACTTCAGCAGGTCCAGCAGATGCATCATTTGGCTGTAAAGCGGGAGGGATGGTTGTAATGTACGGCTTGGATAATGGTGACGGCACAGGTGTTGCTGCTAACGGCATTTTAGAAGACGGTGAAATCGACCAATCAATGACTGTTTGTTCGACTTGGAGTTTTTCATTGGTGAAGGACATACATCCGTCAGGCGATGGATATCCTCTATACATCACTGAATTCGGAGATATGCTTTACTTTACGGCAACTGACGGTGTTCATGGTTACGAGCTTTGGTATAGCGACGGAACTCCGGAAGGAACCTCTATGCTTTTGGACATAAACTCCGGAAGTGGTAGTTCATCACCAAAAGATTTCGTTGAATTGAATGGGTCTTTGATTTTCAGTGCAAACGATGGAGTTGACGGAGTTGAATTATGGCGCACAGATGGCACTGTAACCGGGACCTACCAACTTGAAGATATTTACCCAGGCCCAGACAGTGGTAACCCAACAGGAATGACCTATTTCGATGACGCCGTGTGGTTCATGGCAAATGATGGCGATTATGGGTATGAACTTTGGACCTCAAACGGAGATGTTTCTGGCACTTACCTTGTCAAAGATATCTTTATTTTTGACAGCAACAGTTCTTATCCGAGCAATTTTGAAGTTTATGACGGAAAGTTGTATTTCACTGCTTCTTCCAATGATTTCGAATCTTTAACCACTATTGGAAGGGAAATATGGAGCACAGATGGTACATCGGCTGGAACGAACCTATTGACTAATTTGAATGGCTTAGATGACGGCGTTGGTGCGCAGAGCCCGTTAGTGGTGTTTAACGACGAGCTGTACTTCATGGGTAACAATGGGTCATATGGCTGGGAATTATGGAGCACTAATGGTACTGAGGAGGGGACGTCTATGTTTGTAGACATCCACGTAGGTTCTTCTCAAGATTCGAGTTGGCCTGATAGTTTCCTTGAGTTTGAAGGCATGTTATATTTCGAGGCGGATAATTATGACAATGGGAGTGAATTGTGGGTCACAGATGGCACCCCAACTAACACATCACTTTTAGTTGATATTTTACCAGGCTTCTACTCCAGTAGCCCGAAGCACCTCACAGTGTTTGGAAACCATTTCTACTTTGTAGCCTTTGATTCTAGTTCTTCTGAGTGGAAAATCTTCGAGAGTGACGGTACTTCAGTTGGCACTGAGTTGATTCAGGGTCTTGTTTCTCCAAGCTCAATTTATAGCCCATCATTTGTAGAGTATAAAGGAGAGATGTATTTCACAAACGTGGATACATTGAATGGTGGTGTGGAGCTTTGGAAGATGCACACAACCACGAGCATCACTCATAATACGCATATGTAAATCCAAACTAATTTTCGTACTGAGAATTATTTTAGGCAACTGTTTGTGAACACCGTTTAAATTATGACATTACAAGTCTCACACGTATTTTATCTAAAAATACCTAAAGTTAACGGCAAAGATATTTACTAAAACTGAAACACGTGTTAACATGAGTCGTTGGATAACCTTACTACTTTGTTTGATTATGCTTTCAGCACCACTTGCAGGTTGCTTGGATGAAACTACAGATGATGGGGCGAATTCTGAAGATGATACTGAACCAGAGCCAGAGCCAGAACCAGAGCCAGAACCAGAGCCAGAACCAGAAACTTCGGATTGCGGAAGTGGAGATGGAACTTTCAGTTCTACAATGGTGTCATTTGACCTATCTGCTAATCCAGACCTTACCAACATTGGCGGCATCGAAATCGATTGTACTAGTAATCTATTGTATGGATATGCATGGGATAGTATAGCCGAAGTAGAACACTTTATCTCAATAGATCCATCAAATGGTGTTGTAACTCCTTTGGTCGAATTGACCGGGATAGAATATGTTACTGGAATTGCGACTTACCAGAATGGTGAATATTTTACTAGCATGCGTGGAGGTTCGGTAGATTATCTAGTTCATGTGTCTGTAGCAGATCCAAGTCAGTTTACCATGACACAATTTGACTTCTCGAATCACCCCGAACTAGACAACGTTGCCGGAATGGAATACGACGATTCGCAGAACATCATCTATGCCTATGCATCAGATGATTCCAACAGTGGGGGGCCAATTACTCCTGGTCAGCCACCAAATACCGAGCCTCCAATCAAATATGTCGTAACGGTTGATCCATCTACTGCGATGGTAACTCAGTACACCGAAATGGAGGATGTAGAGGGAGTTGCATATGGGGCATCCGCCTTTGATGGTAACTTTTACTATCTTAATGTGAGAAATACAGGCGGTGGATATTCGATGCTGACAATTGATGTCTTAGATTTCTCCATTTCTTCATCAACAGTTCTGTCATCTTCAAATGAAGATTTAACGAGTCCAAACGGATTTGAAATTAATCTTGATAGCGGATTAATTTACGGTTATGCCTGGGATTCTGTTGCTGAACAAGAGGTATTCATTTCATATGATATTGCAACTGAAAGCATATCGGAAGTTGGAACAATTAATGGCGTTGAATATGTAACAACGGATTCAACGAACGGCGGGAATGATTTCTATGCAATCATGTCCGGTCAGGACAGAGTGCCTAAATTAGTTCATATCCAATACTAATTACAATTTATCATTCATTGCGAATGGTTTTGCAACGATTATTAAAGGACAATGTGCATTTATTGATATGTCAGCCCCTATCTCCGACCTAGCGGACTTTTCTTCAATGAGTTTTAACAACCTCAATCTTGTTGTTAAGAAGGCGATTGAATATGTCGATAGAATGAAAAATGCAGATAGAGAAATAAAAGGTTTGAGTTATAGTAGTTTACCTAAAAAACAAGCTTCGCGAATCAGAATTAGTCTCAAATCTAGTAAGGATGGTAAATTTTTAGACGAGTATGATTCGCCCGAAACATATCCTCAAAAACTGACCTTAGCTTGTTTTTTATATTCAGTTTCATCATTGTGTAACCTAGATAAACGGGCGCGTATACTTTGCACTAATGCTGCAGGGAGAGGCGATTTACAAATGTCGATTTCGACAAAACATTGCAAATCAAAGTTACAAGAGGATCTAAATAACCTTCTGGGAAACGAGGATTTCATTGCAGAAATGAGGGGGAATAACCAAACTATGCCAGAAAACCTTACTCCAATTCAAAAAGATTTGATTAATCAATCCACTTCTGGGAATATCAGTAAAGGAGATGTAAAAAGGATAAAAAGTAACCATTCGATAGATGATATTGAACTATATCTGGAATTAGAAGATTTGAAGATAAATAAGAATGTACCACAATCTCAAATCCCGATAATTGATTTTGAACAATTTACTATCGAACAGTTAATTGAGACTCTGAGCGAGAATAAAATTGCTCAAAAATTACAAACCGACTTGGACAATTTGTCGCTGCAACTAAAAGAAAAAACTGAACAAAATACTTTGTTGCAAAGGGAAATAGATCGAATTGGGAATCGAAATTTGTTACAACGAATATTCAACAAATAATCCGAGATGGGTCCTTTGCAATGACTTGCTAAGTGACAACTCTGTATTCAGCTAAGCCCAGGTACAGGGTGAACCCATCCAAAGAGGTCTTCATCAACTTCATTTTGTATATTTGTTAGAGCATCATACAATTTCAAAGTCAACTCTCCTGGGGTTGAACCGTCCGAGTAGGTGGCGGTTTTGTCACCCAGTGTGATTGAACCGATTGGCGATATTACTGCTGCAGTTCCACAACAGAATGCTTCTTCAGCACTCATAGCAAATTCTGCAGGGACCTTCTTTTCGACCACTTCATAGCCCATGTGTCGCGCTAGGTGTATGATCGAATCACGTGTGATTCCAGGAAGAATAGTCCCTGTTAATTCAGGCGTATACAATACTCCATCTTTGAGGCAGAAGAAATTTGCAGCACCGACCTCCTCGACATACTTGTGTTCTTCAGCATCCAAGTAAATGACTTCAGCATAACCTGCTGCCTTTGCATTCTTTGATGGCATCATTCCCGGCGCATAATTTCCTATTGCTTTAACTCCCCCAGAACCGCCAGGTGCAGCCCGATGGTGTTCGTCACTAATCAGCAAATTGATGCAAGACATTCCGCCTTTGAAGTAAGGGCCTACAGGTGTTACGTAAATCATGAATGTGTATTCAGGAGCTGGTGCAACTCCAAGTACTGGCCCACTTCCATTCAACAGGGGTCGCACATATAGAGCGCCTTTACCCATTGGAGGGATCCAGCGAGAATTTTGTTGAACACACTGCTCTACTGCATCGATAAAAATCGATTCAGGAACCGGCGGCATCTTCAATCGGTCTGCACCTCTCTGCATACGCCTAGCATTTTCTTCTGGGCGGAATAATACAACTCTTCCAGCAGCGGTGCGGTATGCTTTCATTCCTTCAAACAGTCCTTGTCCGTAATTTATCACTCCAGCAGCAGGTGAAATTGAGATATTTCCGTAAGGATGCATCTCTCCTGGCTCCCATGGTGCATCGATTGTGGTCTTTGCAATGTACATGTTATCAGTCTCGGTCATCGAGAATGTTAGTGAGTCCCAATCGACCGGTGCTTCGCTCATCGTGACGTACCAGAGCCCGCCGGTATTCAATGATTGTGCGCAATTTCATTGAATGTGCACTTTCGACAAGTTGTTGTCCTATCGACTTTCACGGTGTAACATGCGCTGGAGTGGTGATGTTGCAATCATCACCGGCAGGTATGCATCTGTAGGCGATTCTACAGTCATGGAATTATGGGCAAGGGCACGTAGCAGTGAGTCCGTATTGCTTAGAGTACACGGCGTCAAACCGTGGTTTGAGATTACTCCTATTGGCAGATGGGATGAAACAAGGAAACCCGGCACAGATCATCTGTTGATTGCCGAAGAAGTCGTTGCAATCGAAGGTCCTGAAATGAAATGGACCGACTTAGGAATAAAGCCTGTTTGGAAGGTATTTGTTGGTCAACCATTCATGGTTCCTAAACTGAGAAAAGAACTCGAGGGTAGCTGGACAATTTTGTCAGGAGACATCCCCTTCGTAAATCGCTTCTTCTTAGATGGCGACCTTTCAATGCACGTAAGTGTAGAAGGGGAAGTTGTTGAGAGCGACCACCCCGTTGACATCTGTCTAGAAATCACTATGGAAGAAGCACGTCACTGCGAGCCTTTCCCAGCGCCTTTCAAGATATTTTCATTTGACCTTGAAACATCGATTGCACATGATACAATTCTGTGTGCAGCTGCTGTAATCGAAGACATGGGTACAGGGGAAAGGACAAGACATACATTTGATGGTGATGAGGAATCAATTCTTCGAGAATTAACTCAACTGGTAAGGAGTAATGACCCTGATATTATCACAGGATACAATATTGATAATTTCGACATGGGCCGTATTTCAGATAGAGCGAATCTTCTCTCAAAACGTGACAAATCCCTGAAAATCGCAACGATGGGCTGGGGCCGAGTATCTACTTCTGAAGAGGGGCGACGAAGAGACACCTTGTATCCAACTAGAGGTACTGCTAGGGCGTGGAATCTAGGCGGGCGATGTGTGATGGACGCTTGGTGGCAAGCACGTCAAGCCCTCAGACCACAACGTGAAACTCTGAAATTTGTCTCAAACTTACTATTTCCTGATGATGAAGAAATGCAAAAGATGGATGTTGATGCTTCAAAGATGGACGAAGAGTGGGCTGCTCGTCCCGATGTAGTGGTAGAATACTGTCTGCGTGACGCAGAATTACCCTTAGACATAATGCATAAAATCCAAGCATTCCGTCGCAAAGAAGCAGTAGCAGCAGTTGCAAAGGTTCCACTCGATACTAGTGCAAATGGTACGACATCACAATTGATTGACTCACTGGTTATTCGTATGGCAGATAGGACTGCAATTGGAGTTCCATTGACTGGTTCAGCCGACAAAAAAGAAAGTCAAATCGAAGGAGGATATGTGCACGATGTAGAAGCAGGACTACATCGCTGGGTTGCAATTCTCGATTTCAAATCGATGTACCCTTCGATTATGATTGGCAAAAATATTTGCTATACCACGCGTATTGACGAGAGTAGTACTGACCAGCCAGATGCTGACGAACAAGAGTATGAATCCCCAACTGGTGCGAAATTCCGTAACGAGAGTGGCAGGAGAGGAATGGTTCCGACATTGCTAGAAGATTTGATGGCTCAAAGAGATGTTCACAAAGCAGGAATGCGGGATGCTAAGGACGAGTCAACCCAGTCTTATCATGACCAGATGCAATATGCTGTGAAAATATTGATGAATTCTTTTTACGGTGTTTTTGCAAGCGGCTTCTATCGTTTCACTCACCGCCAACTAGGAGAATCAATCACAGCCTGGGCCAGACAGAATATCAAATCAATAATACAAAAATTGGGTGATGAAGGCCAACATGTTGTGTATTCAGATACAGATTCAATCTTCGTTAAGACACCAGTCGAAGGCGTCGAAAACCCGTATGATACTATGATTGAGTTCGGCCACAGCACTGCGCAGCGTTTCAGTGAAGCAAGCGCCGAACTTGAATTTGAGACCGGGCTTTCAGTTTTCTTCAGTCATGGTGCAAAGAAGAGATACGTCGGTCAAGTTGTTTGGCCAAAAGAAAAGATGATGATCAAAGGATACGAAACCCAAAGGTCAGATTCATTCAGGTACCTCACCGATGGATTGAAACAGATGTTCCGGTATGTTTTGGATGATGATTCAGAGGCAGCAATCAATCTAGCAATCGATACAATTTCTGCCGCCAAGAATGGAGAAGTTCCGGTCCGTGACCTGATTATGAGTAAATCCTGTAAAGGACGTTGGGACAAAAAAGCCAACGATGGTAAGGGAGGTTGGAATTTCACTAAAGATTATGCAAATCCAGATTCAATGATTCAGGTCAATGCCGCAAAGGCATTGATAGAGAAAGGACTTCCTTTCACTCCTGGGATGAAAGTATCATACATTGTTACCAATGCAAGAAACCGGCCTATGCAAATACAGCCTTGGTTGGAGGAAGACCCTGTGACTGAATATGATGGCCAATACTATGCAGACCGCTTAGCCACTGCTTTTGGCAGAATTACTGAAGCATTCGGGTGGAGTGCGAAAGAATTGCTTTCTGGAAACCGTCAAACATCCCTATTCTCGTTCTGATTGATGGGTCAAGAAGGGCAAGGGTTGAATGGTACTATGTCTTCTCGCTATAGTGATGAAACCTATTTTAATGGCCCTGTTGTTCATCTCAGCCAGCCTCGCTGGGTGCATGTCTGATGACGAAGCATCCTCTTCTGCTGTCGAAGCGATATTCGATTACGACCCTGCTAAGAACATCAGAACAGGCATGGATATTGATTTTGATGGGGGAGCTTCTCTTCCTTCTGGTGCATCACTTACCTACAAGTGGGATTTTGATAGTGATGGTGCTTATGATGACACGGGACGAACAGTCACCTGGTCTTATCCAGACGCAGGTAGTTACGAAGTCAAACTTACAGTTTCAGACGGGACTAATTCAAATTCACAATCCCGTACAGTCAAGGTAATCGATGCAGATGCTGTAGACCCTACTGCCGATGCAGGTTCAGATTCACCAATGAGTGATTGTGACGGAGATAGCGTAAATTCGGGAAGTTACTATTTGACTTACATTTGTGAGATGGATAAGAGTACTTCTAACAAGAACCTACTGGCAACTACAACCATCTATCTAGACGGTTCAAATTCAGATGGTGGTAGTTCAGATGAATATATTTCTTCGTGGGATTGGGACCTAGACCTTGAACGCGATGAAGATGGTGATGGCGATTCGAAGAATGACGCAGACCTTACCGGCGAGACTGTTGAATGGAAAGAAGTCTTAGCGGGAGAGTATAAAATTGCATTAACAGTAACTAATGGCGCAGGTTTGAGTAATACTGATGAGGTTGTAGTTTACGTTAATTACGTCGCTAAGTGGAATGACTTTGCAATAGCTGGTAATAATTCTAACAGCCCGATAGATATTGATTTCTCGTTCCCTGCAAGTCAGGACCTTGATTCAGGAAATACAATCCGTCGTGCGGTTGGAGAATTGGTCTATCTGAAAGAAGATGGTGATTGTACCAATGTTCCAGGTGCTAATAATTGCCGAGCCAAATTAGATCTTTACGGGTTCAACTCTACAGATGAAGAAGCAGGAAATACTAGTGCAATGGGATTGGACCAGCGCCAAAGTGGAGATTGTGATTCAGACACTGATTGTGTATGGCTGCAGTTTACAGGCTCCTATCACTTCAGTGAGTCTCAATGGAAGGACGGCGAGTGGACCATGACTTTACGCAATGAAAAGGTAAACGACCTAGAAGTTGAATCCCTAATTATCCGCTTAATCTACAAATGAGGCACTGGGCGCTATTCAGTCACCAGTTTTCTTACTGATTCAAGCCTCATCCGCGTCGCGGTCTTCAAATAGGGGTGGAATGTCGGCAAGTTGCAAAGGAGAGAGCAATATGGGATCTCAATGGGAAGATAAGAGCAAACCACACCGCAATATTGTGTTTATTGGACACGTAGATCACGGAAAGTCGACCACTGTTGGTCGTCTTCTTTTGGACTCCGGTCACATCGAAGAACACGTTATTGAAAAGAACGAAAAACTCGCTGCTGAGTCCGGTAAGGCTGGATTCGGTCTTGCTTACGTCATGGACGGTCTAAAGGAAGAGAGAGAGCGCGGTATCACAATCGACGTCGCACACAAAGAATTCTTTACACCTAAGTACTACTGGACTATCATTGATGCTCCAGGTCACCGTGACTTCGTAAAGAACATGATTACTGGTGCTAGCCAAGCTGACACAGCAGTTCTACTATGTGCAGCAAACGATGGTGTAAACGCTCAGACTAAGGAGCACGCATTCCTTGCTAAGGTACTGGGTGTTGCTGAGTTAATCATTCACGTTAACAAGATGGATATTTCTGGTGTTGACTGGTCCGAAGACAAGTACAAGGCTGCATGTGAGCAAGTTACTAACTTGTTGAAGACTGCAGGTTTCGCTAAGCAACTTGACCGTATTCCAATGATTCCAGCATCAAGCCTTAACGGCGACAACGTCTATACTAAGTCCGACAAGTGTTCTTGGTACAATGGTCCTACACTATTCGAGGCTATTGACGCTGCACAGATGCCAAACAAGCCAATTGACAAGCCACTTCGCCTACCAGTTCAGGATGTCTACAAGATCTCCGGTATTGGTACAGTGCCAGTTGGTAAGATTGAAACCGGAACTCTAAACGTTGGTAAGACTGTAATGTTCAACCCATCACAGAAGTCCGCTGAAGTCAAGTCAATCGAGATGCACCACACAATGGTACCTAAGGCAGAACCTGGAGACAACGTTGGATTCAACGTTCGTGGACTGGCTGCTGATGAAATCCGCCGTGGTGACGTTGCAGGATACACCGACTCAGCACCAACATTCGTTCGTCACGACGAACACTTCGTTGGACAGATTCAGCTTATGGACATTCCAAAGGCAGTATCGGTTGGTTACACACCTGTATTCCACGCACACACAGCACAAGTCGCTGTCAAGTTCATGGAACTTCTAGAGAAGACAAACAAGAACGGAAAAGAAGCTAACCCTAGTTTCTTGAAGTCTGGTGACGCTTGTCTAGTTCGCTTCCAGCCTACTAAGCCAATGGCAATTGAGGACATGAAAACATTCCCTGAATTGTCTCGCTTCGCTATCCGTGACATGGGTAAGACCGTCGCGGCTGGTGTCTGTATGAAGATAGAGAAAAAGGCTTGAGTTCCGACTGGATTAAGATCCGAATGGAAGAGAGGTGAATATCATGGCAGCAGTGACCATCATCAAGTTAACAGGAGAGAACCATCGAGATATCGATGCAGTTGCTACTCAGATTAAGACAATCTGTGACAACGGCGGAATCAGTCTACGTGGTCCAATTCCACTACCAACACGTCGTCTTGTGGTACCAGTCCGCAAAGCGCCTGATGGTGAAGGAAGCGAGACATACGATCATTGGGAGATGCGAATTCACAAGCGTCTTCTCGAGATGGATATCACCAGCGGAAAAGACGAAAGCGCTCTAAGACAGGTCGCTCGAATCCCAATTCCTGACACCGTGAGCATCGAATTATCGATGCGCTCGATGAACTGAAACTAGTCCTTAGGACTAGAGGCGTTTACGCTAACCTCGGTGAGTGGACAGCAAGTTACACCTTGCTGTCTACTCATCATTTTTTTATTTACAATTTCAATCTGAAATTGCAATTTCATAGTGCCGCATTTTCAGCGACACCAGAATCTACCAGGTAGTTTGCTGTAGCTTCATCTAAGAACAAAATATCTCCGGCCCCTAATTCGATTTCACCATCAGCGGTAATGATTGGGTCATCCATTGATTGCAATACTCTAACTCTCAGTAGTTGACTATCTACTGGCTCTGAATACTCTTCAACGACTTCTACTGGTTCATCCGCAACTGCTTCAGCCGCAGCCCAAGCATCAAAATCCATCTCTTCTTTCTTCTTAGAAGGTGCCAATTCCATTGCTGCTGCATGGTTGCTACCTTCTGCCATCGAAGTGGCAATAGGCCGCTCTTCAACCGATTGCACACCCTCTAATTCAGGGTAAGCATCTGCTTTAGCCAATTCCTCTTCCTCGTCAATTTCAGCATCAGGTAGCGGCTTAGAATTCTCTTCAAGGGCAATGCTTGGTGGTCCTTGACCTGTAAGGCCACCACTATCAGGAACGAAGGAATCCAACTGTGTAGTTCCCGCTTCCATTTTGAAATTCTGTGATAACTCTTCAGCAGCGAGGCCCATTTGCATAGCATTCCAATTAATCGATTGTTTGAACCGATTAACCTGTTCTGTAGCATTTGCATAAAATTCTCTTTCCGCAGGATCGTGTCGGGACCAGTCTAGATTTGGAAGTTCTTGTGCTAGGGAACTACCTTCTGTTCTCAACTCCTTGCTTGCCGAATGTTGCATCATTGCCACAAGGCGCTTTCTCGCTAGTTCTGAAGCGGTTCTGCGGATATTCGCTTGCCTTTTTTGAATAGTCTGCATCTTCAGAGAAGGGCCCACTGTGCGGTATACTTCGTGGATTTCCATCTCGACTGTATCGAGCAATTGACCGACCTTTAACCAGAAGTCTTGCCTAGGAAGGGGCATAGGGACACTCCTTCCAACCTGTTGCCTTAGGGTTGAGAATAACTGCTCCTCAACCTCTTTGGCTTGAGTTGGATTGAGGAAGGTCCGCTCGGCCATACTCCTTACGTGGCGCGGGCCATCTATCAACCCTTCAGCCGCGATGTCGAAACATCATAGACGAAGATTCAAACCCACCGACCATGGGTCCACCGACGGTGGACCCAATTAGACAGGCATTACTCCTCACAATTCTAATGCTGCTCACACCATGGGCAGCAGCGGATACTTCTGTGTGGCAAGGGCCCAGTTCATCACCGGATTCCTGGAGTTTAGATCCTTCTAACTCAACTTATGATGGGTTCATCGTCCCTTCTAATTTCACTATAACAGATTCCAACTTTGAGATAGAACCGGAATGGGTTGAAGCTGGAGATAATGGAACATATTGGGCGCCAGATGCACAAGGTGGCTTTTCTGTAGGGATATCAAACGGGACTTCCTCCCTCAATTCTAACGGAGACCTAACTTTAGCAACACAGTCCAGTTACGGTCAAATGACCGATTTTGAAACCAGTACTCCTCAATTTACTACTTGGGCTCCACACGGTGATGAAATATGGTTGCCAGTAAACCTCTCGAATGTAGCCTATGGTCCAACCAATGCAACCTCGGGGCATATGGTTGCAGGAAGTAATGGGTCAATTCCTCCTGGTTCACAAGGATACATTCGTTCAAAATTTTGGCCCATCCCTGATGTTGTAAAAAACTTCAACCTGACTTTCGACCGCTGGAATTCATTCGATAGCACAGATGATGCCCAGATTCAGTATTCCATCGACAATGGTCAAAATTGGCAGGACCTTGATAATTGGACAGGTAATTCGTCTAATTGGGTAAGTGAAGCATATTCTCTTGATTCCTATATTCAAAACGCTACAAATATCGGGTTCCGTTATCTTGTTACAACATCTAATAATTCCGGTAGCGATATTGGCTTGTTCATCGATTCATTCAATTTGTCAAATCAAGGTGAACCATTGGGTGCATGGTTTCATGGAAACTCTAGCGGTCAATATTCAGTAAATGCAGATGGCTCAATTATTGTGCCAATAAATTTGTCAGGATATGCAGCTCCACTAGAATTTGTATATTCATCCAATTGGGATATTGAAGGCGATTATAATGATAACATGGTAGTTATGATTTCACTGGATAACAACACCACGTGGACTGTAATGAGTCCACTTCCGGGTGTGCCGGGTCTAGGGATTCCATCTGGAGGTACAACTTACAATCAACAAACATACGGTTGGCGAGATGTTCAGCACCCATTCCCTTCATGGGCAGCAGGACACGTCAACGCGTCTCATGCTTTGCTGAAATTTAGAGTGACCACTGACGGTGTCAAGAATCACGGAGGTAGTGCTATTGATGGCTGGGAGGGAATAATGATAGATGACTTGAGAGTACTTTCTTCAGTTGGCTCCCCGAATATGAAATCGAGTCTATTGGAAAATTTCAGTGACTCGTCTACAACAACTTCACTTTCAGTACAAGGTTATGCAAATGATTGGCAATATATCACCTGGGAAGGACATAATGGCCCATGGTCTGAATCTGAATCCTTTGAATCAGTACAACTTCTACCATCAGGTTGGCGTGTAGAGCATGAAAGAGGTAACACTCCTTGGGAGACTGGAGCCATTTCTAATGCAGCAGGTTATGGCCCCAATTCTACAGCATGGCCTAGTGGAAATAAAGGAATGGGGATCAGCCTTGACGGTGTTTATTCCAACAATATATATTCACATTTAGTGTCTCCAATCTATCACATCCCTATTGGCTCTTCAGCTAGATTAACATTCAGTCATTGGGTTTGCACCGAGGCTGCATGGGATGGGGGAGCAATCTTCACCTCGATAGATGAGGGAATAACCTGGCAACACTTTGGTGATAATATCACAGGATTCTACGAGAGATTATCCCAAGTGAATTCTAATTCTCCATTCTACGGTCACGGTATTTTTGATGGTTCAACCGTGAACAATGGCTGCGGTACATCGAATGTAAACCATACTTTCAGCCGCGTTAGTGGTGACATATCTAGCCTAGCGGGAAATAATGTTCAAATCAGGTTTTCATTCTTCTCCGACGCCTATATTGAAGAAGATGGCTGGTACATCGATGACGCTGGAATAGAGATTGATAGATTCCAGACAAATGGAACTTGGGTCAGTCCGCTAATCGAAGCAGATGAGGCAGGTTGGGCGAGAATGAGTTCACTGTATTGGGTACCTGAGGGTACGGCTGTAACAGTTGATGTTCTAGATGTAAACGATAATGTGGTTGAAGGACATGAAAATTTGGAACTACCATTTAATCTGGACATTGCAGCATGGAAGTATTCTCATCTAAAGTTTAGAGTTGAACTTTCAACTGATAATGAGACAATCACTCCAAGAATAAGAATCCTACACCATGGCATAACAGAATATCTCACCCTAGATATAATCCAGATGTCTCAATCAATACCGGAATGGGTCACTGACCCTTCTTTGGCTCCCTCATCATCTGAATTTAATTTCGAAGTCAAGCTACCTTCATGGCGTCCGTACGGCGATGTGATCATAGATTGCGCAGGCAATGCCTCCGCAAGCCTCACTCCAATTTTACATAGGGAGCCAATTTTGAGTCTCGGTTATCCTTCAGCATCAGGAGGCAGTCAACCTTCTGCGATGGATGAGAAAAATTGTGGTCAAGTTTTGGTAAATTCTTTCGGACCTGCTCAAGCAACTACACTCCAACTAAACATTGGTGTAGGAAAGACATTTGAATGGTTCAAATTAGAACCAATTACACTACGTGCACCGATAACCCCTGCAATCGATTTAGGAGATGATGGAGTATTAGATTGGAAATGGAATGGAACTTTCCATCACACTAGTGAATTATATTCTTTAGAAGTAGATGGCGTTCCATCACAGATTTCTGAAGCCCATGGTTTTGAATTGAATTATTCCAGTAGTTTGGAATTCTCAATTCTACTACCTGCTAGGAACTTAACAGACAAATCGTGGGACTGTGTTGCAACTTTGTATTGCTACAACGGGGGAATAAATTTCATCACGAATGGTTCTCAAACCGCAATGATGAGCGAGAATCTAACTTGGATAAACAACTCTGGCTTCTCCCACCACATGTCCGAGTATAGATTTACTTTCATAGCAAATCAATCCACATCTTTTTCATTACTGTCAATCAATTATTTTTCAGGTTTCAACCATTCAATTATCTTGAATCATTCTCTATCTGATTTCCTAACACCGAATGAAGATGGCACATCGACTCTTCCAGTTATGATAAGTGCCCAAAGAGGAGGAGTGAAATTCGATGGAGCAATTGACCATGAGAAGGCAATAGTCGATTCATGGGTTGATCTGCCAAATGATACCTTTAGGCCAGGATTTACTCAACAAGCAATTTCAAATCACCAGATTTTACAAAATACACCTGATTTAGATTCGGTCAATCTGAAAATATCTACTGGACCTCAATTATCAGGAGTAATTGCTGAAGTGACGATAGATAACCTTGCGAATGGGGGCCGTTTCATCCAGAACTCCGGAGCAGGAGTATTGTCTCTTGATTCCACTAACAGTAGCTGGGATGGAGAAAATGTCACATGGTCCTTCGAATCAAAATGGTTACTAGATGACTACTCTAGACTTTATTGGTTTGTTACCGGTATCAATGGTGAGAACTTTTCCTTAGGTCCTGTAATGGGAATTTCAGGTTCTGGACAACATGCAGCATCTACTAACGACCTCGAAGTTATTGAATTGAGGGCTTGGTCTGACAATCGCTCTTTACATGACTTCGCAGACCCATTATGGCCATTGAATGTTAAAGCCGATCAAGAAATTATAATTTCTGGCGAAGTGAGGTTTTCTGGATTAAATGGGATTCATCCATTACCTCAAGATGTTGATTTGATTGTAAGTATGTTTGACGATGAAACCGAAGTCATTTCTAATTCTGTAACCGTTGATGAATTCGGGATTTTTAATACAACAATGTCCAGTCCTAATCTACAATCGATGAGTGGTAGTCAATTGAAAATAATACCTTCAATCGTTGGCATCGGCGAGGAGCAATCCAATAACGCAAATGATGTAACATCTGCATCCCAAGAGATTAGATTTGTTTTAGATTCTATCAATGCAGAGGTAATCGCACTCGAAGTCAATGCACCAGGGGGTAATCAATTGGCAGATGGCCATATCTGGCACATGGGGCAAGATATACCTCTACAACTGCATATTAGCGATGATAATGGATTACCTTCCACAATGGAATTATTCTACAATAGGAGTGGTCGTGGATGGGAATCGATAAACTTCCTCACGCCACTTGGTTCTACTTCTGCTGTGATCGATTTACCATTGATTGATGAGGCATCAGTCCCTCTACCTGGTGAAGAAACAGGTTGGTTAGATGTATTCATTGTTGGAAATGATTTAGCAGGTAACCCAATTGAAAATGCTGGTGATTTTGATGAACCATACGCTCGAATAAACGTACAACCAAGGTATGCTACGTGGATAAGTGGTGACTCTCTGAACCTTGATAGAGTCGACAATTATCTTCTTCCAGGTAATACACACCGCTTTAATTTCACAATTTCTGATGACAACGGAATAGAATCGATAGATTCAATCCGTTTAGACTTAGCAAAAGATGAGAATAGATGTGATATCGAATGGATTCCATGGAGTGGCCAAATAATACATGACGTAGGATGTTTCATCAAACCTCCTTCGATTCAATCTAACAAACATTGGCAAACTAACACATGGGACGTTTTAATCGACTTTGAATTAAGGTGGGATTTAGAGGAAGACATAGGTTCCTTAGAGCAAACTCCTTCGTTGAGAATTTGGGATGAGAATGCCCCATTAGGAGCTGGCTTCACATCTATCGATGTTCTATCATGGGCTATCCATAGTGGAATTGATTTACAGATAATAGATATTCAAGATAAGGTTGCACCGTTAGGAGATTTCGAAGACAAAGTCGTCTATCTTCAAGCCCAAGACATTGTCGATATTGAGGTATTAGCCTATCATATGGGTTACGAAATCCCTGCTAACAATTTGCCGTTCAGTACATCATATGTCATTCAATTGATAGGTAATAACAATTCAACAGTATTCACTAATTCTTTCAATAGTGACGGTAGTTCTACCAATAGAATAGTTTTCGACTCAGCATACTATGGTTCTCAAATCAAGGTCTTAGTTGACCTTAATTCTCTTCCTGGCCACAATCGTACTGGGGATTTAGCAGACGTAGTTATCGATGATTCTATTCCAACGATTACTGTTTCTAGTGGCTATTTGGTAATTGCAGATTCTGACGAGTTAGATGAAGTTCCAATCGAAGTTACTATGCAAGATGGTCACGGATTGAACTCAGAACCAATTGTGATGCATTGGAATTTCATTCGACAAGGCCGATTGGTTGAAGGAACATCTGGAAGTGTTACAATTCCAGTACAATTCGAAAGTGTCAGGTCAAATTTGTACTCAGCAGTCGTTGATATGAACACTTCATCCGATTTACGAAAGGGTGATGGAATCATAGTCTGGTTTGATGGAAGCGATGCCTCAGGCCAGTCGATAGAAGGGGGCGGGACAAGCGATATTGACCCGATATATACCTTGATTCAGTGGATGGCATATGAGCCAATCTTAGGCGAAATTATAGTTACACCATATCGTCCAAATGTCGGTGACATAATTTCGGTTGATGTTGTAATTTCTAATATTGGTTTGATCGATGGAAGTTCACAAATTGTATTGTTGGATGGTGACGGACAAACCTTAGATCAATTATTCCTCAATTTAACCGGCAATACTCAAACAGGTCATACTTTCGAAATTGAGGCTTGGAAAGAGGGAGACCTCGGCTTATCGGTTCGTATAGATAATCAACCAGCTGTACCAATCCCAATTTCTGATGTCAAAAATGAAGTCGATGAATCTGCAAATTCTCAAAGTACCATGTTAGGGCTAGCGGTTTTGTCGGTATTTATTGCAGGTTTATTGCTAATTCTTGCTAACGTACGAAGAAATCAACCTCTTCCTTTCGATGAGGAAGAATGATGTTTGATGAACTCGGCGCAGGGCTGTAGCCGGAGTACCCGAGTGGTCAAAGGGGGCGCACTCAAGATGCGCTGCGAAATGCTTCGTAGGTTCAAATCCTACCTCCGGCATCTAACTATTTATCGTTAGTTTCACCTAGAATTGCATCTACCAAAGGTGGAAATGTTTCACCGTGCGGATGTGGTGAAATAACCTTTGAAACAGCGGCTAATTCTTCAAAGCATCCGCCTACTGCGACGCTATGCCCAACTAGTTTGAACATTGAAATATCATTTGGCGCATCCCCAATTGCTAAGATTTCACTCGGGTCAAGGTTCATTTTTTCGAGAGCTATTGACAAACCTTCACCCTTGGATAAATGAGGTTCCATTAAGTGAATCGCAAAACCAGTTTTAACCACAGACAAATCTGAAAATTCACTCTTGGAAATCAATTCGGCTACATCTTCTAAATTTTCATCAGGGAATAGGCACCATTCTGACTCTCTCCAAGCATTTGTTGTAATCCCTCTCGAATCAATACCTAATTTATCCTCTAACATCTGACCTGCTTTACGAGCCCTAGAACCATCTGCACGTACGATTGGTTCATCCCAGTCTGGGTGCCAAACTACGCCTCCATTTTCACACACCATAGGGCCTGTTGCACCAATGAACCTCCATAATCCATATGTTATTGCTCGAACATTTCCTGTTGCTAAGATGATTGGAATACCAGCGGCTTCTAAGCGTCGCAATGCTTCGATTGCTTCTAGATAGATCTCCTTGTTGGAATCTGTAAGAGTTCCGTCGATATCGACAGCAATCGCTTTCGGAATCCATCCTTGTGGTAACCACTGCATAATATCCCCTTGATGGTGTTATTCAATACGCTTACTATACGAGCCTTCATGACCGATGAATGAGTGCCTTAGTTTGTGCTGGGAGACTCTGAAGACTTTTTGTCCCTAGAAGAAGGGGATGATGCACCAACACCAGAGGTGCCTCGGCAAACTCGTAGTTCCTCCTCTGTTTCATCAGAAGCAATCGACGCCGAAGTAATCGATATGGAAGTTATTGGTGATTATAGTGGCACCCACACTATATGTTGGCCTATTCAAGACATGGATTGTCCTCATTGCGCATCAGTAGCAATGGATGCTCTAAATCGTTTAGATCTAGTGAATACTTCGCTTGTAAGTGCAACAGAAGGAACAGTAACAATTGATATCGATTTTGAGAAAGGAAACATTTCGCAAGCGTCCGCTATTTTGAGTTCCCTTGGAAACGGGCCAGATATTCCGTTCATGGAAATCGAAGGTGTCAAAGCAAGTGATGTCGCTGCTAGACATTCGACCTCAGTCAAGAATCTCCCTCGTATTTTCCGTCGCCAACCTGGAGTTCTAAATTGTGAAATTGAAAAAGAAGGATATATTATTATTCAAGTCGTTCCAAATTTGTCCAGTGAATTACAAAAGGCCATGGAATCATCAATTCGTAATGTAATAGGGGCAGATTATCGTTTGGTAACGACCTCAATTAAGAGATTAACTTCTGGTGAATGGAGGATGATCGGTTCAGGATTGGCATTTGTAATGCTCATGTTGGTATTTATCTGCGATTTTATCACTGATAATCCATGGGTGATTGGTTCATTTGGTCTTTTAGGAGTAATATTTGGTGGTTACACAATGTTTACCAAAGCATGGGCATCGATTCAAAACCGCCAATTAGGATTCCAAGTTCTCACTTCTTTGGCCGTAATTGGAGCATCAGTTCTACAAGCTTGGGAAGAAGCACTGATGGTAATTATTCTAGTATCTTGGACTGAACATATGGAGGGGGAGGCTCTAATCAAAGCGAGAGAGGCTATGCAAGGTGGTCTAGACAGACTTCCTCGAAAAGCAAGACGTCTTCCTCAGAAAAACTTCAGCAACTTTTCAATCGTATCAGGCCCAGTATTATCTGCACCTGCTGCATTACCCAACAAAGAAATTGAAGAGATTCCTATTGGATTAGTAATGGAGGGTGACCATTTAGAAATTCGAAGTGGAGAATTGATTCCAGCTGATGGAATAATAGTTTCAGGTACCGGTTCAATAAATCGCGCTCCACTTACTGGAGAATCGGTTCCTGAAGACGTATCGAGTGGAGACGAACTTCAGGCTGGATTGACATTAGCACGCGGACCTGTTACAATCGAAGTGACTGCTGTAGGAGAAGACACTAGACTTTCTGAACTGATTGACAAGGTCCATTTATTCAAAGAAAAGCCTACTAGACTGCAAGGGGCATTGGAAAATTTCACAGCAATTTGGGTTCCTGTAGTATTGATTGGAGCAGTTTTGGCTTGGGCAGTACAGCCAAATCAGGATTGGAAGATAATCCTCTTACTATGGGTGGTTGCTTGTCCTTGCGCCCTTCTCCTAGCATCTCCTGTACCTCATGCTGCTAGCATTTCAAAAGCGGCAAAATCGGGGGCAATTGCTCGAGGCGGAGATGTTCTTGAGGGATTATCGAAAGTCAACTTAGTGTTGTTGGATAAGACGGGAACACTTACATCAGGAAAACCAAGGATTGGTGAAATCACTCTTGCTCGTGGTCGCAGGAAAGAAGCAGCGATTGCTCTAGCGGTTGGATTAGAAGCATCTTCAAATCATCCATATGCTCAAGCAATAATCGCTTTAGCAGAAAAAGAAGAAATCCACCCCACAGAAGTCGAAAATATTTCTGACAAAGAAAATGGAGTCCATGGCCAAATCAAAGATTCTAATGTATCATTCATTAGGGCCGACAAATCATTGGTTTCAGGTAAACTTCTCAAAGCATTAAATGAAGCACTAAGTGCGGGACATGGAGCAAGTCTTCTTCTCAAAGAGGACAAACCTGTGGCTCTATTTACCTTCATACATGATGATCTAAGAGAGGGTACAGATGAATTGGTAAAGACATTATATTCTCAAGGAGTTAATGTTGAGATATTGTCTGGAGATAACCAAGATGCAGTAAATGCATTGGCCAAGAGTATCGGTGTTCCAGAATCTGCAGCCCGCGGAGAAATGACTCCTGAAGGAAAAGTCAAATGGGTCCAAGACCGTTCAAAAACCCATATCACAATGATGGTTGGTGATGGGTTCAATGACGCTGCAGCAATGGCTGCTGCTGATATCGGTATTGCAATCGGAACAGGAGAGTCTGCTAATTTAGATGCAGCAGATGTTTTGATTCCGGGTGATGACCCTCGTCTGATATCAGACCTTCTTTCTCTAGCAAAGCGAACTCATTCAGTTTTAATTTCTAATATCGTATATTCTGTTCTGGTAACGATGCTGCTCGTGTATGCAGTGTTGTCTGGAATAAATGATAATCTAGCCTTCGGCGTTCTCGTTCATGAGTTGAGTGTAATCGGTGTAATAATCAATGGAGCAAGACTGTCGGGAACTGGAGGAACTCTTGTACTGATTGCCGATATTGGAAAGTCGATTTGGACAGGTACCATTAACGCGTATAGGTCATTATTGACCCCGTTTTGATAGTAAAACAAACGCTACCTTCAAGCCTCATAGGCGCTAAGGCCTAATCAACGGTAGGATAGAGATGGCTAGAATTCATGCAGACCCGGTCAGTACTTCTTTGATGCATCCTACTCGCCGCGCCCTTTATGTTGCCCTTTTAGACGCAGACGAATTCACTACAGTACAACTTCAGAAATTGGTTGCTGTTGACCGCTACAATCTTTATCACCATCTAAGAAAACTTGAGTCTCTTGGATTGGTTATGAATCACAGGGACGAGGGACGTACTCGTTGGTGGTGTGTAATGGATAGAGTGCCATTGCCAAGTGATGGAAGCGCAACTTCGTCAGACAACTCGTTAGGTTCAATCGACCTAACAAATCCAAGGGTTCAGGCAGCAGCTAGGAACATGCTTCGTGAGTTGGCTCAGATGTCTGGCAACACACTCGAATTAGATTCAGCAACTCTTGAGAGTCTTGAAATTACAGGAAGAAAGAATTGATTGGTGAAGCGGTCAATAATGAAAACAGGTTGGTACTGATTATGTCGGATGAAGAAACACCAGGTGTTGAGTCAAGGATTTCACCACCGGATTTGACTTGCCCACGTTGCAACCACCTTCTGCCAAGTGGCCTTGGCGTCATCAAATGTGTCATGTGTGACGCCGAAGTGAATGTTGAACATGAGGGTACTAGGCGTAAATGGAGAGAAGAGAAAGTCAGTTGTCCTGAATGCTCTAAAGTCTTAGTTTGTGGAGTTGACAAAAGGCCAGCAAATCTTCAATGCTCATCCTGTGGTTCACATTTCGTTCTCAAACCCCATCGTCCGAAAATTGAGGTTGCATGTCCAAAGTGCGATCGCGTACTTCGCATGAACAAAAGGCCAGGAGAGCGAGATATTTCTTGCCCGGCCTGTGATGCCGAATTCAAAATTAAATTCTGAGGATTAGCGATGAAAACGACATTCAGGTTGATGGGTATCGCTGATTACATTACTATTGTCAATGGACTATTGGGTGTCATGGCAATAGTTTTCGTCATATTATCTGTTGAAGATATGGAATCGCCGTATTACGAAGGCGGATTATTGACCGATTATATTTGGGCGGCAATGTTGTGTGTTTTACTTTCAGCTTTAGGTGATATTATTGATGGGCCAATCGCTCGAAGATATTCAAAACGCCAAATTCTAGGTGGTTCTCTTGATATTATGTCAGATTGTATTTCATTTTGTGTTGCACCTGCATTGATTATATTCACTATGTTTGGCCGAATGGGTGAAGCATCGCCATTGTGGACCACATCTTTAGCAATCGCCTGTTTCTGGATGATTGCTTGCGGAATGTTGAGATTAGCAAGGTTTCAACATGAAGAGGGAGGCTATGTTCCATATTTCCACGGCCTATCATCTCCTGCTAGTGCGTTGGTATTACTTTCAGCAGCAGGATTGATTTGGCTACAACCTTCATCTGGATATGGTCCTGAACTAACAGCGTGGGATTGCTCATATTGCTGGGGGGTAGGGGAAGTAAAACCATTCTTTGATTTCATAATCTTGCCATTGTTGTTTATTTGTGGGGGATTAATGATCTCTGACAGGAAAATGTCCAAGTTGAAATCTGGTATTCAATTAAGACTTTCAACACTACAATTTGCCGCTTTATTATTCGCTGTAATTCATGCAATGACTCTAACCGATTCATCAGATGCAGGCGAGAATTTGTCAGGTACAGCATTCACGATGTTCTTATTCACATTCTCGTTATTTTGGACCATGTTCTACATTATCGGAGGACCACGATTGGTCGAAGAAAACCAACCCCTGTTAGAAAGTGAATAATGGCGCTCATCTTTAGTCGGATAAATCGCCTCGCGAGAAGGGTTCACTATCGCGCACCTTATCTATCATGAGAACGGCATCCGTAACTGGATGGGGATCCTATGAGTGTTAGCGAAAGCAAGTCAGGAACAGGTACGAGGCATAGAAAAGGTGGCAGAACAGGCCATACTGATCTATCTTCTCTGCGAGCCCAATTCACTTCTACTCCTTCCCCATCATTGGACCAGACGTTGATGCAAAGCTCTAGATTCCGTGAAGAAGAGAAAATTCGAGCACAACTTCGACGTGATAACAAATTACGTCGAGAAGCATTGGCTGAAAGAATCTCTTTGATGCAAGATAATATGGCAACAGATATTTCACGTCAGCATGAAATGACTCTCAGTGCGTTTGAAAGCGATTTACGCAGTGAGATGGAAGAAGAACTGTCTCTGTTAGAATCTGAAACTCTTACCAGGGAGGAAATCCGTCTTCGAGAGATGCATGAAATGCGTCTTGAAAGAGAAGTTCAGACTTTGAAAGAATCCTTAGAGGTCGAGCAAGAAAGGAAGATTGAGGAGCACAGAACTGTAGTTATTACTCAATTAGAAAGCCAACTTTCTGAAGAGCATCGCCGCCGCCTCTCTTTCCAACGTGAGAGGCTAGAAATTGATTTCAACCAAGCACTACAGAGGAAAATTCGTGATTTAGAATCAACCATTCAAAGTGAAATGGAAAGCCGTTTCGAAGAAATGGAATCCAAAGAAATCGAAAGATTAGAAGAAACTCAATCTCAGAAACTCTCTGAAAGAGAAGAAGCGCTTCGTCGAGGAATTCGAACTCGCCTTGAGCAGCAACTCAAACTCCGCCTTCAGCAAAGAGAGGCAACTATGCGTGCAGAATATGAGCGTCGTAGTTTGCGATTAGAAGAGGATATTGCAGCATCTATTCAAGATGAATTGGAATCTAAGCTCAGTTCCGAAACCAAGGAATTGGAAGAGAGAATGCGCCAAGATGTAGAACTTGCAGTCGCTAGGCGTAGAGAAGAATTACGTGTCGAGGTCGAGAGGCAGTTAGAATCCAAGCACACAGAGAAATTATCATCTCGTAAGAGTAGACTCCGTGAAAAGTACGATTTAACATTCTCAAAGGCAGTTGACGATATTTCACGTTCATTGGAAGGAGAGATTGAATCAGAACTAGAAGCTAGAATGGATCAAGAGTTTGCATCCTATCGTAATGCTAGAGAGGCAGAGATTCAAAACCGACTTGCTCGTTTCAGATATGAAAGAGAGGCAGAATTACATGACCAATTATCGGATAAGTTTGATGCAAAGAAGACCGATTGGTCTGAGCGTTTAGAATTAGAATTCAATGCTAGAGAGGCAGCAGCTCGTAAGGCAATAATGTCCGAAATCGATGGACGCCTGAGGAATGAAAGAATTACTCATGAAACTGATTTGGACCTTCTCAAAGAAGAAACCGTTCTCGAGTTAGAAGCCGAAATGGAAGAGCGACTTTCCGAGTTTAGAACTCGTAAGGAAGATGAGGTTGCAACTCAATTAGAGAGGCAACTGGATAAGCGCGAAGAAATAATGCGTAACAAGGCACTGATCGAAGTCAGAAAGCGTGAAGCAAATATACGTGCTGAAATCGAGGCGCAACTCGGTGTCAAGCGTGCAGAAATAAGAGACAGACTCTCCACACTAACTCAGCAGATGGATGACTTCCGCTCTATGGCTGAAGTCAAGATGAGAGAATCTATTGAAGGAAAGGTTCAGAGTGAAATTGATGCTGATGAAAACCGTCTAGCAGAACAACAATCAGAGTTTGATACTCTAAAGTCACAGGATAGCCGTGCAGAGAAACGCCAATCTTGGTTACAAGCAATATCTGGTGAAGGAACTAAAGCAGGACAACCTCAGATGGGAATTGACCCTAGTGCATTGGGAGCAAGACCTACACCAATTGGTTCCAATGCCGGTAGACCAATGCGTGGTGCAATGGCTCAAGCAGCAGCACAGCACATGCCTTCTATGGGATTAGCCGGAATGAGAGCTCCTCGTTCAACAGCTAAATCACTTAGTGGCGCTCAACCAATGGCTAGGCCAGTAAAGGCTCCAATCGGTGGAATGAATTTACCTGCTCGTGCAGCGAATTTGCCTCAACCAATTATGCCAAAGGTTGTGCGTAAGCCAATAGAGCCTGTTGTTCAATCTCCTGAGATACTACAGCCAGTAGTCGAGGAAATTCCACAACCAATTGTTGAGACGCCTAAGTTAGAGATACAAGGAGTCGCATTAGAAGAAACCCCCGAAGTTGCGACTACAGAGTTAGAGCCAGTTTCCGAATTAGAACTTACTCAAGACCCGCAGGATGAGGGTATTTCTCCAAGCATAGAAGAAGATCTGGAATCGATTGACGAGATTCTTGAAGAGGCCCTAGATGAAGCAATGACAGATGAGATGGCTGAAACTCAGCCAACAGCAAAGTTGACTCCTCTAAAGGTTCTACAAGTAGTATCCGAACCTAAAGTTGCTACACTCAAGCCAATTACAACCAAGGTGCTTAATCCAGTAAAGCGCAGGGGTGCTCCACCTTCTTCTCTACCTGGAATGAAGCCTGGAGAAACCACTAGTGAAGTGGCTACTGCTGTCCTAAAACCAGTGAAAAAGTTGAACCCAGTTGAATCTCCTAATACCACATTAAATATCTCATCAAAGACCGAAGATGAGTGATTTACTACAAACGCTTAACTCCGTGCCATTCATAGGTTATCGGCTCTTGGCGTAAACCATGAGGAAGGCAATTGCAGTTCTCCTTGCATTACTTATGATACCAGCAATGCCCTCGGCAGAAGCGGAATCTAATCTGATTGATGTGGGTATAATCGATTCTATCGATGGCCGTTTTATCCATACCTCATTTTCCTCCTCATCTACATTATTGACGCTGACTACCACTGGTAATTTGTCAGAACACTTTTGGGCTAATGGTGAATTAATTACTCAGTGGTCCATTGAATTGAACGTAAGTGCTAATTCAGCTACTGCAGACTCTACGGGGCTGCAAATAGCAATTGCTCACACTGAAGGGGTTTACATCTACAACACCGAATTAGGAATTGTAACAAATACATACAATGTTTCCAGTTCTGTTGACTATGTCTTGTGGGATACCGAAGGCGAACTTTGGTTCGGTCATTCTGGAGGGCAGCGTAGAGCTATGGAGTATGATGCGATTGAATGGACGGGCGCAGCAACTCCCAGTCACAATACTGCAATGACTGCGATGACCATAATTTCTGAAAACAGAATTGTTACTGGAGGCAGGGATAACTTAGTGAAAATCACTTCTCAGCAAGGATTGTTGGAAAATACACTTTCAGACTTTTCATATTATCCAACTAAAATAATTAATGACGGTAATGGAAATATAATCGTTGGCTGCTCTAATGGAGATTTATTCCGTTATGATTTCACAGATTGGACAATGGAGTCCACAGCAATCTCTAGTGGCGGCACTATTTACTCAATCACAATCGCTACAGATGGCAGAATTTTGGTGGGTACACAAAATGGTAAACTGCATGTAATCAATTCAACAACATTCACCGAAGAAAATGAATTTGATGCTGCAGGAAGAGTCATGATGGGTATTTTCAGCGATAGCGGAGAATTGCATATCATCTCTTCATTCTCAACATCATCTAAGATTAGATTATACGATTTAGATACCGATGGAGATGGTGTAACTGACACCATTGACGCCTTCCCATTAGATTCAAGCCAATTCGAAGATACTGACAGTGATGGCTATGGTGACAATAGTAATGGAAACAACTCCGATGCTTTCCCAGACGATTTTTCACAGTGGGAAGATACTGATGGAGATGGCTATGGAGATAACCCCGATGGAAACGAATCCGATGCTTTCCCTGAAAACCCTGGGCAGTGGTCAGATAGTGATGGCGACGGCTATGGCGACAATATGAACGCTGAAGGCGGCGACAGGTACCCTGACGAATCTACTCAGTGGGCAGATAGTGATGGTGATGGCTTTGGCGACGAATTATCAGGATACATGGGAGATGCCTGCCCTCAAGAGAATGGATTCTCTGTGAATGATCGAATTGGATGCAAGGACTCTGACAACGATGGCTATTCAGACCCGACAGAGGACTGGACAATTGCTGATGGAGCAGATACTGCAATTTATGACAAATCACAATGGATGGATACAGACGGAGATGGCTATGGTGACAACTTGTCTGGCAATGACCCGGACACTTGCCCATATGAATGGGGCAATTCAACCAGTACCTATGTACCAGAAATTGCTAATGATGGTACACTAACTCTCACTTATTCAGTCCAAGAAAAGTTTGGTTGTATAGATACAGATGGTGATGGGTTCTACGACTTTGGAGATGACCTACCTAATGATGCCCGTGACTACATCGATTCAGACGGTGATGAGGTTGGGGCTAGTCAAGACTACAACGATTCCAATAAATTGGTTCAAACCAGAGAAAACCACTGTGCATTAGATACTTCAGACCAATCTGAGATGTGTCTCGGAATCAGAGATGCTGATTATCAAAATTATGTTTCAGATAAAGACTCAGAAGGAGTAACTCCTATGGATTATTATGACTGGAAGAAATCTCTAGAGTCTTCCAGTGAAGAGGATACTAGTGACCAATATCTATCCAAAGCAAAAGAGATTTTACCATTCTTAGGTGCAGGTTTCGCAGCGATTGTAGCAGCATTACTAATCTATGCTGCAATCGGTCGTTCTCGCCGTCGCCGTGCATTAGTGAAGACATATGGGGTGCCATTCATTCCAGAAGAGAACAGTGCAGAGGCTGAAGCTCTCGAAGGAAAAGCAGGATTGTCTGCAGTCGGAGGAGTTGATTCCAACAAATTCTGGGATGATGAAGTTGAGCCGATCGCTATTGGCGATGACGGTAATGAATTGGGCGGCGGTTTTGATGATATTGAAATCAAAGGCGATGGTGAAGCAACAGATAGTTCCGAAGTAATGGAAGAATCAGCATCTCTTGAGGAACTTGCAGGCTTACCAGCTCCTGACCCAGTTGAGGCACCTGAACCTGCTGCGCCTCAAGTTGTGGAAGCAGCACCACAAGCGCCACCTTTACCTGCTGAAGGACTTCCTGAAGGTTGGACTATGGAACAATGGAAATGGTACGGCGCAGAGTGGCTTGCTAAGCAAGGAAAGTGATTAATCTGCACGCCAAACTATTGGCAGTGATGCTTTCAACTCGCCTAATTGTACTCCGGAATAAATCGGCTTACTACCATCTTTGATGGTGTTGGTTATCAACCATAGAATAGCATTCCAACTCTTGGGGGCAGCGAATAGTTCAATTTCACCCAATGTCGCCTTTACTAGCAACTTCCCAGCATCACTATTCTTGTCAAAAATAGCATGAACTAAATCGCTGGTAGTGAGTAAATATCCAGGCGGTCTCCAATCCATATTTTCACCTCAGACCTTGAATGGTGCTAGGTTTAATCGTTGGACTAAGTGCTCAGCACTAACGTCAGCAACTTCCTTCATTTGGTTGCGTAAATTCTCTAGTTCTCCATTCATCTTTGCCAATTTGTGAGCACGAATTAAATCTGTTAGAAAACCATCTACGCTGCGATGACCATCCATGGTTCGCAGTGTATTCAATTGCCTTCTCACTTCGTAACTGACACTTACCGATGTCATTCCTTCGCCGGTCATGCCTCAGCTTGGAAACTGTTGACTACTTGAATCCCGCGTGAGTAATTACGCTAATGGAACATGTTTGAGGCCTGACTCAAAATGTCCGACCTTGTTTTTCAAGTAACAGGCGAGGGTGCTCTGTTACTCCAAACTGGCGTCTCATCTCTTGAACGCGCTCATGATATTCCTTGGTCAGCGACCAATATTCTCTACTCCCTGCCCCGGCGCCACTATTACTTGGTCGATTTAGGATTACAGTAGGCGCTCCAGTCCATGCGGCTTCAGCAACCTTGGCCAATCTTCGAATTGGAGTTTTGAACACCTTACGTGGGATTTTCGACTGTACTTCATCACATACATGCAACGAAAGTTTAGACCTCTGATCAACCATTGTCATGGCCACACCGAAAATCTTCAGGTTTCGATTAATTCTTTTTTGAATCATTTTCACGCTATTCATCAGCATGCTGAATCCTTCAAGAGCGTAATATTCTGCTTGTACTGGAATGAATACCCAATTTGCAGCACAAAGCGCGTTAATCGACAAAAGCCCTAGAGAGGGCGGAGTGTCGATGATGATGTGGTCAAATTGGTCGATTATAGGGGCTAAAGCCTCCCTTAGACGTGTTTCACGACCGATTCGGTGGCTGAGTTCAATCTCTGCGCCTGAGAGGTGAATATCACTAGGTAATAGCCAAAGGTTGTCAACCGCTAAATCCCCTGGAACTCTTTTTGCGTTCTCATTTCTTTTTGCCCATGCTCTTTGCATGGATTCTGTCAGAGCTTGAGGTGAAATCAGATATTCATCCATTAGCGGTAAGTCTTCACCGCTATCATTAACCAACAAATCATAAGCAGTTTTTTTGATTTTTTTCTTCTCGACACCAAATGATGTCGCACAATTCCCTTGAGGGTCTAAATCAATTAGCAAAACCTTCGCTGGAGGAACCTTGAATTTTTTTGAACCCTTGGCTAAAGCAGTAGCCAGATTAACCGCAGTAGTCGTCTTGGCACAACCACCTTTCTGGTTTGCTACCGCTACTACCATCTTGTATGGATTCATCTAAATCACCCGGAAAATCCGCTGCTCTGAACTACCGAGAGCGTCCACCCTCTGTAAAGAGTCGCATTATTCGAGCATCAATCATCCCTGTTGGATAACTGGAACTGGAACTTCAGACAGAATCTTACGCACAATGTGCATACCGGTGATTCCACGAATCTTAGCTTCAGGTTTCATGTTGATCCTGTGAGATATAATCTGCAGAGCAATACCTTTGATGTCATCAGGAATTACGTAATCTCTACCATCTATTGCGGCAGCAGCACGTCCCGACTTGAATAGTGCTTGTGAAGCACGAGGTGAAGCACCGTTTACTACACGGTGGTCTTCTCTTGTTCTCTGAACAATTTCGATAATGTAAGATAGGATTGCAGGGTCAACGTGTACGGTTTCCAATGCTTTCTGCATTGCAACCACCTTCTTTGGAGAAGTAATCTGTTCGATGTCGTGACCATCCTTTCCACGAAGTTTACGGCGAGCCAGAATAGCCTTTTCTTCAGCACGGTCAGGGTATCCCATACTCATCTTCATCAAGAATCGGTCCATCTGTGCCTCTGGTAGAGGGTATGTTCCTTCTTGCTCGATAGGGTTCTGTGTAGCGATTACAACGAATGGTGCTGGTAACTTGTGCGTGATACCTTCGATTGTAACCTGCTTTTCTTCCATAGCCTCAAGCAAAGCCGCCTGAGTCTTTGGTGGAGCACGGTTAATTTCGTCAGCAAGAAGAATATTGGCGAAAAGTGGACCTGCACGCAGTTTGAATTCTCCGGACTTTTGGTCATACATGTAAGTACCCATGATGTCACTGGGCAGTAAATCTGGAGTGAACTGAACACGCTTGAACTTACATCCTAGAGCTTGTGCAAATGTATTTGCTAGCAATGTTTTAGCAAGTCCTGGGAAATCTTCTAGCAACATGTTTCCGTTGGACAGAATGCCAACGGTAACTCTTCGAAGATTTTCGTTTTTACCGATAATAACTTTCGATACTTCACCCATAAGTGAATTTGCAATCGAAGAAACGGTTGCGATAAGGTCCTTCGTACGGTGGTCACCTGTTGGTGCGCCTGCTTGGAATCCTGCATTCATGATATTACATCCCGTGGTACAGGTTGGAACAATCTCCTACCATACTTCAAGGTATTGCGTGAGTAAGTCGCCCAATTCAGGCGTATTACGGGTATTTATCTGCCCCAAAAGTGGTCTTCTTTCCTGTGTAGGATAGTCAACTCTTCTAGGATTTCTTCTTCGATCGGTGTGAGTTCTATTTTGCGTAATCTCTTAGCGTGAGATGCAGGGATGTCTACCCAAAACTCGTCACCTTCCTCAATATGGCGGCCAACCGTAGGGCCCATGACTGCAACTGCGAGTTCATCGCCTTGCCTTCCTTCTTTTACTTCCTCGCTGGACCTGTTTCTCAAACTCTTGATTTGACCAACAGCAGTGCCATCTCGCTTCATAATTCTCTGGCCAATATGCACTCGGCCACCAAGCACCCTCATTCCTACGATTGCAGGTCCTTTGTTTCTGAAGGTGTGATCTTGAAGATACAGTAGATGGCCAGGGTAAACTAGATTTTCTCTTGCAGCGGCATCTATCTCTGCTTGAGTGGTCTCTCGCCATTCTTCTAACTCTTCTAAGATGCGATAGATAATATCTGCACCAATGAATTTGATATCTGCATCAGGCCCCTGTAATCTGGGTTGCACTTCGGAATTACCTTTTACAGAGAATCCTAGAATGATTTGATTGAGTTCACTCTCTGCACATTGTGCAGTGATGATATCTCTCTTATTTACCGGGCCAATCGTTGCCATACGGATTGGAATTTCCAATTTGTCTAATTCGAATGCTAATGCCTCTAATCCACCAACTGTATCTGCTTTGATAACGACGCCTTCCTCTGCAATATCTACTGATATTGACGCTTCTTTACGTGCTTCATGTTCGGCTTTTTCCTTAGCCTCTGGAGTATTAGTTTGGCGCAAGGTAGTTCCTGCTAAGACATTCTCGAGGCCTGGTGCGACAATTTTCAAGCCGCATGCAGCAACCGCATTTTCACAAGCTTCCCATCTGTCCCCTGCATCCCTCATCTCCGACATTCCTCTTGGTTTGAACATCCCTTTGATATGAGTTGAAAACGGGCCATCTGCGCCAACTAGAGTTATTGTATCACCCAAATTGAGTTCTCCTCTATTTAGAATAACATCGATTGTTTTACCCAATCCTCTTTCATCTTTCATTTCCAATACGGTTCCTTCACCGTCTCCAAGAGTATCTCTTAGACGTTCATCTAGGAAACGTTCTGCTAAACCAACAGTCACTGTAAGTAAGTCTTGCAGACCCTCGCCATCTTTGGCAGAGCAAGGCACCATAGCTAGATTTGATTTGAAATCTCTAATTTTATCATAGCGCTCAATATTGAATCCGTGCTCGCTAAATTGCCCAAGCAGTTTCCAATAGCGCTCATCGAAAAATTGTTTGATATCATCCCTTTGATTAGCCCATGATTCAATGAAAGAGCGGCCTTTTTCTGTTCTCCATCCGTGAATACGGTCAACTTTGTTAGCCGCTACAACAAATGGTGTTTGTTTTTCACGAAGGATTCGCAAACTCTCAATGGTCTGAGGTTGTAGTCCTTCCATTATGTCAACAACTAGGATTGCAATATCTGCTAAAGCCCCTCCTCTACTCCTTAGGCTAGTAAATGAATGATGTCCAGGGGTATCGATGAATAACAAACCGGGACTGTTGAAATCCTTTCCGCCAGTCATAGCAGCACATGTTTCATTGAGGATTTTTGCGGGTACTTCAGTCGCCCCAATATGCTGCGTAATCCCTCCAGCTTCACGGTCCATTACGCTGGCTTGTCTTTCACTACCAAGCGATCTAAAATGATCTAGAACACTGGTCTTACCATGGTCGACGTGGCCGAGTACTGCAACAATTGGTTGGCGCTGCCAACCAAGGGCTTTGACCTCATCTTCAGCCGGAGGCTCTTGAGTCTCCTCCTCGTCAGACATGTCTAAAACCCCAATTGTCTTTTTTAAATTTCCAATTGGTATACTAATCACTCATAGACCCAAGACTGACTGTCTTGGTTCCAGTCGTTTACACCTTCTGGGAACCATAGTCCTAATTCGAATTCAGCAGTATCTGCTGCATCTGAACCATGAATCATATTGTATCCAATATCCATTCCGAAATCTCCACGAATAGTTCCTGGAGCTGCTTCTCGTCCGTTAGTCGGACCGATCAAATTACGAGCAACACTAATCGCATCTTTTCCAAGCCAAGCCATACAAACGACAGGGCCGCTAGTTACGAATTTGATTAACCCTGGGAAAAATGGGCGTTCTGAATGAACAGCATAGTGTGTCTTTGCAATCTCTTCACTTGGAATTACTTGCTTCAGACCGACCAATTGTAGGCCCTTTCGTTCGAATCTTTGAATGATTTCTCCAACCAGTCCGCGCTGTACTCCGTCGGGCTTTACCATGACATAGGTAGTTTCCATACTAATTCCACCATTGTGGCCGACTGGCAAGCCCTATTTGAGCGCAGCGATTGAATTAGCGGTTTAGAAGGATATCTAAATGCCGCCTTTGACGAAATGACGGGTCCACTTGACTCTGCGTGAGTTTCGCTTTAGCTTGACTGCGTTTTTGCGAGCCTTACTGTTAGCAAACCACTGTACTGTTCCATCTCTGCGGATGAACATAAGTCCTGTACCTGGTTCAATAATTTCGCCTGAGAAAGTGCAAATTCTTTGTTCTGGCATGTTGATCACCTATAGTTTAGTTTACGAGCTTCACGACCAGTATCTCGTAGCATCAAAATGTCACCCAGACGAACAGGTCCAAGCACATTTCTTGTAATAATACGGCCCACGTCACGTGGGTTTGGTGCGTCATTGACACGCACCTTGACTTGAGTGGCTTCTCCGGTCATTCCGGTTCTACCTACTACTTCAACGACCTCAGCAGGCCATCCTCCTAGTTCTTCAGACATTTCTTATTCCTCCGAATTCAGTAATCAAGTTCAGCTGGAAAGCCCCTTTACTAGCTCTACAACTTCGTTGAATTTTTCTTGTGCGCCCTTGGACACTTCAAGAAGTGCAAGAGATGCAGTCTTAACGCCACCAGGCATTCCTGCTTCCTTTGCTAGGAACTCTTGGCTAGGAACGTATCCGAATGGAATACCTTTCTCAGCACAGATCAGTGGGATGTGAGCCAGTAATTCTGGCGGGTTTACATCTTCAGCCATGATGATGAACTTAGCAGTGCCTCTTTCAGCAGCCTTGGTCACCTCATTAGATCCTTTTTTCATTCTACCGTTGTTGTTCGCCTGAACCATCTCGTAGATCTTATCTGCGACATCGTTAGGGGTTTCGTATGACACGTGTGCACTCATTGAAATCACTCTCATGCTTATGTGAAGCAACGCTGCGCACGGCCTCGCGAATATAAACACCACGGATTGAAATTGACTAGTGCAATCACAACTCTTTGAGGATATTACGCACACCACGAGCCAATGCGGCTCCTCCGGAGATTACGGCGCGACTGTTAGCCAGACTAGATGTCGCATGCACTCCATCCACGTGATTTGCCAGCCTAGCAATCGCTCCACCGGTGAATAAACCGTGGGTGCAAGCAGCATGAACTTCAGTTGCACCTTGGCTTCTCAATGCATCAGCCGCTTTACAAATCGTTCCGCCGGTAGCAATCATGTCGTCTACGATAGCGACTATTTTCCCCTCAACATCCAAATCCTTTGCCTTGTGTATGATAGTGTGTGCATCGATTCTAGTTTTTTCCAAATAAGAGAATGGTAATCCTATTGCATCAGCGACTGCAGACGCCCTGTCAATAGCACCTTTATCTGGGGAGAGAATGAAGTCAGGGCTTACGGTATCTTGTAGGTGAGTGGCGATCTCTTGCATAGCAGATGTGAACTCCACAGGTATTGGCATGTCTTCCAATGCGGCTGGCGAGTGTAAGTCGAACACTACAATTCCGTCGCAATGCGCCGAAAGCAACCTTCCTATTGCTTTGGCACTAATCGCTTCCCCTGGGCGGAATCTTTTGTCTTGCCGTGAATATCCAAAGTATGGAATAGCAACGATTACTCCTCCGCCTACTTTGTCCATGGATTGAGGCCCTATCTCTTTGAGGTTCTCAGTTCGTCCTTCTCTGACATCTCTCAAAGCTTCGAGTAGCAATAATGTTTCAACAATTCCTGCGTCAGGAAATGTGTTTGATACGAGGACGACAGGTTCCTTGCGCACTGCTTCTATTGATTCTTCAGGGATTCTGATATATCCTTCAGAATCAGGAAATCTTCTCGCCTCAAGCGAATGGTGCTCCCATCCTAACTCATCTGCTAAGTCAAGAGCCAGCGCACGGGAATTGCTGCCCGATACTACTACCATGTTACAGTGGCCTGTGAGGGGGCTAAATGAGTGTTCTCATCATTTACCGTTTATTTCAAGAAAGAAAATCACATTTGGCTCTCTTGAAAACTAGCATACTGCATAGATGGTGCGCGAGGCAGGACTCGAACCTGCGACCTCCCGGTTATCAGCCGGGTGCTCCAGCCGACTAAGCTACCCGCGCAAAGGCAAGTCGGCGACCGGCCATCCCATCATAAAGACGACGGTATGCTTCAATCTTCTATTGCATCAGGGTCATTCGCCTGTATGTAAGACGGTAGACCGAGCAACTTGTCGAGTGTTCTTGATAACACTACTTCGTCCAAGCGCTCACGTGTGCGCGCCAGTGCTGTAATTGGAATATTGATCGTAGCGTCGATGCCGTGTTGGATTTGTACACCGATTCTTGTTTTCACTACAACTGCTCTGTAGGTTCTCTTGATCTTTACCAAATCGGTAATTACTCCGATTTCCATTCCCTGGTTGTCCAGAACTGCTCTGTCCATCATTTCATCAGGGGCGTATAGCTTTTCATCAATCCTTACTGTGTTTCTCCATCTGCGCTGTAGTTCGCGCATCGACTTCGAGAGTTTTACGGCACCATCATTACGTATGCTGTGGATTAACTCCTTGTGTAATGGTGCGAGTTCTGCAGGTTTCCGCATGAATTCATCAGCGACCCCAGGCTCCACCATTATGCGCATTGAGCGCACTCTTGCTTCGTTCGGATGGTGACGTTCTCCTACGATCGTCCCCACCTTTGTATCATTCACGTACACATCCCTTTGGAGTAACTCCTGGATGTCATAATCGTTGTTTGGCATTTTCCCATCTCCTTGGCCTTGTGACTCTTGGCCAACCCGTCCTCCTCAGTGGCGACTATTATACTTGTCTCCGTCAAAAAATAACTTTCCAATTGGGTTTGACGCATAATCTATGCATCTTCAATTGCAGAAAGAGACTAATTTCATTTTTAGATTAGGGCGCGATAGTTTACTTTCAATTGGTGTCGCATAATCCTACGACGTTTTTGAAATTATCTAAAATAAATCAATTGAAAATTAAAAATTACAATTGAAAAAAACTACAAGAGATAAAGTCATCAATAGTGAACTTACAGCGGTAAATATGGCAATAAAAGTCATTGGGGCAACCTGTTCTCTAGGTGAAGCCGTAATCGACAAACTGCTAATGATGGATATCGATGTGATAGCTAAGGAAGAAAATCACCTCAATCGCAATGCCTCTTTACTAGATTATTCTACAGCAGGCATTGTAAGAGAAGGTTCTGGGTTTTCTATCTCTTTTGACGATAGCGATGCAGACATCGTTGTTGGCAAGGATCTAATTATTCACGACTTGTTACCATCGCGTGCCGATAAATGGCTTGCTCCTGAAATAATCAATTGGGCTAATGGGGAAGATATTGCCGGGCCGTCTAGGTACTGGTTGAGCGTTGCTGATGCGGCCAATGCCATTGCTCACATTTTGAAAGCGGAGGTGAAACTCGACAATGTTCACATGTGCGGTCGTCGAGAATGGTCATCTGAAGATACTAAGTCCGAGTTTGATATGCTGTGGAAAAGAACAAACCAGGGCATTAGTGGAAACTTTACTGCAGAAGTATTGTTTGGCCATGAAATTGCAGGAATGGAGGCTAAGCCAATAGCGGATGAAGTAAATCAAAGGCCAGACCTTGACCCGCTCCATCAGTTACTACTCGCCCTTACAGGTGATGGTTGGAGGCCTCTAATACCATTCAGAACTGCATTGATGACTCTAATCGCTGGATTGCAAGAGCCTTTCTAAACCCTCAGCATCTATAAGTCCAGGATGATTGGGAAATCTGTGTCAGATGTTGAGTCGAAGATTCAGGACTCCGTGGTTACGGGGGATGTACATGTTGGAGACGTTCATCACAACACCCAAAATACACATGTTGACCAATCAACAAATGTCGAACTCCCAAGCTTAGACGAAGTTGGTGAAAAGGTTTCCAAGGCAGCAAAAAATGTATTTGACTTTGTCAAAGGAATAATCAACAGAGCACTTCTATTTGCTACAGTTACAGTATTAGTTTGCGGGTTTCTAATTTACAACGGTAATGTTGATGTCAACGAATTAATCCGAGATTTAAATTGAAATACGAAGAGGCGCTTTGCTTAGTTACTCTCCGTTTGGAGGCACTAACGGTTGGACTGCAAGGTTTCGGGATCATACCGTATCCATTTACCTATTGCAAACCCGATAGTGTTGACGACGAGGTCTGAGATTTTGTTATCCCAGGTTTCCTCTACGAATTCATATGGAAGATAGAGTTCCAAGACTTCCCACCCTACTGAAAGAAAGATGAAAATCCACCAGTTGCGTAGTAGGTATCGTCCAATAAACGTCCATTGGACGAAATGACCTAGAGACCAAATGTTGAGTAAGGCCATGTCAAAAACTCCATCATCGCTGTTCTTTCACTCATTTTTTCTTAAACCATAATAAGCAGAATAAAATTAATAATGAACCAATAGCGAAGTAACTGTTAATTGTAGTCAAAAAATTACTATTAGATTGAATTGTAGGCGATTGATCTATGATTCCGTCACAATCATCATCTACATTATTTCCTTGTACTTCACTCATGCTAGGGTTTACTGTTGGATCCCAATCATTACAATCGACATCATCAGGAGTAAGTATAGGCACATAGTTTGGTAAAGAGCAAATCCCGTTAATACACGTTACTAGTGATTCATCGGGCCCATCTAGCAACCCAGCAAATCCCGTAGGGTAGTTTATGCCGTTAACATTATTCCAATCTGGAACTCCCCAACAATATATTTCATCTTGAAAGTTTACACTACACACATTGAGTCGCCCCACGCTAACACTTTTTGCAACAGTTCCTTGGGGGGGATACATACTGTGCCCTATTTCAGATGATTTACCCCAACAAATTACTTCGTTTGAAAGAGATATTCCGCAAATTGTGTTACGCCCTGCTATAATAGACTGAAATTGATCGGTAGGGGTGGATTGGACATTGAAATTGTTATCTCCCCAGCATTGAACCAATAAGGTTGTTGTTTCAATTCCACAAGTGAATAAATGACCAGTAGCGATACTTGAAAATTGAATTCCGGCAGGAGGGATTGTGGCATCATAGGCGAAAGAATTACCTCCGATTAAGCAATCAATATTTCCAGTATCGTATAGTATACATTTATGACCGTCATTATACATAGAAATTCCAATGTCTACTTGCAAAACATTGGTTTGAGGTTGAAGTATTGGTGCTGCAGGTGAAATCATATTTTTACAGTATAGTTCCCCGTTAGTTGAAATTGCGCATACATTGTTTTTATCTAATGTTAAACTTGTAAATTGAAAATTACTTGCCTGGATTTGGATAAAGTTAGATCCAATCGGGCTTCCATGAATGCTCCAACATATAATGTTTGATGAGGTGGTTTCCAACCCACATACTGCTGCGTGTCCTGCTTCAATATCTGAAAATGTATATCCGGGTAGAGGCCAGTATTCCGTACCATCTATGCCCCAACAAATCGCATCTCCCTCTGTAGTTAAAGCACAGGAAAAGGAACTTGCTGATGCTACTTTTGTGAACTTAATATCACAATCAAATGAACTTGTGCAAGCTGTTCCAAAGACAGGGTGGCTAGGGTTTGTACAAGTTGAATGCCCAAAGGTTGTAACACATAGGTCATTTACGCTACAATCGGAGTCTGTTACACAGTCCGAGACCAATGGATAGTTAGCATCGCCATAGCCGTCATTATCCCAATCGAGGAAGAGTTGGGCTTGCTGTCCATCACAATTATCATCTATTCCATTGAATGGGTCTTCGACTTGGGATGGATTGACCGCTGGATTTTGATCATCACAATCAAGATTGTTGTCTGAATAATTCGGACCCAAATCACAAACTGAATTAATACAAACTCCGGTGTAATATGCGGGAGAGGATGAGGAGGCGCTTGCTAAGGTGCCTCCTGCGGGGCAATCGATATCTGAGTTGCAATAATCAACATAGATTGGTGGAGCATTCATGTCGCCGTAACCATCACTATCCATATCGTAATATTTGGCGCCCATTACTATCACGGCATTTGATTGAATCGTGCTTGATGCACCATAGATATCAGAGATAGTGACAAAACATTCAATCACATCTCCAGGTGAGGCCAAGTGACCAAAGACCGAGGAGTAAACAGTGGCCGGTAAGTCGAGTGGATTGCTTGTGGAATAAGAAGTTGCACTGTATGTGTAAACGTCGCCCTGTGGTGTTGTCAAGACCCATTCATACACATACGGCAACAAAGGGTCAGCATCGGGGTCAATTGGGCCGGTAATTGAACAAACTAAAACATCAGTATTACTTACACCTGATCCCGGAGTAATCACGACTGATGAAATAGAAGGTGCTGAGTTCTGTGTACCTGGAAGTTCAACTCTTAATTCGGTGGTACACCCAGGGATAATGAATTCTACAGCGGCTTGTTCATCCGAATGACATCCTTGCCCACCATCGTAATGCCCCCAACATCCAAGATTTCCATCTGCAATAACGCATCCACCAAAAGCGTTCAATTGGATTTCAGATATGCTGTTCATTCCTTTCAGAAGGTATGCTTCAGTTGGTGTGGCAATAATATCCCTCGAGCTAGCGAAGCAGGGAACCCAAGAAGGGGCATCTGATCCGCATGATTGCCCAATTGGAAGTTCAGCAAAAGCACTGCCCCAACAAAGTACGTTTTCGCTTGTTGGGTTCTGTGTATTCCAGGCACACATGCTACGTGTATCGCTCATGACGACACGGTCGAAATTTAGGCCCTGCGTATCTACTAGTGTCCAATCATGGCCCAATGAATCATGAACAATTGTTCCACTTCCCAACTGTCCATACTTGTTTTCTCCAGCGCAATATATTTCACTTGAAACCAAAGTCACACAGATTGACCAAACATTTCTTGCAACAGATGTTATTTCGGAACCGAAAAGCGCCACGCCATCGATATAGGCGGGGTCATCCGTGTCCAACCAAGTATTCACTTTGTTTTCATCGAATGGAGTATTCAAGACTCCCACTTGTGACCCATAACAAACCGCCTTGCCAGAAATTACTTTGATACACATATTGATTCCGAAAATATCGAAATGTCCTCCTCCTCTATTGCTGGAAAAAACGCTGGCAGTTGCCATCGATTGCATATCTGTCATTGTATCTGGAGTTTGTCCATCCAGCAAAACCCATGTCTGCGTTGCGAAATTCGAGTTCCCGTTAAGGCCAGATGAGGGGGCTGTAGAGGGAAAACCTCCATCCCAGCTTTGACTGACATGAGATGCTTGTTTCGTTCCGAAACCCCACTCTAGCCCCCAACATTTTACTTCTTGATAAATTGTTGAAGCGCACCCCATTCCGAGACCTAAATTCAAAGAGGTCACCCCACTAATTGGAATTTGATGTAGGTCTCCTGTCGATCCATCGCCACTCCTGAATTGCCCTTCACAGTAATACAGATTTCCACTGTTGGATGATGACGAGACAGTTGAAAACACATGACCATCATTAAGTGAATGGTATGCACAATTTTCACGTCCTTCTTGGCTTTGATCAAGGTCTGGGATGATCATTTCTTCACCCCAGCACCAGACTGTTCCGTCGTCCATGAGCGCACATGCCCAATTTGCACTGACTTTGATTTGAATTGGATTTTTCCCCTGTGGCATAATAATTTCTTGAGGTAATCTTTCTGAATCTATAGTATTCACATGGAATTGGTTACCTAAATTAATTGCATTCCCTGTAGATGTTGATCCGATGGGTGCATGAATGAAAATTCCCCAACAATACATTTTGTTTGGTAGTAATATATCCACATCTTCTGTTATGAAGCAACCCGTATCACTTGAAGAGGTGTCAAAATCAATCACATTTTCCTGAATATTTTTTACACTAATGCCCTTCCAAGTCCCGGCTTGCGAAATTCCAATACGGGATTGGGCAGAGATGTCAGTTGTGTAATACGAATCCGGCCATACTCGGTCGTGCCCATAGGTCCCAGCATCATTACTTCCAAAACATCTGATTGTTGGGTCGAAGGCGGTCTTTACAGTACATGTGGTATCGCCACCTGCAACAACAATTGTCGAGAAGTCGGCCATCCCAGTCCCCTCTTGTTGCAAACTTCTTGTTTCGACATATTTGTATTCGGAATAATCGTTGAAATCGCCCCCCTGTCCAAGTTGCCCCTGTTCACCATCCCCCCAACACAAAGCATAGGGTCGCAAGGATGGCGCTGGGGCTTGTGGGGTCACGAATGGTTCTAGAACTATATTTTGTGCGGTAATACATGTATGCTCGGCCCCAGCACTAATCGAAATAGGCACCAATGCATGTGTTTGAGAAGAAGCTTCCATCCAACTTGTGGGAGAAGATCCGGTTGGAGTCCAATTCGGGTTTGTCGTTGAAACACGAGTCATCTGGTTGGGAGGGATTAGACCTTGGGATAATGCCATCCCCATCCACTCTCCCCAGCATGCCACTGATTGATCGGAAAGGATTACACAGGTGTGGGAGCTTCCAGCAGCAACGCGCAAAGGCGTAAGAGTTTGTGCATTGGTGACTAGTGGGCTGAAGTCCAGTAATTGTGGTTGTTCTATGACAGCAGTTCCCTGTGTGAGAGCATCGGATTGATGATATGTATTGTCACCCCAACAGTACAACTCTTGCATATCCGTCATCACACATACATGTTCTTTCCCAACACTAACTTGCATTGGTTGATTTGCCAAGGGAATCTGTTGGACAGTTTCATCAATACTTCCGTCACAATCATTGTCTTGGCCATCACCTGGTACTTCGTTTTGTCCAGGGTTGGTATTTGGATTATTATCGTTACAATCACCTTGACCATACGCCTGTAGGTAGCCATAGGCTCCGGAATGTATCGCCCATCCATCCCCGTCTGCATCCCACGGATTAGGGGCGACGCAACTTCCCGGGAGAGATGATATATCCCTAATTTGCAGATAGGGGCAAGAGCCTTGATAATCAGGTGGTTGAATCGTGTTTCCAGATGACAATATAGATCCCCAGCACCATAGTGATTTGGAGAGTTGATTATCGGCTAAAATTGCACAAGATGATGTGCCACCTGAAGAAATTGCAAGGGGTGAATGGACATTCCAATCAATATCTACGATTGCATAGTTTAGTTGTGGTTGAGCAGTTCCTGACGCAGCGCCTAGTTGTCCGAAATCATTTGCTCCCCAGCAAAATATGTCCTTTGAGGTGCTGATTGCACAGGTATGTGAGCCTCCAGCATCAATAGTTGTGGCTCTCATTGGAACTTGAGAGTTCTGGTGTAAGCCAACTGTGCTAGGACTTGATCGGTCTATTGTATCACCTAACGCTAATTGACCTTGGTCATTTTTCCCCCAACAATATACATCCAATGAACCCTCTTGGATGATGCACACAAATTCTTCATTGGTTGTTCCATCACCTCCACCAACAGTGGCTGTAGAGTTAGACAGGATTGATCCTTCTTGTGAACCATGATTCCAGCCATCATGAACGATCGATTTGGAACCTGTACCATCTGTTGACAACTGTTCATTATTTGGTATCGACGTAAAGACGCTGGAACACAAGATGAAGCACATTAGCAGCGACATTGCATGACGCATATTACCCACTCTTGTCAGTTCTTCTTGCTCAAGAATCTGAAATAGGATTTCCGTTACAGTCCTCGCCGATAGGTTTCAAAAAGCACATTCTCATGTTATACCAAGTTCCAGTGCTTGCATCATAATAACTAACTGTGCTTTCACAGACATCGTCGCCTGCTTGTTCTTGACAAGTCATGTCGCGGAAAATTACTGCAGTAGTGTCTTCTTCACCATGAATTGCAACTGTGACTCCGTTAGAATTATCAACGAATTGAATGAATTCATCATGCGGGAATGTTACAGATATCAGATCTCCTGGGCTGATATTTCCATCTCCGTCAACATCAGTGTAAACGACTTCTCTTCCAGAACTGTCGTCACTTCCTTCATCATCTGATTCAGCCGAACGTTCAGACTCTCCGGCTTCTTCCTTAACAAAAGGAATTGTAAAATTCATAACTTCGAGAACACTTGACCCATCCTCAGTCATGGTCATGAATTGTACCCCCATGGTAGTGATTGAAGGGTTTCTGATTTGTTTATCAGAGACCACAAAGGTAACTCCGTTTTCCGAATCAAACTCTTCGTCAGCGCTTGTGGAACAATCATCTACCCCATCTTGGATGGACTCTAGAGGGACTGTTTCGCTCTTTTCATCATCGTGGTAGCATTCAAAGTCTAAGGCTAATGATACTGGAGCTCTTTCCTTAGAGCCGATAAATTCGGTCGCATCTGCCGTTAGGCTTCCGGATTTAACTCCGGTTCCTTTGATTAGGTCAGCATCAATGTAAGGGAAATCTGGACCTCCTGTATTCCCGCATGCAGAAGCACACGCGTTCATACATATAATTGGGATATTAAGTGCTGATATCATGTATGGCATGTAAACATAGAGTCCACCGGCAGGAACGCAACTGCAACCACAGTAGTGGTAATATCCCCAATCATCTCTAATGTCAGAGTCTAGCCAAGGGTGTGAGTGTGTTCCAGAAGGTGCGGCTCTAATCATAACGTCTTCTTTAGCCCCATCTTCCGTTTCCGATTCAGTCTCTAGAATGTAATTCAAGGTGAATCTCTCGGTAGATCTGCTCTCATTTTCTACTTCAGTAACTGAAACAGATTCAAAGGCAATTAAATCGTGATTTATCGCATCAACAGTGATTTTAAAACCAATCTTGCTGTTTTCAAAATTATATGTGAACGTGATTCCGTCGCCGCTAGAGTCATAATCGATATCAGCGTCTAGTAATTTTGCATCTAAGAAATCAAACCCATCTGCAACAGGGTTTGTTCCAAACAATACGTCTAATGGAGCAATAGTCCATTCACAGTAGCCAACATTAGGGTTGCTTGCAGGATCGGAGTGAGTGTTTACCCAAGTTCCTCCATCTCGTTCACAAGCTTGGTATTCATACAATCCAACAGCCCATCCTGAGCCCCCTCCACGGGGAGTGACTGAATTTCCTTCACAATCTGTTCCCGGCACAGGTTCATAGCACATAGGCCATTCACCGCAATTTCCAAGTCCGTACATTTCATCACAAGTAGGTACTCGAAGTGGTTTTGCTTCTTCTAATACAAATTCCATTAATGATCTACTGTCGCTAGTTTTTGTATTCATTCCATCGCGGACATAGGTTCCATCGTCGAGAACTGAATTACCAAGCCCATTGGTTCGGATTACCATTTCACCATCTAAATTTATGATTTCTTTTGAAACTGTATTGATTTGCAAACCACTCGGCATCACAGTCCATTCGCAGTAGCCAACATTCGGATTGTTCGTAGGATCGGAGTGAGTGTTCACCCAAGTTCCTCCATCTCTTTCACAAGCTTGGTATTCATACAAGCCGACTGCCCATCCGGACCCCCCTCCTCTGCCCGAAGCTTCATCGCTGAGTGAGCTGTCTATTGCGGCGTCTTCCGAGATCCCGCGTAATGGGGAGGTACCTGTAGAATCGTAAGAGGTGAGAAGAAGTGCGCCCGAGCCATCTCTAACTACTGATAAGTGAGTTGTTGTAATGCCGGCTGGCGCCCAACCATCCTGGTAATCATTGCTTCCATCATCATCATCATCTGCTCTTGCAAGTGATTCGTCATTTTCTGTGTCAACTGTGTTTATCAAATCGACAATCATAGACTTTGTACTAAATTCAACTCCTGTCCGAGGGTCCTCTTGATCCATGATTGGAGTGAACATGTGTGCTCCCCATGATTCGTAAAGTTCTATTAGAGCATCTTTGGGGAGTAATTCCATACAAGACCCATCATCTTTTGTTGCATTTGGGTCATAATTGACTGAGCTATTTGTCATACATCCTTCTATTAAAGAGACCTCGTTCTGCTCTTGTTGTTCCTCGGCACCCTCTTTTTCTTCGGAGCTTTCAGAATTATCTAAACATCCAGATAATGGCATCATCATCAAAATAAAACAAACTATCATCACATGCAGGGGCTTGGTCATGACCCATCTACCGTATGCTAGTAAATAGCCATTCCCGTAAGACAAGATGTTAAGCAAATGGAACAGCATTCCACTGTCACCTTACATAGGGGGTATTGATAATTACCCGTATTATCTGCAATGATGTTGTTTCAAAGAGTCTGCATTCCACCTAATGGCATTTCAGGAAGCATAGTAATGTTTTCACCACGTAGACTTGGTCCTGAGCTGATTGTTCCAAATATTCCGATGTCTGCAATATTGTGAGATAGAGAGAACCAAGTTCGCCCATACGCATCGACTCTAATGTCGAGGAAGTCTCCAAGGCCACCACAGCGGTTGTAACCACAATCAACAACAATATCGATTGGGTCATCATTTCCATTCAACTGAACTGTTGTGAATAATGGGTTTTCACTGAAAGCATCGGTTGCATAGGTTAGGTAAGCATTCCAAATTTCATCTTCGCCTTCAGTCTCACCAACGTAGCCGAATGCTACAGTACCTGCATCTCCTGCTACAACTACTGGGAAACCAGTACCTGAGAGATTAATTGGTGGAGCGATCATAGTAGCATTTGACCAAGTATCTCCTTGGTCTATGGAATATGACCAGTATGGCATGTTATCCAGCCCCATCCACATTGCGTGTACGTTTCCTACACTATCGACTTCGACTTGGGCTTCTTCTGCATTCCAAGTATCTGCGATACCAGTTTCTGTAGTAGGCAAAACGTGTTCTGTCCAACTGATACCTGCATTTGTTGTTCTAAATACAGAGTATCCATCGCCAGTACATCCCTTGTTTCCACGGTAGAAGTTTCCATCAATACTTCCAACTAAGTGCGCTGATAATCCTCCAGAGTTACAGGAAATAGGAGCACCTGATGTTTCAGGACCCCAAGTTGCTCCTCCATCTTGACTTGATGAGCATAGAGGGTGAGGTGCGTTTCCGTTGATACAGAACATCCAGGTCGTAGGATGGAATAATGCAGGCATATTGCTACTTGCAATTGTTTGGTGGTCTTGTACTGAATAAATCTGAGTAGCTATACTTGGGCCATTCCAACTTGCCCCTTCATCATCTGACCATTCAACAGTCATTCCCAGTAAGGCATGCATATCGAATTTCATGATTCTACTTGTCCATGGGTCTACATAGATGTAAGGGTCATTAGAATTTGCAATTGGCAGGAATGGGTCGTAGATATTTTCACAACTGTAATCCAATACGTCATGCATTCCAATTAGGTCACAAGAAATGATTGCTGTAGAGCCTGCTGGTCCATTGCCGTAAGAACTCATCATCATCATATCACTTTGAGTGATGCCCATTGTTGGCTCGAATGTCGACATGCCTATTCCGTAGTAAGAACCTTCAGCAGGATAGGGGACATTACGTCCATTGAACTCAAAACTAGAATTTTCAAAAGCATCTTCTGCTCCCGCAAAATGATACCATGTTAGTTCAGGCCTTTCAAAATCCCAAACTGTTGGTTTAGGAGTGACCACTTCATTTTCTTCTTCACCAAAACAGCCTGCTAAGGATGCACTTAGCATCAAAAATACAAGAAACATTGTACGCATAATCTCACTCTCCGAATAAATCACTACCCAGTAGGGGTAAAAGAACTGAAGCATCTCCTTCAACACAAACATTCGGGGCCTCAGGACGCATCTTGCCCCAGCTGATTGCTTCTCTTAGGCGTGCACCTGAAAGGCTACCATCGTGTTCTGGGGCGGTTGTAATGTAAACCGCAGCATCTAGTCCTCCACGGTATTGATTCCACCAAATTACGTGGTGCTTTGAGATTCCACCTCCGACCATCAAAGCATTCGATTTCTCAACATCCCATGTTAGATCGCTCATCACTTGTTCATCTGCCAGAGTATCTATGTGGAAGTCACGGTACTTCTGTCTGAACATGAATAATTGAGCCCCTATGCTTCCGTCTGTAATCCCTGGAATACAGACTGGAATCTTGTTCTTATACGCCCAGTAAATCAATGAATCAGGGGTACCAATGCGCTTGCCAAGTTCCCATACTAGGTGAATTGAGCCGAACCCTAGCCAGGCATCAGCGCCCTCTTTGCCGGTTTCAGCAAGGCGGTCTTTTCGGATCTCTTCAAGCACAGGCATTACTACGGCTTCGATAATTTCACCATAACTTGCGTTAGGGACTATGACGTTACCTAGGCGCATCAATTGGTGTTCACTCAATTCGATGTCGTCTAATTCGAATGCGCCATGGTAGTAGTGCTTGTATGCCCTGGCAATATCGTGGTCTAGTGTGCCACAAGTTGTTGAAACTACATTGAACATCTTGGTTTTGATCGCCTCTACAAAGAATCCTCTAGTTCCGGTTGCACAAAGGCAAGCAGGGAATGATAACCAGTTTGTGACTTTACTGGAGTCTGCATCAACAGCGTCTATTTCAGTTCGCATGTCCTTGAGAATATTTCTTGCATCGGCTAACTTAGTTGCAGTGAAACCACCTGCATCCCCCATCTGGTCGATAAGTGATTTTGAATCACTTAGACTAGCAAAATCATAATCTTTGACAGGCTTGTCAAATGACTCTGGGTCTATTGCCATGAAACATTGCGTGGCGCTATAGCATATGAAACCCATGACTATGTCATGACGATTGCATTTCCAAGATTTTGTCTCGTAACATAGCAGCTCTTTCGAAGTCTAATTCGAGTGCGGCTTGCTGCATCATCTCTTTTAATTCTTCAATTGAATAATCAATTTCTTCAATTGGTTGAGAAATATTGCTAGCAACGGAATCTGAACGTGCCCATTGGCCTGCTCCTACATTGAGATTGTTAGCCCAATCTCCTCCCTTTCGACCTCCTTTAGAACCAACCAATCTCTTGCCCCCAGATGTACCTGCAATCAAATCATCAACATCACTTCCCATCTTTGGAAGTGCTTTTTGAATGGTGGTAGGGGTAATTCCATTCTCTTCGTTATGTGCGATTTGTCTCTCTCTTCTTTCCAGAGTTTGACGTATTGATGCAGTCATAGGAGGGCTCATTGAATCCGCATAGAGAATTACTTTCCCGTTTGAATTTCTAGCGGCTCTCCCAATTGTCTGTAGTAGACTTCTTTCATTACGGAGGAAACCTTGCCTGTCGGCATCAAAGATTGCTACCAGGCTTACTTCAGGAATATCCAAACCTTCTCGGAGTAGGTTGATTCCAACTATGGTGTCGATATGGCCAATTCTGAGGGCATTTATGATCTCAGTTCTTTCGATAGTATCGATTTCTGAATGTAAGTGATGAGCTTTAATCCCCATCTTGTTGAGATATTGGGCTACTTCCTCTGCAAATTTGATTGTGAGAACTGTAACTAGTGTTCTTTCACCAACTTTGATTCTTGCATTAATTTCAGATAACAAATCAGCGACCTGGCCTTCAGTATCTCTCACTTCGATTGTTGGGTCTAGTAAACCAGTAGGCCTAATCTCCATTCTTGGTATTTCTTCAATCATTTGCAGCATGTCATACATACTTTCAGCATCTGGGTGTTTCTTTGAATATTCAGGTTCATCAACACCGCCTCCACCTGCCATATGGCGCAAACCAAGAGGTGCATCTTGTCCAGTTATTTCGCACAGGTGAAGTAACTCTCGCTCACCAGGAGTTGCACTAACATACAACATTTGAGGGACAAGTTTCTGGAACTCTTTTTGTTTCAGTGGACGGTTATCTGCTGCAGAGGGTAGTCTAAACCCATGTTCGATTAGGTTCAGCTTTCTACTTCTGTCCCCTGCATACATTCCTCCTACCTGTGGTAGTGTGACGTGAGATTCATCCATTATCACAAGGAAATTATCCGGATTGCCGTGGAATTGTTTAGCGGTTGCAGCAAAGAAATCCAATAGGCAGTAAGGGCGTTCTCCATGCTCACGACCATCAAAATGCATGGAGTAATTTTCAACAGCTGTGCAATGTCCTATTTCTCTCAGCATCTCAAGGTCATATCTGGTCCTTTGTTCAAGTCGGTTGGCTTCAAGTTCCTTGCTTTCACTTTTGAGTTCTGCAACTCTTCCATCCAATTCAGTCTCGATATTTTCCAAAGCCGCTTCGAATCTTTCAGGAGATACCATGAAGAATTCTTTTGGATGAATCCAAGCCTCATCTAACTCATCTAATATTTCCCATGTAACCGGGTCACAAATCTGAATGTGTTCGACGCCCTCAAATCCAAATCTAATTCGTAAAGGGTCGTCACGGCTGGGCATCCATACATCGAGATTCTCTCCTCTTAGCCTTACTTCGCCTCGTTTCAGATCGGTCGTAGTGCGGCTATATTGTAGGGCAACTAATTCTCGTATCAAATCAATTGGCTCAATCTCCTGTCCAGTGTGTATTCTGCAATGATAAGCCAGGAATGTCTCAGGCGCATTCAGCCCATATATGCATGAAACTGAAGACACGACTATGCAATCGGGCCTGCTGACAAGGCTGGCCACAGTAGCAAATCTTTCTTGTTCGATTCTTTCATTTATTGACAATTCTTTGTCAATGTACAAGTCTCTCTTTGGTAAGTATGCTTCAGGCTGATAATAGTCGTAATGTGAAACGAAATATTCAACTCCATTTTCAGGGAATAATCCTGCCATTTCTTGATGAAGTTGTCTGGCTAAAGTTTTGTTATGGCTTATGATCAAAGTAGGTATATTCAGCCTCTCAATTATGTGTGCCATTGCGAATGTTTTACCGGACCCAGTAACTCCTAAAAGCACACATCTTTCTTGATTATTTTCCAATTGAGAAACTAATTTTTCAATTGCACTTTCTTGGTCGCCTGCTGGCAGGTGTTCCGAGTGAATTCTGAACCTTGCAACATCTGGCGACAAGCGTTCCTTGACAGCCCCTTCAAGGGCCTTCGATATGTCGAAGGGGTCGCTCATCTAAACACATCCTAAGGAAGGTACAATCCACCATTTACATTTACCACTGTACCGGTGATATAATTCGAATCTTCGGAGACTAAGAAAGAGACGGTTCCAGCAATATCTTCAGGAGTTCCGATTCGTTTTAGAGGAACTTCTTCTTCCCTACTTGCCCTTTTTTCTTTGCTATCTCCTGCTAGAATATCCGTGTCTACAAATCCTGGAGCCACGATATTTACTCGCTTGCCTTCAGGTGCTAAAGACTGGGCAAGTGAACTAGCCCAAATTGCTAAAGCAGCTTTTGACGCTGAATAATCGGCCCCATGAGGGGAGCCTCTAGTTCCTAGTTGACTACCAATTACGCATATTCTTGCATTATTAGTCAAGTGTGATTTCACAGAATCCCATATCAAAAACGCCCCTTCGAAATTGGTAGCCATCGTTCTTCTCAAGTGCTCAACATCGAGTTCTTTTGCATCGATACGGTCGTATCTGCCATGATTTAGGATCAGGGCATCTATGCCCTCAGCAACCCATGGGTGAGTTGCTAGTAATGCGACTTCTCTAGCATCGGTCACATCGCAGTTCACTGCTACGGCGTCTATTCCTGAGTCTCTGATTTCATCTACAACCATTTCAGCAGGTTTGGAAGAATTACAATATGTAAGGAGAATTCTGTATCCATCTTTAGCCAGACGTTGGGATATGGCGGCTCCTATGCCGCGGCCTCCCCCGGTCACTAAAGCGGTGCGCATATCGTCGGTAGGACAGCACTTGCTCAATAACTCACTGGAGGAATTGTGCTAGTTGAGGCGCCTGCCAACCTTCGGGTTTCAGGACTTTACCATCTTCTCTTCTAATCACTTTACCATCGACTAACTTTGCCATATTTGAGCGATGAACCTCATTGAAAGCATCATCATAAATATCTTGCATTCCATGATTGATTATTGTTCCAGCAAGAATGTAGCCAATGTCAGCCAAAGCATCTAGAACTTCCACCAAATCTCCAGTTCTTGCAGCTTCAGCATATTCCTCAACTTCTTCTTTTAGAAGTTTGATTCTTAATTCAATTAATTCATCTGGTCCTAGTCCTGGAGTGTCTAGGCGAGGTATTTCGAATGATTTGTTGAATTCAAGTAGAGACTTAACGATTGGATTCATAATTGGGCGGGGTTATTGCCGCTCTATCAAATTTGCATTGCAGCAAGCAGTATCCATCCTGTGGAAACATGAGCCCTAAACCACCATTTTTGGAATTGTTGCCCTGATGCTGACAATACTAGTAATACCAATGCGAGAGAAATTATTGTTCCTGATACTGATACCACTGAAAACGCAGCAGCCCATAGAGGAGTTGATAGCAACATGACAGTCATCGTTACTGGGGGTTGGAAGCGAGCGGGAAACGATTTCACACCGTTCTGCTTGTCGCTTTCAATATCCATTTGAGCATACCCAAGGTCAAATGCAGCGATCCAAATCGCTACTCCAATCGAAACGTATAGTAAATCTGGATACCATGAATTAGAAGAAATTTCGCCGGTTATTGCTACCCATGCGCCTGCAGGGGCTAGGGCAAGACACCCTCCTAGCCACCAATGGCATAGCCAGGTGTATCTTTTGAGATACGGATATACTACAAACACGAATACTGGAATCGGTGAAAGGTAGAGGCACAGTGGATTTAGCATCCAAGCTCCACCAACTAGCATGACTAGGAATATTGCACACAGCGACCAGGCAGTTTTCATCGACATTGCACCCGAGGCTAAATGACGATTTGCAGTACGGGGGTTGGCCGCATCGATGTCTTTGTCGATGATTCGATTAAGACCCATAGCTAAACCACGTGCGCCAATCGCAGCCACTACAATCCAAAACAGTTGCAAGTAACTAGGCTCTCCCGCCATAAATGCTCCAATGAATACGAAAGGTAAACTGAAGAGGGTATGTTCAATTTTTACAAATGAGGCGATTTGCTTGAAGTCCATATCACATCACCAAATTATCAGGCCAAGGTGGCAGATCAAATCTTTCAATCCTCTCTAATGTTTCAGGGTCGTGCATGGTAATCGCTGGCCAACGCCTCACGACAGACGGACCATCATTGGAAGGAATTGGCGTTGTTGCATCCCAAAATATCCTGCCTTGTTCTACCAAGAAATCTCTCTCAACTGCAAATCTAGAAGTCAGTTGCCAAAGCAATCTTCGGTTTGCTCCATCTCCATGTAAATTAAGGTCATTATTTGTGAAAAATAGCCATCGGAGTTGTTTTTCAGAGTCCAATTGCCAAATTGAATTACGCAATTGGTTTATTTTAGTAATTTTAGCGGCAGCACTCTCTTCATTTGGCCATTGTGCTCCGGTCCTAGGTTCCGGTGTTCCTTCTATATCCAGGGTTACTACAAGCATCGAATTTCTCAACAAAAGACAATCTTCGACATCTTCTAAATTAGATATTTTCCCGAGTAAATCATCGCTAATACCCGGTGGCTCTTCTTCCCCTCTTCTCCACGGAGGGCAGTCTTCGATAGGAGATCCTTCGAGAGGATTGCCACTTCTTGGGTCTGCAGGAACTAATTTTGTTGCATCGATAATCAATTTCGAATGAACATTCTCAAATGTCGATGCCGGCTCTAATGAATCTCCAACCATGCCTTCGATTATTGTCAGGTCTGTTTCCGGGTCTACTCTATCATTAAGGGCATCCAATAACGCCTCAAGGTCACTCGGGTTTTCGTCAGTAGCGATTAGTATTTTCAAAAACATCATTTGGCCGGCACCCAATAATCCCAGGCATGTTTTACGCGCTTGTCTTGGATACCTCTGCTTGCTCTTTACAATAGCTAAATTGTGGAATCCAGTTTCTAGTGGTAAATGAAGATCAAGAACATCTCGGTGTTGGAATGACAGAATCGGTCTGAATTGCTTACCGATTGCTTCACCAAGATATCCATCTTCCATAGGCGGTTGGCCCACAATGGTGGCGGGAAGGACAGCGTTTTTCCTTCTAGTTATGGCTGTGACATTCAATACAGGGTATTGTCCGGTTAGTGAATAGAATCCAAAGTGATCTCCAAAGGGCCCTTCAGTTCTCGTTTGAGTTGCATCAACCCATCCTTCGATTACTATGTCTGCATCTGCGGGAACTAGTAAATCCTGAGTTAGTGCCTTTGTAATTCTCAAGCGACGTTTAGCTAGGAATCCCGCAAACATGTATTCTTCTAAATTATCAGGTAGGGGTGCGATAGCAGAGAAGATTAACTCAGGAGGTCCTCCTATACAAATCGCAACTGGCATTTTACCTTCAGGCCAAGCAGCGGCATGGTCTGCTCCATGTTTGTGTATTTGCCAGTGTAGGCCCACCTCTTTTGGCCCAAATATCTGACTTCTGTACATTCCAAGATTGTGTTCGCCAGAATTGGGGTCTTTAGTAACTACGAGTGGTAATGTGATAAAACGCCCACCATCCATAGGCCAGGTCTTTGGAATTGGTAATTTAGTGACGTCAGTATCCATCCTAATACGCTGGCATGACCCCTTCCTGACTTTCTTTGGAGGCATTGAAATTGCATCTCTAAGTAGTGGTAGTCCCGTCCAAGGCCTCTTGACAATTCCTCCAATATCGGGTTTCATCAACGCGACCAGACGCTCTCCGACTTCGGTGGGGTGCGATGCGCCTAGAGCGCGCAATGTCCTGTCGTGAGTTCCGAAGAGATTCATCGCAAGTGGGATTTCACTGATTTCACCGTTTGGCAGTCGCGGCTTTTCGAAAATTACAGCAGAACCGCCGCTTTTCACTAAACGATCCGCAATAGCGCCCGCTTCTAGTTCGACGTCGACCGGTTCACTGATACGAATCAATTCTCCTTTGCTCTCCAAGTGGGCGAGCCAACGAGTCATATTGCGCCAGGCCATGATACCGCTACGAGACATTCCTCATGAATACTTGTTCTGTGCCGACTCATTGAAGTCCCGCCTCCCCTACGGGGAGGCATGGCGAGTTGCGATGTTCTGGTAATTGGGGCGGGCCCGGGCGGCGGTTCTGCCGCTCTGCATGCCTCTCGTGCCGGTCTCAAGACAATGATTGTTGAAGCCGACTCGCAGGTTGGCGTTCCGGTGCATTGCGGAGAGTGTCTTTCTCAGATGGCGATTGATAATTTAGATCTCGAATTGCCTGAGGAAGTCATCGCTCTCGATTGTAAAGGTATCAGAGTAATTTTCCCAGATGGTACAGCCAAGCTTCTGACAGAGAAAGGATATGTTTTGGAGAAGCACAAGTTTGAGCAGTGGCTATGCAGTGAAGCCGTTGAAAAAGGTGCTACTTTGCACCTTTCACACCGTGTCACTTCAATGGAAAGAATTTACAATAGCGAAAATAAGTTTACCAATTGGAAAATTGACGGCCGAGGAAATGAATTTCCAATTGAATGTAAGGCTGTTATTGATGCTTCAGGAGTTACGGGTGCCGCTACAAAATTATTGGGGATGGGCACTACCATTGAGGTAATTGCTGGCTTCCAATATGAAATGACAGAAGTTGAAAATGACGGCTATCTGGATTTCTACTTATGGCCCGAATATTCACCACATGGATATGTTTGGATGATTCCTAAAAAGGGCGGTAGGGCGAACGTAGGTTTGGTTACTACCGACAAAAGAGGAGCGATAAAATATCTAGATAAATTCGTTGAAGATACTTATCTAAAAGGAAAGGAAATTCAAAACCCTGAATGGAGAAAGAAAGGAATCAAACCAAAGCCATTTGGCGGCACAATTCCGATTTCTGGACCTAGAGAAATCACAACAGGTGACGGGCTCATATTGGTGGGAGATGCAGCAGGATTTACTTCACCTCTTTTCGAAGGAGGCTCACATCTTGCCCTTTGGTCTGGTAGAGAGGCTGCTTTAACCATCTCTGCAGCTATCTCTGCAGATGATTTATCAAATGCAAAAATGCAACCTTACGTGAAAGCTTGGAAAAAGCGTTTCCCTCCATATCACAAAATCCTCAAAGGTAAAACTTCACTTTACGACCTTTCCGACCAAGAACTATCCAATATGGCGCATTGTCTGCCAGAGGAATTGGGTTCAATGTCTCCTTTGGATAAGATTTGGATCGGATTAAAATTGTTGGTCAGGCATCCAATTTTGTATACTAAAGGAGTAGTTAGCGTACTACTTTCCTTTGGTTATTCACGCGCCAAACATTTCGGTTGGTGAATTAATGGAATCCCTGATAATGCCTTTTGCGGTAACAATCGCAGCATGGGTAACCTATCGTCCAGATGCCCGATTAACTTGGTTGATGGCTTTACCATTTTTTGCGTTAGCAACCATGTTTACTTTGAATTTTGATTCCATACATTTAGTGGCCTGGTATGGCGGTGAAGAACTACCATTGCGTTACCGCTTTGCAGCCACATGGGCTGCAAGAGAAGGGCCGATTTTACTTTGGGTTGCATGGATGGCATTGTTATCGACCATCTGGAGAAATCCACTATCTGGGGAAAACGAAGAAACTCACCTTTTGAGACTAAGATTGATGAATGGGTTTGCATTATCTCTGTTACTGGTCGCTTGGATACTTGAGCCATTCAAGTCATCAACTGGAGTAGGGCCTGGTCTTAACGAACTTCTACAGACTGACTTGATGGTTATTCATCCACCTTTGATATTCTTAGCTTATTCTCTTTGTCTGACTTTAACTTCGATTGGAATATCTTCCTTGCTTACGAACTCAAAGGGTATCAAAGAACGCTTGATTCATGTTGCAAGGCCCTCGTTTTTCTTTGCCACTTTGGGAATTGGTTTGGGCGGATTATGGGCCTACCTCATACTTGACTGGGGTGGTTATTGGGCTTGGGATCCGGTTGAAACCGGTTCACTATTACCATGGATTTGCATTGTAGTTCTACTTCATCTTAGAACCAGACCTGGAAAAACTCCAGACCATATTTGGGCAGGCATTGCGATGGCATCAGGGGCACTCGCACTATTTGCAACGATGGTGACCCGAGCAGGTGGAGTTTGGGCGGTCAGCGTTCATACATTCGTCATCAATTCAGCAGGCTCTCCACCGACTGATGTTTTTGGTAGGATGATGGTCGTTCTTTCAGATATTAGTGGAATTGAAGTTGTGGTTTACTTGTTGGGCCTAATCCAATTAATGGGTATTTTTCTTGCAACGAGGTTGGGAACTAAGTTTTCCCAATGGTGGCTCTTCCTCTTGCCTTTTACCGCAGTCATCGGAGTAATAGGTGGAGGGGATGTACTCGATGGTTTCTCTCCAACTCTGCTTGTGCTAGTAGGACTAGGTCCATTTGTAGAATCTGGAATTAGGTCCTTGTCAGATGGACATGATTGGAAGTGGTTTGCAATTCCAGCGGTTATGGTTGGATTGAGGTTTATTCACGGAATGGTGCTCTTCGAACTACTTTCACTATTATTCGCATTCGGATTAATCTTTGAAAAAGATCGTCTCAAAGCTTGGGGTTGGGCAAGTTGCGGAGTGATACTATTCCTTGCAGCCTCATGGTCAGGAATGCTCGATATCTGGATATGTGCAGTAGGTATGGCGACTTTCATCTCACCGTGGTTCATCGCAGAAGAAGGTGAATCATCGAGATTTTCTTTCAAAGAACGCAAATTCCAGCAAAGGATCGCCCTGTGGACTCCAGTAGTTGCTGTTGGATTATATCTGATATTGACTTTAGTGATATTAATTTCTAGTATCGATTCAATTCAATTTGCAGCGCACGAGTTGTATGGTGCGCCATTCATCGCTGCAGTAATGTTAGCATTCGTGATGTGGAGTCTGAGGGATAAACCACAACGAGTTTTCTACCTACTAGTTTCAACTCCGTTGATCTTGTTATTCGCATGGCAATTTGGGAATGGCCTAGGATATGATTCTTCAGATATTCTGGGTGCATCACTCAGCAGAGGTCAAATCGGGATGGTAGTTTTACTTCCTGCTTTGTTGGCTCTACCGGCGACTGTGTCATTAATTCGAGAGAATTCCGGTAAAAGAAAAATCACTTTCTTTGCCCATTTCATACACTTAGGTTTGGTTCTACTCGTTATCGGGCATGTGATGAGCACCACAATCATCGATAGAGGAACTTATTCCCATAGCGTTACTCTAATTCAAGATGAGAAAGTTGAGTGGGGCGACTATCAGTTCGAATTCGTTGAAGTTGTAACTCAAAGCGGAGATGATTTAGAAGTAGGCGATGGCTATCTCGGAGCAGTAATCAAGGTCTATGACGGTGATGGTGAATTAATCGAAACAGTTGAGCCGGGAGTGATACGTTTTGACTCGAGGTCTCGCTCTGAAGTAGACCGAGTAAGTATGTGGCACGGAGACTTGGTTTTGATAATGGATGGCACTCAAGCGCGCTCTTTGATGGAAGGTAGTGACCTGGTTAGAATCATGGTTTATGACCTTCCTGGAATACATTTGGTATGGGGTGGATGGAGCCTTATGTTATTGGCTAGTCTGGCCATTTGGATTCCCCGTCGCGACCCAACTGATTGAAATAGGGACGGTTTGTCGCCGGAATGCCCCCGTAGGGGGCGATAGGTGAGATACCATGGAAGAAGGAACCATTGTCCATGTGGAGTACGATTTGTACAACGCAGAGTCCGGCGATTTAATTGAAACAACTCGAGAAGATGTTGCAAAGGAACATGAGATGCACCAAGAGGGGCGTAGTTACACGCCACTAGTATGCGTTGTTGGCTCAGGAAACCTGATTGCAGGATTCGAAGCAAGCCTCCTAGAAGCTGAGGCAGACAAAGACATTTCATTGGAAATAGCACCTGCGGATGCTTATGGAGAAAAAGACCCAGCACAGATTGAAACAATCTCAATCGACAAACTTCTTCGACATGTACGTGACCCTAAGTCACTCTACATCGGCGGACCAGTTCAAGTTGAAGGTCGCCAAGGAACTCTTTCCTACCTAGCTGCTGGCCGTGCACGTATCGATTACAACCACCCAATGTCTGGTCGCTCTCTAAAGTATGATTACAAGATTGTAAAGGTCATCGAAGGTAAGGAAGAGAAAGTCTCTGCCCTCCTTGAGGCTAATACTGGCCACGACGGATTCGAAGTATCCTTTGATGGAGATGACATCTCTGTAATCGTACCGCAAACTATGCTTTTCGATACTAATGCAGCAATGCAAAAATTCCGCCTAGTAACCGTCCTAAGGGATGCGGTCGAAGCAGGAAAGGTATCCTTCGTCGAAGTACACGAACCTCGTGTCGCTTCTGAAGAAGAAGAGTGATCTATTACGGGTAACTATCATCACCCGAATTAGACTGAGGTAGAATTATGGAAGATACTGAGTTCTCCCAAGGAGAGCGGATTCTTCTTGGATTATTTGGCTTAGTCGGAGTAATAATTCTCGCAGGTCTGCTGTTTGCTCCTGAAATATTCTGGGATGATTTCTTCAAAGTATACATCTGGGACCCTATTGTCAAAGATGCAGGTGAAAGTGGCGATGCAGGCTATTCAGGAGTCAATACCTTCGTCTACATTTTGACTATGCTTGCTGCTGTTATTGCTTTCCAAGCTCTATTTCGCAAATGGCAATTGCCAGTCGATGACAAAATGGTCTGGGCATTGATGTCTTGGGTTGTTTTGGCTCCAGTTCTAAGAGTGATGGAAGATGCTGATTATTTTGCAGAGGGCGTGGATGTACTATTCATCTCGCCCCTGATTCACATCCATTTAGCGGCTTGGCTAATCATTTCAGCAGTGATTGGACATATAGGTCGTAAAAGTCACATTTCCATGTTGGCAATGCTTCTATTTGCGTATATTGCATTCACTGGATTACTGGTCTTACCAAATGTTCACGAGCACGATATCGGGCACTTCTGGGTACTTAGTGGCTCTATTGCTGGAGCGGTAATGATTGCCGTAGTACTTCACAACACTTGGGACTGGCAAGCAATACCTAGAGCTATGCTGGCATTTGCTATTGGGCTGATAACAATGGGTCTTGGACATTGGGCTCAACTCGCATCAACACCTTGGGTTCAAGATAGTGGAATGATGCCAAGAGATAACGAGATAATTTGGCCTGTTCTTGTAGTAGTTGTATTACCTCTTATCATAACATGGGCAGTTTGGCGCCAGGGTGAAGAGGATTTAGCCCAGTTGCGGTTGACAGGTAACGAGGTAGGCTTGATCCCTGATGGTCTAACTTTGAATGAATGGGAAAGTACTGACCGCTCAGAACATCCAGTTGAGATGCTAACTCCAAAAGGAATACTTGCTACACCAATGGTTGCAGGTATGCTATTTGGGCAACTCTGTGATGGATTGGCAACAATGGTGGGTATAGATTGGTTTGGATACTCTGAGAAACATCCAGTTTCAGATGCAGTTATCCAATTTGGAGATAGTTTGGATGTCTTTGGAGAAGGAGCATGGCTTTTCTTCCTAGTCAAAGCATCAATTGTAACTCTGATAATTTGGCTGTTTTCTCAAATGCGTATCGAAAGAAAGCAACAGCATTTACGAGTTCTAATTGTATTGGCTGTTATGATTGTAGGAATGGCTCCAGGATTAAGGGACATAGGGCGTTTGATACTGGGTGTCTAAGCGGTTGATTCAAGTCGAACTCATCCTTCGGTCAATGTGGAGGGGCAGTTATGGATAGGTTACCAACACGAGTAAACCGAGCCGATACGGACTTCCAAAACAGGCGAACTCATAATTTAGAATTGGTCGAAACTTTACGCGAAAGGCTAGAATTAGTCAGCCAAGGTGGCGGTGGAAAATATGTCGAAAGGCATCGAAGCCGTGACAAAATGTTGGCGAGAGAGCGTATTGAGAAAATCATCGACCCAGGGACTGCGTTCCTCGAACTTTCACCGCTAGCTGCATACGAATTGTATGACGGACGTGCCAATAGTGCAGGCATCGTTACAGGGGTCGGTATGGTGCATGGCCGCGAGTGTTTGTTTGTAGCTAATGATGCTACAGTCAAAGGTGGATCCTACTATCCAATGACAGTCAAGAAACACATCCGTGCACAAACAGTAGCGCATGAGAACAATTTACCATGCATTTACCTGGTTGATTCAGGTGGTGCTTTCCTTCCTATGCAGGATGAAGTATTCCCTGACATTGGCCACTTCGGACGTATCTTCCGCAATCAAGCAAGGATGTCAGGAGATGGTATTCCTCAAGTTGCTGCTGTATTGGGTAGTTGTACTGCTGGCGGAGCATATGTTCCGGCGATGAGTGATGAGTCGATTATCGTCAAAGGCAATGGTACAATCTTCCTAGCCGGGCCTCCTTTGGTGAAGGCTGCTACGGGTGAGGAGGTCACGGCTGAAGAGTTGGGTGGAGCTGATGTTCACACCGCTCAAAGCGGAGTGGCCGATCACTTTGCAGAGGATGAAACAGAAGCATTGCGAATGGTTCGCAACGTCGTTGAAAACCTAGGTTCAAGAGAATTAGCACCATTTGATAGAATCGAATCTGCAGAACCATTCCATGATGTAGAAGATTTACTCGGACTAATTCCTTCAGACAATCGAACACCTGTTGACATCAAAGAGATAATCGCTAGAATTGTCGATGGCAGTAGGTTTCATGAATTCAAAGCACGATATGGCCAAACTCTGGTCTGCGGTTTTGCTCATATCCATGGCTACAAGGTTGGAATTGTAGCAAATAACGGAATCCTATTTTCTGAATCCTCTCTCAAGGGTGCGCACTTTGTTGAGTTGTGCGGACAAAGAGGAATACCTCTAATCTTCTTGCAGAACATTACTGGCTTCATGGTAGGTAAGGCGTATGAAGCAGGTGGCATCGCCAAGGATGGTGCAAAGTTAGTAACTGCAGTTTCCTGTGTAAACGTTCCAAAGTTTACAGTGATAATCGGCGGCTCACACGGCGCTGGAAATTACGGTATGTGCGGGCGAGCATACGACCCTAGATTCCTGTTCATGTGGCCTAATAGCCGAATATCTGTCATGGGTGGGCCACAGGCAGCTGACGTACTTGCAACTGTAAAACAAGACCAAAGAGCAAGAGAAGGTAAGGAGCCAATGGATGGCGAAGAGTTGGATAACTTCAGAGCCCCAATTCTCGAAAAGTACGAGACCGAAGGTAGCCCATATTACTCGACAGCTCGTATTTGGGATGACGGTATAATCGACCCAAGAGATACTAGAGATGTACTTGGATTATGTATCGCTGCTAGTCAAAACGCGAAGTTACCAAATGACCGATTTGGCGTATTTAGAATGTAATTGGATTTTTAATTTTTGCAATTGAGGAATTAGACATGAATAATCAACCCGCAACTTCACTTATTCAATTGGACATAGACGGATGCATTGCTAGCGTAAGTTTGGCTAGACCTGACAAATACAATGCCTTGAATGTTCAAATGATTACCGAATTGATTGAAGTATTCACTTGGACTGCAGAGAACTCAGTTGGGGTCCAAGGCCATCTCACATCAGAAGATGGAACACCCTACTTGCGAGTACTCAAACTAGCAGGAATGGGCAAGCACTTCTGTGCAGGTGCAGATATCAACATGATGCGAGATGCAGGAGCTAATACTCCTGAGGAAAACCGAAGAGACTCAGAAAGGTTGGATGCATTGTTCAATGGACTTTGGGCACACCCTTGTTTCACCATTGGATTGGTTCAAGGAGTCGCATTAGGAGGAGGCGCTGGTTTGATAGCATGTCTTGACCATGTGATTTGTAACTCCGGAGTCAAGATTGCATTATCTGAAGGGAAATTGGGAATTCTTCCTGCTGTGATTGGCCCGTATGTATATCGTAGAATGGGTAGTGCAAATTTCCGCCGCCATGCAATGCTGGCTGGTAGGATGGATACTACTGAGGCTCTACGTATTGGGATGATCGATGCGATTGATGATTCCTTAGACCCTTCAAAAATCATTTCTGAAGTTCTTTCAACAGGGCCATGTGCGGTCACCGCTGCAAAAGAATTGACTGTTGGATTTGACCGATGGTCTGGCGATGATGAATCACTACGATTATGGACACTTGACTTTACTAGCCGAATGAGAGGTAGTGATGAGGGGCAAGAAGGTCTCTCTTCTTTCCTCGAGAAACGCGGTGCATCTTGGAAACCAGAGGAGTGATTCGATGCTAAAGCGCACTCTCGTCGCCAATCGCGGTGAGATTGCATGCCGAATTTTACGAGCTTGCAAGGAAGCAGGTATCGAAGGAGTTGCAATCAATGCAGCAAATGATGCGGGTACTATGTTTACTGAACTTGCAGATATTAGCATTCAATTAGAAGGTGAGGGCCTTGCTGAGACATACCTTAACCAAGAACAAATTCTCAAAATAGCAATCGATAATGGATGTGACTCAATTCACCCAGGTTTTGGTTTCCTTTCAGAAAGAGCGGATTTTGCACAGGCGGTTATGGATGCAGGATTAATTTGGGTAGGTCCATCTCCTGATGCCATTACCAAGATGGGAGACAAAATGACTGCAAGGATCACCATGAAGGCTGCAGGAGTGCCTGTTATTCCGGGTGAAGAAGTTGAAGGCGGTTTAGAAGAAGTCCTTGCTGTGGCTCCTTCTGTAGGATATCCTCTCTTACTCAAAGCCACATCTGGTGGCGGTGGCAAAGGAATGCGTGCGGTTCACGATGCTTCAAATCTTGAGAGTGAAGCAAAGGCGGCGATGAGGGAGGCACTGAATGCATTTGGCGATGACCGAATCTATGTTGAAAGACTCCTAACTGGAAGTCGCCATATTGAAATTCAAGTTTTAGCAGATAAATATGGACGTACAATTCACCTCGGAGAAAGAGAATGCAGTGTTCAAAGAAGACACCAGAAAGTATTCGAAGAGTCTCCAAGCGTTGCACTGGATGCTGAACTGAGAGAAGCCATGGGTCAAGCAGCATGTGCTGCAGCGGCTGCTGTTAATTATGAAGGCGCAGGGACAGTTGAATTCCTTGTAACTCCAAAAGGAGAGTTTTTCTTTTTGGAAATGAATACTCGAATACAGGTAGAACATCCGGTTACTGAGATGGTTACAGGTGTAGATTTAGTCAGAGAACAACTTCGAATCGCAGGTGGCGAGCCGATGAGTTGTGGTGAGTTATCTATGCGTGGCCATGCGATTGAAGTTCGGTTGTATGCTGAAGACCCATCGAACAATTTCCTTCCCGCTATAGGTAAACTAAAGCGATTTATTGCGCCAACTGGACCCGGAGTACGCTTGGATACAGGAGTCCGAGAAGGAGATGATGTAACTCCAGATTATGACCCAATGCTTGCGAAATTGATTGTCTGGGCACCTTCTAGGCAAGAAGCCCTCCAAAGAATGGGCAGGGCTTTAGATGACTTTGTAATTCTGGGTTGTACAACCAATGTCAGGTTCCTCAGAGAGTTATGCTATCACCCTGATGTAGTAGATGGTTGGACTACTACGGATATGATCGACAGGCTTTGGCCTGAAGGTTGGACTCCAGACATGGAATCAATAATCACTGATGCTGGTTTGCTGATAGCATCTGCTTGCGAATCAAATAATCACGGTAATACAATTTCAGTTGGAGCAACTTCTCAAGTGGCTCCTTCTCCATTCCAAACTATCAACAGGAGGTTGCCTTGATGGAATTTAAGTTCGGCGGCGACCGAATTGAAATTTCGCCGCAACGTGACGGCTCAACCTTCATTCATGAAGGAATGATGCTTCACATGGGGGATGAATTGTGGTTAGAATTGGATGGTCGAAAACACAAAGCTACTGCAACTAAGGTTGGAGATGTATGGTGGGTTCATGTCTTAGGACACACGCTTCAATTCGAAGTAATCGAACCGGGTGCTGTTGGCTCAGATGATGACAAAGGGCTAACTGCTCCAATGCCAGGTAAGATTCTCGAAGTTCATGTCAAGGTTGGACAAACAGTTTCTGCAGGTGAAACTTTGATGATAATGGAAGCGATGAAGATGGAGCACAAAATTACTGCAGGTTCTGACGGCGTAATAGAATCAATCTTTTATCAGCAAGGAGACCAAGTTGAACAAGGTACTGAATTGCTGTCAGTTTCATGAATGGAACCTTTGATAAAGGAGCCGCAACGCCATATGGTCTATGGATAAAGCAATAGCCATATGTTTGACTGCCCTATTACTACTAGCTGGATGTCTAAGTTCAGATGACGATGACGTCGTTAGTATCGAAGGTTGCGATGATGAAAGCGCTTTGAATTATGATGAAAATGCTACTGAAAGCGGCTTGTGCGCTTTAGAAGATGACCTTGAAGCAGGAATTGTTTCTTTCGTCAATTTGATGGATGAAGGACCAGACATGGATAACATAACTTCTACAATTGGTTATTCAATGGAAGTCTCTTCAGTTATGGGTGACGAGACCTGGCATTACATGGAGACCATGGTCGTGACATCAGATGGAATGAAAGTAACTATCGAGGATAATTATGGTGAAGAAACCATGATCTCCGATATGATTGTTTCAGGAAGTGAAGTTCAATATTCATTCAACAACGGAACTTCTGACTATCAAGTTCGAATGAGTCATGAAGGAACTACTCTAGAAGCGTTTGACGCTATGATGAACATGGGACTTGACATGGATATGGACATGGAAGATGACATGGAAGATGACATGGTTTGTCACGACATGAGTACTCACACCAACGATTACTCAATCGACAATCAAGAAGATTGTGAAGATGCAGGAAATATATGGATGTCAGATGATAGTGACCACGATGACCATGGAGACGAAGGTCGCCAGGTAGAAGATCACCATGACGACCACGATGACCACGATGATGGCATGGACATGGAAATTGATATGGGCATGGATGAAGATGAAAATCCTGAATCAGGAGATTACACAGGATACTTCAATCCAGTTACAGCAACATTCTCTGGATTTGAAGTTACAGATGAAGGAATGGTATTCAGCGGATTACTGAATGTCGTAGACGCACCATTTGGTGCGCTTGAAGTTCACACAACCTCTGACTTTACAGTTACTGGATTTAGTATGATGGATGTCAATGATGAGAACAACTGGGTTAAGTTTGTACTAATCAATTCTGGCGAAACTGTAGTCGACAATACTCTACCTCTATCTGCTATACCATTTATTCTTCTTGACCCAGCATTGTTTGGAGATGATGAAGGAGAAGACATGGACGATGACATGGTCTGTTACGACATGGAAAATCACGAAGTAGTCGATATCTATGACGAAATGGATTGTGATGATGCAGGTTACATGTGGACTAGCATTGACAGAGATGAGCATGACCATGACGGACATGATGAAGACCGTGAAGAAGACATGGTCTGCTACGACATGGATACTCACTCAGTTCTAGAAGAATATGACAATCAGATGGATTGCGAGTATGCAGGTTACATGTGGACTAGCATGGACAGAGATGAGCATCACGATGATAGCTATGATTGTATGAATGTTACAGCAGGTGAAGTCGCACCACAAAACGGTACATTCACCTTTAGTAACGGAACTACAGTCGATGTAGAAGCTGGTTATTCTGCTCCTGAAGACGGCGTCTATTGTACTGAAAGTCACGATCGTGATTATGAAAACCCAGAGGACATCTTTGCAATGATTGATGCTGATGGTGATGGTGAAGTCACTGCAAGCGAATGGTCTGATGCTCTTAATACACCAGAAGAACTTGATAATCTAACGATATGGGTTGACGCGTATGATGACGATGATAGTGGTGGATTGAACTTGGCAGAATTCGAGAACGTGATGGAAGCCATGAATGATGATGGCCCGATTTTCTATGACGGATGTACAGAGAGCACCGATCCTGAGGACAGTTATTACGAATGCTGGATGAATGATTGGGTAGATTCTAATGGTAACATAATCGAAAGCGATGGTTATGACATGGATGAGTGTACTGCTTTAGAATCAGGTTGGGAATGTCATCGTCACGATGGCCATGATGATGACCCAGAAATGATATTCCGTATGATCGACTCCAATGGTGATGGAGAAGTCACTGCAAGCGAATGGTCTGATGCTACAAATGATTCAGACGAGCCAATGTCAGAAGAAGATTATGATAATCTAATGATGATGATGGACATGTATGATGACGATGATAGCGGTGGATTGAACTTGGCTGAATTCGAGAACATGATGGGAGCCATGAATGATGATGATGGAGAAGATGTCATGGAAGACATGCAAATGGTCATGGTTATGACTATGGTTGACCTTCATGGAGACTTGGATGATTACAGTGTAACTCTAGCAATGTGCGATGATGACATGGTCTGTGAAGATGATGTTCACTCGGTCAAGTTATCTGATATTGCAGTAACAGAAGATACATTCTTCTTCTCTGGTCACTCAGTTATGTTCATGGATATGGATGAAAGTGGTACACTTAATTCAGGTGACATGATAATGATTGATCATTCATCTCTAGAAGTGGATGAAGATTGGAACACAGTACGTCTACACTCAGAAGAAGCAAACGCTTACTCTGATGAAAACCCAATGCCTGGATTCACTGGAATCCTAGCAACCATTGGTCTTCTAGGCGCTGCTTTAATCCGCCGAGAATGAAACTGTACTGAGAAGTACTGAATCTAACCTCAACCACCCTCTCAAATGAGAGGGTGAGTTGAGGACTGAACCTTTGAGTGTAACTTTCGCAAGGGTAGCGTTGCATACGACCCACTGCGAGCCCTTGTTTACGACATGTTCGTATTCAACGGTTATCGTCATAAACCCATGAGTATAATCTGTATCTGTTTGTTTATTGCATAATCAGTATGCTTTCCATGAAACTTAAATCATCAGAAATCAAGGTTGTATTGGATTCAGACGCCTATTATCTTGATATGTGGGGTTTTGAATTATCAAATTCTTCATACTCTCAACATCCACATGAATAAACCATTCGTTTCCAAAGTCTGGTTGAGAATATTCAATTCGTAATGACTCAAGCACTGAGTCTTCTACAACTGCGGAATTTAGACATGGAAAAACCCACTCGACCGTGTATCTATGAAGAGGGTTGTATCTGCCAAGACTTGCATATGACCTAGTTGGATTTCCACTTTTTCCAAATTTTAACATATTTGGAAATAAGGGATTGGAAACTATGTAGACATTTCCGTATGATAATGGATCGTAGTCCACATACCTTTCGAAATCAAAAACACCTTGCTCTGCAAAGTCGTCCACAATATCTCGAAGTGTTACCGTTGTTACGCAGGTTGCTACCTCAATTTGATCTTGTGTGTATTTATCTTCCACCTCTAGGCTGTTCCTACATACCCCATAAATTACTGCGGCTGCGATGCCAGGTACTGACCGAGTATTTCGAATTTGGCCAAGAGTACTTTCTGGATTAGCAGCCTCTATTTCCTCTAAATTTTTTTGAATAAGGCCTCTGGTTGCATCCGTCATTTGAATTTGATGCAACCATCTATTTGCGTAATTTGATGGTGTGTCTCTATTGAAAAGCAAACGTGTATGTCCTTCTACAACTGCTTGAATTCTTCTTAAAACGTTTAGAAAAAATCTGGCAGTTTCGCCCCCGTATTCCCAGTCAAAAAATTTACGAATTTCTTCCCCTGAATACGGGAGCCCGATTTTTCGGCTTGCTAAGACTATGAAAGAGGCCACTATCGGGTCATATCTTGTGTGATAATCATCACCCCTCGCTAAACCTTGATATCCTCTGGAATTCTGCTCGTAAATTAACTGAATTTGCCTTGTGAAATATGAAATATTACGATAATGTTTGTAGGAAATGAACAAATTTTGTTCGGCCATTGCCTGGAGTATATCGTCTGGGGGAGGACACTCTTCTGACATAAAACAATTTTCTGACCTCAGTCTAATTAACTTACCCAACATTATTCAGACATCTAATTCGCTTCCAACATTAGAGCATCCCTCGCGTCCGAATTAGAGTACATCTGTAGATTCGGTGATGAATGTACAGAAGGGGATCCCATGTACACACGGGCGAACACATGGTTACCCTTGTGAACGTTATCGGTCACTGGCCGGATCAAACACATCAACCAAAGCAGAGAGGTCGTGCTCGTCGAGCCCTCTTCGCCGACCTTCTTGGAATACCGCTTGAATCGCATTCTGCAGTGTGAGGTCAGTTCCCAGCGAGGCTGCGACAGAGTTCAGCGCCTGATTTCCCTCTGCCCAGGCCTTAATTGATGCCTCGTTCTCCTTGGTGCGTCCATCGCGAATAGCCTCTATGAGGCGTCTCTGCTCAGCGAGGAGGATGCTATTGGTGCCTTCGTTGAACTTCATGAATACGTCCAGAGGCACACCACCAGCCCGGCAGATAGCTGCACCGTTGACTAGCCCCATCAAGGCTCCCGTAAGTCCTGACATTAATGATCGACTCAGAACCGAAGGCTGGTTGATGTCTTCTCCCAGGCTCGTCCAATTCGCGTCCAGAGCACTCAAGATGTGAGCACACTCGTCCAGCACATCAGGTGCACCGGACAGTAAGAGTGCTGCTTCGTCCGTGCCTAGGTTGCGAGGGTAGCACATGACAGCCCCCTCAACGAGACGACCACCGTTGTCATGGATTAGAGACGCATGGGTCTGTACATCCTCGATTGTGCCCGTTGTCAGCTGAATGATGCAGGTATCTTCGAAGCGGCTTGCCAGACTGTGCTCTTGGATTATCTGCTGCCATACGGCGTAGTCGGAGACACATACGATCACATGGGTATTAGCATTCAGTGCATCGCCGGGGTCATTGCAGCCGATGGCTCCAGTCGCGACAAGGGCATCGACCTTGGCGCGGCTTCGGTTCCATACGGATACCGTGCAGCCCCCTTCGATGAGGGTGCGAGCGATACCAGAACCCATGGCTCCAAGCCCAATGACCGAAACTCCAGGGGTTGAGGTATGTTGATTGCTCATGTGGTGTGCTCCACTGAGGGGGATATTGTAGTTTCTAACACCATAGTTAGAGAATATGAGTTCTAACTTCACACGAAGATGGTTTCTTTGGAGCTTCACTAAAGCCAAATTTACATGGCTCCTTCATTGGCATTTTACCGCCAGCATCCTTTCCTTCAATGGTAGCACTAGCATCGGTTATGTTTGAGACACGGTCAATTGCGTACCATTCTTTTCGATTATTTCTGGTAGTACCATGCGTTCGTGTGCCAAAAAATAGTTTGGCAAAAAATAGTTCAACGGTGGCAATGAAAAATAGCGACCTTCTGAACGGGATCTTCCATCCTTTTTTCCAACTAAAATCTAAATCCATCGATTCACAACTTAATGTGAACCGCCTTTCCTTTTCTGTGACAGTAATATCTTGAATTTTTATTTCATCAAAAGAGTACATTCCTTCAACATAATCCACAACTTCCTGGTTAGGTGCAATCAATGTTCTATGTCCATCAGGCCGAGCCCACATAATGTCGGTGAAACTACCCAAGGGAGACTCTTTCCAGTCTCCAACAACAATTCTGTCACCACTTGCAAATCCACTAGATGAAATTCGTCCTTTGAAAACGTCCATCTCATCTATCCTACTTTCTTTCCCCTTGAACGGAGTAATCTCTCCTATCCATGAAAATGTAAAAATTAGAACGATTTGTATTATTAGTCTGACAATATGCCATTTGTCATCATAGTTGACTCCATTTAGAGGAATATCATTGTACCACATATTGAAATTGGCCCAATACAATAGCACTAGCAACCAAACCATACCCAAGGAGGCAATCGTTCTTGTTCGTGGTATGATTAACATCAAACCCAGGGTTGCTTCAAAGAATCCACTGAGGAGTACCCAGAAGCGTGGTGAGGGTAGAATCTCAGGTACTATTGGTTCATACCATGCTGGATGAATAAAATGGTCAATTCCCACATACATGAAAGCAAGGCCTAAGCCTAAACCTGCTAAATCACGTACAGTGAAACGTGTTGACACAAATTGCCGAAATCAACTCGAGACATAAAGGAATGTTAAATGTCAGATGAAATCTCGACATCTAAAATAAAAAAAGCCCCTCCCAGAACCGAAGTTCTGAGAGGGGCAGAGTCCCGCAAAACGGGTATCAGCAATTCAAAATTGCAACCTTACTTCAAAGGTGCTCGATTCCTTGCTTCTTTACGTTAGCCTTCTTGATTTTGTCAGGAAGCCACGCTGGGCCGTTTGCAGGCTTGTCCACAGTGTCGATGCGTCCGGTGAAGACGTGGACTCTCTTGGTCCCACGCTCACGCAGACGGATGTCTGTGTGTCCGCGTGTTGCAGCTTTTAGTGCCGCTCCACGTGGTTGTCTGCTCGCAAAAACTTGGCTTGTGTCTTTTCCGCTCTTCATGAGAACGAAGTATTTCTTTTCACCCATTGGTTAAACCTCATCCCGTCTACGGATTCACTAAGGTTATAATATTTCCCCCGTCAAACCGCTATACTGCGCTACATATTGAGCGCAGTGGGCCTTTTCGAAGGCCATATTGGAGCAGTATAGCGAATGGGAGGACAACAAAAATCCCGCCATTTCAAAACTCTAACAACAACTATTCACGGGCTGAAGAAAATAATATCATTTTACGATTTATCTTAGATCTTCTAGACTTGTACGATATAATTCCCATTGTTCTTCTTCCCAGTCATCTGGCATGTCACCGTCGAGCCATTGCAAAAATTCTTCTAAACTCCATCCTTCTGGAATTCTTTCATCACGTTCAGGTTCGCCTTCATCTAAGTGCCAAGCCTCCCCTTCTTCGCCGTCATTCCCTCGCGTGCGCACGCGTAAGGTAACTAATATGACTATGATGACTAACAACAAACCAGCTCCTAACATTAGCGTAGTTGACGCATTTGTCTCGTCTTTTGTATCAGTGCTTACCTTGTCACAACCCTCTTCACACTCCTCGGTTTGTTCAACAAAGATTACCGATGAATAATTGACCATATTTCCACTCCAGTCTATACAAGATACATCTATCGAAAGATTGCCGATTATATCCTTAGGTATTAGCCAAGAGGTTGACCAAATGCCTGTGCCATCAAAATCATTCACATCACTATCTGGCCTAGAATAAACCTCGGTATTGTTCTGTGAGTAATGAATGCCACACGTAGCATCGATTCCATCAGCATCTTCCATCTCGACTAATATCTCAAGTAGAGATTCATGGCTAGCGTTTAGTGGATGATTAACTTCGATGGTTGGAGGAGAATGCATGAATTCAAAGTCGAGATATGATACAGATGCGATTTCATCAATATCTACTACTCTTACTCCGAGGGAGCCTTCTCCGGGAACGAACGATGAATCTAATTGTATCCTGAAGAAGAATGAATCACTTTGGCCAGCAACATCGATTCCACATGTGGTTTCCGATTGTGAAGGCGCAACGACCGCCCATCCGATTTGCTCTAAATTCACGATTACTTCAGATAATGGCCTCGAGGAATGAATCCTGACAGCTGCATCTGCTGTTTGACCGAACATTAATTCCTCAATTTCAATTCCATTTTGACATAATGCAATCGATAT
>CACLCM010000005.1 GCA_902605365.1 uncultured Candidatus Poseidoniales archaeon | reverse complement strand
GACCTCATGGTCGGAGATAGAAACTCTGACATGGGCGCAGGTTGGGCAGTTGGTGCAAGACTATTCCAAGTAGAAGAAGACGTAGGAATTACCAGCGTAATAGAAAGAATCATCCAAGATGATGCAGGCGATGAATTCAACCCGGTGGAATAGATATGTGGCTAGGTGTTGACGATACTGACTCTTTAGAAGGAGGTTGTACGACATTGGTTTTCCACGATTTGCTAAATGCTCTGCCGTGTGAACATGGAGAGCCCCGACTAACTAGACTCTGGCCATTCGCAGCACGAAGAACAAGAGGAAATGCAGCATTATCGGTAGAAATCTTTGCAGATGATTCAATTATTGAATGGTTAGACAAATATTGGAAAGACAACATTGAACCCCTGAAAGGAATGATTTCAGTCTCTGAACATTCAGAGAGAGAGCAATATCCTTCAGACCCGGGAATGACATTATTCACAACACAGCCGGATGAAAAATACTACTGGAGAGCGGTCAGAGGAAAAGCTGAGCCTCTAGACTTTGGACACCAGTGGGGTGGAGAAGGTAGAATCGGTGCTGCAGCATCATGCGCTTGGCCTGCATTGACAACTACTTGGGAAGGAATTGCTTGGAGAAAGGGTGTACGTGAAGTAAGTGAAGAGTCACTTACAATTGTAGATAATATGCCTGAAACATTTCTTTGCAGAGATCCAAGAACAAATCGAGGACTAGTTGCTCCACGTGGACCTTGCCCCGTAATGTTCGGTGTTAGAGCCACGGATAGATACTCTGCACAAAAGGCGGTTGAGACATTGTTAGAGGGAAGTGCTGAAACTATTGGAAGTAGAGTGTTTTGTACAAACCAAGCGAGTGGGGACCATATTGAATCCAGTATAACCGATGTTGTTGAAACAAAAGAACTTCTGAAAGGTGGTCATGTTATCATAAATCAAAGATATCTGGCATTTGCAGAGTCTGGTGATGTCAATAAATCTGCGCAATGGCTCGAAGAAGGAGATCAATTCGAATGTTTAGGATTAAATTATGAAGGACAAATTCACCTTGAAGCGATTAAGATATTGAAATCTACCAAAAAGGAAAGACCACTTTGCGAATGTGGAACGAGAATGAAATCCATGGGTAAAGGACAAGGTGTAAGGTGCCCTAAGTGCAAAAAAACTAGTTCAGAAGTTTGGCAAGAGACAAATCGCATACCAATTTTCGATGGATGGGTGCAACCACCTGCAGATAAGAGGCGCCATTTGGCCAAGACTCTAACATAAGAACATAAATCTTGATAGCCAAACCTCACCAGCCCCAAATATGCTGAGTTCAACCGAAGTCACATACATGATATTTGGATTATCTCTACTTGCAATGATTTGGTATATTACCAATCGTGGAAGAGCTAACCTTGCTAAAGCCAAAGAGGACGCAGCACCGGCAATTGCTGGTGAAGACCAGTTGGATGGCGCTGCTAAAAATCCAGAACAATTCGACGAACCTGATGATGATGCCCTTGAAGAAATGGCAAAGTTACTCGGAGAAGATGAGTGATTAGTGCTGGAATCCCTCTTCTGTCAATCTAAGAGAAACTTCCTCTTCATCGACCCATAGAGTTCGCTTTGAATTATCTTCAGGCCGTGTTAAAAGCCATACTGTGTCTGCATCTAACTTGTTTCTGCCTCTAGCTATTAATGGAGATTTATCCATTGCAACACCTCCTTTGGAAATTAATAATGTAGTCCAATCACTACCTTCAATCAATTTGTTAACTGCACTTACAACATCTTTTGGTATCTGACCACTATCTGGACAGTAATCATCTAATACAACCAATGCCACTCCAGGTAGCATTTTAGCAGCATTTACCAGTGATTGAATAGATTGGTCCATATTTCCTACAAGATTCATTGCATGGAAACGAGATGATGCTGTAAGTTCCATTCCAGAAAATATCTGTGAAAAACGAGTCCCATCTGGTAATTCAGGTGCAGCCCATAGAACACGACCGCCATCTAATATCGCCTGCCTAGCCATTTGTATTCCAAGCGAAGTACCACCACATGAGCCTTCTACTGCAAGGTGTATTGCAGAGCCATTGAGTGGTGCCTTCCAAAGTTCCATACTACCATCCCTGCTATCAGATCGAAGGTAGTTCTTTTTCCACTTCTTCTTCATCATCTTCAAAATCCCCGAGCAATAAATCTAGTAAATCTGCTGCTGGTTCATCTTCTTCGACAGTCTTTGAAATCGCCTTACGAGAGCGCTTTAATCTGACACTCATCAGTTGGTGTGCTTCCAATTTCCTAGTTGCTTCTCTATAATCTCCGGTAGAAAAGTATCCAATGTACTGATTGGAAGAATCAACAATTACAATCGAATCTGGTTTTTGGCTGCTCATTATCTCCAATGCGGAAGAAATTGGTGTATCTTCATTGAGTGTCATTATGTTGGTTCGCATTATTTTATCGACCTTTATTTTAGAAGCATTTACGCCACTTGCCATACATGCGAATATATCCTTAGCAGTTACCACACCTAAAATTTCGTCCTTCTTCTTTACCAATACTGCATTGGTAGGGTTTTTGGATAATTCTTCACAAATTGCACTAACTTTTGTTTTCGATTTCACAACAAAGTGTTCATCGGCAATAGACATGTCAGCGACTGTTGGCTCTTGCATATTGGTGCGTATTTGTCCATAGGCGATATTGCTTTCCATCATAAAATGATGAAAACCCATATGACCCAACTACTTCTCACAGAGACATGGCCGGTAAGGTTAGTAGTGGTGAAAAAATTCCGAGGAGACCTCTTCCTGACTTTGAAACAGTAGGTACCCTTTCCAAAGCTCTTGCTAGAGACGGCTTGTTGGGAACCGCACTTGAAGACAAAAATGAGTTTGGTCCAAATGCTATGATTATTCTATTGATGATTGTTGCAACAATTACTGGCGGTTTACTGCTACTGTTTCGCTACGCATGATTTTGCCGATATTAGTAACTTCAACTAATTTTGCAGGGCAATATACAAACCCTTGACTTCTTAGCGCCGCCCATGAGTGATGGTTCTGTAAATGTAGAGAGCCGTACTTCTTCACAAGATAAAAGATGGACGATAATGGCAGCGCTTCTGGGTACCAACACCGCAGTAATGCTTTTCCAAGGTATTGAACAAGAATCAAACCCGAAATTCATACGAGAGGTTGCATTAACAATTATAGCAACAACGATTCCATTCCAAGGAATATACTTCTTGATATACACATTTTTGCTAGAGAATGATGGAAAACTCAGTGATGAAATGATGGACAGGCTACAAATAGCGTCAGCATTATGCCATGTCGTTGCATACTTCTCATTGATTGGACTAATTGCACTGTGGTACAGTATGTCTCAAATGGTTGGAATTGCATTTACAGCGTCCGCAATAATTGCCATGGTTTTGGTACGGGTTTCAATGCATCAATCAAAGATTGAAGAATAGATCATTGAATTGCGTTGCGAGCAAGAGCGACAGCCTCGTCTACGATTTCACCTGAAACTCCAATGTGGTTAGCAGGGTCGAACATTTCTTCCAAATCTTCTGCACTAAATGCAGCAGCAACTGCTGGTGTCCTTGCACAAACGTCAATCAATTCCTCACCATTTTCTATCGCTTCAAACGAAGCAGCACGGAGAATTTCATGCGCCTCATCACGACCAATTCCATGGCCTACGAGTTCAATCATAACCTTCTCAGCCATGACTAGTCCTTTCTGACTAGCAATGTTTGCTAACATTCTGTCTCTGTCAACCCAAAGATTGGTCAAGACATTAGCTGTTTTTTCAATTACATCTTCACATAGTGCAGAACCATGTGACAATGTGAACCTTTCACTACTGGAGTTTGCCAAGTCTCTCTCATGCCAAAGAAGTGCATTTTCATAAGTTGGAATTATGAAAGAACGGACAATTCTGGCTAGACCTGATGCGTTTTCTGATTTGATTGGGTTTTTCTTGTGAGCCATAGTAGACGAGCCAACTTGCTTTTTGACATCGAAACCTTCTCCGGCTTCTGCTATCTCTGAGCGCTGGAGATTGCGTACTTCCTGCAACACCTTTTCACATGTGCAAGCTACATTTGCAAGCCAAGAAACATACTCAACATATCTGTCTCTACCTACAACTTGAGTTGTTGCAAGAGGAACCTGAAGCCCCAGGTGTGTTAGAATTAATCTTTGTAATTCTCTTGCTCCATCTCCTTGTGCCGCACCGGTACCTACTGCGCCCAAGAATTTGCCAACAGCAATACGTGGAGTTGCTTCGTCAAGGCGAATTAATTGTCTTCTCATCTCATCTAGCCAAACCGCAGTTTTGAGTCCGAATGTGATTGGTACAGCAGCTTGGCCATGAGTTCTGCCTAGCATTACTGTATCACGTTCCTTCTCAGCGAGGTTTGCAGTAACTTCAATCAGTTTGCAAAGTTTCTCACGTAGTAGAACAATGGAATCTCTGAGCTGTAAACCGACTGCAGTGTCGACAATATCATTCGATGTGGCACCCAAATGGATACACCATCCGGCTTCACCTGCTGCTTCAGCCATAGCCTTTGTTAGAGCCATGATGTCGTGTCTTGTTTCTGCTTCGATTTCCGAGACTCTCTCTTTGGTTACAACGCTAGGGACTGCGATCTCTGCAACCTTAGCGTAGTCTTCTTCAGAGACTTTACCCATCTCTTTGTGAGCCCACACTAGAGCCCTTTCAACCTCTAATTGGCGCTGGTGCCGACCAAGTTCGGACCAGATTTCTTTGAAGTCTTTGCAGCCGTATCGATAATCAAGTGGGCAGAAGGCCATGTATTAGTCCCTCTGACCGGAGGACATGAACATTCCGCGTGGCAAATATCTGTAATTTGACCAACATTATTGAAATTCTAGATGTCCTCGAACTCCATCCCAGTGTATTTCGTATTGCAAATCTAAGTCTCCATTCATGTGTGGACCTGCGGTAACTAAAGTTTCATATTCCCCGCCTTCACCATCAACATTGAATCTATATTTCGCAGCAAGTAAAGACAATTTCTCTAAGGAATCAGTAGTTAATGTGTGACCCAACCACTCTTTACCTAACCCCTCTGAAGATACGCCAGAGATCATTACTTTGAATCCATTCTCTACCAGGCCCGACATGTGCGATTCACTAGATTGGTGCCATAGGGGTGTAAAGGATTTGATTCCTAGTCTTTCTGCCATTCTCTCGATTCGTGTCTTCTGATAATCGGAGCGTAATGCCCCTGAAACAATAGCATCGATATCCAGTTTCTTTAGCCCGTTCTCCAAATCGGTTATCTCTTCATCAGGAACACCTTGGCTATTCACGGAAAGCCATTGACAATTACACAACTTGGCTTGCCTTTCCACCAATGACACACCCGGTATCTGGAACATCCAAGAATCATCACCCTCGACTATTACAGTAACTAGGTGAGTTAAGTCCCAGCCCTTGCACTGAGCCCACCATATTGCGGCGCTACTATCTTTGCCACCACTGGATAGTACTGCTACTTTCACATGTCCCCCATGCCGCCAAGGTTGATAAGACCCCGACCCGGACAGCGGTCTGAGGTGCAGACTTTGCAGCCAAGCGGAAGAGGATATGACCACGGAATTACTACATTCAGCCCAGATGGAAGATTGTTTCAGGTAGAATATGCAAGAGAGAGTGTAAAGAGAGGTACTACAACTGCTGGACTAAAGTTCAGAGATGGTGTTGTACTTGTTTGCGATAAGCGAATTGCTAGCAGACTAATCATTCCTGAGTCTATTGAAAAGATGTTCAAAATCGATGGCCACGTCGGTATTGCAACCAGCGGATTGGTTGCAGATGCAAGGCAGTTGGTCGCTCGTGCAAGAGTTGAAGCACAAATCAATAGAATCACCTATGCGGCATCTGTGCCAATAGATATCCTAACCAAGAAAATTTGTGACTTCAAGCAATCATTCACACAGTACGGAGGTTCTCGACCGTTTGGAACAGCGCTACTAATCGGTGGTGTAGACGATAATGGAATTCACTTGTTCGAAACCGACCCATCTGGAGCTTACCAATCATACCACGCTGGTGCTATTGGAAGTGGAAGGAATACTGTAATCGAATACTTCGAGAATAACTGGAAGGAGAATTTGACACTTAATGCAGCAATGAAACTTGGACTCGAGGCTCTTAGAAACGCCAATGACCAGGAACTTAACCGAGATGCTGTTGAAGTATCGGTTGTCGATAGTGAAGGTTACCGTGTCCTAGACAGGGAAGAAGTCAACAAACAAATTGACAGACTAAAGCCTCTTGAGGAGTGAAGATTCCAATGGTAAGCCTTGACGCAGCAGTCTTGGCAAGGTGGGAGTTTGGCGGCAAGCGATACGAGATATTGGTGGACCCTGACTTGGTCGAAACATTTCGTTTAGATCCATCGAGTGTTAATCTAGATGATTTCCTGGCAACGGATGAGGTATGGAATGATGCTAGAGGAGGAGATAGGCCGACTGGTGAGGCCATCGAATCAACATTTGGAACTCAAGATATTTTTGAAATCGCAAAAACTATTCTTGAAAAGGGAAGTATCCAACTTACTACAAACCAGAGAAAGAATATGGTGGAACAGAAGAAGCAATTGATTATTCAAGAAATCCATTCAACTGCGATTGATCCTAAAGCCAAAACACCTCACCCTAAGACAAGGATTGAACTAGCACTAGATGAAAGTCGATTCTCAGTTGACCCTTTCAAGCGCCTCGATGTCCTTGTCAAAGAGGCTATTGATGTACTAAAACCACTGATTCCATTATCGTTTGAACCGGTAAGAATCGCATTTAGAATACCTGGTTCAGGTTATGGCTCAGCAGCTAAATTTTTGCGACCATATCTCGACAAAGACGAGTGGTTATCCAATGGTGATTGGGCATGTATCATCGAATGCCCTCCAGGAATGGCAAATAGCTTGATTGGAAGGGTAAAAGGCGTAGATAGTAAATCCGAAATTAAGGAATTGTAACTAACATAACAAGCGTCTGCTTTATCATGGGATGGCGAGTCGCCCGAATCGGAGACAAAGAAATGTCAGGAGCAAATGAAGGCGCCGAGCTGCGCCTCGTGACTCCTGGAGAGGCCATCGGGGCCTCATCAGGTGCACGAGCAGGAACTGGAACCCTAATCATGGGTGACAAACTCATAGCAACCCGAGTCGGGTGGGCTAAAGAAAACAATGGTGTGACATCGGTAGACCCGATTCACGCAGCATACATGCCAAGATCTGGTGACCTAGTCATCGGGGTTGTCGAAAGTGTGCGTAATAATCTCTGGTTCGCAGATGTTAACGGACCATTCAATGGACTACTACCAATGTCATTAGCACCTTGGAAGGTAGAATTTGGCGCTGCTCGTGAGCAGATGGACATTGGCGATGTAATGTTAGCCCGTGTACAGGAAGTCGATGAAGCGCACAACATCGTGTTGACGATGAAAGGTGTGGGACTACGCCGACTAAAGGAAGGAATTATGTCCGAAATTTCAATGAATCATATTTCACGCTTGAGAGGAGACGCAGATTCAACACTACGTCAACTGAAAGAAGCTAGTGACTGCCGTATTATTGTGGCAGAAAATGGACGAGTCTGGGTCGATGGAGAAACAGACGGAATCGCATTCATGCGTACAGTACTCGATTTGGTACGTAACGAAGGCCATATGGCCACATTCAATGCCTCATTAGAAGCATTAATCGAAAACAGGAGGAATGCCTGATGGGCGGATACGGAGATGTAAAATTACTACGTGAAGATGGCTTGCGATTAGATGGTCGCAAAGTCGATGAGATGAGAGAAGTTGAAATCGAAGCAGGTATTTTGCCTGCTGCAGATGGTTCTGCTTGGGTAAAGCATGGACTAAATGTTGCTGTTTGTGCAGTATATGGTCCAATGGAAGCTCACCCTCGTAAGATTCAGCGCCAAGACCGTGCAGTCATAGATGTAAGATACAACATGGCGCCATTCTCAACAAGCGACAGAATTCGCCCAGGTTACAATCGACGTTCTCGTGAGATTAGTAAGGTTACAGCAGAGGCTCTTGAAAGCGTAGTTCTCGTTGAGAGATTCCCACGCTCAAAGATTCGAGTCGAAATAGAAATTCTTGCTGCTGAAGCTGGAACTCGTTGTGTTGGAATTACTGCAGCTGCAGTTGCTCTTGCTGATGCGGGAATTCCGATGAGAGATATGATTGTAGGCGTAGCAAGTGGTAAGATCGAGGACACAGTCGTTCTTGACCTAGACAAGGCTGAAGACAACTATGGGCAAGCAGATTTGCCTATGGGTATCCTACCTACTACCGGAGAGATTGCGTTCCTGCAGATGGATGGAGACTTATCTGTTGATGAGTACAACACTTGTATGGAATACAATTTGAAAGCTGCTAGAGAAATTCATGAATTAATGGTGGATGCTCTCAAGCGCAGATATATGGAAAAGAATGGAGGTGAGGCTTGATGGTAGAACTAGTACCTAGTTTGCTACGTCAAGAACTTGCTGCTCTTGCTGCAAATGACCAGAGGATAGATGGTCGTGGTCGTTGGGACTCTAGAGATATTACTCTAGAAACTGATTGCCTATACAATGCAGAAGGTAGCGCTAAGGTAACTTGGGGTGACACCATAATTTATGCTGGTGTCAAATTCGAGATTCGAACACCTTGGCCAGACCGACCTGCACAAGGTTCTCTAATGTGTGGAGCTGAACTTAGACCAGTCGCTGGAAGAAAGTACGAACCAGGACCACCATCACCACAATCTATCGAATTAGGTAGAGTTGTAGACCGTGGAATCCGTGAGTCAGGATGTATTGACATGGACTCTCTTTGTATCATACCTGGTGAGAAAGTGCTGGGTGTGATGATCGATATCCATGTTCTTTCTGACAAAGGAAATATCTTCGATGCATGTGCACTTGGTGCTATCGCAGCACTACGAACAGCAGTTGTTCCCGCAGAGAGATTTGATATCGGTGAAGATTACCCATTAGCAGTATCTATGACACCAACTATGTGCTCATTTACTAGAGTTGGAGGACGCTATGTTCTTGACGCAAATGATGAAGAAGAATTGGGTGGAGATGAGAGAATTCACATCACACTTGGAGATGAAGGTCATCTTCATTCACTTCAGAAGGGGTTAAAGGGAACTTTCACGCCGGCGGAATTCGACGAGATACTAGGAGTCGCACAGCAACGCTGCGCCGAACTTGCTAATCTGGTCAACTCAAAGGAGGCTTAAACATGGCAAAGCGTACTCAGAAGGCCGGCGCAACCGGTCGATTCGGGGCAAGATATGGTGTTAGTGTTCGACGTAATGCTGGCATGGCTTTGAAGAAAAAATCCTCCAAATACACTTGTCCTAAGTGTCAATACCGCAAGGTTACACGCAAGTCTGTTGGAATTTGGTCCTGCAGCAAGTGCGACTACACATTCGCAGGTGGAGCATGGGAGCCTTACACACGTGCTTCAGATGCTAATAACAGAATCATTCGCCGAAACACAGACGGTGCAACAACTGCTGACATGGCATACATCGCACAGCAGGCCGCTATCGAATACGAGCGTGCACTAGTCGCTGGTGAAATCGACGAAGAGGAGTGATTCTTTTTGTGGTCTGTCCGCCTTTCGGTGGATTCCCCTAATGCTAAATCTTTAGCTGCTAGCCTAGCAAGTGAAGAAATCGTGAGCATCAATGGTGAAAATCTTACATTCACCCTACAAGAAAGCCGTGCAAAAGATGCAAGGGCTATGTGGAATACACGAATGCGTTCTTTGGTAATTGCAAACCGATTAATCGAAGTGATGGATTCTTGAACCCCCTACTACTGAGGAGATAACATGGAAGCCGCTCAACAATTGCAAATGGTAGTCGCCGAAGTACAAGCTGCACGACAACAGGTCGCTTCACTCAATGCTCAATTACGAGAATTAGAGGGAACTATTGCTGCTGTAAAGAATCAACCAGAGGACTTAGCACTACATCGACAGATGGGTACGATCTTAGTAGAAGTAGATGATAGAGAACAATTGCTAAAGGATTTAGAATCAACTTTAGAGCAGATGTCCGTTGCTGTTTCCAGCATGGGTGCTCGAGAGGCTGAATTAATTTCGACCTATGAGCAACTCAAACAATCTCTTGAGGGATGAACTTGGACAAATTAGCAGAATGGATTGCAGAAGCCACATCACGTGGCGCTGTTCCTGTTCTTGCTGGAAGAAATGGCGATATGGATACAATAGGTTCTGCCATTGCTCTAGCCTCTTCAAATCCAGGGTTATTGGCATGTGGGAGGCATGTAGGTAGATTGGCAAGCCGACTGTGTGAAGAACTCGAAGCTCCATTTAGAAAATTATCAGAATCTCCAAGTTGGCCATCGAAAATTGGTGGGGTAATAATCGTGGACGCTGCTGCTGAATCACAGACAGGAGTCACACTACCGAAAGGAGTACCGATTTGTGTGATTGACCACCACGACACATGTGAATGGACATTTGGTGAGAATGATTTGGAAGTTCGTGGCAATGCACGTTCTACAACTCAAATGGTATTCCAGTATCTAAATCAATTCTCTCCTAAAACTCTAACAAATGAAGTTCGGAAGTTGCTACTTGCTGGATTGATAACAGATACCGGAAGATTCCGTCACGCAGATGAATCATCACTACGATGTGCTGCTGAGATATTGGATGGTGCTGATTTCGAATATCAACAATTTGTCGAAGATATACAAACAGAGAATATTACTGCTAGTGATAGGGGAGCTATTGTCAAAGCATTATCACGATGCCAATCTATTGAATCAGGGAATTGGAACCTCGTTCACACATATGCCGGTATTCTAGAGGGAAGAGTGGCTGGCATTCTTGTTCAAGCAGGAGCTGAAGTTGCACTCGTATCACGGAATAGAGATGGCGAGACTCGACTAACTGCAAGAGCACCACGCTCATCAACAAAATCAGGAATCCACCTTGGTAAAATGATGCAAAAATTAGCAGAAAAGATGGGTGGAGAAGGTGGAGGACATGATGGCGCTGCAGGATGGAGTGGCCGTTGTGACAGAATTGCCGGTGAAACCGCTTTCATCAATATTCTTGCAAGTACCCGGAGGGAAAGTGATGAATCCTGAAGAAATTGTTGAAGCCTATGATAATGGAGAAAGAGATCTTGAGCCACTTCTAGAAAAAATGGGGTGGACTAGTTGGCTAGGTGTGGCTGAATTAGGAATGGTATTGGGGAGTGGAATTGTTGAATTCTTATCGGGCAAACTGACTCCTGCAGAATCAAAAGTATTGGAATTACTCGTTTTGAGAATTGAGGGAAAGATAAATATTGAATCTATAGAAAGCGCCCTTGAAGTTGCTAGAGACCCTGAAACTAGAGACTTAGCAATCGAAGGACGATTAAGAATGGAAAGAGGATTAGTACATTTTGAGAACGGTAATATCGAAGGAGCACGCGATGATTTAACCTGGGCTGAGACGAGATTAAAGTCTGTGGCAAAGGCTAGTAGAGACCACGACATATCATTGCTGAATAAAGCAGCATTCCATCTATCAATAGATGAATCGATGATGGCATTACATGTTCACGGTGAGATTTCTAGGAGCGCAGGACATGCAAATGAGACTATTGCGATATCGCGTATTCAAGCAGCAAGGATCCACTTAGCATACGGCCATATTTTTGATGCAGCTAGGTGCGCATTCAATGCCCATGCTCATGCAATGATATCAAAGCAAAAAAGCCTGGCTGTTGAATCCGGGGCTATATTCGTAGAGATAGCTGCTGAGCACATCGTAGATGGTGCAGTAAAATTCGCCGACCAAATTGTCGATGCTAAACCACTGTCAGCAGGAGAAGATGCACCGATATTACAAGTGTGTCCAGAAGATGTAAACGGAGTTCTAGAATGGTGTGTCGAAAATACCGAAAGCGGTTTTTCAGGACATGAGAGACCTGATTTAAGAGCATTAATCACCCTTGCTAAAAGGCTTGACAGGGTCGACCTATTTGCAGATTTATTAGTTTCTCACTCAGAGGTTGAAGATGCAATGTTGGCAGCGTTATGTGCATCGATTAGCGAAGGAAGTGAAGCAGCGATTTGGAAATCCAGAGTTACTGAAATTATGACTCTTAAGAATAATTAGTCAAGCATTGATTGCGCTTTTACCATCCACTCTTCAGCCCAAGCCTCACCTGAGGTTAGCAATGACCGAGCCATGAAGAATGCTTCTGCAGCTTCACCAGACTCGATCAATATCTGTAGTTTCTTCAAATCAGGGTCAATAGTTTCACTCTGTTCAGACACAATTTCATCTTCGACGATATCGGTAGCAGATTGAGAAAGGTTTTGCATCCGGCTCAAGAAATCAGAACGTGTTCTAAGTGAAGGACCACTCCATGGTTGGCTTTCTTTGCCATCCATTGCATCTTTCAGACGTTCAAGGAAAATATCTCTGACCTTATCTGTTGGCCTGAGTTGTTGAACATGGTCATAACATAGCCAAGCTTGGTCGATTTCGTTCCTTCTTTCATGTAGTCGGCCTAATTCCATCCACAATTCATGGTTAGCAGGGCGATGTGCTAGGAGATGTTGCACTAAATCGATGAACAAATCTTCATGACCTGCGATTCTTATTCTCTCTAATCTTCTCCCATAGATGATGTTCGCACGTTGGTCGGTAAAATCTAGACGTCTACATCGATTGGTGAAATTTTCTAAATCGTCTCCTTTAAGACTTGAAAACCAGTTTTCTGGGTCAAGTGAATCTGTAATGAATGCCGCCTCGAGTAATTCTATTCCAACATCGAGATGATTAACTCCATTCAATTGGTTAAGTTGCACGTGGTCCCTACCTAATACGATGAATAAATCTTCCAAAACCAGTGCTAAACCTTCACCATCATTACGCATTTTTTTTACAATTGCGAGACATCGCCAATTACGTTCATCGGTGAAATCGAACAGAACTGCTTGTTGGGCATTTTGTTCAGCCCAGGCTAAGTTTTCAGACTCGCGACTTGGGTCTTGCTTAGCAAGTTTCACAAAACGGTCAGCCTGTGAGCGATGACGGCTACCTAGGTTGCGTCTCGGGTGCTGAAGAACCGATGCGCTATCCATTTCCAATCAACTCACTGAACTGACATGAAACCTGAGCGGTCATAACCCCATGGAATAGTTGCATCAATACCAATTTTAGCAGTTTGACCATCCGATAATCGTGAAGGATCCAGACTGGAGCCTTTCTGATTTGACAAAATAACTGAGTCTGAATCTGGTTGCCATCGGGTCATCATAGCCCATTCTACTCTTACTGGGTCGGTTATGTCGATGTCTTCATCGACGATAGTTACCATCTTCATGGAACGATGTCCTGCTAGAGCCGCATGAATTGCTTTCACAGCATCTCCTTCATTTTTTACTTTGATTTTTACAACTGCTGCAAGCCATCCGCCCCCGCCTTCGGTCATGTAAACATCCAAGCATTCAACAACTTCGTTAACTGCTGATTTGATTGTAGGTGCTCTAGGAAGACCCATCAGTGTCTTATGCTCCGCTTCAGCTGGAATCAAAGCATGGAAAATTGGGTCTTTACGATGAGTAATTCCATCAATTTCGATAATTGGTTCTTGGCGTACATCATCCACTGTGCCAGTAATGTCGACATAAGGTCCCTCATCATCATTATCGGTTGTAATACGGCCCCACATAGCATATTCTGCATTTGCAGGAACTGGAATACCATTGGGCAATTTAACTAGTTCAAGTGGTGAGCCGTGTATTTTTTCGTGAAGTGCCGATGCTATAGTCAATTCATCAATGTTAGAGTCAAAAGACATTGCAGCAGCCAATAGTACGACTGGGTCTGGAGCATTTATCACAGCTATTTTTACTTCTTCGCCAGAATTTCTTGCCTCACCGGTCATAGAATGAAGATGACGAGGCACTAGCCTTACAACCAAATGAGTTTCATCACGCAAAAGTTGTCGATGGAATGACATATTTCTAATTCCACCATATTCAGCGATTATTACACTGGAAGACATGTATCTTCCACGGTCTTCTCGCCAGTGGTGAGGGATAGGTAATTTTGTCAAATCGGGGGATTCTTGAGTACATTCCATTATCGGACCTGATTCGACAATTTTTGGTGTTCTAGGGTTTTCCATTGCCCAGCCCAATAGGTCGATGAAATCTTCCGGCTCAATAGATAGTGCTGCACAAAGTCTTGGCCTTGTCAAGAGATTTACCGCAACTTTGTGGCCGGGAGCCTCGAGGAGGTTTTCAAAGACTAGGAGTTCATGGGATGATGATTTAGATTTATCGAAAATCCCGTGCAGTACACTGGTTGGCTCCGTAACTACAGTCGCTGCACCTAGCAAATCACGGAATGCCATGTACCCTTGCTGTAGGGGAATAACCATGAACATTGGCACTGTTCAGTAAGCGATGCGTGTCGCATTCAACCAGTCTGAATCAATCGGCACCATGAAATAGGGGAGGTAGGTCGGCAAAATGCTTCAATGGAGTGTTTTGACATGGGTCGTGGATTGTTCGCAGGAACCAAGATGGCAAAGGACCGCCAAAAGTTTAGATGGTCCGACCGAAGATACAAGAAGCGTATGCTCAAATCTAGAGCAAAGCACGACCCTCTTGCAGGTTCAACTCAAGCAAAGGGTATCGTTATCGAAAAAGTAGGAATTGAGGCTAAGCAGCCTAACTCCGGAATTCGTAAAGCGGTCAAGATTTCACTAATCAAGAACGGTAACAAACTCACAGCCTTCGCACCTGGTGATGGTGCTATCAACTTCATCGACGAACACGATGAAGTGATGGTCGAAGGTATCGGTGGACGCATGGGTCGTTCATACGGAGATATTCCTGGTGTCCGTTACAAGGTCATTCAAGTCAACGGCGTCTCACTTGATGAGATGGTTCGTGGACGCAAAGAAAAGCCAGTACGATGATTCGGAGTGATTTAGATGAGTGAAGAAGTCGAGACACAAGAAGTGGTCGAAGAAGAAGCTACACCTGAAGAAGTCAAGCCAATCGCAGGCATAGGAACTCTCGTTTTCAGTAAGTATGATGCAACTGAAGTAGTTTGCAGAGACCCTGGATTAGCACCTTACATCAATCTCTCAACCGTCGGTGTACCTCACACTGGTGGAAGACATGCAAACGCATGGTTTGGTAAAGCACGCCTTTCTGTTGTAGAGAGGTTCGTTAACAAATTGATGCGAACTGGTAAGTACACCGGTAAGAAGCAAGGAGCACTAAAGGCATTTGAAACTGCACTGGATTCCATGGCAGAGCGTAGTGGCGAAAACCCATTACAAGCATTTGTCGATGCTATTTGCCATGCAGCTCCAATGGAAGAGATCACTCGTATCAAATTCGGAGCAGTATCTCAACCTAAGGCTGTAGACAGTTCTCCATCCCGTCGCTTAGATGTCGCATTAGCTAATCTAGCAAAGGGAGCACAACAAGGAACTTCAAAATCCAAGCGTACACTAACCCAGTGTATCATCAATGAACTAACCAAAGCCAGCAATGGTGATGTTACATCTTTCGCTGTATCTAAGAAAGAAGAAGTTCAACGTATCGCATCAAGCGCACGCTGAAGTTAGTAGCCACAATGGTTGTGTTGCTTAGCAACCCACCCCAATACTGAATAGCGTTAGTCTTGGCGCCAGCCATATGACCGAATACAGTGCGGCGACTAGAATAAATTGGCTGAATACTGTATTCCTGCTATTAACCCCAATTCTTGCCTTAGCGGGAGTCATTCTACATTGGAGTCTATTATCTGCACCGGGGTTAACTGAATTTCTAGTATTCATAGCGTTTTATTTCGCCTGTGGATTATCGATTACGGTAGGATATCACCGTCTGTTCTCACACAGGTCACATGAGGCGTCTTGGCCGCTAGTATTATTTTACGCAATATTTGGTGCGGGAGCATTTCAAAATTCAATAATAGAGTGGTGTTCCGATCATAGGAACCACCACAAATCAACCGACACTGAAAATGACCCTTATTCTGCAGCCAAGGGGTTCTGGTATTCACATATGGGATGGGTTATGGTAGAAGAAGAAAATTTCCAAAATGATTTTTCGAATGTCAAAGACCTACAATCTAGCAAGATAATTATGTGGCAACATAGGAACATATTCTTGATTGGTGCTATATCAGGAATTATACTTCCTGCATTAATTGGATTTTTGATTGGAGGATTTGCCACAGGTGTTGGTTGTCTAGTATGGGGTGGCTTGGTTAGAACAGTGTTTGTACATCACGGAACTTTCCTGATAAATAGTGCAGCACACATCTGGGGCACACAGCCCTACTCAGAAGAAAATTCAAGCCGTGACTCGTTTTGGTTAGCATTCCTAACATTTGGTGAGGGATATCACAACTTCCACCACACATTCCAGGCCGACTACAGAAATGGCCACAAGTGGTATCATGTAGACCCGAGTAAATGGTGGATAACTAGTTTCAATTTCTTAGGACTAAAATCTAATTTGAAATCAACACCTAAACATTCGATAGAGGCGGCTAAGATCGATATAAAAACAAAGAAAGCATTCAGTAAATTAGAATCCAGAAATATCGACACTGAAGAGTTTCAAAATCAAATTGATGAACACAAATCCTCAATGCGTACGAGTTTGTATGAAATACACAAACTGAAACGTGAATTGAAAAATTGTGTGGCTTCCTCAAAGAAAGCTGTAAAAGATAAAATCATTGAACTCAAGAAAAACTATGCTGAATTAAAGGCAGAATTGAAGGCGGTTTTCAAGGAAATGAATCGTCAATACAAAACATTTGCAAGAGCTGTTTAATCAGCACACAGCACACCGAATGACTGTTAATTCGGTAGTCGATTTGATAAACCCCTTCAAGGTGGCGAGGATAGACGAGAGTCAGGTGATTCACCATGGGCCGTAAAGAAGACAACATCAAGAAGGCAACAGAAGTAATGCACATTCTACCACAGATTCGTAACCTGTGTATTGCGGCTCACATCGACCACGGAAAAACTACACTTTCTGACAACCTGATTGCAGGTGCAGGAATGATGAGCGAAGACCTTGCAGGTAAGAGCCGTGTTCTTGATTTCGATCAACAAGAGAGTGCTCGTGGAATTACAATCAACGCTGCTTCTGCATCTATGGTTCACGCAGTAGAAGGTACTGATTACCTAATCAACCTCATCGACACACCTGGTCACGTAGACTTCGGTGGAGACGTTACCCGTGCTATGCGTGCGGTCGACGGATGTTTCATTCTAGCGTGTGCAGTTGAAGGCCCAATGCCTCAGACTGAAACAGTTGTTAGGCAGGCTTTGAAGGAGAAGGTTAAGCCTGTTCTTTTCATCAACAAGGTAGACCGACTAATCAACGAATTGAAGGTAACCCCTGAAGACATGTTGAAGAGGTTTGAAGAAACTATCAAGAAAGTTAACAAATTAATTCACTCATTTGCTCCAGAAGGAATGGAAAAGAAATGGCAAGTCAGTGTATTGGATGGAACTGTAGCATTTGGTTCAGCATACCACAATTGGGGAATTACAATCCCTTACATGAAGAAGTCAGGAGTATCCATGACTGAAATCTTCGAGTACTGTAACAATGAAGACCAGAAAACTCTGGCTAAGAAGGCTCCAGTGCATGAAGTTCTCTTGGACATGGCTGTTACAAAACTACCAGGTCCAGTTGAAGCACAGCCATACCGTATCCCTAACATCTGGAACGGAGACTTAGAATCCCCAATCGGTAAGGCAATGATGGATTGTGACCCAGAAGCAGAACTTGCTATGATGATCACCAAGATTTGGATGGACCCGCATGCAGGTGAAGTTGCAGTGGGCCGACTATATTCAGGTTCTATCAATCAGGGTGAATCTGTATTCGCTATCGGTGCTGCAAAGCCTGAGCGTGTTCAGCAAGTTAGCATGATGGTTGGAGGAGACAGAATCCCAGTCCCTAAGGTTGTAGCAGGTAATATTGCAGCAATCACAGGTATTCGCTCAGCAGCAGCTGGTGTAACACTATCTCGTGACAAAGATTTCACTCCGTTCGAAGCTATTCGTCACTACTCAGACCCTGTTGTAACAGTGGCTGTTGAACCAAAGAGTATGAAGGACCTTCCAAAATTCGTCGATGCTCTACGTTCTCTTGCAAAGTCTGATGCTTCACTTCAGGTTACTACTAACCAAGAAACTGGAGAGGCTCTTCTAGCAGGTATGGGAGAACTGCACTTGGAGATTACAGTATTCCGTCTTGAGGAAGAACAAAACATCAAGGTAAAGGTTAGCCCACCTATCGTAGTATACAGAGAATCTGTAGAAGGTAACAACAAAGGACGTTCTTTCGAAGGTAAATCTCCTAACCGTCACAACAGATTCATGATCGAATGTGAGCCACTATCTCCTGAGGTAGTCGCTGCGCTTCGTGAAGGACACTTTGGAAACGGAACAGTTCGCTCTGGAGACGCTAAGGAAGTCGGAAACAAATTCGGCGAACTTGGTATGGACAAGGACAAAATGCGTAAGATTTACGCAATCAGCGGTACCAACGTTCTAGTCAATGACACAAAGGGTATTCAGGGATTACACGAGACTCGTGAACTGATTATAGAATCATTCAATGAAGTATGTAAGAAAGGTCCAGTGGCAGATGAGCCAGTAATGGGCATGATGGTCAGATTAGTCGATGCAAAACTACACGAAGATGCAATTCACCGTGGACCTGCACAGACTATTCCTGCAGTACGTAATGCAATCAAGGGCGCAATGATTCGTGCTCGCACCGTATTGATGGAACCTATGCAAAGGTCCCACGTCAGCGTTCCTAACGACTGGCTTGGACAAGTTACTCGTGAAATCACAAACCGCCGTGGAATCATCGAAGACATGCCTTCAGAAGGAGAAGCAACCACCGTTATCGGAACACTTCCTATAGCAGAAACATTCGGATTCTCCAACGATATCCGTGCTGCATCTCAAGGTCGTGCTGTTTGGAACTCTGAAAACATAGGTTTCGAGATTCTACCTCCGCAATTATTCGATAAGGTAGTTGGAGAAATCCGTACTCGTAAGGGATTGAAACCAGATCCAAACCCTGAGTCTTACTACGCAGAGTGATTGATTAAATCAAACGTGATTATATGGGCCAAGTGCTTGGAATTTTCGTCTCTAATGGCGGAGTTCCAAAATTATCAATTGATAGTGCTAACATTGAGTATGAAGGCTTAGTAGGCGATTATCAAAATGACAAAAAGTATCATGGTGGACTACAGCGTGCTGTTTGTGTATTAGAAAATGAGTTGCTGTTGAAATTACAAAGTGAAGGCCATCCGATTAAAGCTGGAACAACTGGTGAGAACTTATTGGTTGAAGGGTTCAATCTACAAATTGGAACCAAATTTCAGGTTGGAGATGTAGAACTTGAAGTAATGTCTGCAGCTAAACCATGCTACAAAATTTCTGACTCTTTTACCAATGGTAAATTTGACAGAATATCTAACAAGAAATATCCAGGTGAAACCAGATGGTACTGCAGGGTTTTATCGACTGGAAGCGTCAATATATCCGCTTAAGTTGGTAGTCCGTCAATTCTCTCAGTGCTCTCATAGCAGGGCTATCTGGCAATCTATCTAGACAATCGTGGGCTTTTCTATGGTAAGACTCTGCTTTGGAACGGGCATAATCGATAGAACCCAAATCTTCCAGTGCTTTATGAGCAAGAAGAACCTGTTCAGCACTCACATCATCACCCTTACCTAATACTGCCATCAAGTCATCCTTAGAGTTGGAAGGTGGCTGGCCCAAAGCGTGTATGACCATCAGAGTACGTTTACCTTGAGCAACATCACTTCCACTAGGCTTGCCCAGCGTATCAGAATCAGACAGTACATCGATTAAGTCATCCATCAGTTGGAAACATAATCCAACTGCAAGTCCCCAATCATGCATGCATTCAATCGTATCAGAATCAGCACCTGCGAGATGAGAACCTACTTCAGCACAAGTAAGGAACATTGCTGCTGTCTTACCATGAATCATGGTGATGTATTCTTCTTCAGTAACAAATCCTCTATCTTCAAATTCAATATCCAATTGCTGACCTTCGCTACATTTGCGAACCATACGGCCAATTCTCTTAACGAGGAAAGGTAAGAGTTCAGGCTCAATACCTTCTGCCACTGCCATCGCTTCAAAGGCTATTGCAAGCATAGCATCTCCAGCATTAATCGCCGTAGGTAAGTCATATTCCACATGGACTGCTGGACGGCCACGCCTAATGTCATCATCATCCATTATGTCATCATGAACTAATGTGAAATTGTGAATAATTTCAATCGCCGCACCAACATCCAACAATCCTGAGTGAGAATCTCCAACTGCCTTGGCAACCAACCAAGGTAGAGTTGCACGCAACCTTTTGCCTCCACCTTCGACCAAGTGCATCATAGCACCAGATAGTCGTTCTAGGGAAGTATGGGTGAGGGCTCTTTCAATTCTTAGTTCTACTAAATCCTTGACCTCGGCTATGCTAGTGTTTAGGTCAGCGCCAATTGCATTGGGCAACATATGCGAAACATCACCCATATCATGAATCAAATCATCTGACTTAGCGCAACCTGGTCTCCACCAATCATCATCCATGATTCTAGCAGCTATACATCTAAACCAAGGTGCAATTACATTTTCCGGATCTTCTGCAAGTAGCATTTCTTCTAATTCAGCCTGACTAACCCATTTAATTTCGCTAACCTCGTTAGGATTAGGATTAACATCTACATCTGCATGGATAACTAAACAATGGTCGACTTCTCTTTCAATCCAGTCATCATCTTGGCGAGCTTGATAGCGCATTTTTGTAACGAAATCGAAGTTATCTATTGGTACTTGGGAAGGGGATATTCCCAATTCCTGCTCCAATTTGCGAATTGCTGCTCGCTTCACACCGAGGTTGTTTTTCATTTCCAACTCTTCATCACTATGAAGTGGATGTGAGCAACATGAATTGGCCCAGACATCAGGGAATGTGATCTTGTGTGATGCTCTTCTTTGAAGAAGTAATCTTCCAGATGAATCGAATAATAATACGCTAAAAGCCCTATGATAAGTGCCAACTTTGTAATGACTATCGAATTTAGAGATAGGACCTATTACTTCATCATTTTCAGAAACTTGTATGACAGCCTCTGCCATTAGTGACTCTTGAATGGAATCACTTCCGCCCAAGACATCAGATGCGTCACTACGAACTTGTGCCGTTGGAACATCGCTGATGACATATCCAGACATAGTACTCGCCAAATAATCGGTTTCGCGTCCACTACATCAACAGTTCCCTGAAACAATCTTGGTTCCGAGTACATTTTCACCATCGATCGCAGCCAAAACACGGTTGGGGTGTTCGCCATTAATTATCTGAACATCAACTCCTTTTTCTGAAATCATGGCACCTCTGGCTGCCTTTAGACCAATTCCTCCAGTCACATCGATTTCAACAGCATGTTCACCTTCAAATTCCATATCAGGTGACCAGATTTCAATCAAATCTTCAGGCCCTGCTTTCGAAGGTGGAACCCGTAAAATACCGTCTACACCACCAATGGCGAATACTGCTCGCTCAACATCTGGTAATTCGGTAGAATATCTCAACATTATATCGTCGCCTGATAAAATACCAAATTCCTTCTCAGAATCTTCAACTACATCGCCATAAACAACGGTTACTCCATCATAAATTGGCAATTCGCCTTTGAAATCAGGACCGGTTCCAGTAGCCCAAAGGTGTGGTGAGAATGTTTTAGCATCAAGACCATACTTTTGCAAAGAAGAAAGTACATGATTGTTCAATTCAATCATGTCTGAACGTACTCTTTCAATGGTTTCATCTTGCATCAGTCCTGCAATTCTTCCTTCAGCAAGACGGAACTTCTTAGCCAGCATATGGCCAAAGGAGCCAGCACCATGTACAATCACTAATTTCTTACTAGATTTTGAGCAAGCCTTGGCTAAGGAATCAATTACATCAAGATTAACGGTACAAAGTTGGTCCTTGTGAGTGATTAAACCCCCTCCCCACTTGATGACGACCGTCCCGCCCATGCATATGCTATGCAATTCGTACTAATGTGTGCATTGGATTTACATGGGAGTCTTGACAGGCCCCTAACATGTCAGAGTCGGCAAGTGTTGATGAATTCATAAGACACATGCAAGCAGAATTGGATGCTTGCGAGGATATTGTTGATAAGGTTGAACGAGAAAAAAGGCAGTGGCAAATTGAATCATCATTATTGATGGCAATTGAATTCTCTGATAGATTCAAGGAATTAGCTAAGTTGGGACAAAACCCAATCAAAATAGTTGAAGCACTCAAAATGCAAGATGGTGGCGATTCCAAAATCGCAAAACAAGTAATTGCAATGGCTAGTGGGATGTGCCCATCTTGTGGTGCACCAATGGACTCGGACCTGAGTTTCTGTCCAAGTTGCGGAGATTACGTAGAGTAATCATTCCTCTTCCCAGATAGAGATCATATCCTGAATTGAAGGGTCATCCGCTTCAACGTGGTATAGATACTCTGCTGGCATTTCTTCACAAAGGAAAACTGTGGTTCCTGCTCTCCATATGGTGTAACCATCTGCAATTGCTCTAGTGGTATCAACTTCCAGAATTGCCGGGCGGCTGATTCTGACGTGACCTGCTTCCATAGCATTTGAGATGGTACGAGAAAGGTGAACGTGCTTTCTATCACCCGCTGAGATTCCAAGTTCCATGTGTGTTGCAACCGCTTCAGGGTCGCAAGGCCAGTACAGTCCTTCAGGGATATCATCGGTAGGAAGATCCAATTCTAATTCGATAGAGTGTCCATAAGTTGCTCTAATCATTTCTCCTTCGACTTGGTAGCGACCTTTGACGTCTGCATTTGCAATTGCTTCAAAGTGCCATCCACGTAGCCAATGGAAATGTTTGCGCTGGCCTTGAATGGATTCAGAGAGTTCTCTGGAGTTTACCCATCCGTTCAAATCCATTTCAACACCAAATTTCTCTGGTGCGTGTCTTAGCACTAGCGCAAGCATGCGACCTAGGCTGTTTGATTCTCTATCCGACATTATGAACTTGCCCTCAGCATTGCATGTAGGGCAGTTAGTTCCGCTGAAGTGACCGTGTGTCCTACATTGACGTAACATGACTATCGTTCCGCCGACAAGTGGGTCGTTGTTGAACCTTGTGGACCGAGAGTTAGTTGAACCGTGAAGTACTGGAGGTGTCATGGTCGATGTAGCAGTCATTGGTGCTGGTCAGACAAAATTCGGCAACCATGCTCTTGGTTTGAAGGGTATGTGGGCCGAATCTACCGAAAATGCGTTCGCTTCAATAGATGGAGACTTTGACCCATCAATGGTGGATGAGGCATTCATTGGCTCGATTGCTTTTGGTGGTGGCCAGATAGGTAATACTGCAGCATTACTAACCGAACATACCGGTATGGACAATATTCCTGTTCGCAGAGTTGAAAACGCTTGTGCATCATCTGGATTTGCATTCAGAGACGCATGGATGGCGATTAAGAGCGGCCAGGCAGACATTGTAGTAGCCGGCGGTATTGAGAAGATGAATGACTTAACACCTGAAAGAAAGCGTTTCTGGCTAGGTGTAAGTGGAGATACTGAATGGGAAAGACTAGCCGGACTTACATTTCCAGGAACCTATGCATTAATGGCAAGAAGGCATTTTCATGAATATGGAAGTGTGCATGATGATTTGGTTAATATTTCAGTGAAAAACCACATGCACGGATTGGATAATGAATTTGCCCATATACGTAAGGATGTATCATTCGAAAAGGCACAAAGTGGATTCATGGTCGCAGACCCACTAACTCTCTATGACTGCTGTCCAACTTCCGATGGTGCTTCAACCGTAATATTAGCCGCAGACCATGTGGCAAAGAAATTGACTGACGACCCAGTTTGGGTTCTTGGCTCAGGAGCGGGTAGTGACCATTTGGCACTTCACGACAGGCCTTCAATTACACAATTAATCGCCACACAGCGTGCTGCGATGAGTGCATATGACCAGGCTGGAATTTCAGCCAAAGACATAGACCTTGCAGAAGTACATGATTGCTTTACAATTGCAGAGTTGATGGCTACCGAGGACCTTGGATTTGCTAATCGAGGTGAAGGTGGACTGTTTGCAAGGGAAGGGCGAGGTCGCAGGAATGAAGGTCAAGTCGCTATCAATCCAAGTGGTGGACTAAAGTCCAAGGGTCATCCCTTAGGAGCTACTGGAACTGGGCAAATTGTCGAAGTTTTCAAGCAATTACGTGGAGAAGTAGAATCTAGTCGTCAAGTAAGAGATGCAACAACGGCACTAACTCACAATGTTGGCGGATCGGGTGCGACATGCTCTGTCCACGTATTCGGGAGGGATTTGAAATGAGTTCCAACCAATGTATAGACTGGCAAGGTAATCTAGCTTGCATACAACAGAGTGGATTAGTAATCAAGAGTCGACACTCGATTAGAGGAAAGCACGTTTTTGGCCCCGATAGTGATTACACAACACTTGCAATCAGTGGCCTAGAATTATTGTCTGAGGAAACAGAAATCAGCAATATCAAATTCGAAGAACCAATTGATTTATTCGTAATGCAAGCATGTGGTTACTCACATGATGAAGAAGCGGTTTGGGAGATTGTTTGTGATTTGGATTCCGCTAGTATTTCCATTAGCAAAAGCGAAATTGTTTCTTGGGAAGTTTCAGGAAATGAGATGGATGAAGAATTATTTACACAGATGAATGATGCTTGGGAAGAAGAAATGACTGCAGTTAGCCAGGGTGCGTTTGTTTCCGAGCAATCTTACAGAAGTGGCGGCCCTTCAAGAATGAATTTCAATAGCCAATCACTCGGTGAAATACGAATTTGGCCACCACGTGAGATGATTGGAGACCAAAGGCCAAGTGATGCAGCACCAATGAAGAAATCTGGAAAGATTGAATCATGGACTAAGTTGTCCGCAGGAGGGGCACCGTCAGAATTTAGCTTAAGAGCACCAATCCTTGGAGGTATTAGTACTGTATTTGTTAGATTGGACGAGGGGCCGTGTGGTGTTTTCCTGATCGCTGATGATGAAGATGGGAAGCCAGTAATAGGCAATAGTGTGACATTCGCAGTTCGAAGAATCTATGCCCAAGACGGATTAATTCGCTACGGACTGAAGGCTTTACTTTCATAATTAATCAAGAGAGTCTTAAAAGTCAATATCATTGTCCCGCATCTATGGCAGAGTGGGGGTTCCGCAAAGGAAGGCGAGAAGCCGCTGAAAATCTGAGTACTACAGAAGGTGGAGATTGCCCAAGATGTGGTGGAGATAAACAGCCTTCATCAATGCCAGGATACCTTTCTTGTGTTAAATGCCAATATGAATGGAAAGACCCTGACCACGTGGCCACAAGAAAGGGACCACCTGAGACATATCGAAGAGATGCTGAACTAATTGATGAGTTCAAGCGAGAAATGCAAAGTGGAGATTTATCCAATGTATTAGGTATTGAAAAGGGACTTTCTGGTGAACAAGAAGCCTCCCTACATCGTCTAGAAGATAAGTGGATGGCAGGGATGACTGGACACTTTAATGCCGCTGCTGAAGAAAGAAAACCATTGATGATTTCATTTGATGATGATGACAATTTAGTGGACACTACAATTGGTAGTATCACAATTGTTGCTAACGGATTTGATGGAGGAGAGGAGATTCGCTTAGAGTACCCTGGTCTTGGAACCGAATTCTATGCTTATGATGAAGCTAGTGAAACTGGCTGGCGCAGAGGTAGAGCACCTGAAGACACTGCACGCTCAATCACCAATGTAATCAATCGTTTTTCCAAACTAGTTTATGCAAATCAGGATGGAGCGACCATACTTCTAGAATTACGCTCTTCCGAATTAAAGGAAGAGTCTCTAGTTATCTTCGTTGATGACCCAGGAGGTACTGATATCGTTGCTGAGAAAGGCGGTGTGTCAATGGACCCAAGAGACATCACTATGTTGGAAGATTACCGAGTAGTCGTGCAAATCTGTTTAGCAGATGGAATCATATCACCATCTGAGGACCAGATGCTTTGGGCTATGAGGCAACAATTGGGTATCGATGACCAATTACATGTTCAGATAGTTCAGCAGATTTTTGGAGATCATGCTCTCAAAGAATGTACCAGTTGTGGTGAAATGGCCGAACTATATGCAGACTACTCTGCATGGTACTGTCATTCATGCGAAAGTTGGTGCTAGGTCACGAAATATAGAATTATATTTCACTCATAGCACAATTGTGAAGCGAGGCATATTGATAAGGTGTCAGCCAATGGAGCAATTAGGCGAGTATTATGGCCGAAGACGTACTTTACATTGGAATAGACCTTGGAACCTTTCGCTCTGTTATGGTGTCCAGCGACAGTCACGAAGAAGAGGAACTAACAGTTATTGGAACACCAAAAGACCCAATCGCACGAAATTTCCTGAAGCGAGATGTCCTATTTGGCGAAGAAGCGCTAAAAAACAGACTTGCTCTTGACCTTTTCAGACCGCTTGAATTAGGTGTAATCAAGGACACACCAGAAGACCGTGAATTCATTGCACACTTTATCACCCACCTGATTGGATTGTCAGACCCTGAAGACCACGACAGAGTTGTTGCTGTAATCGGTGCACCTGCTGAAGCAAGTCACGTTGACAAGACATCTATCTTCGATGCAGCTGCTGGTTCAGTTAACGCTGCAATGATTATCTCAGAGCCTTTCGCTGTAGCATACGCTCTGGACATGATCGAACATACCTTAGTAATCGACATCGGTGCAGGAACTACTGACCTTTGCCGTGTTTACGGTACAATACCTGGACCTGCAGACCAAATGCACACAGGATATGCTGGTGACTATGTCGACAACCAAATTATTGTTGAAGTACAGAAGAAATACAATGGTGCTCAAATCACCAAGGACATGGCTCGCCGATGGAAGGAGAAGTATTCCTTCGTATCAACATCTACCCCTGATGAGCCAATTATGGTAGACTTCTCCATTGAAGGTAAAGCCATGACTCTAGACATCACAGATTGTATCCAGAACGCTTGTGAATCAATCGTTGACCCAATCGTTGAGAACGTGAAAGCACTAGTTGCAGAATCTAACCCTGAATTCCATGACGAATTCCGCAGGAACATGGTTCTTGCAGGTGGAGGTTCAGGTATTGCTGGACTTGGAGCTCTTATCGAGCGCCGCCTATCCGATCTTGGAGAAGTAAATGTTCACGTGGTCGATGACCCAGTCCGCTTAGGAGCAATGGGTGGTCTAAGACTAGCCATGGAAGTTCCAGAAGACATGTGGAAGAACTTGACTCTAGCAAGTCGCTGATTAGGAAGTTATTCCTCTTCTTGACTTAGCACTAGTGGCGAATCGCAATGAGGACATCTGTCCTCTGGTGAAAGCATTAGAGGGTTTACTGCCAGTACTGCCAAACATGTCGGGCAAGCTGCTAACATTTCGTTAGGCTCGAGTTTTATTCCTTCATCATAAATCGAATATCCACTGTATCCCATCTTGTAGACCGGATGGAAATGTATTCTAACAAACCTAACCGATGAATAAATTGCCCATGCTAGAATTACTATCATGAAGAGTGATGATCCACCGGCACTGAACAGATTAGCTAGATTATAAAAAAGTAAAATTGAGAAGATTAACGTCACTCCACCCATAACCATTGGACAGAACCAGTATGCCCAAGCGGCTTTTTGGCGATAACCTAACCAAACAGCCATGAAGAATATTCCCGGATAAATTGCGAAATCAACAACACGTGTTAGAGAATAGGCAAGGAATGCAAATATCAGTGAGTCTACAAAAAGTACGGTACTTGTTCTGGAATGGAGGTCATCCATAGGATTGGACTTTGCAGGCCTAGAGCCGGCAAGAATCATCTCATCAGCGTCTGACATGCCCCCTCCGAGGGGCCAATTGTTGTTGAAACAACCGGCGAAGCCGTATTGAAGCAGTGGCTTGTGGCCCAAACATGCGTGACACCGATGTTGAGTCTCGTGGCGACTCCCTAAGGGGCCGTCACATTCTCCTAGGAGTTACAGGCGGTATCGCAGCAGTCGATACTGTCCGCCTTGCTAGAGAATTGCGCAGACATGGAGCGCAGGTCACTGTTATCATGACACCTTCAGCTCAAGAGATTATTACTCCATTAGCGGTTAGATGGGCTTCACAAGGTGAAGTGATCACTGACTGGGATGGCGATTTATCTGGCTTATCTGATTTTGATGCAGTTCTAGTAACACCAGCAACTCGTAATCTAATCGCATCATTTGTTCACGGTCTGATGAATGGCCCGCTATTGATGGCTCTATCAGCAGCAAGAGGACGTGGCTCTCCAATAATGATGGTACCTTCAATGCACAATGACCTTGCCAGTGACCCAGTGACCGAAGATTTGGTCATGCAGTGTGCTAAATCTGGTGTCAAGATACTTTGGGGTGCAGAAGAAGAAGGTAAGAGAAAAACCCCTAATCATGAAGAAATCGTTGCTAGGCTTGCTCACTTTGTCAACCAAAACTCTACTTCAGTAGTCGTTACTCTTGGGGCTACACGAAGCGCAATCGATGATGTACGATATGTGCAAAACACATCGAGTGGTCAAACTGGATACCTGATTGCTGACTATCTGTATCGCTTGGGAATGGACGTCACTTGTGTCAGTGGAGTTACTACTGTTGATTGCCCAGCCTGGTTACCTTTGGAAATCAATTGCCCAGACCCCGATGAAATGTTAGCAGAATTAAAAGCACTAGCAAAGGATGACATCAACGTCTGGATTCATGCAGCTGCAGTTCTTGATTATGTAATTCCTGAACCGGTGGAAGGTAAAATAGCATCACTACAAGGTGAATTAGATATTCAGTTACAAGAGGGTGCAAAGCACATAATGGAATTGAAAGACTTGTGCAAAGGCTCCACTAGAATAGGCTTCAAATTGGAAAGCGGAATCAAACAGAAGGATTTGGTTCACCGCGCAGTAGCACAGATTCAAACTTCAGGAATGAATGCAACGATTGCAAACCGAATAGAAGATTTAGGAAAGGAAGACAAGCCAAGAGGATGGCTTGTCGACACCCATGGTGCTCACTTCGTTCTAGATACAGAAAGGGAAATGTGCATCGCAATTCGTTCAGTCATTGAGAACAATAGGTGATCTTGTGCGCCGCTTTGCCATTGTAGGAACTAGAGCGATGGCCAAGGGTAAGTTACCACTTAGTGACATGGCAGGTGGGGCAGGGCGAATGGATGTTCTAGTTAGAGCACTAATGTCGTCCATACTCACAAGTCACGGAATAAGAGAAGATGTCGAATTCACGATGATATTACTTGGTGGGCCTGGTCCTGCAAGAAGAATCAAGTTTGTCTCAAATGAATTGAAAGGAGTTCATGCTGAAGAAAGAGCGGTCGGTGGAAAGATTGCTGCAGTCATCAAAGAGCCAATGCCTCCACGTGGACATTGGGTAGAACGCAGTCCAGGAATCTATGATGGAGGAGGAGATTTGGACATGACATTGGATGAATGGGATTGCCCAATCATCAGATTAGATGCGGATTCTAAGAATCTATATTCAGGGGTGCTGCCAACTGATTTCTCGATTGATGACATCGGATTTATCCTTGGAGATGACAAGCCGCTTGAGTGCGAGCGAGGTATTCCTAGAAGCTTAGGAAGTTCATGGCTACAAGGCCACACATGTATCGCAATTGTGCACTTCTTATTGGATGAAGGTATTCAACTCCAACTGTGATCCAAGTTGGAAGTTTTTAGGAATATGCCGGATTACTTTGCAAAAGTCGGGTTCAGTTTTATTAATTCGAATATTTCCTATTCGATTGAGAAGAAAATTATGGCACGGACCCGAATAAAAGTAGTTCGAAAAGGTGGATACAACGGATTCGCCCTTGCTATGATTATTTTTATTCCGCTATCTATCATTTCTTTCTTCAACGAATCAGCAAATGGTTGTTTCAATATTTTTGGAGGGTGTGAACCTCCTCCTTCGTACTATCATTATCCGAGAGTTTTGGCTCTAGTTTCTACCTTTTCCCTCCTCCTCCTAGCATTACCGCGACCTGATAGTAGAAAATCCGAAACTCATGGAAACAAATATCCTTTGGGAATTATTCCTGGAGTAATTCTTGGAATTATTATTTTCATGTTTAGTAGCATCTTAGGATTTTGGTATCATTAATGTTCGGCATAATCAAATAAAGACGCAAGATTATGATCCAAGTCTGGGAGTAATTACTGCAACCAGATAGGAAGTCCTTCTGGACTGTTCTCTAATGACCATGCTAACAAGTCGACATCCATCTCTAAGGGGTGAGTTTGAGGCCATGAAGGCAAACAAGAGACACTAGCCATGCATTCCATGTCAGCATCAACATCTCCTCGCTCAACTTCATCTACATCGATACTAGAACCTCCTAGCTTGAATGTGGAAGTATCATCTGAGAAGGTAATAGCATTCCTGTACCATCTCATGCCCAATCTTGTAGAACTGTATTTTCCACTCCATCCGGGTGGGACATTCAGGTTTAGGAACATCTCTCCTGCTGCAAATGCGTTTCGCAAAGCGCTGATTGGCTCATCGCTCCACAATCGGTCTGAAACCTTTGGCCAATTAGTTAGGTGAGGCTCATTAATGTCAATATGAGGACGGTTGAGGTTTGCAGGAGTGTCAGGTAATACTGCTAATGCTGCCTCTACTAAGCCAACAGTTGCATCAACAGAGATGTCCATACCCTCTGGGTCAAATGACGACCAGGAGGATGCGATTGCAGGTACACCATACATTCCTGCTTCACGTGCTGCAGCCATAGTTCCACTATGGTATGCATCTTGACTCATGTTTGGTCCAAGATTGATTCCACTGACAACTAACTTAGGAATGATTCCTGGTAGTAACTTCTTCAATCCACCATCTAATGCTGCGATTACACAATCACAAGGAGTTCCGCCAATCGCATACTGGTGTACATTTTCTCGCGGGTCGTTTCTGTTGACCACAGTCAAAGGTATTCCAAGTGAAATTTTCATGCTCACTGCTGAATTGTTTTCGCTTGGAGCGAATACAACCATCTTGTGACCTCTCTCGTGTAACCTGTCTACAAGTATTTGCAAACTAGTTGCATCTATTCCATCATCATTCGTTAGAAGTATCCATGACATGCTCTGCACCCCCCTTAATCACAAACATAATTCCTAGAATCAGAATCGAGCCACCAATACAGGTCCATTTACCAGGAACTCCTTCACTGAAGAAGAACCATCCGATGAAAGCTCCAATTATTGGTTCTAGTGTTACTGCAAATGATATCGTTAGTGGTGGTAGCCAACGTAAACATGCGTTTAGTCCTGTGTGTCCGACTATACCTGCCAAGAAGGCCAGCAGGATGAACCATGAAAGTAAATCTGATTCAATCCAGCCTAATGCTGCAGTTTCCTCACCCATGATTATTGAAAATGGAATTAGAAGAATCCCACCGATTAGAGTAACGGGTACTGCATAGATGAATACCGGCATCCATTCACGAAGTATACGTCCAGCCACAATGTATCCCACTACAGTAATCGCACCAGCAAATGCAAGCATATCACCCCAAAGAGTGACTTCACCGTCATTGCTGGCATCTAGTAGAGTGATGCCTGCACCTAAGAGGCCGATTAATGCTCCAAGCGTCTCTAGTCTGTGTGGTCTTCTAACCAACAATGCTGTTCCTGCGACGATAATGATTGGATGACTGGTGACGAATAGTAGAGAGTGTGCTAGGGAAGTATGGTCCAAGGAAGTAACCCATGTACCAAAGTGAGCAGCTAAGGCAACTCCTGAACCAAGAATTATCAGCACTGTTTTCTTTTCAGTTAGGCGATTTCTTGACTCCAAATCCATCTCGCGATATTGCCAAATTGCGAATGGTAACAGCATTAGGACTGTTATTTGCAGACGCCAAGACGCACGCATCAAAGGTGGAATTTCATCAACATGAGAAAGAATTGCACCTGCTGAAGATACACCAAGAACACCTGCAACGAGTAATCCCCACACCAGTGGTGGTGTACGACTCATTGAGATCATCCCTCAATCAATTCTGCATCTTGTGTGTTAGAGCCTCCTCCAACAACACCTGCTCGCTTGAATAACTTGTATATTCCAAGCCCGACTAATACATTAATCGTAACGAAAGAAGCAAGTCTAATTGCATACCATGTAGTAGAATTAACGAATCCGTCCGCCGTTCCGAATAAACCTTGTAAGTTACCGTCAGCCATCTTTTGACCGGTTAGAGGGTCCATCTGCGGCATCCATTGAGCATCAAGGAACCCTAGTATTGAATTCTCAGTACCAAGGAATGCTTCTCCAGTCAGCCCACCTGCGGCTATCATGAATGTACCTAAGAGAATCAATGCACGCTGCTTTTCTGCGATTACTGTGCCTTCTTTTTCCTTGATTGCTTCAATTCTAGGTTCGAGTTTCTTTTCTTCCCACTTGTCACGAGCAACACCACCAATTAGCATAGGAAGTGTATGTGGGACATCCAAATACATTCCAAGACCGAATGATGTACCCATTCCAGTCGCCCATTCAACGAATACACCCAACAGGAATCCAAGTCCTAGAAGAATCATGTCGCCTTCTCCTTCAGCGAATATGACTGAGAATGTTGCAAATGCGTTTGCCTGTGGAGCGATTAAATCGATTCTTCCTTCAGCCAGTTCACGTGATAGGAATATTGCCACTCCTGCACCTATGATTGCACCTGGAACAACTCCCATGATGTTTCCTTTGGAGATGTGATAAGGCCTGTTTCCAATATAGAGGCTGTTTTTGTAATCTCCAATAACAGTTCCAGACATAGAGATAGCAGAACCGAAGACTGTAGTTCCTACAAGACCAAGCAATACAGCCTCTTGCGTTGAAAGACCCAGAGCCTCGTCGAAATTTAGGAATACTCCAAGCAACATTAACAAGACAATGAAAGATGTACCTGAAACTGGTTCGATTCCTGTTTCACCCATTACACGTACTGCGATTGCTCCCAGTAAGAAAGTAGTCATAATAAGAACAAGAGCGAATACAACACTAGCAATTACTGGGAATCCACCAAGTACGAAGATTATGATCATGGTTGCGAAGGTTAATGCCATGAAAATTGGAATATGAGCGAGTGGCCATTCATACCATCCTTTACCTTCAATGAATTCGTCGCCGCCATCTCCCTTCAGAGCCTTTCCAATATCGGCAAAAATGTTTGCGAAAACTTTCCACATCTTCAGAAGACCAAACAATCCACCACCGACTATTGAGCCAATCGCAATTGTTCTTACAGTCTTGGCGAATGCAATCATCTGGACTGCACCGTTTTGTGTGCCTCCGCTCAGTATCTGATAGTAATCTTTCACTGCAACATTGCCGCCTACTTTGGCTTCGAATACTGGCACGTTTAGCGCGACTGCAAGAGGTACTAGGAACAACCATCCAACGATAGTACCTAAGTTAACCAAAAACGCAACTCGTGTTTTCATGAACCAACCGATTGCGAACATTGAGGGTGTTAATGCAACACCAACGTAAGTGTAATCAAACGGATTGAAAGCAGCATCTGCATTGTAGTGACTTGGACCTACTGCCTTACCATCTATCACTTCACCAGGCTGGTGAATTTTACCATGAGAATAGAAGGATGCGACACCAAAAGTATCTCCAGTACCCATTTCTGCTAACCAATCTAACAAAGCTAATTTTGTAGTTCCCGCTTTAGTGGTCACCCAAATTAGAGGATATTCAATCAGGAACAAACCACCCATTGTAAGCAAAGTCCAAACTCCAATTGTCTTGAGAGAATCACGTGCATGGTCTACTGCACCAGAACTTACATCGCTAGAAATATCTAGCATTTTCAAAGTTGCTTCAAAACCAGGAAGAGGTAGTGGGTCCTCGACTAACCATACTCGTCTGAAAATAATGAAGTACATTACTCCAAGGAATCCAGCAAACATAGATGCGACAATTCCAACGAATGCCAAACGCATGGTTTCCCCAGCGGCTAAAGTGATCAAGGGACCATCGGCCAAGAAATATTGTTCTTTAGTCGCTAGCAAGAAAATTGCAGGGAAGGTAAAGATGAATCCAGTGGATGCATGGGTCGCTCCAGTGGTAGCACTGGTTGCGATGTTTACTTCAGAAGGTGACCACTTGAGTGCCATTCCCAAAAGATAAGCGATGTACCATGCAGCAGAAATCGCAAGACCTAGCTTGAGACCGATATATGCTGTTACTCCAGAGAATACCGCACCGATTGCAATACCCAAAAGGACCTTTCTTGTATCCCAGTGTGAAACTTCAAATGCTTCTTCAAGATTCTTTTCTTCGAGATATTGTTCTAAGACACCAGTGTTGAGATTGTTATACATCTCATCATCGAGCCAAGTCAAAGTACCATTCTCGATAGCCTTCAGACCTTCCGGAGTTATCGGTTGGCGGTATGCAGACTTCTTAACACCCATATCTCTCACCTAAGACAGAAAGTCTTGTTTCAATGGTCACGAATAATTTTGAAAAGACCTAGAGCTTCCATCCACATGATTTCTTTTCCGCCTTCGATTTCTAGATCTTCTTCTAGAGGTAGAATCATCATTGAGTGGTCACGCATGTTCATTGCGTGTACTTCAGAACCTTCGACGTGGGTAACCAATGCGGTTCCTTTTTCGATAAGTGGAACGTTGATTGAATCGGTTACGCTACCAACGTGGGAGATTTTCGAACCTGAAAAAATGTCGACTAATTCCATACGAGCTTTTGCTGAACCGTGCTTTCCTGGCTTCGACTTTGAAATCGAATTAATCTTGTACGCTTTGTCATCGACACAGCAGTAACGTCCTACCTTCAGAGTTCTAATTTCTACACGGGTTGTTCCTGGCATATGGCTCCCTAACCCACAGGCTGTGGTTCGGGCTTATGACCGTTGCCATTGAATCGGGCCACTACTCACAAGTTACGAACATCAAGTCTTTGTCCATTTTCACCAGCATTACCTAAGCAATACGGCAGCAACTTTTCAGCGACATCGTCAGGATTTGAAAGTTCACCATTTTCATGATAACCAATGAAATTTGGTAGTGAGGGAAACGAATTGATATCGGATGCTCTAATGTCTTCTTGCATTCCAGTATCGACTATTCCCGGAGCGATGGATACTGAAGAAATGTTGTTGTTTGCACCCTCTTCTGCCATGCACATGGACCACATGTCTAGTCCAGCTTTAGCGACACAATATGCACTCCAACCATGAATTGACCTTTTTGCCGCACCACTAGAGATTGTAGTAATCCTTGAGTGAGCAGTGCCACCCAATATAGAATCTAATTTACTTGTTAGATCTTGAACACCTATCAAATTGACATTGATAGATTGGGCCCAATCTGCTCTTTCAACTTTCATCATGTTGGCAATTGGATTGATTGTTCCCGCATTGTGAATTAGTCCAGATAGATGACTGAATCTATTACGAATTGTTTCTGCAGCAACTGAAATATCTGCACTTTCGCCTAAATCACAAGAGACTGTAATACAATCAGGATGTAATTTTGATAATTCTGCGCCAACCGTTTCTAGTTCAGGACTCTTTCTTGCCAATGCAATTACTGGTTTACCAGAACTGGCAATAGAAATTGCGATAGAGCGACCTATACCTTTTGATGCACCAGTTACCAAATATGCCTCTGACATACTGAGTAATGAGTGGCTAAATGGTTTGAGTCTTTCTCACTTATCCCAAACTCGGAAACCACCAGAGTCTGAATACCAATAACGGCCAGTAGTGTCCTGATACCAATTAACTCCGTTTTCATCTGTATCCATCCAGTCACCATCAGGTAACTCTTCCCAGGAAGACACGAAGTTGTCTGATTTCTCTGAGTCCAGAGACTGCAATACTTCCTCTGCATCATCCCTAATTTGTGGAGCAGATTTCTTTGGACGGCGTTTGTTTTGCGCAGGTTTCTTTTTCAGAATCATTGCTATAGCCCCGAATAATAGGAATACTACCCCAGTTCCTGCTATTGCAATTATCATAATCAGGTTGGAGTCTTCGGTTTCATCATCAGATGCAATAATTTTATTCTCATCAGAATCTGGAATTGTAGTCAAACATCCTTGATAGTCTGAATAAAGATAAGGAGAATATTCATTCGGACATCTATCTGGTTGAGTAGCTCCTTCGAGATAAATTCCTAATGTTCTTGATTCAGTCCAATCTGGATTATCCCAGTTATCTCCAAATCCATCTTCATCAGTATCATTCCATTGAGTAGGGTCGCCGTCATTGAAATCTGAATCAAATGACCAGCCGTCACCATCTAAGTCATAGCAACCGACCTGATCATAAATCGAATTACCAGCATCGTTGGGACAATCATCACCGTTTAATCCATCTGAGTTGTCTCCATACCCATCACCATCAGAGTCAAACCATTGGTCAGGGTTGTTGTCATCCCAGTCACTGTCTAAGGAGATTCCATCACCATCGGAGTCGATTTCTGAAGGTGCACAGCCGACGTATGGATTGATCTCAGTTCTTTCAGAATCAAGATATATTGTCGTATTTACCTGAGTTGATTGAGAAATTGGAGTGTTTGGACACTGGTCCATGTCATCTGTAAATGTATCATAATCACCATCTCTTTCAGATGGTCCACAACCAACCGAATCAACCATGCTAATCTCGTCTGCAGGTGTCTCTACACACCAATCATAGTCATTGACCGATGCATCATCCCCAACGCCGTCACCATCTTCGTCACGGTGCTGTTCAGGATTGAATGGTAGGTCATCAATCGAATCTGCCCAACCGTCCGAATCTGTATCGATACAACCGAAGATACCATCTTCATGTGAAGTACCACTTACTTCCACGCAATCATCTCCTTCCAGCCCAGTATTGTTATCACCAAAACCATCCGAGTCAGTATCTAGCCATTGAGAAATCTCATTCGGGAATGCATCAGCATTATCTCCATATCCATCATTGTCAGTATCAATCCATTCTGTTGGGTCATCAGGGAATGTATCTCCTGAATCTGACCAGCCATCCCCATCAGAATCTACACAACCAAGTAGGTCCTCTGTCGAGTTACCATAGGTGTCTATGCAATCATCAGAATTATCACCAAATTCATCCATGTCAGTGTCATTCCATTCTGATGAGTCGCTAGGGTGGCTGTCAAAGTCATCAGCCCACTGATCTCCGTCTGAATCTGGACAACCAACGCTACCAAGAGTAGAGGTCCCTGAGACATTGTCACAATCATCCAAATCGTTAGTGAATCCGTCTAAATCATCATCGAGCTGATTTTCAGCACAACCGAGTTCATTGACCACGATTCCAATCATGGTTTCAGGACAAAGGTCTTCGCCATCCCAAACGCCATCTTCATCAGCATCGGGTAGAAGGTGAATCATGTTGACACCTAGTTTGCCCCATGATTGGTACAAATCCCAAGCATTCAGTCCTGTGAAACCTGCTTGCTCCCAACGCATTTGGCCAACATCTGTGAGAAGGAATTTCAAGAAATCAAGATTCGACGCTAAAGAATCGGTTGAAATGAATGCTCGCATGTTGGTTTGTAACGGCCAATCATCTGAACGAGAATTATTGAGAGTCGCATTTACTAGAACACCACCGTCTAAGAGTGCATCACTCGCACCGTGAGTATAATTGTCTACAAGCGGAATAATGTGAACTAAGTGTGCATTGTTCACTGCATATACCATCTCGGTGAATCCAATTGAACCAGCGCCACTAGGTCCTGCAACACCGCCAACAACATCTGACTCATATTCACTGTTTGAAGCACGATAGCGGGCACTTGACGAAGTGTAAATACTGTCCTTAAATGCACAATTCTCACAGAGTACAGTTTCCTCTAATATTCTAATATCACTACGATTTTCCCATCGGTGTGCTAATACAATTTCAGTATCTGGGCATGACGGATCTAAATCCTTCCATTCAACTACACCATCAGAATCATCGTTTGGAACTACAGAAGACCATACAAGTCCTGGCATCTCACCTGCTCCTGTCAGTGATGCTTTGTTGGAACCGGAAACTATCCATCTCACCTGACCCATTGAGAGGCCTCCAATAGTTTCGATGCAAGTCTCAGAAGTGCTTCCCGATTTTACCATTAAAGCACCGGGAACTCTGCCGTATGGTATTTCCAATATTTGGCTATCAGTATTTTTACAATCCCACACGCCTGTTGTTGTATAACTGGAGTTCTTGGTTGCATATTGCGGGCTCACACCAATAGGACTCGAACCAATGTAATCTTTAGAATCGCAAGCATCAACTGTTGAAGTAACCCTATCAAAATTCCAATACCTTACTGATTCCGTATTTGAAGGGTATGATAATCTCCAATAATCCTCCAAGAGGGAAGTGTAATGCTCGCCATGTAATCTAATGTAAGCATCAGGGGCGAAGTAAAGCGACATATTGCCTCTGCGGTGACTGATAACTAAACGTTCACCATCAGGGCTTACAGCAATAGATTCTGTTCCACGGTTATTATTACTGCTTCCATTGAAACCAGATATGTTACCCAGAGTATTCCAAGAAAGTGAATCAAAGGTTTTGACAGTTCGTGAATGACTTGCAACAAATACAGTTCCACCATCCTTGGAAATATCAATCTCGTAAACATCTGAACCGATATCTAGAGTTTTGATCAGCACAGGTGTTCTGCCAAGGGTATGAATTAACATATTATTTGAATCACTTCCTGAAGCAAGATACCTTCCATCTGGACTAACCTTTAGAGCTCTAATATACTGTGTATGATTGTCTATCGTCCAAGCAAATGTACCATTATTTATCCAATATGCATTAATTTCACTAATTGCTGAAAATATAACCAAACTATCATCAGGTGTTGTATCAATTCCACCCATCCAACTAGAACCAGCCCAAGTAGGGAAGTTTGGAATCAATCGCTCTTGTGACCAATTATTTGTAGTGAACCAAGTTATGCCAGATGTGCCATTGTGAACAAACACTCGGCTCTGGTCATTGGACCAAGCAATCGAATAAATTGAGCCCTGTATGGAGCCGTTGCTATTGTTTACGAGGTTAGAAACCAAGGCCCCAGTTGTTGAATTAATTATCACAGCACCAGTACCTGTGCTAACAACTGCGAGCATAGTACCATCGGGTGAACGTTCGATATCCCTGATATCGCCTGGCATCTGATACAAGGTTGATACGTAATTTCCAAGGGCATCATACATTTCTACGAAATCACTTTGTCCACCACCGTAGTAAACAGTACCATCTAAAGACCATTCAAGAGCTACTGGCTCATTACCAAGTGGATCGTTATTAATTCTCTTTTCTTCTTTTGAATCTAACCAATTGTGCCTGATTTCCTCTTCGAAATCTGCGAGGCCATTACCATCCCTATCTGGACAACCCATACCTGCAGTAGAGTTTGCAGTACCGGGTGCCCACATGCACAAGTCCGTGTCATCCGATATACCGTCATTGTCTGTATCTGATGCTTGAACGAAAGGTGAAAGCACGACGCAGAACATCAAAGCCGATAGTAAAACAGCCTTCCGCATGTTTATGCGAACGCACTCATTAACTAAACTCTTAGCCTTGAGTGCGCAGATAGGATTACGAATATTCGTAGAAACCTTGGCCTGATTTGCGACCCAATTTACCTTGCTCAACCATCTCTATAAGAAGAGGTGCTGGTGCATATTTGTCATCGGCTAACCCTTCATGTAGAACATTCATGATATGCAATACAGTGTCGTTTCCGATTAAGTCAGATAGTGCAAGAGGCCCTATCGGGTGATTCATTCCCAATTTCATTATTCCATCGATTGCTTCTGGCTCTGCGACTCCTTCTTGGAGAGTCAAAATTGCTTCATTAATCATAGGACATAGAATTCTATTAGATACGAAACCAGGAGAGTCATTGCACATCAACGGGATTTTACCCATTCTTTCTGCCGCCTCTAATACAGATGCTGTTACTTCCTCAGAAGTATCTTTGCCATTGATCACCTCTACCAATTTCATAATTGGAACTGGGTTCATGAAATGCATTCCGATAACCTTTTCCGGCCTGTTTGTAGATTCTGCAATTGTGCTAATCGAAATTGAAGAAGTATTGGAAGCAAGAATACAATCTGGTTTGCAGATTCCATCCAATTCACTGAATATAGAGATTTTCAAATCGAGTATTTCAGGTACTGCTTCAACAACTAAATCTACATCGCTGCAAACTGAACGGTCGGTAGAAGTAGAAATTTTAGCACGTGCCGAATCTGCATCCTCTTGGCTCATTCTTTCCTTTGAAACTAACTTAGCAAGCGATTTCTCGATCGTTGCAATACCACGGTCAACAAATTCTTGCTTAATGTCAATCATTACCACTTCAATTCCAGCACATGCTGCAACTTGAGTAATTCCATTTCCCATTTGACCTGCGCCAAGAACTGCCATTTTTGAGATGCTCATATCCAAGCCGAATAGTTCCCCATTGATGATAATTGGCTTCATGGCACAAAATTACTACACATGTTTCTAATGGTAAGTCAACATACCACAATCATGCGTGAATGGTTACACCTCAAGCACATACTGCGAACTGGATGGGTTAGGGCAGGCGTGGATGCCCCTGAAAGTGTAGCTGCTCATTCATGGGGTATGTCGGTTCTGGGTATGCACTTGTGTCCTGAAGAATTGGACCGAATGCGAGTTTTGGAGATGTGCTTGGTTCACGATTTGCCTGAAGTTGAAGTCGGAGACCTCACACCTCACGATGATACTAGCACCAAAAGTCAAGACGAACATGCTGCGATGAAATCATTGGCTCCGCAATGGCTGGCGCTGTTTGAAGAGTATGAGGCACAAGTTACTCCAGAAGCCAAGTTTGTGAAGCATCTTGACAAGTTAGACATGGCCTTAATGGCACGAATATACGAAGATTCACAAGGACTAGATTTGTCTGAATTTATTGCCTCGGCCAGAGAGGTCATAGGCGAAACGCACTTGAAGTGAATTGGCTACGGCCCGACTACCACAGTCCTGTAGTGTAGTGGTCCATCATCTCGGGTTTTGGTCCCGGGGACGTCGGTTCGATTCCGACCAGGACTATCCCCTTCATTCGAGTAATCAAACCGTTTACCCAAATAGTAAAAGCCAATCGAATAGCGTTAAGAGGTATGTCGCCGTATTTCCGTGCATTTGCCATCAGTCTTCTCTTGCTAGCAGTATCAGGAGCAAACCTTGCTGATGCTAATTCCTCAGGTAAAACCGGTTCCGCCAGCAGTGGTTGCGGTTGCCACGCCACAGATGCGATGATTGCACCAACTATGACTGGACTACCAACCACCTACACACCCGGCTTAACATACTCTCTTTCTTGGACTGGAAGTGGCATGTCTTCTACCGGTGAAGGCGGATTTAACCTAGACGCTTCTAGTGGCTCATGGACAAATTTGGGTAATAGAGTCAAGATATCAAATGGAGAATTAACTCACAGTTCAGACCTTCAGCGCTCTTGGTCTGCAGATTGGATTGCACCTTCACCAGGTTCCGGAACTGTTACTTTCGATCTAGCAGTACTTTATGCAAATGGAGCTAATGGTAACTCTGGAGACAACTGGGGTACTAACTCTTGGACTGTTAGTGAAGAATTACCACCACAAAACATACCACCTGTGGCATCTGATCTTAGATTAACTCCTAATGGAGATGTTGCGGTTGACCAATCATTCACGCTTTCATACACATACTCAGATGAAGAAAGCGATCCAGAATCTGGAACTCAAATTCGATGGTTTGCTAATGGCAACCTGCGCAGTTCATTCAATGACCTGATGACTATTCCTTCTTCTGCAACTTCCGTAGGTGAAACTTGGACTGTCAAGGTTACACCAAAAGATGGTATTGACTATGGTAATACAGAAGATTGTCCAGACAGTGTAAACATAGTTGACATCGATAGCGATGGTGATGGAACACTAGATGGAAATGATGCATTCCCTAATGACCCGAATGAAGATACAGATTCTGATTCGGATGGCGTGGGTGATAATGCGGATGTATTCCCTAATGATGCAGGTGAAACCGTTGACTCTGACAGTGACGGAGTTGGCGACAATTCTGATGCATTCCCCAATGATGCGAGTGAAACGATGGATTCGGACATGGATGGAGTAGGAGATAATGCAGACGCATTCCCTAATGATGCTAGTGAGACCGTGGATTCTGACATGGATGGCGTTGGAGACAATGGCGATGCATTCCCTAACGATCCAAGCGAAACTATGGACTCAGACATGGACGGGGTTGGTGATAATGCCGATGTATTCCCTAATGATGCTAGTGAAACTCTAGACTCAGACATGGATGGTGTTGGAGATAATTCTGATGCATTCCCTAACGATGCTAGTGAAACTCTAGACTCAGACATGGATGGTGTAGGTGATAATGCAGATGCATTCCCTAGTGATGCAAATGAGACTCTAGACTCCGATATGGACGGAGTGGGAGATAACTCAGACGCATTCCCGAATGACGCTAATGAGACTCTTGACACCGATAGCGATGGGGTTGGAGATAATGCAGATGCATTCCCTGAGGATGCAAGCGAAACCATGGATTCAGATATGGATGGAGTTGGAGACAATACAGATGTATTCCCTGAAGATTCCAGTGAGACTCTTGATTCAGACATGGATGGAGTTGGAGATAATGCAGATGCATTCCCAGTTGATGCTACAGAGACTGTAGATAGTGACGGCGATAATGTAGGAGACAATAGCGACGTGTTCCCTAACGATGCAAATGAATCAGCAGATTCAGACATGGATGGCGTTGGAGATAATGCTGATGCATTCCCTAATGATGCTAGTGAGACTCTAGACACCGATGGTGACGGAGTGGGAGACAATGCACAATTGGCAGCAGAATTAGCAGCAGAAGATGATGATGACAATATGATGCTAATCATTGGAATAGTCGCTTTCGTAATTATTGCAGCACTAGCGGGAGTTTTCTTCATGAGAAGAGGCGGTAATGGAATCGTTGATGAGGAGGAGAAAGAATTACCTCAGACTTTAATGGCTGGCCAATTCAAACCATTCCAACCAACCCATGTAGAAGCTCAAGTTGGAATGAGTACACAACCGGTTACACCGGTTCAACCCGTCGCTCAACCCACAGTAGTGGCAGAACCTGCAGTTGTCCAACAGTGGACTGATGCTAATGGCAATACATGGAGATCCATGGACAATGGCACTACATTGTGGTGGAATGGAACAGATTGGCAACAAGCATGAACAGGAACCAATTAATTGGTGGTAGTTATGTCTAGCAAACTAGGTCAAAACGGTGAGGAACCTCACGATAAAGTTTCGAGGTTACAAAACTTTTTCAAACCGGGCAATGACCTATTGGGATACATTCTGATATTGCTGTCAGTACTGCTTTGGCTATACGGAAAAAACTTCCAACCAGTGATTGTAATTCTGGCAATATTTTGCGTCTTTTGGTTCATTATCTATTTACTATCAAGGACTAAGTTATTCACGAAAAACGAAACCGATTTCCGTAGACCAAGTTTGAAAAGGAAGTTCAAATTGTGGAGTCTTTTTCTTGTGATTTTAGTTGCAATACTGGTTCTTTCTACAGCGATAGTACTCAATTTTGCAGAGGATTTTGGCGGAGAACCATCTTCGCATGATTCGCAGAACTACAAGGACGGTTCATTCGAAAACATAGAACAAACTAGTGTTTCATCAGATGAGGTTTCATCCTGGGATTTGTTGGGAGATTACTTGGTAAGTGATGATTGTAGGTCACCAAATGAAGACTTACCATCCGAGAAGTTTGAGATAATTGACTTGACATCTAATGAAATAAGCGTTACATGGTTTGGTCATTCAACTATTTTGATGCGTTCAAATAATGTTAGCATAATCACAGACCCTGTTTTTGGAGATGGTGGAGCTGGGCCTTTGTCCCTAGGACCTAGCCCATTCCCTTACGAGAACTCATACAACGTGGAAGATTTACCGGAAATTGATTATGTATTCATTTCACATGATCACTATGACCATTTGGATATGAACACGGTAAAATATCTTGAAGATTCTTTTTTCTTTGTACCTTTAGGAATCAAAAACCACTTACTAGAATGGGGAATAGATGAAGAAAATGTTCAGGAGTTTGATTGGTATGACGAAGCCAATGTATCTGAGGATTTGCAAGTCGCCCTAACTCCAGCACGCCACTTCAGTGGCAGAGGAATAAATGATGGACACAGTACATTGTGGGGTTCATGGGTATTCAACTTCCATGACAAAACCATATTCTTCAGCGGAGACACTGGCTACATGGAAGAGTTCTCAAAAATAAGTGAGATGTATGGCCCATTCGATATCGCCTTCTTGGACTCAGGCCAATACAATCTTGCTTGGAAGCAGGTCCATATGCTACCTGAAGAAGTAATACAGGCAGGAATAGATCTGAATGCATCAGTCGTACTTCCAATTCATATTTCCAAATATGAACTAGCCTTGCATCATTGGTATGAACCAATGGAATTAGTATCAACACTGGGAGCAGAGAGAAATTTATCAGTAGCAACACCAATGCTAGGAAGTAGTTTCATTATTGGAGAACCGATTCCAAATGACACTTGGTGGAGAGGAGTTTCAGAATGCACAGAACCTTTTCTAGATGATAACCCAACCGTCGAATTGGCACTAATGTATAGCAACTTAATCGGAGTACTATGGATTGCTGCGCCTCGAATCCGAAACAGAAAGATAGACCCTGAAGAAGAATAGAATGCTGATTGCAATAGTTTTTGACTTGTATTTGCATAATTATTTCGACAATTCCGGGATTTCATTTATTAGTTAGACCACAATGTGCGATTTAGTGAAAAATATGAAATCAGTTACCGCAATTATTTGTTTGACTATCATATCTGGGTCGCTTGCAGGATGCCTGAACTATGATGAAGAGCCTGCAATATTGTTCTCCGAATGCCCTTCATCTTGGCATGTAGAATTTTTCGACTTGAGTAACGACAATTTCGCCTCTTGGGACGGTAAAGTTGAATTTACAGATTCAAATGGAAATACTAAAGATTTGAATCACTTTTCTAGCGACAAAAAGTATGTTACATTAGATGAATCACTTGATTGGTCGCTGAAATATACCTACTATGAAGATGATATTGGATTCATTGTTGGAGGAACCGTATATGGTGGTGACAATCAATACCGTGAGTCCGGAACAATTGAATTGGATTTAGTAAGAAATTATGCTGATCAAACAGAGAATGATGGACCTATTTCATTTGGCTGTTCCTCTTCAGGAGGTTGGCATATTGAATTTGTAGACCAAAGTAACGACAACTTCGATTCATGGGGTGGTGAAGTTGTATTCTATGAGGCTGATAACGATGAAGAGACTTATTCATTCGAGTATTTCTCAAGTGATATGAAATACGTAACTCTGGAAGATTCTAAGCTCTGGAAAATGAGATACACTTACTATGAGAGTGATATTGGATTCATTTACAACGGTATAACTTACGGTTTGAATAACGAATATGGTTACACTGGTGAGATCACCATTGATTTGACTTAATCTTCGTTGACAATACGGATGCAAGGTTCATTCTAAACCAAGCAATCCAAATCCTTGGAAATCGCTTCGCCTAACATTCCCCACGCATTAGCCATCTCTTTTGCTGGAATTATTGGAGCCTTAGCGTGTTCCCAACTAGACAAAATTGAATCACGGTACTCAACTCCCAATCTATCGATTATTTCTTCTTCGTAACTTTTTACCCAATTAATGAAATCCAATGTAAGAGATGCACAGAGGTTCTGTTGTGAAGCATTAGGCATATCCCATTCGGGTAAATCCTCGATAGCCCAAGGAAGATTCTCAAGCTTTGCGTTCTTGGTATATTTCGGTAGGAACTTATAGCGATGCAGAAAGACACTTCCACGTTCACTACAGCCGTAGAATGAGCCGAATCCACGCAATACAACGCTTTTTCCACCCGGTAATTCCAAGCAATACATACTACTGCATTTGTGACGTTCTGATGGAGGCTTGATGCTATTGAAGCCAATCTCGTTTAGCCAATTACCTTCGGGGCGTAAAATATCACGACCCCAACACCAAATTTGTTGGTTTAGTAAAACTAAAGCACGCTCAATGATTTCATTCCCGGGACGTGGACGTTCAATCACTTGCAGTTCAGGAGACATGTCAATCAACTTTGATATTAACCACACTTGCAATGTTAGACACCATCCATGAAGATGCTGCACCTAATTGCAGCCAATCTCCATTGCTCCAGAGATTAACATCTGTTTCGTAGACGAATACACTGATTATCCAGCACATGCTAGCCAAAGTTTGTCCTAGCCATTCAAAACTCATCATCTTACTGATTCTAGGTGAAGTTGACATGCCTCCAACCTGATCGTTTTCTGAATCATCATTCTCTGTTAGCAAGTTAAACACTCCTGACCACAGCACGACAAGTCATCCAAATACATGCCCCATTCTTTGTATGCTTCGACAAAGTCCTCGGTTGGCAAATCGAGAGATGAAGCAATGGCTTGTGCAACGATAGCAAAACGTTGGCGATACTTGAAGATAAAACAGAAAATATGTCCGTCATGACGCACAGAAGGACCACACAGGAACATGCCTGGCAAGATTGTTGACTCATCACGCTCTGTTAGAGAAGGGAATCCATCTTCTCTTTCTTCAAACAAGTGAGAGACGAATTTGTGGCTACCATCAAAACCACTAGCTAAGAGAGGTTTTTGCTTTGTCTGGAACACTTGACCGTCTTCTGTCTTGACTTCATAAATTCCATTTGCAAAAGTAACCGATTGGATTGGAGTTCCAGCAAACAACTCGACGTTTTGACCAAAACTAGGATGCTCCATACGCTCAAAGGAATAGGTAGACAAGGCGATACTTGGGTCTGAACTTTCTTCTTCCCACGGACCGCTGAGATCGAATACACGCACTTTCTTTCCGCATTTCGCAAGGTGGTAGGCAGCGTCAATTCCGCTTTCATAACCACCAATGATTATGAAATCATCACCCTCTAAGTCTCCGTATTTTGAAACACTAGAGGTGTGTCGACAATGTTCACTACCATCGAAAATATTCAGGGACGGATATTGGTATTCACCGGCAGCCCAGATAACATTACGGGCTCGCAAAGTATGACGATCGGTTTCAAGATGGAATAGTTCATCTTTCATCTCGATACTTTTCACATTAGTCATTTCTCGTATAGGAAGTTCGAAGTAATTAGCAAGACCCTGTAAATGTGCAGCATATTGCTGTCCAGTCGGATGTTCAACTCGCATACTAAATGCTGGAGATACACCAATTGCTATTGAGTTCAAGTCGAGCATTCCAATCGAGTTACTTGGAAATGAAGGGGTAATGAATCGAGTCTCAGCAGGCCAAGAAGCGAAAGATGAACCTACTTTTGCTCTGTCAACTACTAGATAGTTCTCAACACCTGAATGTCCAAGGGCAATTGCAACACCAACTCCTGCTGCACCTGCGCCGACGATTATAGTGTCATAGACCTTTTCAGCATCATTTTCATCCGAGATTTTGCTCTCCTCATCTTGAGTTGCCTCAACCGCTTTCGCCATGCATCGGCGCCTGTTAATAACTATTTAATTAAAACTAATAAATAGGTATCTAAAAATTATTATTAGATTGAAATATTGGGAAATACGAGTCATAATTATCATAGCAATAACAGGGAGTCTTTCCTATTCTTCACTTTTCCAAAACACAATGCAATGACATGATATATGATATATCTGAACGAAGGTTTGGGTGCAGGAATGCCATCTTTTAGAATCTGCTCAAGTTGCTTTGGTTACCGAGTTTATCCATATATGGGATTCATGACGGGAGAGCGCTATCAATGTCAAGAATGTGAAGAGATACTTGTCATGCCAATTGAGTTTGAAAATACTGAAGATTATTTGGAATTTCTGAAGGTTCAGAGTCCAGAGAAATTTGCTCAGATTGGAGATGAGCTGAAAAGCGTACACAAAGAAAATGAGGCGCCAAAACCTATGCCCGAGGATGATGTTATTGAACCACCCTCGAATAATGGAAAACTATCACATCTGTGCATTTTTGAAGGATGTCAGAAAGGGAAAAAAGGCGGAACTGATTATTGCAGAAAGCATTGGCTTGATGGCAATGATCTTGAATTTTAATTGCGTAGCGTGTATTCCGCATAGCAGCACCCCCTTCAGACCCTAAAAAAGACACTGTTTTGGAGGTGATTTCACCTACTTCAATAATGTGTAAAAGTGATGAGAACAGTGGTTCATCTAAAGTGACACTTATAGGCGCAGTGTGCCTAAATTCGATAATACCGGGTATGATATTATAACCAAGAATAAAGTGCCTTAAACATGCATACATATTCTATTTTGCAGAAGAGGAAGGTGACTGCTCTAGTCATTATTTTCTTGATTGTTTCTGGAATATTAGGTGGAACTTACTTTTACAAAATACATAACAATGAAACAAAATCGACAACTTCGGACAAGATTGGAAATTATACTCTTTACTGGGAGGATTATAATGCCAAGATTACAGATGATTTTAATTTCATTTATGACGGTGAAACCCTCGAGGTATCATATGCCTGGAACAGTGAGGAGCTTAATGGAATGGAAGTCTACCTAGTTTATTCCCGATTCTATTATGCTGAAAGCGACGAAGAGGTTAATCCAAGTGGCATAGGTGAAGAAGTGATGTGTGAATTGAATCCGGGGAACAATGTGTGGGATATTGTGAATGTTCAGTTCTCTCACAATGATTTTTCAAAGAGCGATGAAAACAACAATGCTGAACTGATGCAAATCGACAAGTACTTTGCACAATCCTATTTGCATTGGCCGAATAATAATTCCGATGGATGGGAAGATATCGAGGATGATGGTGGATGGACAAGAGTTTACGAATTTTCAAATATTAGTGAAACTCAAATATCTGAAAATTTAACTGTATATGAGCAACCATTTGGAGATTATTCAATAGAGTTCAGAGTTGATATACAGACCGGTGGAAACGAATTATGCCCCCATATCGAGCAAGGGGAGGAAGTGGGGTACGGACTCTATTATCAGTCTCGAAAATTAAGAATAGAACCAAGAGATTGAATATTTGAATGCTAGATAGCGACTAGAAGGGCCCACGCAAAGCCATTCAAACATCATGTATATTCGGATGGGTCCCCCTTCCAAACACCCTCATTCGAGAGGGTACCCTATACATTGCCCGCATTACATAGGGGTGCCCATTAAAGGTATTAATTGAATTTGTAGTGACTTTTTTTGTGGCTTTTTTAAGCTCAGCACCAACCATTGCGCTGGTAAGCTAAACAGTAACTGAATCCATTTAGTACATCCCTTCCACAATCACCACAGTATCGCCAACCGCAACCCCCTTCGCATTCACGAATGGGCTCATCTGAACATTCAACATGGAAGATTTCACAGCAAGTCACTACACATTTATGGCATGAAGAAATCAATGGCTCAAAGCAGATGTCGCAATCCCGCCCTTTATGTTCATCTTCATCCAATTTATTTTCACAGGACTGGCAATTTGGCATGAAATCTCGTAATTCCTTTCAAAAATAAACTATTCCCAGCCACATTACAATTCCGATTGTTTTGATGGCCCTATCCGAATACCCATACGAATGCAATCGATGTTTGAATGGGCTTTGCGTGGGTCATTTTAGACGCTACCCCTCCGAAACCAACAATTCAAAGGCAGGAGCAGGTACCAATGCTAATAGACCAATAGCCCCACATCACAGTGTGGATACTAGTAACGTCAAGCAATTCGCTATCGGAGTAGTTATCTGCTTTCTTGGTGCACTTCTGACATATGGTATGCTCGAAAGCACATCGTGGACAACTTACAGCGACGCAGACAAGGGCTCCTACCAAGATGAGTTTGGACAAAATACGTATGATTATTATGTTCAGCAGGATATTGGTTTACATTACATCTCACTGGAACGGTATTTCGAGGAATGCGATGAAGATGACCGATGTTATTCTGAGGAAATGGACAAAAAACACAAGATTTTGGAAAACCCACAATCGGAAGATGGTGAATTATTTGAGTGTAAAAACCAAGAAAACATTGAGATAATTAAGCTCTGCGAGGCTGAATCTGCTGGGTCGATGGGTTATTCGATAATACAGGGAGGTTTGGGTCTAATTGCGTTGAGTCTATTCCTTGCAGCCATTGGCGTCCTGGGTTACATTCCGGGGTGGATAGTGACACTTCTAAATTCGATATCAGGCATAACTATCTTCATCGCACCAATTGTATGGTATGTGATGCTACCTGACCTCAACAGTGGGATGGAACCAAGTGATCCAAAATTTGGCTTATCATATGCATTCTATCTTACGCTCCTTAGCGGTCCTGTGATTTTTGTGGGGGGATTATTTTTTGCTAGCATGGAGGCATTTTCTCTTGGAAGAGACGAGGATTGGGATGAAGATGATTATGAAGATGAAGATGAAGAATATTCTGCAATATCAAGTTCAATGTCACGCACAAATAGACAGAAATTTGAACGTCCAAATCAATTAGATGTCAATTGGCAGGGAGTTTGGGGGGATGATGGATATGAGTGGATTGAGCACCCAGAAGGAAGCGAAATCTGGTATTGGCGCGACCAAGAAACAGGACAATGGGTTCGCCACTGAGAATCTCACTCAGATTATTTGTGAACCGATTTCACGACCATTTGATAAAGTTAAAATTTGGTGGGTTGATTGCCCATTTGGAATGTGAATGAACAGATTTGCACTAATTCCATGAGTGTCAAGATGTGGAGGTCCACACTCACCTGCAGCGCCTCCTGGATTGTTTTGAGTACCCCCGTCAAGAGTGAAGTAATATCTTGCACCTGGTCTAAAGTTAGCTACATCGGTGAAACCCGGGGTATCGGGGCCATCTGTACCAAGTTCCCAAACATGGATATCTGAACCACCATTAGAATCGCCTAAAGCCGCTGAACGATAATGAAAAGTTCCATCTGGTTCAGTGCAATACAATACATACTCGACATCTTCGCGTTGTAGTGGCTCACCTGCTGAACCAAACTCCATCATGAATAACATGTCATCCTGGTTATCATACACCCAAGCACCGGTAATAATAACAGAATTCACGACATCTCTCCTCACATCTTCAGAGGTTTTTTGAGTTGACTGTGCAATCTCTTCGGTTATCTTAACGAGAGTGAAGGTAACCAATGTCGCTAGTAAAACCATTGAGACAAATACAATTAGGGCACCAGTGCCTACTGTACAATTCTCATCGTTTTTTATTCGAGACCTACGCATTCAAAAACCTCAGTTTAAATCCTGCCCAATATATGGCGCCGTGCCTATGTCCATAAATTTCTCTTGGGTTCTACCGTTGGCCACAAGCATGACTAATGTGGCATCTTCGATTTCATCCAAGTCACATACATCCAATTGAAGTATCATTCGATAGTCCACTCCTGGTTGGAAAGCGATTAATGGCAATGCTGTAGCACCATCTCCATCTAAAGTAGTAGCAAGTTCAAAATCACCTTGGTCGAACTTGATGGTATTTTGACCACCACCCTGATTTGGAGGGAAACACATCACAGTCCATGAAAGGTCTTCTTCTGGAACTTCGGCTTCAACATATGGTAATTCAAATACAATATGAATTCCGTCATCTGCCCCTAAAGATTCTATTTCGAGAACAACGATATTAGCAATACCTTTCATGCTTGGAGTATTTCGACTAGCGTCAGTTTTCGATTGAGCGAATACATCTCCACCTACCCCAATAATAATTGCTGAAATGATTGAACTAACCAAAATCAAGGCTATGAAAATGATCATTGCACTTGTGCCGACTTCGGCATGTTCAGTCTCATTACTGCGTCGCATACTGGTCTCATTCAGCCTTTGATAGACCGATGCAATTTAACTTATCGTGAAATTGTAAACATATGAGTCATTATATTTCAGATAAAAATCTCTAAAATTGAACTAAATTGTATTCAAATAAAGTTAGAGAACTTTTGAAATCACCGACGATTATTTTGACGATGTGAACGATTTCCACCTTGCCGTGGACCATTATTCCCATTCCGATGATTACGATTTTTCCCTTCTCTTGAATTGTTTTTAGAACGGCGCCGATACTGATTCGGCTTTTTATCCGCTCCACTACGAGGTTTTTTGTTGTCGATACTCTTCTTTTTCTTTTGAGATTTATTTTCCTTAATCTTACCCGGCCTTTGACCAGGCTTAGGAATAGCACCGGGGAAATGAAAATCATGAGAATCATCAACTGCAATTTCAGTCCCTATAAGTTGTTGAATTCCAACTAAATATCCAGATTCAGAATTATCACAGAAACCGTAAGCAACGCCTGATCGACCCGCTCTTGCAGTACGGCCTATTCGATGAACATAACTTTCAGGCTCATTAGGCAAATCATAATTGAAAACATGAGTGATACCATCAACATCAATGCCTCTACTTGCTATGTCAGTGGCAACTAATATTGGGATACGACCTGCTTTGAATCCAGCTAATGCTTTTGTTCTTGCACCTTGACTTTTGTTACCATGGATTGCTGCAGCGCTGATACCACTTTGATCTAATTGTTTGACCAATCGATTCGCTCCGTGCTTAGTTCTAGTAAACACAATTCCACACTTTACTTTCTGCGACTTTATTATTTGGACCAATAATCTTCGTTTGTCAGCTTTACGAACAAACATAATTTTCTGCTCAATACGGTCGACTGTAATCTCTTTGGGACTGACATCAATCTTTACAGCATTATAGAGAAATGAACCTGCCAAATCGGCTATTGAACTTGGCATAGTAGCACTAAACAATAGATTTTGTCGCTTTTTTGGAAGTAGTTTCAGGACCTTGTTTATGTCCCTGATAAATCCCATATCAAGCATTCTGTCAGCTTCATCAAGAACGAAAAACTCAACCCTAGAGAGGTCGATATGCCTCTGTCCAATTAGATCGAGTAAGCGCCCTGGTGTTGCAACAAGAATGTCAAGTCCTTTCTGTAAAGCACGTACCTGTGGATTCTGATTTACTCCTCCAAAGATTACTTTGTGATTTAAGTTGAGATTTTCACTATATGCGGAGAACCTCTCTCCAATTTGGGCTGCTAATTCACGAGTAGGTGAGAGAATTAGGGCACGGATGTACCTTTTACCCTGAGGAATAGAACGACTCATTACCTGAAGGACTGGTAATGCAAAAGCCGCTGTTTTACCAGTTCCTGTTTGCGCAACTCCTAGAACATCCCTACCTGCAAGTAATGGCGGAATAGACTGTTCCTGAACTGGAGTTGGAGTTGTATATCCTTCCGACTCCACCGCTTGGAGTAGTTTCTTGGAAAGACCAAGCGATTCAAAATTGTTCATTCTCATTCCTCAATTGTATTTGACCAAAAATGACTATTGGCAGTCACAACATTACACGTTTTTCCTTCTGGGCTTAAACAGCATGGGTCACTTTGAATGAAAGCAATCGGATTAGAGCAAGTTAATCTTGAAGCGGAATGAGCATAATGACTCAATCGTTGATTACTTCAGGAGATTTAGAAAGGTCTCTAGTGATGTTCTTTTGGTGGGATTCGATTGTTCCTCCACCAATTTCAAGAAGTTTAGAATCTCTCCATAGCCTCTCTACAACATACTCTGCGACATAGCCGTAACCACCCATTACCTGAATGGCTGCATCTGCGATTTCTTTTGCAGCTGTTGTTGCGAATAATTTGACTCCATCTGAATCTAATCTTTGACCTGCATTACCAAGACCCATATTATTGGCGGTATCATAAATGTAAGCACGCATAGCACGATACTTCGCCCAAGATTCACCGATGTATCGCTGCATCTGTCCAAAGTCACGAATTTTACTCCCGAATGCTACTCTATCGGTTGCGTATCGATTCATTTCATCGAGTGAACGCCTTGCAATTCCAAGAGACATTGCCGCTAAAGTGAGGCGCTCAATCTCAAGATTACGCATCATGTGTATCATGGAATCTCCTACTTCTCCAACTAAACTTTCGGCAGGAACAATACAATCTTCAAAGACAAGTTCGGCTGTATTCGATGCACGCATTCCAGTTTTATCGATAATCTTCTGACCCACACTGTAACCAGGCATTCCGTTCTCAACTAGGAAAGTCGACAATTGTGCTTTGCCTTTTTCATTGACTCCAGTTCTTGCGTAAACCCATACTACGTCAGCAGGAGTTCCTTCATCATCGAGACAACCATTGGTAATCCACATCTTTCGGCCATTGAGAACCCATGAACCATCATCTCTCTGCTCCGCAGTAGTTGAAAGTCCCAAAACATCTGTACCTGCATCAGGCTCACTCATGGCCATTGCGCCAATCCATTCTCCAGAGCAAACCTTTGGAAGAATACGGGAACGCTGAGAATCATTACCATTGAATTCAAGATTATTTACGAATAACATTGCATGTGCCAAGTAAGCTAAAGCAAAACCAGGGTCACTAGCAGACAACTCCTCATGGACGATCACGGTTGCTACTGCATCCAAACCGGCTCCGCCAAATTCTTCACTAGCAGTTATTCCCAACAATCCAAGTTCGCCAAGCGACCTTAATAGTTCGAGATTGAACTTCTCATCACGGTCGAATTCGAGAGCTTGTGGCTCTACATGTTCCTTTACGAAATCACGAACCATGTCTCTTAACATCTGATGCTCTTCGCTAGGATTTGCGATGTCCATGACTATCCCCAATTATTACCGGGGGAGATTCTGCTTTTTTGTGTTCGTATCAAAGTGTGATTTTCCTTGCACGCTTTCTAGGACGGTTTTCATGGCCCATCGCAGGACGAGACTTAGCACGACGTACAGCCCTTCGAGTCTTTACTTTCCTCTCATTTTTGGCTATTTTCTTGGCTCTCTTACCAACATGCTTGAGATGACCGGATTTGATTTCGGGTTCGGCTGGAAGGTGGCTATCGATTCCCGCACGGGAAAGTACGTCCTCTGCAATACCGCGAGAAGTAACAACAGTTGCTTCTTCAACAATTCTCGAAGCCATATGCCTCAAGGTATCACCGTTGTGAACGATTGGTTGATTGGTGAAATCAACATTCACATGTTGCTGTATTTCCAACTGTTCTTCCATTAGTGAAACTAAAAAATTCTTAGTTAAGTCAACCTGCTCTCGCTCTACCATACGCATCCCATCCAGTTATCAGGGCCTCTGACGCAGTTATGAACTTTCGGCGTCAACTACACTACTTGGAGCCTGTTTCTAAAATGAAAAAAACTCTCCATTTTATTGAAATGGGGCCGTGACCGGGACTTGAACCCGGGCTGGCAGGACCACAACCTACCGTGCTAACCGCTACACCATCACAGCCATCGGTTGTTTTGGTCCACCGCCAAGCCGTATTTATCTCATTCCGTTAGTAATCATGACTTCTAACACCGCTCCATTGAAGTTAGATTGCAACTAGGGGGTGATATGCGCCGATTTGCCGTGCTTGTTATTTTTTTACTAGCCATGCCGATTACATTGGCTGAAGCACGAAGTGTTCACTCAACTCAAACTATCGACATGTTCCCTCAGGGAAACATGGAGAATGAATCTGAATGGGACTTCAAACGTCATCTCGCATTCACTGCAGAAGACAGATTGGAAGATGGTCAGTATGTTCACGGCATGGTTGCTGATAATCGAATGACAATGGGCATAACTCTACCTGAGCATCTCGATCAACAGAGGATTTGGGCTAGCACAACCTCGACTAATTCGAACGCCTCAATTGGAAGCCCCGATGGAGCCTACAGTTGGTCTACAGGGCCAGACATTACCGTGGGTGGCTTCGATGTATCTGGACTAACTGGAAATAATATCGAGAATGTAGAACTGGTTGTCCACTTTGACGTACCAAACCCACTACAGCAGGATAAAGCAAGGTTTTCAGTAGTGAACAACGGGATTCATGACTTGGTTAAGACCTGGAGCAATACCCAATCTCCATTATACTACATGACAAATGGCTGGTCTACACCGATAACTAACTCCAATAACTGGACTTGGCAAGACCTTGCAAACTTAGAAATCAATCTCGATTATGTATCGAATGGAGGGACAGATGATTCTGAACTTCAGGTCGATGCTGTTGCTTTGGAAATCACTATGCGAACACCTTGGTATGGAGCTGAGAGAGTCACTTCCACATCTATAAATCAGTTTACTGAATGGCCAATAATTGATTTAGACATTACTACTGGTCAATTAGCATCTGTATCAACAGCCCCTTGTGGCCTTAATTCAGACAGTGGCACTTGGACTACGGAAGTTTTGGAGAAACCTGCTGGCCAGTCATGGGGAAGGATACATACAGAGCACAATGACGAAAATGGAAGTGTAACAATAGAGTATGTCGATAATCAAGGTGCTTGGGTATCGATTGGAGAGGGACTGATTCCTTCTGTATCTTCTGATTTACAATTGAGGTTCACGATTACAGATACTTGCCTGACTAAGGCATGGATTGACATAAACGACCCACACCTGAGAGTGCAGGGAAGCATTGTCGGCGATGTTAGCGCAATGGTGCCTAGTGCCACACGATGGACCATTGTGGTTAATGGGGAAACTATCTCCAATAACAATGGAACTAGTTTAGGAGTTTTCGACTTACAGTTACCTATTGGACACGTCATGGACAGCTCAGATAGTGAATTAGAAATCACTGTGAAATCCTGGTACAATTGGGGTAATGATGGTGCACCTGCATCTGTGAACCTCGTGATAAACAACCTCGAAGTAATTGGCGCATATTCGATTGAATATGATGAAGACCCAACATGTGCGGTAATTGGTTCACAAGATCTTCAGGAAGATGGTGGAGGAATAATCCTACCACTTCTATCACGATGTAGTGATGACAGAACTGATACTGAAGATTTGACTGTTCAGTTCCAAAACTCAAATACTGACGTTGTTGAAGTAGATTTGACAGAAGGACAAATTAGAATCAAACTAGTTCCTGAGGCATCTGGAACTGCGCAAATTACCACTACAGTGACCGACTCTGCAGGTAATTACTGGCGAGAGGTATCTACAATAAATGTAGCAAATGTCGATGACAAGCCTGTTCTTGCAGAATTCCCCGCAGTGGTTCCAGTTGAGCATGGATATGTTCACACAGTCGAGTTTACATTAACTGATTCAGATACATTCGCAGAGGATTTGACCGTCACCACAAATAGGTCTTGGGCAACAGTCGATATGTCAACAAGAGAGATTGTTATCGATGCCCCTACTCCTGGATTTACATCAGTACTTATCACAGCATGTGATGAGAATGATTGTGTAGAGAGAGTTCTTGACTTAGAAGTCAGAGCACTTGCAGAATTGTTTGTCGAAGAAATTAGAATCGATGATGACATTCGAGCAGGTGATTTGTTTGAAGTAAAAGCATTCATCCGTAATTCAGGCCAGGTTACTGCAACAATGGTTGGAGTTAGATGCTCCGCTGACGGTCAGTCCTTTGGTTCAGGAGTGATTCAAGTTCTGGCCCCGGGACAATTAGGTTCCGTGACATGTGACATGCAAGCACCTGATGATGATTCAAGTGTAATTATCGATGTTGAGGTTGACAGAGGAACAAATGTAGATGAAGTTGATGAAACTAACAATCTAGAATCTAAAGTCATCTCAATAGGAGAAGCTGTTGAAGATACTACCAGCGCTGACGAGGACGATAGTTTCGAAATTGGCCAAGGTACAATTTACATTGCAGCAGCAGGTGCACTTTTGCTACTTTTAGCTGTATTTGGACTATTGGCACCTGCCAAAATAAAGAAGATCGAATAAGGGTTCAAAAAACGCTCCGTTTGACGGATAACCACAAAATGTGGGTGAATCTTCATATGCTGATGTATTCAGAATTGGTTACTTCGTATGGGCTGTGGGGGCTCTTCACCAACTGGTGACGAAGTTGAGTGTGGAACACATGAGTGAATTGAAAATTAGAATTGAAACAGATGAATGGGTCTATGAAGAGTACGTCGAAGCGTGATTACGCTTTCTTCCAACTACGAGGATATGTATCCTCCTTCATCAGAACGCAGTTGGGCTTCGCCACTTCACCCTGAGTCATATCAGGAATTACTTTGCTAGGTTGAACTAAGGTAGCGAGAGCAACTGCTTCTCCCTTAATCGTAACCAAAAGAACTTCACTTCCAACTCCCAGGTCTTCAGGAATGCTAACTACGCCTGGTCTAAGAAGCGGAGCACCGTGAGATAAGGCAGCAGCAGCACCATCTTTGATCACAATCCTAGGTACACCGCCTAACATATCTTCAACTGGATGTAAAATGCGCTGAATAGCGCTTGAGTCGTCTTTCTCTTTCCACAACCAATATGCATCCGCTAATTGTTGCATTGTAACCGCTTGCTTTAGAGAGAATTCGCCTGATGAAGGACGACGTAACTCTTTGAGTTCAACTGGTGAATCAAGTAAAAGCCCCAAGTCTCTAGCCATAGTGCGGACATAAGTTCCTGCTTCACATTCAATATGTGTAAGAACAGTTGTTCCGTCAAAATCAAGTATCTCAAAACGGGAAATCTTGCGTGTTCTAACTTGGACTCTCACAGCGGAGATCTCAGGTGGGACATTGTAGACCTTACCAGTAAGTTTTGCCATATTTTCTTCTAACTCTGCCTTCTCAACTTCACGCCCAATCTTTAGTACCGCAAGATACGACTTGTCATGGGTCAATATTCTACCAGTTAAGCGCATAGCTTTTCCAGAAAGAAGAGGAAGTAGTCCAGTTGCAAACGGGTCGAGGGTTCCTCCATGACCCAATTTCTCCAAGCCAATCATGTCTCTAGCCCAAGCGCTAACTTGGTGTGATGAAGGGCCAGGTGCTTTGTCAAGCAAAATAAATCCCGATTCAAATAATTGGTCAATTGTCCTGTCTGCGGGAGAAACACCATGGTCTGGAGAGGTCACTGCTTCAGCATCAAGTACTATCATTGAACACCCTCCAAAATTTTCAAAGTCGAGGCTATTACCTCTTCCTTAGTTAGTCCTGAAGCATCTATGACATGAGTGTATGGGGTGCTATCCTCTGGATTTAATCCGTACATTTCTTCATATCTTGCCAAATCTTTAGCAGTTCTTTTGCTATTTTCTAATAGAGCAGATTCGAAACTAATGGCTTCTCTATCTACGACTCTGTTGGCTCTAACAGTTTCATTAACATCAATCCAAATACGAATACAATCTAATTCCAATAAGTGAGCCCACCAGCCACTAAGTCGACTTTCCATTACATCGGGACCATTCATATCAGTCATGTTTGACTTTAATATCTCATCAAGGGACTTATCCACTGAAAAGTCATTCGCGCACAAGTCACCAAATTCACTCAGTGAAAGACCACGATTCTTTGCTTCGCTGCGGAATATATCCCCGCCGTTCAATGAAGTCCAACCCTTGGAGTCACAAATACCCTTGACTAGAGTGCTTGTACCACTACCGGGATGGCCTGAAATTGTGATTTTAACCAATGTCTCACCGCCATTCATGGCGGCATATCTTGCACACATTGGTATTAGGACCATCACGTTCAATCATTGTGCTACCACACTGAGGACAGGCAGCAGAATTTGTGCCCTTGGTTTTACTTTTTGTTTCAGTATCAGATACTACAGCTGCTGCCTTCTTTCTTGGTCCATTGCGCCTTTGCTCAGAGCGTCGACGACGGGATGATGCTTGAGCATTCTTCTGCCCCTTAGGAGCACTGACTAAGTGCAATAGAGGCTCTTTTAGACGCTGACCTTCGGCTACAATTGGGTGAGTTCGATATCGTATCAATTTTATGTGGCGGTCAACAACTCTACCCAAAGGTGCTGACATGCAAATATAGACAGCAATCCATGCTGGGAAGAATAGGAATTTGTCAGTCATCAAGTTCCATTCTGCAGACCATGGTAATGAGACGTAGTTCACACGGAACACCTCTACAGTGTTACCCATCCAGGCAAAAATAGCGATAATGAAAACCATAGTGAACATCATTGGCTTCATTGCCCCCATCTGAACACTCATCTGTTCTGGCATCATGTGCTGTTGCAGCGTTTGGGCCTTGTCCATCAGAATAGGATCTCTTCCGACTCTTGCTTCATTCATCATCTTGCGGACTTGTCCTTGGCGATGCGCAATATGTGCTTGAGAGATTGGGTCCATGAAGACATTTCGTAATGCAGTGTTCACAAACATCGATATTGAACCGAGAATTAGTACTGTGATTACGAACCAATGTTCATTCGGCAACCATGATGATAGGAATGGGTCTGCATAGTCACCCATGCTTGTCCTTATGTCACTTGACATCAGCATGAATGTCATTACTACCATGAACAATAGCATGAACATCATAGAACCACCGGGTGGGGTTGGTGGAGGTGCAGACTGTCCGCTCATGCCCCTATGGGGCATAACCCATCGCTTGAACGTTGTCACGCATTTGGACAACTGGGCGAAGGTCTCAAACATGCAAGCCCTACACGCTAATCTCATGGACGACGACGGGAAGACTTGGCAACACACGCAACCAATGCCAATGCGAGGCTCTCCTTGCGTAGTAACAGAAGCCAACGCTCTATCCTTTATCGAGAAGATGGAGTCTAAGAATAGAATCTTCTTATTTTCCGATTCAGAGCGAGCTGTTCCCGGAGACTGGGGCTATCTCGCTAGTGTCAGGCCAGGAGTTCCACCAGAAGGAATCATGGCTGAAGTCGATGCTTGGCTACGACAATATCCAGATGCTTGGTTGGCAGTTGACATGCGTATTGGAGTTATACCACCTGCAGTTCCAGGACTAGAGGATACACTACGAACATTCCCTAGAGTGGTAATAGTGATCGTCTCAGACGATACCCGAGACCACACTTGGCCTCGCTGGGAATATCCTCTCTAATCAGTATGCAAATCCACAAGATTCGCAAGTAGTAGCGTCAGCTGAACTGGTTGCACCACAGATTGGACAGTCCTTATCTGATGCTTCATCAGCAGGCGCTTCTTCGGCAGGAGTTTCTGCTTCTTCTGCAACTTCTTCTGCAACTTCTTCAGCAGGTGCTTCTTCTCCTGCTTCTTCAGCAGGTGCTTCTTCTTCTGCTTCTTCAGCAGGTGAATCGTTAGCAACCCATGCGGCAGCAGCATTTTCGATTTCGACCTTCTTAAGATACATATTGTCATCATTGTCGAAGCCGACAGCGTGCCTTACGAAATCGTCACGTAGAGATTCTTCAATACCATGTGCAGCCATTACTCTTAGCAGAACATCTTCTCTCCACTTGTATCCTGCACCAGGTTCATCATCCGAGTCTTCATCTGATTCTTCTGGAGTTTCTTCAGCAGTAGGTGTTGGCGGCATATCTTCATCCAATTCGTCTCCGAATGTTACTCCGTGGAACTGATTTAGAACTTCAGCATCAACTTCACCATCGCCCTTAATTTCGAAGGAAACTTCGAGGCGCTCTCCCTTGTCTACTACAGGAATGGACCAAACATTCGTGCTACCCAATTCAGAATCAGTTGTCTCGATTGTGACATCGTCTCTCTTGTTTCCACCAGCACCACGTACAGACCAATCCTTCAAATCAAAGTTTGATGGCAGAATATCGTTGATACAAACGTCTTGTAGAGCAGTGTCTCCATTGTTCTCGAATAAGATCAATACTTCATATCGACCCTTACCGCCCATAGGCATTACAGACTTACCTGCAGAGAAGTTTCTGCGGTTGTGCCTTACACGTACAATTGGAACATCATTTACTTCCCTGTCACAAGGTGGGCCAAACTGCTCTGCGCTAAATTCACAACGAGCAGGACCGGCTACTGCCTCATTACCAGGACTTGGGTCTGGAGCAACTAGTGGGTAAGTGATTACAATACTCTTTCCAGGTGCTAAACCAATTGGCTTACCTGTTCCAATCTTCATCACCATAGTGTGTCCAGGACCATCTGGGCTCTTCATTTCCTTCTCGATAGTTACACCTTGGGAAATTTCAGCCTTGAATTGGTCTTCAGTCAAATCGCTATTACCTACCTTAACTGAGATATCCTCAATGGCAGGAGCTTCAAACAATCCAGGTATATCATCTGTCAAATAGAACCTGTTAATTGCCGATGAACCTTCATTCTTGATTGTAATTGTAGCAGATAAGTCATTTCTTCTATAGGATGGAAGAACATTTCTGCTGTAAGATTTCTCCATACTGGCATCCAATACTTCGAAGGTTGATGGTTGTAGCTCAATCTTGCCTTCTGTGGTATGTGTTGCACGAGGAAGAACTGTGTATCCTAAGTCCCATGTGAAATCTGGCTTACCATTACTTTCAACAGTAACAGTATCGGATTCCCAACGTCCTTCTGGAAGTACATCCTCTGAAACATCGTTTACATCGAATAGTAGACCATCTTCTCCTTTCATTCTAACCTGCAACTTCACAAGATCGACTGTAAATGATGAACGATTTTCGAATATTGTCTTACATTCCCAATTATCTGGCCTCTCAGATTCCACAGAGTTGATGTAAGCGAAACCTCGACAGAAAACATCGAATTCTCTGAATGACAGAGTAGACAATGTCACATCTGCGTTGTATATCACCTTAGCAACACCAGCCTTTACTGGCTTAATTCCATCAACATGTATAGTACCAGACAAGGATAGAATCTTGGTTTCACCAGCAGTTAGGTGTCCTACATCCCAAATAAGTTCACCATCTTCAATTTCAGCTCCACCAATAACAACCATGTTTAGTTGAGATGGTATATCTCTGGTAACTGTAACATTGTTTAGAGAAACTCCTGAAACATTCTGAACTTCTAGTTCCATATCCAATGGACCGCCTTCGCCGCCTTTAGCGACAGACAATGAACGGGCTTGGTCTCTTGCAGGATTGGTGTCTAATCTCTCACTGAGAATTAGCATTCGACTATTCTTGACCTTGTATTTGGTAGAGAATTCCTTACGAGATTCAAGTTCATCAACTTGTACGTGGTCACCAGCTAAATCAGTATTTAGCGTATTATTCAACATTACATCAATATCGTAAATCCTATCTGATTCAGAAGGATTTCTAACTGTAAGAACTCCCTTGACATCTTGCTTTACGATTTCTCCATCCGCATTTAGTGTTGAAACTTCTTTCTCATGCAATGTTCCTTCTAACTTGTCACCAGGTACATCGTCAACTTCAGATGAGCGTCGAATCTTTGCCCCAGCAGCGACGAAATCCTCGCCAACTGGGTTGATTGGGTCAAGTGGGTTAACAGCAGGAATATCTGATTCTTCCACTGCAACTTCACTAACTGGTGCTAGCAAATCCGCTGCCGGAGGAGCCATTAGCGGGTCTGCCGGCGGAGCAGGAGGAGCCATCAAAGGATCAAATGCTGGTTCTGGAGGGGCGAGTAGGGCATCTGCCGCAACAGGCGATGCAGGTGGCGCTTCCATAGGAGGTATCTCTGGAGGAGCCGGTGGCATCTCTGGTGGAGCAGGTGGAGCTTCCATTGGAGCCATACCAGGCGGTGCTGCTGGCATACCAGGTGGAGCAGGAGGCGCTTCCATTGGAGGCATCTCTGGAGGAGGGGCTGGCATACCAGGTGGGGCAGGCGGCATTTCTGGAGGAGGGGCCGGCATACCTGGAGGTGCAGGAGGGGCATCCATAGGAGGCATGCCAGGTGGTGCAGGAGGGGCATCCATAGGAGGCATGCCAGGTGGTGCAGGAGGCATACCTGGAGGTGCTGGTGGCATACCCGGTGGGGCAGGCGGCATACCCGGTGGGGCAGGCGGCATTCCAGGTGGTGCTGGAGGCATTCCAGGAGGTGCTGGTGGCATTCCGGGTGGCATTGGTGGTTCATTTGGGTTTTCGTCGCTCATAATTAGACCTCCTTCATATGCCGCATGGCGGCAATCTCTCCATCATTGCTTAGCGTATAACCATTGTGCGGACATTATCATAAGCGGAATAGTCATTGTTTAGCGAACGGTAGGTTGATGAAGGGAGGACTGAGCCCACAAAATATGGTCGGATTAGATACTTCGTCGCCTCCTGTAATATTTGTCGTTGGAACCGCTGGCGCAGGCAAGTCTTCACTTGTCACCTCTTTCCAGAGATGGAGTCGATTTTTAGAGACTGAAGCAATAGCTGTGAATCTCGACCCTGGTGCAGAAAGAGTGCACTACGATGCTGAGTTTGATGTTAGAGATATTATTTCTCTTACTGAAGTCATGAACGAGTACGATCTTGGACCGAACGGTGCACAGATTCTAGCTGCAGATTTGGTAGCAGCACAAGCGCTTGATGTTGCTGATGAATTACACGCACTCTCTGGAGAATTGATTATCGTTGATACTCCGGGACAGGTTGAGTTATTCGCATTCCGTGAGGCATCATCACACTTGATCGAGGTTTTAGGTCAAGACCAAGCTGCCATCATTTACCTATTCGACCCTATGTTGTCGAGAAGTCCATCTGGATTCGTATCTCAGATGCTTCTATCCAGTATCGTTGAATTTAGACTAGGGTTGCCAACCAAGAACTTCCTTTCAAAGTCAGACCTTCTCGAAGAAGAGGAACTTGAGAAGATTCTAGAATGGTCTGAAAGACTTGAAATCCTAGAGTTAGCATTGTATGATGAGGCTGGTGGTCAGCGAACTGAATTCGCTATCAATCAACTTAGAATGATGCAACAGTTCTCACAATCACCAGGACTAACTCCTCTTTCTAGCGAAACCGAAGACGGAATGGCAGATGTCCTGACATTCGCTCAAGCATTATTCGGCGGTATGAGCGATGCAAGAGACGGATTTGCGTCCGATATCGAACACGAAAAGAACTGATTTTTGACCGATGTGTCTTTCAACCGTCCTCTAAGGGCAGTAGGCATGGCTGACCATCTATTGGCTATTGATGACGTAGCAGAAGATTTTGAAGACATCCTAAATTGGGCTATTGAGTTCAAGAAAATGTGGAAATCTGGAGATGAAATAGCTCTGAACTTCTTCCCACTAGCCGATATGGCAGTCGGAAGTATCTATGAGAAACCAAGTACGAGAACTCGAGTCTCTTTCGAAGTAGGAATAAACCGACTGGGTGGTTACCCTTTGACACTACTGAAAAATGACATTCAACTTGGTAAATCTGAAACTGTTGCAGACACAGCAAACGTGCTCTCCAGATTTTTGGGTGCCATTACTTACCGATGTTTCGCACATGCTGACGTTGCAGAATTAGCTGCCAATTCAAGTGTACCCGTTCTAAACGCACTATCTGACAAGCACCATCCTTGTCAAGCGGCTGCAGACTTAATGACAGTACTAGAGCACTTCACTGAACGTAATGAACTCAAGGTTTCATGGGTTGGTGACGGTAACAATGTCTTGCATGACTTAATGCTAGCATGTGGAATGTTAGGTATTGATTTCCACTATGCCTTCCCTAAAGGATTCGAGCCGGATGAAGGTATTGTTGCAAGAGCTGAAGACTTTGCTAAGGAGAATGGTTCAGAGATGGTTGGTACCAACGATCCTAAAGAAGCGGTAAAGGATACAAATGTAATCTATACAGATGTTTTCATCTCGATGGGGGAGGAAGACATGAAGGATAAATTGGCAGCATTTGATGGATTCCAAGTCAACATGGATTTAGTTTCAGGAGCCAATGATAACTGGGCATTCATGCACTGTTTACCTGCTCACCGTGGGGATGAGGTTACTGATGCAGTAATGGACCACGCCAACAGTATCGTCTTCGACCAAGCAGAAAACAGGATGTGGGCACAGATGAGCCTACTCGCATACCTAGTAGACAATGCTGCATGGGGAGCCATGGGCGAAATGATGGGCGTCGGCTTCTAAGTCAGAGGACGCTTACTTGTACTGCGAAAGCGACTAAACCAAGAAGCATACCTATTCGCACACTTTGTTGTGCACTGTGGTCTTCGCCTCTGAATAATGGTCCATTCAATGAGAATAGAATGAATATTGCCGGTGCATGAAATACAATTTGGTGATATTCAAAAGGACCATACAAGTGTGCCAAGCCAAGAGTTACCATTGATGCTAGAATGAAGACATACGCTACAGCCCTGGCATTCATCAATCCAATTCTCATAGGTAGGGTATTCCTACCTTCATCAGACTCCATGTCTTCACAATCTTTGATTATCTCTCTTGCAAGGTTAGCAAAGAAAGCGACACCTGCAGCAAATAGTACGATTGGAGTTGAAGCCATGGAAACAGCAGATGCACCGTAAACTATCACTGCACCAACCATTAGAGAAATTGACACATTCCCTGTCAAACCAAGTCTCTTAGTTTGTGGACCTGCATCATAAGTATACATCAGAATAGCTGCAATCGACCATATTCCAATCAATGGATATGGCTGATCTGTAAAGGGAATTGCAGAGGCCATACAAAGGGCACTAAGCAGTGTGAAAGCATATGCGACCTTAGTGGCAGATGCTATTGAAATTCTTTCAGAAGGTATTGGCCTATGTGGCTTAGCCACTTTATCTATAGTATTATCAGATATGTCATTGAAGGTATTTCCTGCTGCTATGAAGCATATCGCAGAAGTGGTCTGAAGGGCCACGAGACCGAGTGATTGGAATGACCAAACACCACCGAGAGCAAGGTGAGCACCCAAGGGTACCGTAATAGCCGCTAAGACGACATTTTTCGGACGGGATAACTCAACAATCTCGCGCCACATCAGACCTATGGGGGATGACAGGGGTACATGGTCAGTTCGCAACCAGAGCCCAAATACAGACCCTTTCGCGGAACCCAGCCATGGTTGTGCCCTCGGTAAGTCCTAATTTTTCAAAACGTGTATCACGAGCAAGTACATTTCCAACCTGGTTCATTGTAGCTCCCCAGCGGAAACGTTGGTTGACGTGGTCAAGGATCTGACTCGTGTTAGATACACCATTGTCCTCAAGATATTGTGCGATTTCATTTCGTAGACGCCCAGTTCGACTCATCAAGCCTCACCTCTTGTACGGCGTGCTAGGTTTTGCCAGGTTGCTGGAACTTCAACCTTCAGAGGCTTCCAATCCCAGGTTCCATCAGAAGATACGATGTGTGCATCGTATCGTGTATTCATGTTCTTTGCCTTTCCACTCGGGACTAGGTCCGAGAATCGTATGCTTTTGTCCATGAACCAAATTCTCAGCCCTCCCTATATCAAGAAAAGAAGGACAGAGATGACTGAAAGTGAAGGTATAATGTCAATGATAAATAAGGCACTGCGAGCAATTTTTCACTTTCACTTTTTTTGAAGGTATTACAGGTCATACCCGTTGAGAATAAATACAGGTGACAAGTCGGTGGCTTGTCGCTCGTATAGTGTAGTGGCCCATCATGAAGCCCTCTCGAGGCTTCGACCCGGGTTCAAATCCCGGTACGAGCATCCTAATATCGAAAATTAACATGTCTAGTCGTCATTATCAAAACTTTTTATCGATGAACTGAACATGAATACCGACCAAATTACCAAAAGTACTCCAATTCCGTTACAACATACTAAAAACAGTCCAAGTATTCCATCTCCGGGTGCCCTACCCAGATCTGATGGACCTTGAATTACAAATATCATGTACAAACCGAAGATTGCCAATACTATGGATGCTAAAACTCCCAAGAACCGATCTAGTTCAGTACTAACGGGTATGGGTTTTTGTTTAGCCTCAATTTCATCGTCCGATAATTGCTTGCCACCCGCTGTCTCCCAAACATAGATGCGTTCTCTTTCAAATTTGTGTGATTTCAGGGATTTGTCATAATCGGGGTTGGGAATTTTCTTTCTCTGCACATTTTTTTCACGAATTAGGATATAATCAAGTTAATGCAGTTTCCAGGCATTGGAAAGGGGATTGTTGATACATTGTAACCGTAAGGGAAAAACATGTCTGACCGAAATTGGTACACTAGTCAAGGTGTACAATTCCAAAGCCAACCCATTGTACAAACTGAACAACCAGTGCAGAATTTTGCAGACACCAGTACGTCATCTAAACAACAGGTTGTTGCAAGCGAGCAAAACAGATTTGGACAACGAACACTCGCTGGTCTCACTATCATAATGGTGACATTATCATTGCAGTTGTTTTTCTTATTGATTAGCGCACTTCCTACATCTGGTGGGAACGCAACAACTGTAGAAGACTTTGAAACAGCAATGAAAGTACAATTGTGGTTCAGCATATTGACAGTTACCGCACAATTGATTGGCGTCAAAATGATTTACAATGATACCAGAGATCTCTCTGATTTCTTAGACAATGATGTTGAGATTCGAAATAATAATCTAAACATCATGGCAGGTATGATTAATCGTAAGTGAATGCTATAATTACTGTAGCCTTAAGTTCCAGAAAAACAGTACTTCATAAGCAAACTGAGTAATGTTGGAGGCATGTTGAGCAAGTTATCTGGTACAACAATCGCCTTAATTGTCTTAATCGCTGTTGTTTCCACCGGTACTTTTGCAACGCTAAATGTACTACAGAGTTCCCAAAGTAGTGATTCATTCTCCGCTAAGGTTGATTTCTCAGAAGGTACAAACCATTACACACTAATCGAAATCGATGACGGAGATAACAATGAAGAAGATTCAATCACGCACATTCTGCATGAGTTCGTATTCTCTGTTGTCGGTGGTGCAGATGCTATTTCGTGGGATTTTGGTGATGGTACATCAGGCTCAGGGGCAGTTACTTCCCACCAATATGAACTCCCAGGTACTTACGAAGTCACAGCCACTTCGATATCCAGTGACGCAGTTGAAACCGCAAACTTGCAAGTTACTGTCAATTTGATAGGAATGGCTGAAGCAGATAATATGGAATGCACATGCGCTCCAACTGCTAAGGATACTGTAATAGATTTGTTTGCAATCCCTGGTGTTCAAACCATGGACGGCTTTGTAATGGTTGAGCATGATGGCAGTAGCGAATCATGTTCATTGCGAAATCCTCTCCAAGAATGCCACGTTCGTGTGATTCTTCAGTGGACTGAGGAAGGAAGCGTAGTGGGGCAAGAAGTTCTGTATGATGATACATTCAGAAGCAATGAACTGGTTGTTGACTTCATGCTAGAAGATTCAGATTTCGAGCAGGGTGACGGACTACAACTACGTCTTGAAACAGACCAGCTAAGGGATTGGCACAAGCCAACTGCTGAATGGTCAAACACCCTACAATGAATGAAACAAATTCATTCTTCTTCGTATGAAGTTGCTATTTGATGCGATAACTCAGCAATCGCATCTTCGATATTACTCTTCGAGAGGATCTGTTGTCTAGCCCCGAGGTCACTAACCAGTAAGGCTGTAACTGAGTATACGGAATTAGGTTCACTGTCAACAACTTGCACCATAGGTGTACTTTTCACCCATTCATCAAGCATATCGATATCAATGTTCAACATCTTGCCAATGCGAGTTAGTACAGTGCTTACTATTTCTGTCAACTTGTCTTGTTGGGGTTGAGTTGTTTCCTCTTGTGCGTCATGATATTCTACTTCAGCACTGATATAGAGTTTAGAATGACCAACATCATCGGGGATTAATTCTAACATACTCTGTAGGTCTGGGTCGACTCCATATTCAGATACCAATGATTCAAGCATAGGATGGTCGAATGGAGGTAATGCGGGTTCATGGACTTCAGTAACGGTGAATCTTCTACGTCCGATAATTTGGAGGAAGTGGTTGCTACCCTTTGTCTCATGATGAATAATCTCTGCTTCACAACCATGCACTCGTGGCCCATCCCAATGATTTATTGATTGAAGTGGGTCATTGAGAACTAAACCGAAGTTACGGTCATCTAGAAGACAATCGTCAAGCATTTGTCTGTACCGAGGCTCGAACACTCTCAATTCCTGAACTTCCCCGGGCATCAGAACCATTGGTAAGACGAACAAAGGGAGGGTGTCCATACACTTTGTTGATATCAAGCCCTTTTGAAGATGTGTTTGTTATACATGCCTTAATAACAGCCAATCAGATAGGAAAATTGCTCCGGAGAACGGAGTAAGCGTTTCCGGGGTGGGCGAGGGGTCGCCCGTTTGTACACGCTTGCTCCACTTTATTTTCTAGTGGGGGCTTCACCTTACTTTTTCAATTGCAGCACTGAGCTCGGATTGGTCGATTCGATTATCTGAATCCTTGTCCATGGATTCGATGATCTTTGAAATTTGACCTGGAGACAAATATTCGCCTGCAAGGTTGTCGAGACCCTTGTGTAATTCGGGACCGCTTATTCTGCCATCCATGTCTGTATCCATTTGAGAAAACAATTCCTTGACTGAAAGATTCTTTTCATCCAATGCAGAAACTAGGTTCTTCATGAGTTTTTTTAGGTTCAAGTTGTCATCTCCACTTCCGGCCATGATTCTTACAATTGAAGGATTCACTAAACACTTTCCCCAAGTAAATCAAGAAAAAGTTCCGAATGGTTATTCTCGATTATTGAGAATTAACCCAATTGCAATAATCATCATTTGCATGAGACTGTGAGCAAATGATTTGAGGAACATCATAGGGATGAGACTTGGAAATTATTTCAACGATCTTATCTTTGTGAGAATTTGAAACCTTAACGGAAAGAGCCCATTCTTGTTCAGATTGGACTGAACCTTCCCAAGAATAAGTTGAAGTTATTGCGTAGTGCTGTATGCAAGCAGCTCCTTGCTCAACTAGTTCTTGCGCAAAAGAAACTACTTCAAACTCAAGCCAGCTCTTTGGCAAGGTTGTTTTTACCACCCATATTTCGCCTTCCATGACACCTGACTAAAGGCATAGGAAATCAACATTGTCTTACACACATATTCAAAACATGAAGCCGCCAGATTATCACATGGGCACACTTTCATCACTTAAGTGGCTCAATCGTTTCTTGTCAGAAACCCCTGGAGATTCACAGATTGGCGGGCCTGCCAGACAGGTTCCAAATGTCTGCTGGTCACGTGTTTTACCAAAACCAGCACCAGATGCTGAAGTTAGACTTTGGTCTGATGAAATGGCTAAATTTTTAGAACTGAGTGAATGCGATGATGAGGTTTTGGCTGGAGGAAAACCGGTTGATGGAATGGACACCTATGCTCAAAGGTATGGCGGACATCAATTCGGTAACTGGGCAGGCCAGTTAGGTGACGGAAGAGCAATCACATTGGGTGAGGTTGAAACTAAATCCCAAGTTCTCGAACTACAACTGAAGGGTTCTGGTAAAACTCCATACTCACGTTTCGCAGATGGCAAAGCAGTATTGCGATCTTCAATTCGTGAATTCCTTTGTAGTGAAGCAATGCATCATCTGGGAGTACCCACAACCAGAGCTTTGTCTCTTGCGACCACTGGTGAAGCAGTCTTACGTGACATGATGTATAACGGTAATAGAGAGTATGAGCCAGGCGCAGTTGTATGCCGAGTCGCTCCAAGTTTCATCAGATTCGGTAGTTTCCAAATACACACACTGATGGGTGATAGGAAAACACTGCGAACACTTGTTGAACATACTATCAAGAATCATTTTCCAGATCATCACGCAAATGATGATGATGGGATTATCGCTTGGGCAAAGCAGATTGCGAAAGATACAGCAATCATGGTAGCACATTGGATGAGAGTTGGCTTTGTTCATGGAGTTATGAATACTGACAACATGTCAATTCATGGCCTGACTATTGATTATGGCCCATATGGCTGGATTGAAGATTACAACCCTGGCTGGACACCCAATACAACAGATTCTACACATCGAAGATACCGATTTGGTAATCAGCCACAAATCGCAGCTTGGAATCTTGCTAGATTGTTCGAGTCGCTAGGACCCCTGGTGCGTAATACTGATCGATTGAATGAAGCTTTAGATTTCTATATTTCAACTTACGATGAGCAAAATGACATTATGTGGGCTGCTAAATTGGGAATCGGTGATTTCCAAGAATCAGATGGCGATTTAGTTCGTGAGCTGAACCTGCTACTTCAGAAAGTGGAAACAGACATGACGATATTCTTCAGAGAATTATGTACCATACCTGGCCCAGACTCAAATCACCTCGCTGAAGCGTTTTACGATTCTGAGACCATTCCTCACGAAGAATGGAATGAGTGGCTAGGTAAGTGGTGGCAGCGAGTCGGAGGAAAGCCTGAGAGAGGCGTGATGCTAAAGAATAATCCAAAATATGTACTTAGAAACTGGATGGCTCAGTTAGCAATTGATGCTGCAGAAAAAGAGGATTATTCAGTCTGTAAAGATATGTTCAAAGTTTTAAAAACGCCTTACGAAGAGCATGAAGAGTTTGAATCTGAATGGTATCAGAAGAGACCTGAATGGGCAAGACATAGAGTGGGATGCTCCATGTTATCTTGCTCAAGTTGACCAAGCAAATTGAGCCTTAGTCTGAAACAGGCCTTAATATGCTGACCGACTATGGATATGTTATGGAGCAAATAAATATTGCAAAGACTATCAAGAAAAACAACTCGGCAACGACGGTGAAATTCTTAATGCTAATGACTATCATTTTCATTATGACTTTCATTATCAGTGTATTTCCGGTGATGATCACAGTGCTGTTCCTAACAGCACCTGCAATCATCATGAATATTGGATGGCTGGTATTCGCTGGTTCAGTGTAATGCTTTAGTCAGCATTATGCACTGGATGCGTACACGCAGGTGTATGTCTGTTGACTCTCAGTTGCTATGGTTTCTTGGCCTGGGGGCTTTCGCATTCCTTACCGTGATGGCAATAAAGCCGTTTCACGCATACCTGATGTCGAAAGGCTGCGAGAACATGGTTGCGGTTTACTACAACCGCAAAGTGGCTCACATGGTAGCGGGTGGAGTTCCGCTGATCCTGTGCCCAATAGTGTTCACTGACCCAATATATCCACTTCTAGGTGGACTTCTAGGTGCTGCTGGGCTAGCTACGGCTCATATGACTGACCGCAGACTCTGGTGGATGCAAACTGAACAGAATATGAACGATGCAACTTTTGCTTTCATGTTAGGTATCTCTGTATTCGCTCTATGGCATTACTTAGATGATGCCTGGCTGGCAATTCTTCCCGCCCTATTCATGGCATATGGAGATGGAGTTACAGGAATTATTCGCAACAAGATGTTTGCAAAACGAACTAAGAGTGCATGGGGAAACCTTGGGATGGCAATCCTTTGCATCCCTCTCGGCTACCTAATCGGCAAGAGTGCAGACCCTTCAATTCCTCTTTGGGGAGCACTCTCTGGTGCTGTGGCTTCTTTTGTTGAGCGATATGAGTTTGGGCCAATCGATGATAACGTGCTGATTGTAATCGCATCTAGCATATTGATTGCAGCGGGCGTTCACTTTGGACCGCTACTTTGAATCAAGACATTATTTCGTCTTGCTCAGCATCTTCGACCAGAATGAATTCAAATTCACCAGTCTTGCTATCATAATCAATGCTAGAAAAAACGGCCTTCATCTGACGGTCTTCAAATGGGTCATGGAAAATTGGTTGATCCTTTCTGAAAATACCAAGCATCCTTTTGTATTGTTCCATTCCCATCTTTCCTGTGATTGTATAAACAGCAGATTCTGCACCTTCATCAAGAAGGTCATCCCCTTCATTTCCACGAATAACTGTGCGCTGTAATCGACGCTTGATATTCATATGAACATTGCAATCTTCGATTCTTTCCCAATCTTCACCCATTGTGGTGATGAAACACTCGTTATTCTCCATAATTCAATCTGAAGGAACATGAGACTTAGTAATTGCTGAATAGAATCAGTTCGCAAGTTGGCCAATCATGTCTTCGATTGTTTCAGGATTTGCTTCCTTATTCTTGTTGGCAATACAATTCCTTCCAATGACGATACACCCAAGGAATGAGAACATTTGACGCATAGCCATGATGACGTGAGCTCCGCCGCCACCACTGTGGGTTGCAAGTCCAACCTTTCTACGGTTGAACAGTGCACGGAAATCTTGCCATTCTGTGCTGAGCCATGCGACTACGTTGTTTAGAGTTGGAGGCATTGAACCGTTGTATTCAGGAGCTATGATCATCCATGAATCTGCATCGCCCATCTGTTTCTTCAGTTCAGCCATACCTGGTACGACATCCAATTCTTTGGAGCGAGCAACAGTAAACATTGGAAAATCCATCACAGACAAATCTGCAATGTCTGCATCATGTCCCATTTCTTTAGCAGTTTCAGCAAATTTCTCTGCTAACTCACGGTTTGTTCCGCCTGTTGCTGTAATCATCAGTATCTTGGACATAGTCATCGCAAGAGGTCTCAGTTCTCAAAGGTGTTCATGGATTACTCATCTTCATTTTTGGGCCTTATCCTGAAAATGATTATCACGAACAATAGTGCAATCAGCATTATCCAAAGATAATTTGCTTGCTCTTCCTCATCCTTATCTGAAGTTGTATCAGATTTGTTAATTTCAGGAGGACAAGAACAATCGCTAGGATTCCTTGATGAACCATCCCAACACAAATCTTCT
>CACLCM010000004.1 GCA_902605365.1 uncultured Candidatus Poseidoniales archaeon | reverse complement strand
TTGTCAATCATATTCCAGAAACAGGTCTCAAGCGTTTCTTGAATAAGCGTAAGAGAGATGCTAGGGCTCACGTTAGAATACATCGTAGATACAAAGGAGTGAAACATGACTTCATTGGGTCTTCATGGATTGTTCTTTGGATGGTACCTTTACTAGCATTAGGTTCGTTTGGCGTTTCACTATATGTGAACAATGTACTCAAACTAGATGAACAGAATATAGAATCATTTTACTTGGCCTTGACGCGAGAAATACTACTGATTTGCTTACTTCCTTTGTTTTGGCTTTCATCCTACATACGAAGTGATTTGCCCAAGAAGAGACTACGTGCAATCTTCGTACTAACTTCATGGTCAATAGTGCTGTGGCAAGGAATCTTGCTAGGTTATTTAGACGCGTTATTGCGTCGAAATGGTCACTAATCACTCTTCATCTTCAATCGAAGATAGCATGCGCATGACTAAACCTGCGCCCATCAATACAATTGACCAAGAATAAATCCCCGGGTCAATCCAAGCAGTGTGCATAATTCCCCAATAGAAGTATGTTACAATACTAGCAAGCATAGACCATGTTCCTAGAACAAGAGACCATCCACCTTCTCCAGGCTCGACTAGATCTTTGTACCATTCACTGGTTGCCATTGAGCTAATCCATACTCCCCAATGTTCATCTCCGACTAGAGATCTTGCTCCAGCAAATGTAAACAATCCACAAATGGTCATGAATATCGCATCGCTAGCAACGAATGCAGCGGCTGTATCTTTGTGTTCAAATGTTTTATTCCAAGCCTCGAAAGTTAGAAGACCGCCCCATGATACTCGATAATTTGGATGAATTTCTCCAATCAAGTTTAGAATTGCCAGGAATAATCCAAGACTACCTAGCCAAAAATACCAGTTAGCAAGAGTCTTCGAAGGGTTTGTTATAATTCGGAACAAACTGTCCTCTGCATTCTCACTTTCTTTGCTCATGCGCCGTGCCACCTTGGACGCGGTTAAGAGGGTTGGCATAGCCCCGAAGGGGCTTGCAGCAAACTCAGAGTTGACTCTGGTGGCGGTATTTAGCGGAGAAAACCTCGGTTAGAATCGCCTCTGCCTTTGCCATTACATCACACGGGTCGATGTTAGTTGGGATGCACGAATTGATTTCTTTACTGCGTCCATATCTTCCTCTTGAAATTGTTTTTGCAGTAACTAATCCAAGCATGTCTAGATTTGAAATGATTCCAGAAATACGTCTTGCTGTTAGGAACTGTTGACCAATATGAGTACACGCTTGTTTGTAAATATGGTATACTTCTCCAGTCTGAATATTCCTTAGTCCGTTCTTCTCATTAATCAGCACAGATGCTAAAACCAATTTCTGCTGAGTAGGCAAAGTACGAATCACAGGCGTTACTTGGTCAGATTCGATTTGAGCTTGTGCAATCCTTACGTGATTTTGTTCAACAACTTCCAGACCTTCTTGTTCGGCCTTTTCAGTAGAAACTCGTAATAGGTCAAGTGCGCATCGAGCATCTCCATGTTCTTGAGCTGCTAAAGCCGCACACAATTCGATTACTCCTGCACCGATCGCACCTTCTGCGATTCCAATACTTGCTCGTGAGCGCAGAATATCTTGTAATTGTTCAGCATTGTATGGATTGAAAACAATGTCTTGCTGTCCAAGTCTACTTCTGACTCTAGGGTCTAGGAAATCTGTAAACTTCAAATCGTTTGATATTCCAATAACGCAAGCCCTGGCATTATTGAGTTCAGCGTTAAGATTTGTAAGGTTGTAAAGAAGGTCATCTCCTGCTTTCTTTACCAGATGGTCTATTTCATCAAGAACCAAGACGTAAACTCCGCCTCTTTCATTCATCCTTCTTACTAATTCTGAGAATACTCTGTCTGTAGGCCATCCTGTAAACGGGATATCATCAATTTCATGTTCCTCAAGCAGAGCATTGCCTAGGTGCGATAAAACACGATATTGAGTGTCGATTTGCCGACAATTAACCATAACTGGATGTACAAATCTACCAATTGATTCTCCCTTACGTTGGAGTTGGTCGCAGACATACTTTGTCACTGCAGTTTTACCTGCGCCGGTTACTCCATACAGTATCATGTTCGAGGGTATATCGCCCTTCAAAGCCTCTACCAAATTGAATGAAAGTTGGTCCCTTTCATAGTCCCTATGAGGTAGGGACTTAGGCTGGTGAGTGTGGCGCAGTACTTCCTTCTGGACAAAGAGAGTTTTTTGATTGAGTATTCCATCGAAAATATTTCGCTTCAAAAAATAACACCTCCTTGTTTTTATCATGCACGTTGTTGAGCCGGCCTACATCATGCGTGATGCCTTAAGGGAGTCCGAGTCCACCATATAAGGGTAGTCCCAAAACTCGAATCGATAGTGAGGTTTTGCTCACTTATTGCAATTCAATTGGGGGTATAAAAAGGAAGTTGAATTTTATTTCATTACCTATTAAAAGACTCCACTGTGAACCCGATTTTTTTTCCATTACGCCGGAAGTTAATTTTCCATCATTCCGATCTAGAATCTTCGCCGTCAAAAGTTTAAACAGAAATAATTAGTTGAGATTATAATTTTTTACAGCTTGATGATTCTGAAACAAGGGGTGATGGTGCATTTTTTTTAGGACCCCCTAAAAAAAGAACGGGTTCTGCTGTTACTTTTATAGCCATAATAATTACAAAACTAAGCCGTCAGAGTTTATCTCAAATTCCATTCCATCCTCGCCGTGTATTACATTGGGGGGGAAATCTGGAACCTCTTTCGTAATAATCTGGTAATCTGAATCAATAAATGTATGAGTTATCACCATTTTCGTATTGGGGTATTTGTTGGCTAATTTGGTGATATCACTTGGCTTATGGTGATATTCTGTATTCACCCATTCAGGCACTCCCATTTCGACAACAGCAAAACTACATCTTCCAATGCGGCCCCATAAATCTTCGAAAGGTCCAGAATCTCCAGAATGGATCATTGACCATCCTTCATCATTAGTCATCATCCATCCGTGAGGGTCGACTTCAGGTTCATGAAGAACTTCGAATCTCTCCATAGTCCATCCTTCTAAATTTGGCACATCCACCCAATTTATTGTTTCAAGAATTTCTTCGAGGGAGCCAGGGTAGGCTAAATTGCATAAATGGGTTAACCTTTCTTTGACACCACTAGAGCCAGCGACTGTTAATTCCTTCAAGCCTTCACGGTCAGAAATATATTTTCTTTCTAGGAGGAAGAATGGAAATCCAAACACATGGTCTCCGTGTACGTGAGTTATCAAAATAGTGTCAATATCTGCCGGACTTATTCCCGCTTTTCGTAAACTCGCTAATGCTGTGGGTGGGCAATCTACGACAATGTGTTTGTCTATTGCCAAGAATGAATGGAGCCTTCCTGATGGCAAGAAAGCGTTGCCACTTCCGAGTAATTCCACGAGGACCATAGTGCGTGCAAGTGCTTCAACTCTAAGACACCATCGCACCTAACATTCATCTATTCGGTTCAGGTCGCCCGAATCATAGCGAGTGTGGGTGCTTTGATGCCCGCACCAACAGGATGTTACCAACATGTCTGAAAATCAAGATAAATCCCTCGCAATATTTTTTGGTACGCAAACAGGAAATGCTGAAGATTTGGCTATGCAAACTAAGAAAATAGCAGACAAGAGTGGATTGGAAACTACAGTTATCGATATGGACAACTATCCGGCTAATGAATTACAAAAACACAAGCGTATTTTGATTATCACTTCTACATGGGGCGAAGGCGAAATGCCAGATAACGCAGCAGAAATGTGGGATGATGTATGTGCAAAAAACCCATCTTTATCTGGAGTTAACTATTCAGTTTGTGCCATAGGAGATACATCTTATGACGAATATTGCCAAGCTGGAATTGACTGGGATAATAAGTTCAATGAATTAGGTGCGAATAGAGTTTCAGATGTACAATTGTGTGATGTTGATTTCGAACCTGAGTGGAAGATTTGGGTCGACAAGGTTATTCCAGCCATGGCGTCAATTGAAATCACTCTGACAACTTCAGAACCAGAACCAGTTGTAGAGGCAGTAAAAGAAGCCCCAAAAGAAGTCGCCGCAAGTAATGGCAAATCAGCATGGAGTGCGAAAAACCCTTACATGTCTAAAATCACTGAATGTTATATTCTAAATGGTGAAGGTTCTAGAAAAGAGACTAGGCACATAGTATTCGACTTAGGGGATTCTGGTTTAGACTACAAGGTAGGAGATGCTTTGGGTGTTGTTTCAGAGAATCCCGAAGAAACCGTCAATTTACTCATCGAAACTGCAGGTTGGGATGAGTCACAAATAGTATCCACTCGTAGTGGTGACCGTACTCTTAGAGAGGCATTGAAGAAAGACTTTGAAATCCACCGCGTAAACAAGAAATTCGTGAACTCGCTTTCTGAGAAAGTAACATCCAGTGGGATGAGGATTACAGTCAAACTAATTGAAAGATATCGAGAATCTGTCGCAGGAAATGGTTCGGATTGGATGGGAGGAGATGCTCCTCTTCAATCTGAATTGTTACCTTCGATACCAGGAGACGATCCAGTTGGTAGAGTCGAAAATCTTACTTCAGACCCCAAAGCAATGGAGGATTATATCTGGTCCCGTGACTACATTGATGTGATGAGGGATTTCGACGTAAATTATTCTGCTGAAGAGTTCCTTGAAATTGCTGATAAACTAAAACCTCGGTTGTATTCTATTGCAAGTAGTCATGACGCACACCCTGGATTTGTAGAACTTACAGTCGGAATAGTCAGGTATTCTCATCATGGCCGTGACAGAGGTGGACTTTGTACAGTTTACATGGCTGATGAAGTCGAAGTAAACGAGACAGATGTTGGAGTATTCATGTCTCCAACCAAATCATTCGTACTACCTGCAGATACATCTACCGACATTATCATGGTCGGGCCTGGTACCGGAATTGCTCCTTTCAGGGCCTTCATGGAGCAGCGCATACACGATGGTGGAAGTGGAAAGAACTGGTTGTTCTTTGGCGACCAGTCAGAAAAGACAGAATTCTACTACAAGGAGTCCATCGAGTCTTGGCTAGATGAAGGACATCTTTACGAATTTACGACAGCTTGGTCCCGTGACCAAGAAGAAAAAATCTATGTTCAACACAGACTCAAAGAGCACGGCGCAAGAATCTGGGAATGGTTTGAAAGAGGAGCATATTTCTACATCTGTGGCGATAAGACCTACATGGCAAAAGATGTTCATCGTGCTTTAATTGAGATTGCCAAAGAACATGGCGGAATGTCGGACGAAGATGCGACTTATTTCATTGAAAAGACAATGATGAAAGAAGAGAAGCGTTACCTTCGTGACGTCTACTAATCAGGCTTCACCCTCAGGTGGAGTTGGAATCTCAACTGCATTAAGTCCCTTTTCTCTTGCGCGTTTAATCATGATGGTGGTCCACTTTGATTTTGGGCCAGGGAATGCCAATACGTGTGTAGCATGTTCTAGCATTTTGTCACCCAGAGTTGGCGATGCTTCTGGCCTACCTGTGTCTTGTAGTCCCTTTCTAGGCTCATTCCATGCCTCTGAGAAAATGGCCATTGGTATAGCGTGATTATTGGCCCATCTTTCAGAGAGGTAATCAACTCCACTTGCGCCACCAATGATTATCAAATCTGGATATGCGTTCCATTTTATCCATTGTTCTAATTGCTCTTCCAACCATTCATAATCGTAAAACCTTGAGTTGCCACAAATCACTAAATTTACAACTCTTCCATCTTGATTGAGGTCTCTGCCGGCAAGGCGCTGGACCGTGGCTGCGCCAGTGTTTGTATCATCGGACATGTTTCCAAATTGTTTGGCTATCCTATAAGGAGAACCCAAAATTTTCCCTCTTAGTTACATAATTAGGTACTTTGCTTCCGTTATTCGGGGCTAACAAAGGGTCATTTAGACTCGATTTCAACCGCTTTCATCATAGAATAGATGCGATTCGCATCAATCATGGCATTCAAGCGTGTGCTGATTGCGAACCGCGGTGAAATCGCATTGAGGATTCTTAGAACCCTTCGTGACATGGGTATTGAAGCGGCTATTATCCACGGAAGGGAAGACCGACTATCGCTACCTGTGAGGTTCGCAGATGTTGCTTACCCAATAATGCGCTCCAACCCTTTAGATTCATATCTAGACATCGAAGCGGTAGTAAAAGCTGCTAAAGATTTGAATTGTGATGCCGTTCATCCAGGATATGGATTCCTTGCAGAGAATGCACATTTCGTTAAGAGATTGGAAGAAGAAGGAATTACATTTATTGGGCCTGCGTCAGAAGTAATCACGTTACTTGGTGATAAAATCGAGGCTAGGGCGGCAATGGAAGCTGCAGGTTTACCCACTGCCAAAGGAAGTAGTGAGCCAATATCATCAGCGGACGTTGCGAGTTCACTTGCCGATGAAATTGGTTATCCTGTAATCATCAAAGCCGCTGCGGGTGGCGGAGGTATCGGTATGCAGATAGTCAACAAAGCCGATGAATTCGAGGGCGCTCTCAAATTATGTCAGAGTCGTGCAAAGTCTGCATTTGGCGATAGTAGAGTGTTCGTAGAGAAATACATCGAAGGAGCACAACATGTAGAATTCCAAGTTCTAGGAGATGGAAAGAAAGCCATACACTTCGGTGAGAGATTTTGTTCTATTCAAAGAAGGCATCAAAAATTGGTTGAGGAAGGGCCATGGCTCAGTGATGAAAAACGAGCTGAGATCGGTGCATTAGTCTGCGCAGGGGCGGAATCTGTTGGATACAAAGGTCTTGCAACATTTGAATTTTTGAGAGATAGTAATGGTGATTTTTACTTCCTAGAGGTTAATCCCAGAGTACAAGTTGAACATACGGTTACAGAATTAATCACAGGATATAACTTAGTTGAGTTGGGAATTAGAGTTGCACAAGGAGAAGACCTACCCATCTCACAAGATGATGTAGTTATCAGGGGACATGCAATACAGTGTCGTCTAAATGCAGAAGACACAACTAATTTCATTCCTTCACCGGGCCGCCTTTGGGAATGTCACTTCCCGTCAGGGTTTGGAATTCGTTGCGATACTCATGCCCACCCTGGTTACGAAATGCCAGGATGTTTCGACAGTTTGTTAGCAAAATTACTCGCTTGGGGCCCCGACCGTGAATCGGCGATTAAAAGAATGCGAACGGCTCTTGATGAAACTATAATCACAGGGGTCGATCACCTTATCCCATTACACCGTAGAATAATGGATGAAGAAGATTTCTTGGCAGGCGATATTACAATTGCGTATATCGATGAACATGACCATCTATTGGGATGATAAAATGGATGTACTAATCGTTGGCAGTCTAGCCTACGACTCACTAGAAACTCCTTTCGGAGCAAGGGAAGATGAACTTGGAGGTTCAGCTTCATATGGTGGATTTTCCGCCGCTTTTCACAATAGAAGGCTAAAAGGCAAAGGCGTCGGATTAGTTGGCGTGATTGGTGAAGATTTCAAATCTGAGCATTTAGGATGGTATCATTCTGCGGGATTAAATGTAGATGGAATTGAGTCAACAGCCGGTCAAACATTTCGTTGGAAGGGGTCTTACCATGGTGATATGTCAGAGGCAGTAACTCATGAAACTCATCTCAATGTATTCGAAAACTTCCAGCCAAAGGTCCCTCCTACTCACACATCACCGAAGGTACTGATGTGTGCAAATTTACACCCGGCTTTACAATCCTCAGTTTTATCGCAAGCAAAAGCCCGAAGGATTTCAATATTGGATTCAATGAATTTATGGATTGATATCGCGCTTGATGAGTTGCTCGATGTTATCAAAAGCGTTGACTTAGTTGTACTCAATGATGCTGAAGTTAGAATGCTTGCTTCTGATGACAATTTAGTAACTGCGGCAAAAGCCGTTCTCAAATTGAAAAATGGCGGGATGCTAGTAGTCAAACGGGGGGAGCATGGAGTTCTAGCATTGCACCCGGATGGGCTAATCTCAATACCAGCTTTTCCAACTTCCAATCTAACAGACCCCACTGGTTGTGGCGACTCATTCGCAGGGGCATTATCGCAGATTTTAGCGCAAGGCTCTGGAGAGGTTTCACGTAAGGAATTAGCAGAGTCATTGGTTCATGCAACAGTTACAGCATCCTTTACAATCGAGAATTTTGGAACTGAAAGACTCAGAGATTTGACTATTGAGGAATATGAAAATCGCCTTTCAGAGTTTAGAATAATCTCTAACACTTCTTGATTGCAGTATACTCAAGAACAGGGCGCAACTCGCAAGGCCATGACCGTACTTAATATCGCAATGGTAGGCAGCGATGATTTAGCAAAATCAATCGCCAAAGCCACTGACCAACGCGATGTACACACCTATGTTCACAAGGAATCTGGAGCCGATGGCCCTCGTATCCTTTCTATCATCAGACCTGCAAAAATGCCTGAAAGAATTCGTCCATTTTTCAATGCACTTTGTGCAGCTAGAGTTGGGCTGATTGAAGTGAATGAGATCAATGCAGCATTCGGAGAGGTTCTAGTTGGTTTTGCATCCGCTGGTGTAGAAAAAGGAATTATGGTGATAAATCCTCCAGAAGGAGAATGGATTGATGAAGACCAAGTAAAGGGTTTCTTTACTCAAGCTGGTCTGAAATCTTGGACGCAGTGTAGCAATGACGGAATTGAAATTCGTCATGCGCTATACGGGTTGATGGATGAGATTTCAGGGAATTTGGAATCGGCTAAAAAAGAACCATTGGTAGTTCCAATCGATCAACATTTCAATGTAAAAGGAATTGGTCTTGTAGCGATAGGTTATGTTCAATCAGGTTCAGTTTCGGTCCATGATGAATTACATCTTTTGCCTGCAGAAGGTCCTGGCACTGTGAAGAGTTTGCAAGTAATGGATGACGATGTGCCAGAGGCAGTTGCTGGCGACAGAGTTGGAATTGCATTAAGGAATACAAAAGAAGACCACTTGACAGGTGGCTCTCTAATCATCCATCCTGCAGTAGAAGACAAAAACAAGGGCATCTCAATACCCTTATCTTTAGAAAAACATGAAAAGAGTTCACTGGAATTATCGGTTTCTCCATTCCAAAAAAGGAATCTAGCAGTTGGTGATGTTATTCACGCCAGTGTCGATTTACAATTTGTCGTCGGAAGGGTCGAATCGATGGATTCGGGACTTGAAGTTACTTGGGAATCGCCACTATTCATTCGTAAAGAGAACCCCCCCCACAGTAATCATTGCTCAATTAGATTCTAAGCCCAGAATTATGGGTAGCGCTAAACTAACTCGGCTTAATTGAACAACTGCCAAGAACGGCCCCCCTTAGGGGGGGCCAAACGGTGGGTTGATAACCTCGGGTTGAAGTTCAAGGTTCGGGATGTATATGGACACGAGGCCAGAGGGGCTCAGTGTCAAGGGGTCGGAGATAAAATTTCGTTCCCTTTCACTGGGAGGAGTTCGTGGCAAGGTCAGGGCGACCTTGAACGAATCACAAGTCTCTTTTGAATCACGTTCAGGCCATGCCTTAGATATCCGTTTAGATGCGATAAAAAGAGTACATCACCATCATACAACTCTCGTTCCCGGCTGGCTTGGAGTCATTGGTGCAATTATGATTTGGGTCGCTTGGAGAGGGGTTACTGGGCGCTTGCAAGCGATTCTTGGTGCAGCTGGAATTGTACTTTCATCCGCTCACTTCATCACAAGAAGGCCGACTTTGACAATTGATACAAATGCTAATGATTGTCACACCGTATTCGGGTCAGACATTACGATGATGCGACTCTGTTCTCTTATTCAAAAAATAAACAATGGAATGAGTTTGGAGGATGCTAAAGCGAATGTTGATGCAATGGTTAGCGACTCAGAATATCCACGTTCAAGAGAATTCGATGAAGTTGAATTAATTCCAGAACCCGTCGAGTTATTTCCTTCTCCAGTTCTCAGTCATTTCCTCGATGCGATGGACCAAACTCCTGAACAAATGAATAATCCAAATGTTGAAGACGTGAGTCCTGCGATTGTAATCGAGGATTTAGATTTGCCAATTTGGGATGATGAAGTAGAGGACATTCAGCCAGAGATTTCACCTAGTCTTATCTCAAGAGCCCAATCAAATCTATTCACACAAAGACATAATGTTGCCCAAAATGGTTGGCAGGAACCTCCACGACAACAGCCATATCAGGGCGTTCACCGTTCTAACGCGAGCCCAACTCCTTCATACGAAATGATACAGCAGCAAGGTGCAACCTCGTACAATCAACAAACTGTAACTCCACAACCAACTCCTATTCCAACCGAATTCTTACCTTCATTTGTAGGAGCAAATGGCGCTCATGTTCCTGGGGTAAATCCTGAGATGTTTTCTTCTCCAGACACTCCACTTCACCAACCACTCGAAGAGGTTGAAACTCCTTCCTTAGTAGCATCTGCCCGTAGAGATGTCCCTCTCGATGCTACAATTGTTGATGATGAGGTTCTAACTCCTAAAGATCGCTATCCAAAGATGAGTAAGTTGACTACAAAGCCCAGCCGGCGCAGAATTACCAGCAGGAATAATCGGAATGGGAAATTGCGCGGTTCTTCTGTTATTGCAGAATTAGTGAAACCATCGATTGGCAGGGCTAACAAAATCGCAAAAAGATTGTTCAGGCGTAAGCCCAGAACAGCGGAATCATTACGGATACAAGCTGAGCATTCTCGTCAATCACAATTAGTGAATTCAATTCAAGACCTTGCGAAGAGCAATGGCGGTGAAGTAAGTGATGAAGAAGTCTTAGAGATGATGTCTCATATATCGCCCAAACCAATTATCCCATCGAGTTTTGGTGACTTAGTTAGCACTGAAGCAAAGAAAAAGTCCGGAGACATTGCATCCTTGCCTAGATTGGATGAATGAGTTCATCGATTTCTTTGAGAGAGCATGTGGGCGCGAATCGATTTCGCTCTTTCCCATTCTTCTTTATCTTCATCAGAAGTTGGTGTGTATTGAGGTATTGGAATCGGCCTCATCATTGAATCGATTGCTACCATGAAGAAATATCCTTCACAGATCTCTGTTTTTGTCCAATCTGCTTTATTCATAGCCCAAGCAGTGACCTTTGTACAAGCAGTTCGATTTGAAGTGAAGACAACCTTTGCGGTTACTTCGATTAAATCTCCTTGACGAGCAGGCGCTTTGAACTCTAGCGTATCGATTGAAATCGTTACAAATTCACGATGCGCAAATTTCGCACAAACAATTCCAGCCGCTTTGTCCATCAGTGATAAAAGCCGACCACCGAAGAGGGTGTTGTATGAATTTGTATCTTGTGGAAACACTTCTTCGATAAGTGTCACAGGTTCGGTACTAAACGGTTCCATTGTAGTGAGGGGGTTGGTATCTCCTCCTTCAATCCATTTGCTAATATCCCGTTCGGTGTAAGATTTGAAGGTGTGTAGGTTCTCCCATCCTATTGTGTCCGGAATTTGTGTCGCTTTAGTTAGTGGAGGAATTGATTCTCCAGTCGCTGTAGCGAGGATGCTAGTAAAAGGTTGGAAAGTGTATCCTCTTCACGCATCCCAGGAGGAGATAACAGGTTCTGCTGCTGAACAAAAGACGATTGCATTACTTCGACATTTGTTAGAATCAGAAGGTCCGGTAGGCGATGCAGCAAGAGCCAATATGTCAAGAGAACTGGTTGTAGTTCCCGTTGCTGAAAAATTAGCCCTTTTTACCAAGAAATGGAACCATAGTGAATATTTTATTCACATGAAGAGACTTTTCAATGCAATTGCAACACTAAGGGGAAATGAAGTAGATGCAACTCATGTTTTGACTGGAGAAAACTTGGGTCAAGTTTCCAGTCAAACTCTTGGCAATCTCGGTGGCGTCGAGATTGCAACTCCATTACTTCCTTTACGACCACTCTTAGCTTTCGACAAAGTCACGATTATGACTATGGCAAGGCGACTTGGGACCCTTGGAATTAGCGAAGGTCCAGAAATTTGTGATGCATTGGGCCCAAGTAAACCCACGACAGTAGCAAATAAGGAGTGGTTGGAAAGTTCTGAAGATAGAGTGGGTGGCTTGCAGTCTATCGCTGAGGATTGCTTTTCCAAACTGAAAATCGTGCAATTGTGACCTTTATCGGGTCCCCCCCTACGGGGGGAACCCGTGATGACAAGTCCCCGTCGATATTTTATGCCTGACTTGTGTGGAGGGAGAGAGAGGGTGCCACCTATGAATGATAATAAGAATGCAATTACCGCTTTGGTATTCACATGCTTGATGCTAGTTTCTCCGTTAGCAGCGGCAGCATCAGTGACTACTTTCAGTGATGGCGGAGCCGAAATCGAAATCGAAGTTAGAGAAGGACCAGAATATACAAATTCTGATGATGGAACAGTCACATTGCCTTCTGGTGACACGGTTACGAGCGCTTCAGTAAAGGTTTCAACCAGTATGGCAACCCATGAAACATATTCAACAATTAACTCTGAAACGGCTCAATACGTCTGGGATCCAGTTTACAATAATCAGCAAACAGAATACTCCACATTAGCAGATTTCACATATCACGAAGATACTGTGAGTTTGGTAAGTGGTGGCTATTCAACCGACTTTGAAAGGACTCCTTCCGATTTCTTCGACGCAAGTGCACCTGTTCATGACCAAACCGGATGGCAACACGGCAATCTACTGGACTCCTCTGTAATCAGTGAAAATTGTAACACTGGCAATGAATGCTGGGGTACAAACATGTTTGATAATGACAATGATTACACAAATGATGACTTAGGCTCAGGTTTCTCTTACAGTATGGTCTCCCCTGCATTGGAAGTAAATCCTCTTTCACCAATTGCACGTTTCTCTAGTTGGCATGGCCTACACTGGTCACAGACAAATCCTGGAGCGACTCCAACCAACACCTACTACGATTGCTCTTACGTAATGGTCAGAGAATATTACAATCCAGGTAGTTATGGACCTTGGGCACACATCCCGTTCGACTTAGCAAATTCTTCTGGTGTAGGTTACTCAAATGGCCTTTATCCGATTGGAGCAGGTAATGGTAAGATTCAGAGTTGTGATGGTTTGACTGCCACTGACTATGCTCTTGGTGGTGAATCTACTCACCCGACCTTAAACCCAGGTGGTTGGTCAACATTAGCCCTCAATCTAGATGATTACAAAACTAAGGATATTCAATTGAAGTTTGTTATGAGTCACAACTCAGGCGCTGGAGCCCCATACAATTCTTCTATGCCTGGATGGTTCATCGATGACTTCCGAATCGGAGACCCACTCCCTCAATCTGGTTCAATGACTGTCAAAGGCTTCACTCCGATCCAAGCTCCAAATCCTGGATTCCCAGATGGATACGGAATATTAACCATGGAGCAGGAAACAACTCCTACTAACTCACTAACAGTAAGCGTACTGCGTGCTGGAACTACCGAGATTGCCCTAGATAGAGATGGTAACCAAATGACAAACCTTGTTGGTCCAATCGTCGAACTTTGGGGTGTTGATGCAAGTGAGTATCCGGTAATCGACATTAGATTTGATTTTGATACAGGTCAATACCGACTTTCAACAGCAGTTCTTCATGGTCTCAATATTGGGACTAGAGTAGGGACTGGATTGAATGACACGAATATTGTCTTCGATCCAATGATTATGGATGGAGTATGGATGTCCCCTGGCGGAGGACAACCACTAATTTATTCTCCAGGAGTTATGGATAACTCATTCACACCTCCGTTGAATAGGAACAAATTCTCCCAACCAATTCTTGCTATTACTCCTCAAATTGTAGACGATTGTGCTGAATCACCTTCAGTACAAATTAATCCACGAAGTAATACTCTCATCAACTTAACAGTCGGCCAAAAATGGATTCCAACAGATCCGATTTTCGGATTCACCTCTTTGGTAGCATATGACAATCCTTGTTCAATGTCAGAAATGTGGTTCGACTTGGAATTTGGACACAGCGCAACAGGTGTTTCCTTGGATATAGCCAATGATGGCGATATTGAATGGGCAATGAATGAGCCAGCATTTGGCGCCTTTGGACGCCAAACGTCATTCTGGGCTGGTTCATCAAATGGAGTTAATTATGCAATGGACCAATCCACTTTGACTCTGAATACTAACGGTGAAGCAACTGGTGGTACTTTCATGCTACCTATTGGTGCAGATGTTAGTATGGCTGACGTTGTTTTCGCAAACAATACGGCTGCTAATTTCACACTCACCTTAACGGCGAGTGGTCAAGATGTCTCAATGGGTGTAATGCCAAATCAATCTATTTTAGCGTTTGAAACCCTAGATTCTATGTTTGATTTTGAGGGTGCAATTACATCACTTCTCAACAATCCACTTCTACAAGTATCATATGTCGATGAATATGGTAACGACTGGGCAACATTCCAATTCAAGGTTGTAAACTCGAATGCTGCAAGTGGTTCGCATGTTGTTGTGCGTGACTTGGACATAGTCTACGACTGGAGTACAACTCTAGGAGCTGCAAACAATTTCGATAGGGAATTGAACCAAGGTATCGCATTAGGTACTGGTGCAGATGTTGATGTTCCACTCACTCTATCTGCTGGAAGCGGAGGAGCGATTAAACTCTCTGACTTGTCAATCACAACATCAACTGGCTACGACTCTTCTCTTTCATTAACCGGAAACCCAGAAGGATTGTATCCTAACGGTGATATTATTGAGGCAGTTTCAGTTCACAGCGTTGCTCAATCTACTGGTACATCATTCGCAGAATCACGACTACGAATGGAGTCTTCTAGCGGAGTTGTTGAATTAGCATTCTCTGAACTAACATTGTTTACAGAATCTTATGATCCTGATAATCTAATCTCTCTAGAATCATCATCTTACAATGAAGTCGGAGATGAAATGCAAATCACTTGGAGATTCAGAATAAACACGGCTTGGGAAGATACTGCAGAATTGCGTTTGTATGCAAGCTTAATCGCTGGAAATGGCGTAAACGGCTTACCTGGTGCAGTAGTATTAGCACCTGCAAATGGAAATGCTATCGAAAATGATGCAATGATATCTTCGTTTGAATTAAGAAATAATGCAGGCGTTGTACAAAATCTAGAATCTGCGAGTTCCAATCAAATCATCAACTTGGTTGGCAGCATCCGATTAGAAGGATTGGATGTAGCTCCTGACCCGACATCATACAACCTCACATTACAGCGATGGGATGTCGAAACAGTCAACGGTACGGTAATGTCTGAATGGGTTGAAGTCTCTAACTCTACAGGTGTAATCGGTGGAGATTTCGACTGGTCAGTAAATCTTGGTCTGACAGCAGCAGGTCAGGCAACTTATCGATTCATGATTGATGGATATGAAGGCGGAGATACCCTGTGCCCTCCATCTCCAATTATTTCTGATACAGATTGTGCAATCCCGTTCAATCTGTCAATCGATACATATTCGCCAACCCTGGTGAATATCTCTGTACTCAAAGCATCCAATTATGACCCCACAATTTGGTCAAATTGGAGAAGTTTAGTAGATGATACTTGGGTGCTTCCTAATGCTCAGCAGAAGGTTCGTGTTTTAGCCCAGGATATTCCTACGCCTCCTAGCACACTAGAGATGTACTACTGGGTTGAGTATGACCACGATCAAGATCTAGATGGAATTGCAGACCCTGATGAATATGTTTCAATAACATTAGTCAGCGATGGAGAAGCGCCTACTGCTAACTATACTGGAACTTTCAGTGATAATGCTAACAAAGGTCAAGACCCTCCTGGAAAGGTAAGTGTATACATTGTAGGAGCGGATTTGGGTGGTAACCAAATTGACGGAGGAGCTCATGGATTTGAAGATGATTTGGTCACCTATGTCTCAATGGATGCTAAGACTCCAAACATCAGGAATTTCTTTATCGAGAATTCTGATGGTGAGCGTTTACACAATCCGAATGAAGGACAACCATTCTACCAAGGACCATGGAACATGTCGATGTATGCAGGTAACGAATACCATTTGATCGTTGAAGCTACAGATGAGAACGGTTGGAGAGATATCAACTATTTCGAAATCGACCTAGGTCCAGAAGATATGGTTGTTTACTATTCTCCACGTAATGAAACAGCATGGGCAGACACAACAGATATACAAATCATCGAAGCAGGTGATGATAGCGATGGTCCTCAAGTTCTAAGAATGGATGGCGGACGTCTAATCGATCCGTTTGAAGATGAGTTCTATCTCGATTTGCCAATTAGAATGAATTGGGATATAATTGGAATTGAATCAACAACTTATGTCCCTCAGTTGCGAATTAAGGACATGGACAGAGATCCTTCACTGATGAGCGAATCCGGTGGAAGGCACAAGCAACGTTGGGTCTACAGCGATGGTATACAATTGGATTACAGAAACGGAATAAGTCCAGTCTTCACTGACCTTTCTGCGCCTTATTCTCAAGATATTGAGTTAGCATTCGTATTCCCAGGTGATACGGTTTCTATGGAAGGAAAGTATGCTTATCTTGATGGAATTAACAATGGTGTATACGTTTTACCTGAGGGGGAATTCACCATAGAAGTCACTCGATTAGAAGCATCTATGGATGGACAGAAAGGATACCTTGCGTATCCTGCAGGTGGCGCCGATGGTTCAAGAACTGATGGGCCTACATTGCATGTTATCGATGGTGGAGAATTTAACATCAACATTACAGCACCTCCTCTGTCAAATGAATATACTTACACATTCCGTTTGGTAAACCTACCAGATGGTGCTACTGATTCCACAGCATCAATTTGTGATGGTAACAGTGCATTTGGATGCGCTTCATTCAAGGTGAAGGTAGATGGTCAGAAACCAGAAGTCGAGAAAGATTCCTGGAGTGCAAGTTCCGGAATCAATGGAGATGTTCTTGGAAGTACACTACCATCTTCTACAATGCATTGTGTAAATGTTCAAGCGATAGTTGAAGAAAACGCAGCATTATTGGCTGGTGAAGTCAACCTCATGTGGTCTTTCTACGCAGATGGCGGAGATTCTAACTTCACTTGGCCGGTTTATGGACAGAAGTTCGGAGGAGAAGCACAGTCGCATCCTTTGGATTTGAAGATTCAAGGTGGAGACTATCTTGTCGAAGCAGAATGTGTCGATCTTTGGCCAGACCCACAAGACCCTACTCAGGCTCAGATAACAACAATCGACGTAATTATGTGGATTGAAGGAAGAGACTCTGCAGGTTGGAGTATTGATGGTGGAGGGCCGAATACTGCTGGCGGAATAAGTTCAATTTATTCCTCCGACCCAGTACACAACTCCCAATACCGATTGGTACACGAGCAAGCTAAATTCACAGTCATCGATGTGAGAATGAATCCTAAGAGTCCAGAAGTTGGAGATTCGGCTGAATTAGAAATATCTATCCAAAACATCGGAACCAAAGATGGAAACATCACTCTGGAAGTACAATCTGTAACAGATGGCGGATTCCCTACTACTGAAATGACTCTGACAACTGATGAAATCAGTCAGGGAACTATGGAGAATATATTTACAGAACTTGAAGTGTTTGCTAGCCCTACTAGTGGAATGTATTTCCTAATAGTGGACTCAAACTCGAATGAGGTATTATGGAATGGTTCAGAGAATTCTAAATCTTTCAATGTTGCAGAAGCAAGTGACGATGAAGGCTTCTTATCGGGCTCTGGTATGTTGATTGTAATCGGTTTGGGTACGTTGATTCTGATATTGCTAGTCGTAGTAGTTGTACTCGCAAAGCGCGATTCAGGTGATGGAACGTTTGAGTACGAATATGATTACGAAGAGGATGAGAAATCCTACGCTGATTTACCGGTCGCCGCTAAGACTGGGCCACCTGCAGCTTCTCCAGCCGCAGATGTTGATCCATTAATGGCAGCAGCAATGGCAGAATTCCCACAATGGGACCAAGCAACAATCCAGGGATATTTCGACCAAGGATGGGATATTAACTCCCTCCGAGATTGGGTAAACAACCAGTGATTCACCATGAATCTAGATTGGGAAGACATCCATTGGAAAGACCCCGGTGGTGGCACTATTGTGCTGCACGGAGTGTTGCCGACAGTGGTGTTACCAAATGTAATGCGTCCACGTTTGACATGGCACGGCTTAGGAATCATGGGTACAACAGAAGAAGTCGAAGTATGGCTTGAAGAAGAGAAGTCGGAATTACAAGACTCTGGTATCAACCTTGATAGTGCTATACTGAATGGTGGATTGGATGGATTATATCTTGAGATGTTAACTTGGGTTGAAGGAATCCAAGTTGGTAAATTCCCGGACCCTGAACCTCGCAGACTTCACAAAGCCGCCGAAAAGCATGACCGTCCAATATTTTTTATTGAACCAGACATGGATGATGAAAGATGGGAGGAAATCCTCATCAAAGAAGCCAAGGCAATGACTAGACCTTTCAAGTTACTGAGGATTGTTTTCACATCGAGGAGGTGGAGAAAATGTATCAAGAAAATGAGGTTACATGTCGTGGAGCAACCTCCTAGGGAGCCTGATGGCTTACAAGCAGCGAGTGCTCTTGCTGCTACTTGGTGGACACTAAATCGGGAAAATTCAGATGAGGTTCTGAATGTTGAAAAGGACGAAAGGTTCGCTGCAAGATTGAGAGGAGGTCTTGCAATTCTTAGAGAAGAGCATGGTGATGATGCAGTCCTACTTGTTCCAATACAGCAGGCATGGAGAGATTCTATGCTTAGAGCATTGAATACCATGCCCGATGCAGAGGAGAGTTCATCACTCGCAAGCACTTCGGATGGAGAGGAGGAGTAACTATGGGCGGGTCCGGCAAGTTCGATGTCAGAGTAGATAATCTACTTGTTCGCTTCACTCCGTCGCCTCCAGTTGATCTCGAAGAGGCAATCGAAAGGCTGGGCGGAATCAGGAACGGAAATGTCATCATCAAGACGCTAGATGCTCCACGTGCAACTCTCATTATCGATTCAGAAGGTAGAATTATTGTCCATGGAACTCATCGAATTGAAGCTGCAAGAGCGGCTGCAAAAGAAATGCTCCTGAGAATGGGCCGTGACGACTCAGGCATGGTGGCGGAACTTGGACCAATTGTAGCATCATTCGATTTCGGTGAAGAGGTTCCTATCAACAATTTACGTACTAATCTTGGGAGCGGTACTACGTCAATCGATGAGCGACTAGGTTGCTTAAGGTTGAATGATACTAGGCATGATTTGGAATTACTGATTTGGGCTAACGGTCGCTGCGTCGCTCTGAATGCTCGCCATCAAAATATGGTGGCTATGGCTGCAGTACATTGGAAGTCTAAGTTCAGTGACAAGAAATCACTGAAGGCGTGAGAGATATGGATTGGAATGGCCCAATCCTTGATGACCATTTTCACCTAAACCGTAATGGTAGATTTCTTGATGCTGCTCGTGACTTTTTACGAGTTGGCGGCACTGATTTGGTCCTGGTACATTGTCCTGACTTTGCATCACCACCAGTGACTAGGCAAGGTCATTTTGATTCATATGCAGATACGGTTGCAATGGCAGAAGAAGTTCGCTCTCTAGGTTTAGGAGTGCGTGTAATATTAGGTCCGCATCCTGCGGCCTTTGCTCACCAGTTCGAATCTTTAGGCGATAGGGCTGAAGAGAATTATTGGGACAGTATTGAGACTGCGCTTCAGTTTGTTCATGAGAATAAAGCACACGGTATTGGCGAAGTTGGTAGGCCGCATTGGAAAGTATCAGATGAAATTTGGAGTCGTTCTAACGCTCTTCTTTTGGAAACGATGCAATTAGCTGCTAAAGAGGGGATACCATTGCAATTACATGTTGAAGGAGAGTCTGATGAAACATATGGTGATCTAGCTAAAATGGCAGACAAAGCGGGCCTTGCTAGAGAGAGATTGGTTCGCCATTATGCACCACCCCAAGTAAATGCGGAATACACTCATGGAATCACTCCCAGTGTACTTGCAGGAAGTGGTTCAATCGATGAATTGATGTCTACATTTGAAACATCATCCCATGGATTCATGCTTGAAACAGATTACATGGACGACCCAAAGCGTCCCGGGGCAGTACTTGGCCCGAAAACTGTACCAAAAAGGACACGTCAACTCTTAGAAGCAGGTCTAGATGAAGAGATATTGTATAGGTGTCACAAAGACTTACCCGACCATATTTATGGTTCAATTTAACCAAGAGTTCATGACCTTTGCTTTCTTCGGCAGTGACAGTGGTTGCTGTGAAAAGGGTTATTTTAATCTCGATTCTTGTATTTTGCATGCTAGCCCCGATGAATGCTCAAGCCCAAGCAACCCCTGTCGGAGTTGAAATAGAGTGCGATGATTCCACAATCGACATCAATGTGCATCCTGAACAAAACCAGCCGGTATCTGTATCATGTACGGTGACAAATACTGGCACCTTCAAAGAACAGATAGACATCGACTGGAGTGTAGATGGAAATGATTTCAACGTTGATGTTCCTGGTGACACATCTTGGGATATCGAGGCCGGTGATTCTGAAGACTTCACAGCGGTTTTCACAGCATCTCCTCGGATTGAGGTAAAATCTGAAGATTTCAACATCACAGCAACTGTGGTGAGTGTAACAATTGGTGGCGACCCAATTACAATCCCATTGGGTCAATTTGGTTCAACCGCTGAGGTCGGCGGCACAGTCAGCTCATTGGCCTACTCAAGAATCGACTTGGAAGTCTCCAATCCAACTACCAGAAATATTGAGGTTTCAGAAGAGGAATCTATTCAATTTACTATTTTCAACGATGGAAATAGAATCGATGATTTAGAAGTCATTGTAGTTAACCAACAAGAATTAGAAGATGCTGGATTTAAGTTTGTTTCAGATTCATTTTTCCGTTCCACAGTTAATCCAAGTTCTTCTTCAGAACAGGGGACAATCCTAATCCAAGCTCCATCTTCTGCATCCAGTGAAATTTCCATACAAGTAGAACTCCTTGCATTCTCTAAACTCGATGATTCTGACACCGCATTTAGCGAGACTACAGTGAGAATTGTAGTGGCAGCATCCAGTGGAGGTGGAGGGGCTTTGGGAGACTTAGATTCTATGACTGGGGAAAATTGGGCCATGATTGGGATGGCAGGCGGAGGGCTAATCGGTTTGATTTTACTCTTAGTGATTATTTCACGCCTTACTAAGAAAACTGCTGGCAAACAAAAGATCGCTCAAAAAGAAGCAAAGAAAGCCGCCAAGGCTGAACGTAAGTCTAGGAAAAAGGGCAAGAAAGCAAAACCAGTAGTCGTGGAAGAATCCTCCGATGACGACTTTGATTTCGATGATGACCTCGATGATGATTTCGATGATGATTTCGATTTCGACGATTTGTAACGCAAATCCCTGTATTTCGGCTTATTTTTAACACCCCTGAAATGCCCGTTTGGCCTTGTTTTCTTATGGCAACAGTCATAGACGGGGTGGCTAGGGAAACACCTACCCTAAGGGTAGGTGCTAATTATGCTAGATTTACAAGGTAAAGTTGCATTTGTTTTTGGTGTGGCCAGCGAAGACTCAATCGCTTGGGCAATTTGTCAAAGTCTCGCTGATGCAGGGGTGACTCTCTACCTTGGTTATCAGAAAAGATTCATGTCAAGAGTTTTCCAACTGAAGGACAAACTCCCTGCCATTGCTGGCTTCTATCCTCTAGATGTCGCCACAGATGCAGATACCAAAGAGTTCTTTGACGCATTCGGTAAAGAGAATCCTGGCTTGAAAGCCGACATTCTAATTCACGCAATTGGATTTGCCCCACGTGAGTGTTTTGATAGACCCATTCTGTTTGTCGATGACGACAAAATTAACACAGCATTTACCATTTCAGCCAACTCTTTGCAACGCTGCCTCAAATTCGCATTGCCCTATCTGAATGAAGGCTCCTCCACCATCACTCTGACATACGCTGCTTCAACCCGCCATGTCCCGTCTTACGGAATAATGAGTATGGCTAAGGCCGCTCTCGAGTGTTGGACGAGGGAATTAGCATGTCACCTTGGCCCAGAGGGTCATCGAGTAAACGCCATTTCAAGTGGTCCAATTCGAACCATTGCAGCTAGCGGCATTCCTGGTTTTGATAATATCCTAGATCATGTGGCTGCTAATTCTCCACTGCGTAGGAATGTAACACAATCTGATGTTGCAGGTTGTACAACTTGGCTTGCAAGCCCTCTTTCTGCAGGAGTTACTGGCCAATGTATTCATGTCGACGCTGGTTATTCGATTACAATGGTTCCATCAAGCATTATGGGTGAGTGAATCTGATGACTATAACTACAGCAGATGGGAAACCTTGTGATGGTTTAGATCAGGCTCCGTTTGAGCCAATTGCAGTAATCGGAATGGCTGCTTTAATGCCGGATGCAACTTCAATAGAGCAATTCTGGCAGAATATTATCGACGCTCATGTCTCTATCAAAGAAGTCCCAAAAGACCGATGGGACCCTGATATTTACTGGGACGAAGGCTCTCCTGGAAATATCGCCGAGGGCAAAACATATTCAAAAATTGGAGGTTTCGTTGAAGGTTATGAGTTTGATTGGAGGAGGTGGAGGCAACCACCCGGAACTCTCCCTCAAATCGATCCTTGCCAACTATGGGCAGTTACAGTTTCAGCAGATGCTATCGAGGATGCAGGTTATGGAGAAGGCGGTAAAACTCTAGACAGGTCTAGAACTGGTGTCATATTTGCAAATGCATTGGGCGGAGAAAATAGGTCAGAATCTAATATTCGAGTTTTCAGTGCAGAGATGAGGAAAATAGCAATTGACAACGGGGTTACTCCTGAACAGGCCGATGCGATGGTCGAGGCTATTTGCGAAGGCAAACCTCGAATCGATGAAGACACAATGCCTGGAGAATTGGCGAATGTAGTAAGCGGCAGAGTCGCAAACCTACTAGACTTGCAAGGTCCAAATTATTCTACAGATGCCGCATGTGCCTCCTCTATGGCTTCTTTACTTGACGCCTGTCGCCTTTTGCAGACAAGGCAAGTCGATACAATGCTCGCTGGTGCTACAGACCGTTGTATGGAAGCCCCAACCTATGCTAAATTCAGTGCCATAGGGGCACTTTCTCCTACTCACTCCACGCCTTTCGATGCACGTGCAAACGGGTTCGTTATGGGCGAAGGTGCAGGTGTTCTGATGCTCAAAAGGCTCTCGGATGCAGTCCGTGATGGTGACGATGTCAAAGCGGTGGTTCGAGGCGTAGGGGGTTCTTCTGACGGTAGAGGCAAGGGGATAACTGCGCCAAGTCAAAGAGGGCAAGTTCAAGCGGTTAGCAGAGCATATTCGCAAGCAGGATATGCTCCTTCAACTGTCGAGTTAGTAGAGGCACACGGCACTTCAACCAAAGTAGGAGATGCTACTGAGTTGTCCACTCTTTCACTTCTTTGGAATGAATTAGATGGCGGCGACCATATTGCTGTTGGATCAGTCAAGAGTCAAATTGGCCACTTGAAGGCAGCAGCAGGTATCGCTGGAATTATGAAAGCATGTAATGCGGTTTATCATAGCACAATACCCCCAAGTGCTGGATTCCAAACACCTAATCCTACAGTTGAATGGAATCAAATCCCATTCTTTGTGCCCACAAAAGCTCGTGATTGGCCTGAGCCAAAATCCCATCCTCGGCGAGCAGGAGTTTCAGCATTCGGTTTTGGTGGCACCAATTTCCACGTTGCGATCGAAGGATATGACCCTCAATTTCATGCCGAATTATTATCCCATTGGGATGGGAGATGGGAGGCATATGCTGGAACTGAAATGTCACATTCCGATAATGCGACAATGACTCATGAGCAGTTGAAATCTGTAGAAGGTGGTCTGCTACTATTGTCTGGAAGTTCTATTGACGCAGTGCGAACTAAGTTGACAGCAGTTTCTTTCAAAGGCCCTAATTTTGATGATGACCCTAGTGGAATTAGGCTATCCTTCACGTTACCTGATGCATGGTCATTCAACCCATCAGACTCCGTTCGAATGGCAATCTCTGCAACTAGTTGGGCCGAATTCAACAAGCGAACTGAACTCGCTTTGAAAGCTATGGATGATAAGGCCAAATGGGGATTCTTGATGAGTCAAGGCATAATGATTAGCGATGATCCAGCCCTTCCTCCTGAGGCCAAAGTCGCCCACATGTATCCCGGTCAAGGTAGTCAATATGTTGGCATGACTCTAGACCTTAATCACCGCTTTACAGGGGTTGGCAAAGTTTGGGAAAAGGCAGACATTACCATGGTTGATGTATTGGAAGGCGAAACACTCTCATCTTTTGTTCTTCGAGACAATCTATCTCAGGATGAAAAGAAAGAAGCAGAATTCAAACTCAAACAGACTGAGTATACCCAGCCTGCTATGCTGACTGCGGATTTAGCAATTGAATCGGCGTTAAATGCCCATGGTCACAAGCCAGATATGGTTGCAGGTCACAGCTTAGGAGAATATGCTGCACTGATGAGTGCAGGTATTCTAGATATGGATGGTGCACTAAGAGCGGCAGCGGCTCGTGGAACTGAAATGGGCAGTGTCGAAATAGATGACAAAGGGCTAATGGCAAGCGTTACCGCTCCTTATTCTCGCATCGCCGAGATTATAGAAGAGATAGACGGATACGTCATAGCGGCTAACAAAAACTCTCCTAAAATGACTGTAATAGCAGGCGAAACCGCTCCGGTGAAGGAAGCCATATCAAAGTTCGAAGCCGAAGGATTCCAAAGTGTAGCATTGGCTACCAGTCATGCATTCCATTCAAGAATCGTAGCTCCGGCAAACGAACCTCTCCGTAGGTTCCTAGAAGGGCTTGAGATTAGGTGGCCAACCATTCCAATCACAAGCAACGTAGATGGCGGCTGGTACCCAATGGATGATGGCGGCGATTCTAAGGCTGCAGTATTGTCTAAGTTAGCACCGCAGATGGCGTCTAGTGTCGAATGGACTACGCAAATAAATTCAATGTATGAAGCAGGAGCTAGAATCTTCGTTGAAGTTGGGCCCAAACGCGCATTAACAGTTTTCGCATCGCAAATCTTGGAAGGGAAAGTAGCCTTGCCAATTATGACAAATCACCCCAAAGCAGGAGGGATTGCAACATTCCTGTCTGCATTGGGAACTCTCGCATTAGCGGGCAGAACTCCTGAATGGCCTGGCCGTAACAGCCCTCACCTGACCGAAGCATTCCGGGCAGGTCCGATTGAAGCCCAAAGCGCCTCCATGCAACCAACTACGCCTCTCAAAGAGAGAAGCAGGCCGCTGCCTTCCAAAGGTGGAGAAGTAATCACCAAGACTGTAGTTCAAGCCAAGGAAGTATCCAGCGACCCTGATGCGGCTAAAATCAACTTGGTCGGAGAACTAATTTCAGCACAAACCGGCTACCCTGCTAAATTCTGTCAAGGTAATGTCGATATGCGAGCAGTATTGGGGATGAGCGACTCTGAGATACAAATCGTAGTATCTAGTGTTCATGCACAATGTAGCACGGACCCTGATTGGGATATTACCGTTGCAAATACCCCAGGAGATATCACCCGATGGATAACAGATGCACCTTTAGGCACCAAGAATAGGGCTACTAAATTTGACGACCGTGATGATGACCCGTATGTCATTACAGGGGTTTCTTTAGGTTTACCTGGCGGAGATAGAGTATTTGACAAGGGCAACTTTGAGAAATTAATTCGTGGTGAAACCTGTATTAGCGAAGTTACCGATGAATACAAACAGAGGTTGCTTGACAAAAATATTGTTCGTCTAATCAAAGGTAGAGATGGTAGCGTAGGTATGGATGCTGCAACGGAATTTGGCGACATACCTCAACTTGCAGGCCTTAAATCAGCATTCGATCCTACCGAAGAGTTCGGTATTGATGCAAAGATTGCTGCTGCCTGGGACATTACGACACAGTTGGCTTGTGCTGCTGGATTGATTGCTCTCAAAGACGCAGGCATTCCTCTAACTCCTGTAGAACAGGTCGGTAAAGGCGGTTTGCGATTGATACGCTCATGGCAGATGCCTTCTGTTTACAGGGATAGAACTGGAATTGTCTTTTCATCATGTTTCGCAGGTCATCAAATGGCAGCTAAGCATGCCAAGTTAAACGGAGATGATGGAGAGGGTAGGTTTGACCGTCGATACCTATTCCAAATCCTCAATATGGGACATTCACAATTCGCTCAACACGTGGGCATTAGAGGTCCTAATACTACCGTCAATTTGGCATGTGCTTCTGCAACAGCAGCATTTGGTGTGGCCGAGGATTGGCTGGCTACAGACCGTTGTGACCGTGTAGTAATAATCTCTGCAGATGATGTCACTGGAGATGACATGTGGGAATGGATTGGCTCAGGATTCGCTTCTAGTGGCGCAGCAGCCACTAGCAATGTCATCGAAGAAACAGCACTGCCCTTCGACAAACGTCGAAACGGCTTGATTCTAGGTATGGGTGCAGCGGCATTCGTTGTAGAAAGGAAATCTCAATCAGATGCTAGAGGAGTTCAGCCAATGGCTGAATTACTCGGAACTAAAATTGCAAACTCAGCATTCCATGGTACTAGATTAGACGTGGAACACGTGGCTTCCACTGTAGACAGTTTCATCGGAGAGATGGAAACTAGGTGGGGGCTTGACCGTCACAAGATTGCTCCAGAAACAGTGTTCTTTTCCCATGAAACTTTCACTCCTGCAAGAGGAGGCTCGGCACAAGCCGAAGTTAAGGCACTGAGGGATACGTTTGGAGCGAGTACAGATTCGATAGTTATCGCCAATACCAAAGGTTTCACCGGACACCCAATGGGTGTTGGAATTGAAAGTGCTTCAATGTTCTACGGTCTAATGACTGGGAAAATTCCTCCGATTGCTAATCACAAAGAAGCAGACCCGGAATTGGGTAATCTGAACTTATCCAAGGGAGGGTCATATCCAGAACTAAGGTACGGAATGCGCTTTGCAGCAGGGTTTGGTAGCCAAATTGGATTGTCATTAGTTAGAAAGTGTGAATTTTCTGGCGACCGGATTAATCGCCAAAAATTACTGACTTGGAACCAGTCGCTGGCAGGTACTCCTAATATCGAATTACGTATTCTTCAAAACAAATTAGTTGCATATGTGGATGGAGAAAATAATCTACATGGAGGAATCCAAGGTGAGGAATATGCAGTTCCGAAGAACACCACAACAGTTGCAGCTCCTGCAATTGCAGTTGTTACTCCAGAGCCGGTAGTTGTTGACGCTCCAGAGCCGGTAGTAGTCGAAGATAAAGTCCCGCAACAGAATATATCTGGAGATCTAAACGCTGTGGTAATCGAGGTTGTTGTAAAGCACACAGGTTATCCTGCAGACTTTGTTGAACTTGACCAAGACCTAGAGGGTGAACTCGGAATCGATACGGTCAAGCAAGCAGAAATAATGGCGGATATCCGTACTAAATTTGGGTTGCCTGTAGACGAAGATTTCGTATTGTCAGATTATCCAACTCTCAATCATATGATTGGCTATATTCAGAAAATGAAAGGTGGAAGCAATCCAACTCCTACTGCACCAACTCCAGTAGTTGAAACAGAAGTAAGCAAACCTTTGGAAGTAGCCGTAAATCCAGAGCCGGCGATAATTGCAAAGCCGGTAGAATCTGTTGGCTCATCAGATATTCAGCCTAAGTTGATTGGAGTTGTCGTGAAACATACTGGTTATCCTGAAGATTTTATCGAGATGGACCAAGACCTCGAGGGAGAACTTGGAATTGATACTGTCAAACAGGCTGAAATTATGGGTGATGTGAGAGAAATATTCTCATTACCTGTAGATGAGGACTTCGTACTTTCAGACCATCCTACACTGAATCATTTCGTAGCATATATTCAGAAAATGACAGGAGGGGGTTCTTCTGAACCAGTACCAACTCCTGAACCGGAACCAGTTAGCGAAGTAGCACCCGTTTCAACACCTTCCACACCAACTCATGCAAGTTCAACGACTAGGCGATGGCAGGTTGAAGTCGAGCCCTGTCCCGCAGTTGCAGAAGGATTGCCAATTGGTGGAACCATTGTTCTCACTCAAGATAGTTGGGGAGTTGCAGATGCATTAGCTCTCAGACTAAGCGAAAAAGGTCTCTCGATTGCTAAAATCGGCTTCGAGTTCGGTGCTAAGTCGGTAACCGAGCAAGAAGAATTGTCTGGTCATACTTACAGAGCAGACCCTAGTAGCGAAGAACAAATTTCAGAAATATGTTCCAGAATAACCGGAGTTGCCGGAGTCATTCACTTAGCACCACTATCTCTTACTGGAAGTTCATGGGAATCTAAAGGTCCTTCAAACCAAGTAACACTTGCAGCACAATCCTGGTTTGGATTACTCAAAGGATTAGATTCACAATTAGCAGTGATTTCATCAGGTATCATTGGAAGCGTTACCGCTATGGATGGAAGGCATGGAAACCGTGGAGAGAGATTCAACTCACTTGCCTGTGCAGCCAGTGGTGTGACCAAATCATATGCGTTTGAGCGTGAAAACCTCAGATGCCGTGCCCTAGACTTACACCCTGAATTGATTATTGATGCTGAAGCGGCAGCTGAATTAATCGAGAATGATATGTTCAGTTCTGGTGGCGACGTTGAAGTTGGAATCGATAGAGACGGTAGAAGATGGACATTAGTTTGCTTTGCTGAAGATATTGTTGATGAAGTGAAATCTCTAGAATCGGATGATATTTGGATTGTCAGTGGAGGCGGTTCTGGTGTTACAGCCGCTTCGATAATCGGAGTATCAAACGCCAGCCAAGGAGCAGGTGCAACCTTCTTGTTGCTTGGAAGAAGTAAACTTGAGGAAGAAACTTCGACTTGGCTTGATTGGAGTGATGAGCAACTCAACACTAGAAAGATGGAACTTCGTGAGTCAATGATATCTGAATCGGAAAGTGGCAAGATAACGATGGTAGAATGGAATAATGCCTGGACTAAATTGACTAGGAGCATGGACATTTATCGTACTATCAGCGTGATAGAGTCAGGCGGTAACAATGCCGAGTACCATTCTGCAGACGTAACTGACTCTGATGCAATAATTGCAGCAGTAGGTGGAAGGAGCGTCACAGGAATCGTCCATGGCGCAGGACTGGAAGAATCAAAATTAGTTGCGGACAAAGAATGGAAAACTTTCGATTTGATTGTGCGTGTGAAAGTAGATGGCTGGAAAGCACTTGTCTCTGCAGTTGGAGACGATTTACGATTTGCATGTGCATTCACAAGCGTTGCTGGACGCTTTGGAAATGGTGGTCAGACAGATTATGCTGCTGCCAATTCAATTCTAGATGCAGAGATGGCTCGACTGACCGCAAGTGGGGATTGCCGAGCAGTCGCAATTGGGTGGACAGGTTGGAGAGATGTTGGTATGGCCACAAGAGGTTCAATTGAAGCGGTATTCGAATCTGCAGGAATCGAAACATTAGCAGTAGAGAAGGGGGTTGAGATATTTGTTGGTGAGGCTCTTGCAGGTGGGAAGAGGAGAGTACTTGGATGTGGGTCATTAGGTCTAATGGACAGGTTTGACTCTTTCAGAGAAGCTCCATTGAAATTACCAGCAGAGATGGCGGCATCTATTGCTGACCCTCGTCGTTTCCCTCTAATTGACAAATTAATTTCTCTTGATGTTGGAAAAGCCTTGGTCTCACAATGCACACTTTCGACCCAAGACCATCCGTTCTTGGTCGACCATGCAATCGATGGTGTGCCATATCATCCAGGAGTAATGGCCATGGAAATGTTTGCAGAGAACTCTCTGTTGCTATTACCAGAACATTGTATTGCTGGATTTGAAGACGTAACATTTGGCTTGCCGATTAAGATAATGAAAGGCTCAATGACAGTTCGAGTAGAAGCCAAGTTAGAAAGAAAAGATGGTGATTTAAGTTGGGTGAGTTGCCGTTTAGTTTCTGATTTGGTCAATTCTAAAGGAGAAATCTTTGGTGAGCCACGACTTCATCATGAAGCCAAGGTCAGATTGGTTACTTCAAGTGATGATCTACTTCCATTCCTTCAGAATGAGGTTGATGCATTACCTACGATTGGAACTCCTGCTGATGGCGAATTATTGCATCACTCGAGTTTCATCTACCTCAGATATTTCCATGGTCCAAGATTCCAATCACACGGAGGTGTTCTTCGCGGAATTGACAATGGCGTTGATGGAATCGCACTGATGAGACATCAACTCCCAGCAACCGACCAATTTGCTTTGGAAAGTGAAGGCGAAGAAATACTACTAGATGCATTACCTATGCTGATAGAAGCAGGATTCCAAAACGCAGGCTTAGCCGCTATGGAGAGCGATGGTTTCTCCAGTTTGCCAATAGGAATCGAGTGGACTACAATGTTACGAGTTCCTGAATCTAACGAAAGACTTCGAATGCGTTCAGTTAAGGTCGCTTCAGAAGATGCGGGTGTAACTGTTCACGATGTCGTAATCGTTGGTGATGATGATGCTCCGGTATTATCGCTCAAAGGATTGAGACTCAAGGCTATGGGGCAAGTTCCTGAAGACCAAAGGTTCACACTCGAGAGGTGATTGTATGGAAAAGATGGATCCTGTTTCGGGTCCACGAATGCTAATCGCTCGTAGGCGTATTGAGAATTGCATTAGTTCTCTTGCAGATGAAATACCCCGTGCTAATACGAAAAGAATCGCAGACCACAATTCAGGAAGGCTTCTTCTAGAAGAATGCTTGAATGAATGGGGAATTCCCCTTGATTCAATAGAGGTCTTACGCACTGATGAGAGAGCTCCATACCTTTCATGGTTAGACGGAATTTGGAGAAATACTCCTTTGCCCGGAATAAGTATCGGCCATTCAGGTGAATGGGCTGTATGCGCTGTAATCGAGCCAGGGTTCTGGATTGGAATAGATGCTGAGCCCAAGGATAGAGGCATTCAAGAAAATGCATTTGATATGATTGCTAAGGGTGAGGAATTAGATTGGTTGAAATCAAATCCCGACCAAGCAATTCGAATATGGACGGCCAAAGAGGCCGTGCAAAAAGCAGAGAGGAGGGGGATGAATCTCAATCCTAGAGATATTATTCTTGAGAATTACCAAGTTGAATCATTTATTCATGAGGACCAGATGGTTTCTGTTTCATGGAGAAATGCAGGAGATGACCCTGCAAGCGCTGAAGATGATTTGTTGCAACAAACAAGAATTGCTATGCAGTCTGGTGAGTCTTGGGGTGTTGGTTGTAATACTACCAGGAACAATGTGTGAATCATTTGTTCCAAACTCTACTCGATTCCCAAGGTAGGCCGAATAGAATTCCAATTTCTGTTAGGATTACATAATTTAGCAATAGGTAACTAAGGTAAGAGATGATGATGATTAGTATCGATGTATTGATGATTTTTCTGCGTTCACGCTTAGCCTGGTCTATGGTGCAAATTCCTTGACTCCTGAAGTAAAAGAACAGCCCCACGCATACAGTTATTGCAGCAATTGCGAGCATCAAAGGTCTGAACCATGAATATCCATCTTCGCCCCAGTATAGTGTGTCAGATAGTGCGGCGCCAGTCGATACAGTTGCAATGCCAAACATTACCAGCACTACAGATGGAAGACAACACATGGAGGCGATTACAGAAGAACTAGCAACAATTTTCCACAACTTTCGTGGCTGCTTTTCTTCTATGCCGCTCGCAGTAACTTCTTCCTCCATGCTAATGTTCGAGTTGATGGACTACAAAAAGCATTGTCTGATTCTATCATAGTCCTTGGCCATAATAACATGGCTTGAGTTGCCGGTGTTAGTTAGTAGACAGTCCAAACGTAGAACCCTACCAATAGTGAAATTGGAACTAGATAGTATAGAACTCTAACAATAATGGATTTAGTCTCACTCTTGGTGTTCATAAATTCACTATCTTTGACAACAGAATCTCCAATCGCAGCCACTATTTCCCCAATAGCTTCAACCATTATCACACCTCAAGCGTTCAAGTTCCTAATCTCAGGGGTTTGGTCGGCTATGATGAATTCAAGCATTGCCGCCCACATTACGAACTCCATGCTCTTCTCCAACTCTTCCTGGCCACCTACTTCTGCAACCATGTTATCTAGAGTATCTGAGGGGGAGTGGTATGCATCATAATCCTCATCATATGCGCCTAGATGGAAAATGGTTTGTGCCCCCCAACTCACGGAATGTTACATGGTCTGAGCGTCCAAATGTGTCTTCATGAACATCCATTACGAGGTTGTAATGGTCATCCCAATGCTGGTCACAACCTGCTCCATAAGAGCCTTCAATTCTGAGGTCTCTTGGAGCTTTTAAAATGTTGAAATGTACGTCATCCAGAACGGTTGTAATTGCAACATCCTGTACTTCTGGGTCTGCATCAGGTCCTGACCATGCATGATAAGGGAAAGGATCGCCGTTTGATTTGACTGCAGGCCAAGACATTCCCATCATGTCCATGTTAATGTAGAACTCAAGTTCTTTGTCTTGAGGCAAACAATAGTCACAGTTGTTGTTAGCAAAGGCGTTAGAACCGCGTAGTCCTTCTTCTTCACTGGACCATAGTGCCAGGAATGTGTCACATTCGAAAGTTAAGTCTGCGAAAGCACGGGCATACAACATCATCGCAACAGTACCTGCCGTGTTGTCATAAGCTCCTTCGTAAGTTCCTCCTCCTGGAGGCCCACCTGGTGGTGCGATGTCCATGTGTCCACCCATTCCTTGAACGCAGTTATCGTTGCGGCCTTGCTTCCAAGCGATGACATTGAGGCTTTCTGGTTGTGCTAGGTTACCATGGTCTGTGACTCTAAGCAAGTGAGTTTCATATCCAAGCCCTTCGAAATGACCTTTGAAATATTCAGCTGCACGCTCAAAGGCTAGATTCCCAGCGCCCATCCAGCGATTTATGTATCCTCCACATTTCGTTGTGTCAGTACAAGTACTTGTGATGAAGTCAATTTTTCTAAACCATTCTTCGCCGTTAACGATTGGAGTTCCATTTGTAATCGAAACGCTTAGTGCTTCAGTTTGTCCATCACTACTCATGAATGCTATGCTAACTTCATCGGTGTAAGGCGTTGTTAATAGTTGACCATATACTGTATTATCTTCAACCACAACCATGTGACTTTTCACATAAGTCCCGTTAATGAATATCAAAACATCTGGCTGAGTTGCTATCGAATTACCTTCACCCACCAGAGTGAAATCATGAAACTCACCTGCTCGCAAAACTGCATCTTCGGGATTAACGAAATCGATTTGTAACGATCCTGCAGGGTCTATCGATTTCTGTTCCTCCTCGCCAAAGCATCCCGATAATGGAGCAATCACGAATAATCCGGTTAGGATTAACGCCGTTAGATGACGGTTCATGCGCTACGCGCATATTCCGTTACTCATCAACATATGGGGAGATTGCTAAAATAAAAATTAGCATGATTCATTGAAAGTGGATGCGGATAGCGGGAATCGAACCCACGACATGAGGTTGGAAACCTCAGGTGATAACCACTTCACCATATCCGCGTAATATTCTGTCGGAGTGCGTCCTCTTCTTAGGCGATTCGGTCTTAGAATCTAGGAGGAGGTCCGCCAATCATACTGTTTTCGTCAATTACGAATCTGTCCGCTCTCAATCTGTTTATGTGCGCCAAACGCTCTGATTTTCTACGTTTTGAGTTTCTTCTACCGTTTATCACAAGGAATAATCCTAGAATTAGTGCAAGACTTACGGCTATTATTTCTTGAATATGTGGAACATCCTTAGTTTGCTCTAGCAGGTCATCGAATGTATCACCGTCATCAGAATTGATTGCTTTTATTGAAATTACAGTGATAGCCATAGAAGACTCAGCACCCGGTTCGCTGGCATCAATTACTGATGAGATGTCCCCTTTCTCTACAACTTGTCCAGAGAATGCTACAGTATCATTTTCATTTCCAGGTATAACCAGAATGTGTCTTCTGACCCCAGCATCTATTGCATTCATCAATTTCCATTCAACTACCACGGTTAGATCATTTTGGATCATATTTGTTATCGTACAAGTAAATGTAAGGCTTGAATCACTCGCTAGATCTCTTTCGAATTCATTAGGGTCGCAAGATAGCAATACTTCCGCAGTGTTACGTGAAGGGTCTTCAGGCCAGTGGTCTGGTAATTCAGCTCCGGGTGAATTATTGTCTCCGTATCCATCACCATCATTGTCTTCGTATTGTGTTCTGTGCTCTGGGAAAGCATCTCCAATGTTTGACCAACCGTCCAAGTCATTGTCTGGACAACCCAGTAAGTCCAGAGTAGCAGTTCCTGCTGCAGATGGGCATTGGTCTCCGTCAGTACCAGTCGGATTGTCACCATAGCCGTCACCATCAGTATCTAGCCACTGGGTCGGGTCTGATGGAAGGAAGTCGTTATTGTTAGACCATGAGTCCCCATCGTCATCCAAACATCCAATGCTACCATTGGTGGAATTTCCAGCAACTAGCGGGCAATTATCGATATTATCTCCAAATCCATCAGAGTCATTATCTGACCACTCGCTAATGTCTGAAGGGAATGCATCTCCTGAATCTGACCATGAATCGCCATCAGTATCTGTACAACCGAACGTATCTGAACTACTGTTTCCAAATTGTGAGGGGCATGAATCCGGTGTGGTTCCTTCTGCATTATCTCCAAATCCATCATTATCTGTATCGTTCCACTGTGTGTTGTCTAGTGGGAATGAATCATCTAAATCTGCCCATGAGTCCTGGTCTGCATCAAAGCATCCTAAGGAGCCGTTGGTTGAAGTTCCTGCAGTCTCAAAACAGTCGTCTTCGACATCATCATATCCGTCTCCATCCGTATCGAGATACCTAGTAGGGTCTAGTGGGAAGTCATCGTTTAGGTCGGAGTGGCCATCGCCATCGGTATCCACACATCCAAGTCGGTCGATTGTTGAATTTCCAAATGTTAGTGGACAATCATCGGCATTGTTACCTGTAATATTGTCTCCGTATCCATCACCATCTTGGTCTTCATGTTGAGTAGGGTCATTTGGCAGTGCATCAATCATGTCTGCCCATCCATCGCCATCAGTATCGATACAACCTAGCATTCCACCTTTTGTTGAATTACCCCAGATTCCTATACATGAATCGTGATTATTGCCAATTATATTGTCTCCAAATCCGTCACCATCATCATCCTGCCATTGGGTAGAATCATTGGTGAAACTATCTTCTGAATCTGCCCAACCATCACCATCTAAATCAGGGCAACCAAGAGTTCCATTTTGCCAAGAGTCGCCTGCTGTGTTTACGCAATCGTCAGCTAGGTTACCAGTTGGCTCATCCCCAAATCCGTCACCATCTGTGTCGTTCCACTGAGTTTGATCTGCAGGAAAAGCATCGTGGTCAACAGTTCTACCATCGCCATCTGCATCTAGGCATCCAACTAAAATCCAAGTGGAGTTACCTGCAAAGTTTGGACAATCATCTTCACTATCTGCAACGCCGTCACCATCGGTATCATTAGACTTTGTAGGGTCGTTTGGCCATTGATCATTAGCATCAGACATGCCATCTCCATCACTGTCAAGACATCCTTGTAAATCAATAGTTGAATTACCCCAAATTGCCGGGCAGTCATCCCAATTTGTAGCGGGATTAGCATTGTCATAATAGGTATCTCCGTCAGTATCCAGCCATTGGCTTGGGTCGTTAACAAGAATGTCATTTAGGTCAGATTGGCTATCGCCATCAGCGTCAGGACAACCATTTCTGTCAAGGGAGGAATTACCCCAGACCGAATCGCAAGCATCAGCTCCTTGAATTGCAGTCCATCCACCATCAGGGTCTGACCATGAATCGGAATCAGAATCTGGGCAGCCATATCTATCGCCACTGGATGTACCTGCTACAGATGTGCAGGAGTCAGGATTGACTCCGCCTGGGTTATCACCAAATCCATCACTATCAGAATCGGCCCATTGCGTTCCTTCGTTAGGGAAATCATCTCCAACATTGGACCATCCATCTCCATCGCCATCCGGGCACCCAGTTTGGTCTTGAGTAGATGTTCCTGCTGTATTTGGACAGTCATCAAGAGTGTCAATTATTCCGTCACCATCGGCATCCGCTGACATATTTATCATAGAATAAGGGGCATCGATAACCATTGCAAAGGATTGTGGCCCAGTAGGGATATTGGTTCCATTTACGTGAACCTCCCACTGTCCAGACATCGGAGATGAGATAGTTGTACCAATCAGGTTGTCGAGATTGTTTCCATATTCTACCCAGTTACCATTAGGGTCCTTAACTGCAAAGTCGATATCATTAACCAAATTTACCGATGCTGCAGGTGTACTTGCTGGGTCAGTCCATGACACCATTACCTTGAGGTCAGGAGCGCTTGCTGGGACTGTAAATTTCCAACTTCTAGAATCTCCTGTGCTAACCGATTCATCATCTACCCATGTGGTATTTACTGCACGGTCAAGGTCTAGAAGACCCCATCCTTCGTGGTTGTTAGGTGCAGTTTCACCAGCGCCATTGCTAGATGAACCGTACTGGCCAGTCATGTCGTGAGCGCTAGCTGCAATTATCCCTTTGACTAGAGCGCTAGTAGGGGTTGTGTGAGCTAAATTGTCAATTAGATGCTGATACAATAATGCTGATGCTCCTGCAGTAATAGGAGTCGCCATACTTGTTCCTCCCATGAAGGTGTAATCTGAATTTGAGTGAGCGCCCCATCCTGTTTGTGTTGTTGAGCGACTCTTTGCTGAAAGAATGAATGTTCCAGGCGCTGAAACATCAGGTTTCACTCTCCCGTCATCGACAGGTCCACGGCTTGAGAATGCGGCCAATCCCTCGGTATTATTTGCTATCTTATCGGAATTAATCGGGTCAGCTGGATAGTCTCCAGGCCACCATTGTCCCCACTGAGAGGAAATCGTTGAACCTCGGTTATTTTCAGATGCACCTACTGTTAGAACGTTCTTCGCAGTAGCAGGCGCACCCATGCTATCTAGGTCTACTTCTCCGTCACTGTTACCATCTGTTCCTTCATTCGCTGCTGCGAATAATATCAACAATCCTGTGTGATTTCTTGCCGAATGGTCGGCCTGCATGGAATTGGAGGTATATTGTCCAGCAACTGATGATCCCCACGAATTGGTATGTATGTTAGAGCCATTTGCAACAGCATCATCAAACATGTCGCTCAAGTCGTCTGGTATGCCCATCAAAGTGTAATCATCAGTATATCCGTATGTGTTTTCTACAGATGTAGTCCAATCGGTCCACACTTCAGTAGCCTGCATGTAGAGTCTTGCTTCAGGAGCAATTCCTTTGATAGAACCTGAGGATTGAGTTCCATCCCCTAGTACAGAGCCTGCTACGTGAGTTCCGTGTCCACTATCGAGGTCAGAAGCACCATCTTCGTAAGGTGCGTTAGCATAACTTTGCATTCCTGATGGGATGCCGTAGGAGTGAATGCCTACTATGTGGTCTCTGAAATCAGGGTGCATATTGGTGTTGTTTACGCCATTATCCAATCCCGTATCTGAAACCGTGACGATAATTCCTGTACCATCTAATGCATTCCAAGCAGAGTTAATTCCAGCCATTTGAGTAGCGTCCTGTAATACGGTTGCACCGATTACAGCATCAGCCTCATCGTTCAATAGAACCTTTTCGAACTGAGGTTCAATCCACTCAACCTCTGATTGCTGAATCAGCCATTCTACTCCACTAATTCTAACTTCAACAGTGGCCCATCTCCAGCTATGTGACATTACTTCAACATCACTTCTATCTTCGATTCCCTCAGGTAATTCATCTCCTGACAAAACCACACTTACAACTCCTATACCTTTAGCGATGAACCAAGATTCCATTTCTCCCTTCAGAGATGGCATTAGGTCAGGATGTAGTTTTGCAGAAGGCGGCATTTCGATCATTCCATTGACATCAAGTTTAGCCAACTCAGATGTGGTATGTCCATTCAATTCGCAATGGAAAGCAGAGGATGGTAGAAATGACCAGCACTCAATACCTGCTGCTGCAAGTTCATGCACCCATTCGCTAGGAACGGGATATTCATGGGTCAGCATCCAAAAACCAGAGTGTGATACATCTGGGAATTGCTGAATTGGAATGGATTCTACGTCTCCATTACGAAGTCCAATAGTCTCTCCGTCTACGCTTTGGGGTTGCCAAGCAGCGACAGAACCAAATGAAGATAAAACCAGTAGGCCAACAAGTGCTATTGCTCGCATGATTCTGTGAAGAATTGGTGGGGCATGAAGGTTGCCGTCCTACACAACTTCATATTCTCTATCACAGCCGCATAAATATGGGGGCAGGTCATAAACGCGCCACGCAATATGAGCATCTAGACCCCGATGCTCTCAATGTCACCAAAACCGAGGTCCTAGGTAAGCAAATTTGGCGCGTTATTCCTTACGGCTTCCGCTACAAGATGCGTGCTTTGACAGGTGTTCTTGCTAATGGAATGGCAAGGTTTGCTGACTTGTTACCGTTCGTATTCATCGGTTTCGCAGTAGATTATTACGCTGGAAATGAAACTGATGGGTTCTTTGGGAGCATGAGGGGTTTCCTTGACGATTCAATATTCCCGCTAATGACGGATAATTTAGCCGTAGGATACGGTGTTCTAATTTTCCTCGGATTCGCAAGCCTTGCAGTGTTTCAAGGAATTAGCGAATATTGTTGGCAAACTCTTGGATACAAAGTTCAACACGATCTACGCCTTGATGCAACCCGTTCTCTAATCGATATGGAAGCTTCATACTATGATTTACGTCAAACGGGTCAGTTGATGAGTGTTTTATCTGCAGATGTAAATCAATTAGAAGATGTGATTAGCGATGCTTCAACGTCAATTATCAGGATAGTTGTTACATTTGGTACAGCGTTCTTAATTTTGGTTTTGATGAGTTGGAAATTAGCAGCTGTGCTGTTTGCTCCACTTGTACTGATTATTCCATTAGTCTACTTATTCTCAACTCGTGTTCAGAGAAAGTATCGTCAGCAAAGAGAATCGACTGGTGATATTACTGCAGTTTTAGAAAATGTCATTTCGGGAATAGCAGTTGTTCAAGCGTACAATGCTCAGGAATGGGAAGCAAACCGTGTTGATTCAGAATCAACTGCTTATCGTGAGCAAGCAATCGGCGCTAGCCGTGACCGTAACCGCTTCCTGCCTGGCCTTTACGGCATTGCAGGAATTGCCTTTGGATTGCTGGTTACTGTTGGTGGCTACCTGACCAAGTCAGGAGATATTTCAACAGGTCAGTTAGTGACATTCCTATTGATTTCTACAAGGATGACCATGCCTATGTTCATCTTTGGAATGCTTGTAAATCAGTTGCAAAAAGGAGAGGCCAGTGCTCGAAGAGTGTTCGCATTGGTGGACCTAGAGCCTACCATTGCCGACAAGGAAGACGCTTCAGAACTAGATGGCCCTATCCATTCAGTAGAATTTGAGGATGTTCATTTCACCTATCCTGGGACTTCGACCAAGGTGTTGGCTGGAATCTCATTCAAGGTAGTTGCAGGCCAGTTCCTTGGAGTGATGGGCCACACTGGGGCGGGAAAAACTACAATCTTGAAATTGTTGATGAGATATTATGAGCCGCAATCAGGGCGAGTATTAGTCAATGGAATCGATGTACAAGACCTTACTTTAGATTCGGTTAGAGACGGGATGGGATTTGTTAGTCAAGAGCCATTCCTTTTCTTTGGATCTCTCAAGCAAAATGTTGCATATAATCGCGAAGCGGGTGATGATGAGATCATGACAGCCCTCGAAATGGCAGGTGCCGCAGAATTCGTTAACGAATTGGAAAATGGTCTAGACACAATGGTCGGTGACAGAGGTACTATGCTGTCAGGCGGGCAAAGAGCGAGAGTCTCTTTGGCTAGAGCATTACTAAAGAAACCAAGTCTACTTGTTCTCGATGAAGCATCTAGTGCACTTGATGCCGAGACCGAGAAGAGAATCCAAGAGAATCTACTCGCTAGTGGTAGTGAAAGAACAACCATAGCAGTGGCGCACCGCTTGTCTACGATTCGTAATGCAGATGAGATTATTTCGATGGTTGATGGTGGAATACTTGAGCGTGGAGGTCATGACGAACTGATTTCTAACAATGGTGTATATGCTAGTCAGTGGCGAATCCAGACCGGTGAACTCTGAACACGTTTCATCCGGCTTTCTCAATTCGTTTACGCCTCTTATCTTCGAGGTCAGGTGCGAATCTCTTGTCGCCCTGAATGATGATCATAGACATTAGCAAGAATAGTGGGAAACCCACTACTATGGCCCAAACGGATAATGATAAGTTCATGATATTGTGTTCTTCAAATATTTCTGCAACGATGATTATTGCGATGACTAACAATACGCGTAATAAAGTCAGCCAACTTCTAATCAGAAGCCAAATCTCTCTAGCATCATCCGACTCACCTGACGCATTCATTCCATCTCGATGAGACTGCGCCATAGGTGAGCCCTAGGTCTTGACTCGCTTAAGGTTAGTCAAGCAGTACGAATTCTATCGTCAATCTGTTCACCTACACCTGCACTTCCGCCGGTGCGACGAATCTCTTTCCATGCTTTGTTTACGCCAGCACCGTATGCCCAGTGTGCAAGGAATACGAATAATGGTGCAAAGAAAACTGTTCCAATATTTCGGTGAGGGCTTGTGCCTATTGCAGCGCCAAGCCAAGAGATTGCAATGTAAATTCCTGCAAGCCCCAATGGTATGTGGAATGCTATACGGGAGATATCCCATTCTCCATCAAGAGTGAACCATAGTTCTGCTGCGGCTCCTCCTGTAGCGGCACCATAAATCGTACTGATTGCAGCTGCGATTACGATCCAAGGGAAGAATCCGATAGCGGTGTGGGACCATTCAGCGATTTCTGGCCATCGCTTGTTAGCAACCATTCGTGTGTAGCCATAATTACGCATCTGCTTCATGTATGGCCTGAATGGCCTGCGTCGACGATGTGGCATGACATTTTCAGGGTCGATAAACAACTTGTGCCCCTTTCTCTGAATCTTAGCATCCAGCACTACATCTTCTGCTCCAATACATCCATCCTCGAAAAACCCGACTTCACGAAGGTTTGCCATTCTGTGAGCACAATTAACTCCAGGGTTGTGAGTAATTGGAACTAGTTTCCCTTTTGGTTGAGCGCCATAGCGTGTACCTGCAGTCATAAATTTAGTACAGAATGCGACATCAGCACACTTTGCTCCAAATGGATCTTCATCAGGTGCAAAGTTAGGGCCACCTACTGCTCCAACCTCTGGGTCATCGAACCAGCGAACTAATTTTTCAACCCAATCTAGTGGAGGAATTGTGTCGTCGTCTGTGAACAGAACTAGGTCGTGGTCCATTTGTTCCAGTGCGAAATTACACGCATTTGCTCTATTTCGCGATGGGTCGTCAATCCAAGTTGCCCCGTACTTTTCACAAATCTCTTTTGTGTTATCCTTTGATTTGGAATCCGAAATAACAACTTCAAAATCTGAGTATGTTTGTTTAGACAGTCTTTCTAGGACTATTTCCAATTCAACAGCGTTGTTAATTGTCGGAATTAGAACTGCTACCTTGAAAGGTTCGCCATCTTCCTTGAGCAGGGGTGCAATATCTGCCATATCCTGTCCACTAAGCCCCCCTTGATGAAACCATCTCACCAATATGCGGAATTGAAAAATCACCTCAAAGGCGCGCGAAAGTGTGCCTCAGCAATTAGAAGGTTCATAAGCCTCCAAAGAAGCAAACAAAGTATAGGGGTGCTCTCATGTTGAACGTCACAGCCCGTCAAGAACTCATGCGAACCATAGTAGAAACACTTGGGGTCGTAGTTGAGGAGGCAAGACTAGATTTCGGAGAAGATGGATTATCTGTAAGGGTTGTAGACCCTTCACACGTAGCCATGATTAAGATGGATGTAGATAGCGCTGCATTCGATACTTGGGAAGTTGACGAGACCAAATTGGGTCTTGAAATGAGGAAACTGAAGGACATTCTAAGCCTTGCAGGTCCAGGTGACATGGTTGAGTTAGCTTACAATGACGAGTCGGGACAAGCAACTGTCAATATTGGTAGAATCGACTTGAATCTTCGCCCTCTTGATAATACAACCCTGAGCCCCCCAAATGTTCCATCATTGGAACTGCCTTGTGGGGTCACAATTACTGGATCTGACCTTGGCCAAGCACTACGTGCAGCTCGCCAAGTTGGAGATTTAGTCAATCTATCACTTACAGCGGATACTTTCGCAGTGAATGTTAACGGCTCAACTGATTCTGTACACGTCGAGTTCTCTAAGGACGAACTAGTCGCAATCGATTGCAGTAGTCCTGCTCGCTCCCAGTACTCTCTAACCTATCTTATTCCAATGACTAAGATTATGCAAGGTATTGAAAATGTAAACCTAAGATTCGGTGAGAACTTCCCTCTAAGGATTACTTTCGACTTTGCAGATGGTGCAGGTCATGTCGAATACTTCTTGGCTCCAAGAGTAGAAGGCGACTTCTGATATCATTAGCAGTTTAGTGCAATCGATGTTTCCATTGAAACATTCTTTTTCAAAATTTGAACATTTTCAACCTGAGTAGTGACTAAAGTTATAATCGCGCTTTACTTACTTTGTAATATGCAAAGAACCTCGTTGCTTATGTCAATAATGTTAATCTCATTGTGTTTCAGTAATTTATATGCAGTATCCGCAGAAGATTCAGAGACAGATGATTGTTGGGTGATAATTAAGGAAAACTACGAGTGGATAACTGAGGATGCGGAAATGGCTGCGATGCACTCTATGGAATCGAATCTTTCCTACGATTCGCAGTGCAGGTTGTTCGAGAGAACAGATACAACTTATGACTCTCTACATCACAAATTCATATCCTATAATGAAGATAGCACGATTTCCAATACTTCGCTATACTGGTACGATTCTGATGGTGATGTAATCTATCTTTGGCAAGAGACATTTGCCTATCAAGGAGATTTAGTAAGCGCAAGCACTTGGGCTGAATTTTCCAATAATGGTGGTAATTATTCATTGAATCAAGAACAGCATACCGTGTATAGTTACGATAGCCAAGGCAGAGAGGTTCTAACAAATTCCTCTTATGGAGACTCATCCTATACTGTCGAAACTACCTATGATGAGAGTGGAAATATGGCTAAGGTTGATTCATCGACTAATGGTGAACTGAGTAGTTCTATTGAATATGAATACGATGGAACCAATGTTTTGAATTCTGAAACATTGACTAATATTTATGGTTCAAGTCAATTTTCAAAGACGACAAATTACTCCTATGATGACTCTGGAAAATTAGTTTCCAAAGAACAGCATGATGGACCAAATAATTGGACTAGTTATTGGAATTATACCTACGATGAAAGAGGAAACAAAATCACTGAGGAATTTACTAGAACTGGAAACTCACCATGGGCGTCGATTACGACTTTTACTTGGAATTATGGCAATGAAAATGCGGGCACATCACTAGATGCAGGCTCTTCAGCAGAAGAATCCACATCGAACACATGGTTAGTTTTGTTATTGATTATCTTGATTTTAGCTTCGGCATACATGGTTTTCACTCGTAGTAAAGTCGATGCTGTGAGGACTCTTACAGATATTGATACTGACAAGATTGTCGATGAAATATTAGAGGAAGAATAGATTTCTAAAATCTAAAGAGGCTCAATTTGTAACGAAGTAGAGGCAATGATTGTCCTCTAGTCCGTGAAGATCGATTTGTTCTTCAATAGTTAGCCCTGCATCTTCTAGTTGGTCTCTAACATTTTGGAAGACTTCTCTTTCTCCTCCTTCATTGAAACGTTCTGATGCTGCTTTCAGAGAGAGTAAGCCCTTTCCGCCCTTTTTCAGGAACCGTTTTACAGCGTTGATGAAAATTTCCGCCTGTCCAGCTTGACTAACATCTTGTAGTAACCAATCTACCTTAGATGCAACCATAATTCCCCACGCTGAATGCTTTCTAGCGTCTCCAAGAACTGGAACTAAACCAGGCCGAAGGCTTGCTAGATGAACTAAATCGCGCAAACACCTAGGCGATAGGTCTACTGCGATAATACGTCCATTCTTTTGGTTGTCAATTCCACAAACTTGGTCGTGGATGTGCGAAAGTGATGTTCCATGACCAGCTCCTAGGTACAGACAAGTGTCTCCATCTTGTGGAAGTAAGTCATACTGTGTGTGTCTTGCACGAGATAGAGCCGCACCTAATTTAGATCGAGTAGGGTCCCATCTCCTGTATTCAGTGCCTTTGAATCTTCGAAGTGACTCTCCATATTGAGACAACTTTGGGACAGCGTTCCTTGTCCAAATAGCCCTTCCATCAACCATAACGGCCCATGAGAGTCGGCGTTTTTTGCCCATAATCTCACCGCTGTGGTGGAGTTGAATTCTCGCTTCGAATAGTCTCCACCTTGGCGGCTACTGCATCGATGGTTTCTTGACTCCAAGTTTCTCCTCCAAATTCATCACATCTAGCGGCTATTGTCGCTTTAGCAGCAACAGTTCTTGCAATCTTTCCTCGCATCCAGCGAGGTGAACGTGAAATCCAAGGGTGCATAAAAATATGACCGTGCTTAGGAGATGGAGCACCTGTCTTCAGATGATTGAAAAATGCCTTTTCAGCACCTAAAATTTGCATTGTGCCTGCTGGAAGTCTAGCTAACCTAGCACGACCGTGGGCTTCAACACAAAGTCTGGCTGCAAGAATCGGGCCTAGAAGTCCAGATAGCGAAGGTAGGTGCTGCGATGCTAATTCTCTAACAACATCTTCCATACTCTCGAGTCGGTTTTTGATTTCCCATACACTCTTTGCCCAATCATGAAGGCTATCCCATTCCGCATCGGTCGGACCCAGTGGGGGCATGCCAATACCAATCTCTTCAGCCAAATCACTCAAATTGGATGCGTTGATAACTTTCTTAGCAAGTCCACTTCGGTCTTTTTCGAATCTTGCTTCTGGAAGAAACAATCCTACCCATTCAACTAGCCTTCCTTCAATTGTAATGAAAGTAGTTCGTAGTTCATCAGATGCTCTTAGAATGTGTTCTAATCTTCTGTCTGGGTCACCAGCAGCAGCATCAACCCCACGCTTAGAAAGTAAGATCGCTGCTCTGTCTAATGCTTCTAACGCTTCTTCACTAGGTATTGGCCAGTCAGCATCTGGTAAATCCTCGTCACCATGGATCAAAACTTTCGCATCAGGGAATCTTTCAGACAGTCTTTCAGCTTCAGGCGTAAGTGCTCCAAATGCAATTATGTCCATACGTGCACATACAGCATCTGTGTTCTTCCAACCATCCCATTCTTCTACATCCAAAAGATTGCCATCAGAATCAGAAACAGCGGCCGCTCTCCAGTCATACCATAGCCACATATGGTAGTCCAAACCGACTACATTGATGAACCAATTGCTGCTAAGATATTCAAAATGTTGATATGTAGGTTCCTCCACCTGTTCCTATGTTCTGCCCCGAATGTGGTACATTGGCATTCCCTACTCCAACTGGTGACATTAATTGCACCAATTACAAATGTGGGTATCAAGGACCCCAAAACAAAGAATTTGCAAATATTCAATCGTCTACTAAGGCAGAAACAAGAGTCTACGAAGTCATCAAAGATTCTGATGAGTTGAAGGGTGTGTTGACTAAGGATGTATACATCTGCCCTGATTTGAAATGTGAATCTCGGGAAGTATATTCCTATCTTGAACAGACTCGCTCATCCGATGAGCCTGAAACTCGAATGCTAACTTGCAAGAAATGCGGTAAGGGTTGGAGAGAATTCTGAGTGGTTAGGTATGAAGATACGAGTGCTATTCGCTTGTTTACTGCTATTGCTGCCAGGATGTATTTCCGAAGACAGTCCTGAGTTTAATGGCAAAGACTTGGGTGAAATGGATACCTTCAAATTCACTTTGAGCGATCAAAACCAATCGTCATATTCACTCGAAGATAATGAGGGCAAGGTCGTAATCCTTGCTTTCGTCTACACTCGTTGTGATGATGTTTGCCTAATGATTTCTAATAATCTCAAAACCGTCAAATCGCAATTAACTTCAGATGAACTTGAAAAGGTTTCATTCATTTCTGTCACAATTGATTGGAGGCACGATTCTCCCGATGTTCTGAGGGACTGGTCGGCAGACATGGGTCTGGATTGGCCACATCTTACAGATTGGAATTCTGACGAAATAAAAAATACATATTCAGAATATGATATCGTACCTTATGATGAAGAGGAATATCAAGAAATTCATCTTCAACCAGTATACATTTTGGATACTAATCTCAAGGGCCGAGTAGTATGGAGTGAATACGACTGGCCAATTGATTTATTCATGGAAGATTTGCGGACAGTAATTGATTTGGAGGAATGAAATGAGGTTTACTGCAATAATTCTGGCATTAATGTTTCTTTTACCAGGCTGCACCTCTGATGATGAAAAAGAAATTACATTCCATGGCCGCGATTTGGCAGGTAGCGACACCTACAAATTTACTCTAGAAAGCGCAGACGGAGACCTATGGAGCCTAGAAGAGCAGCGTGGTAAAGTTGTGATACTAGTGTTCATGTTTACTCGGTGTGATGAAACATGTCCAGTAACTAGTCAGAATGTAAAAATGGTTCAAGAAACTTTGTCAGATGAAGAATTAGAAAAAATTAGTATTGTATCTGTAACTGTAGATAAGCGACATGACTCCCCCTCAAAGTTGCAAAATTGGACTGAAGACAGAGGGTATGATTGGCCTCACCTAACAGGTTCAGGCTCAGCTTTAGATATGGTTTACGAAACATATGGAGTTTATCCATACGAGGAATCAGATGATTCTGATGAAGGATACACAGTTGCCCATCCATCTCCCACCTATATCTTGGATTCAAATCTAATGGGAAGAGTGGTTTGGTCAGATTATGATTTCCCAGTTGACTTATTTGTTGAAGATGTAAGGACAGTTCTCGAAAACTACTGATCATTTCTGACAAGAACTACACCAGAATGTTGAGCGTCCACCTTGGACCAGTCTCTCAATAATCCCTCCGCATTCGCACTCTGCCCCTTCTTTATCATACACCTTGAACTGGTGAATGAAATAGCCAAGAGTTCCATCAACACCTGCAAAGTCTCGTAATGATGAGCCACCTACTTGAATCGCTTCTGAAAGAATGATTTTTATCTCATTGACTAACTTCTCACATTCTTTTAGTTTGATTGTGTTTGACAAACGAGTAGGGGAAATCTTGCTTCTGTTTAGTGCTTCACAAGCATAGATATTGCCAACACCAACTACCACTTTTTGATCGAGAATACAAATTTTGATAGGACTTTTCCTACGTTGTAGTTTTTCATATAAGTCTGTAGCAGTCCATTCTTCTAGAGGCTCTGGGCCTAAATGGTCCAGCAATTTATGAGATGTACCCGAGTAGATATCCATAACTCCAAATCGCCGTGGGTCATTGTATACCGACATCGTTCCGTCATCGAGATAGATGACGACGTGGTCATGCTTACCTTCGCAATCACTAGCATCAAGTGTCCATTTTCCACTCATTCCTAAGTGAGAAAGTAAGATGTCATCATTATCAAGGTCGATTAAGAGATATTTGGCACGTCTTCTTATCGCAGTAATTGTCCTTCCAATGAGTCTTTTCTCGAGGTCTTCAGGAAATGGAAAACGCAGGCCTTCTCTGCGTAAATCCACACCGTCTATTCGCTTACCAACCCAAGAACGAGACAGTCCAGTGCGGACGGTTTCGACTTCTGGAAGCTCTGGCATAACTGACCGTTTTCACTTGACATCAATAGTATTGATGTGTCACAGTCCAGATAGTTTGTATGCTGTCCATATTGCTAAACCAATCATCAAAACACCAGTAGCGATATTCAAACTACGTTGATTTTGCTCAATTTTTGCTAATATTGTAGATTTGGATAGCAAAAGTGCGACGATCACGTACCATACGGTATCAATCGTCATCCCCATTCCTGCAATAATCCATTTTGTGTCGTTTGACATCGATGGGTCGAGTACACTGGAGAGAACTGCGAGCATGAATACTGCAATTTTGGGATTCAAAAATGCAATGAAGAAACCTTCGAAAAATCCTTCACGCTTACCTTCTGATTGAACTATGACAGCTTCTTCACTACGAATCATACCAATTCCAAGGTAGAGTAGAAACAATCCACCAATAATTTGCATTAGTGTAAATACATCAGGATTGTTTTCCATTATCACAACTAAACCGAATACTACGCTAACAGCATAGAATCCGAATCCAATTCCATGCCCCACTGCGCACGCTAAACCTCGAGGCCTACCGCCAATCATCGTGTTGCGTAGAACTACAGCTAAAGATGGACCTGGTGAGGTTGCACCGAGAATAAACATCACGGCTGCTGCCGAAATTGCAGTTATGTCCACGCTTGTCCCAAAGTGTCAGTGTCAATGACCTTTCTGTAAGTTCAACCTAGGAATGTGATAGTGTGCGCTCCTAAACGCTTTGCCGTTTCCATTGATGCACGGTCCATGTGTGCTTGAACATTAACATTGTCAAGGACAGCAACTGTTGCCTTAACTAATGATTCTGCTGCGGTTGGACGTTGTTTGGTACTTTCACTCGCCATGTTATGACATAACTCTCTTACGCCTATTTACCTTTGTCTCGATGCATCAAAAGGCATACTTCTAGCCTGTGACGGATTCAAGATATTAGATTCCGGAAGATGGTATTTCATTTTCCATAATTGAGATGTTGAATTTCAGATAATGGTAATTTGTAAGTAAATAATCTAATTTTTATTGCTAGTATGGATTTTGCCAGCAAAATCAAACGGTGAGTCCATAAGAGATAGGGAGCCGCCTCGAAATATGTCCCGCGAATTAATCCGCGTTGAAGGTGTAGACCGTTCATTCGGTCCAGTCACCGTATTGCAGGACATCAACATCATGGTAAACGAGGGTGACAGAATCGGAATAGTCGGTCATAATGGTGCCGGAAAGACAACACTGCTCAATACAATTTCAGAACAAAAGCAGGATGTTGGAGATATCGAATTCGCTTCAGGAATTCGCATAGCATATCTGACTCAGATTCGAGATATTGATGAAGATTCAACTATCGAAGAAGAGTTATCTCGTAAGGGGCGCCAATTCCAAGAGCTGGAAGAAGAGATCGCAGCGATAGAAGCACAGATGGTTGACCCTTCATTCTATGATGGCAACTGGCAACCTGTGATGGACCGCTATTCTGAACTCCAAACAATGCTCGGAGCTTCAGGTGGAGGAAATGTTGCAAATATTGCTAAGGCGATTTTGGAGATGTTAGGTCTAGACCAGCACCCAATGGAGATGAAAGTCAACAAATTATCTGGTGGGGAGAAGGCCAAACTTGCTCTTGCTCGCCAACTTGTAGGTCTTGCTGGAGTCGATGTTATATTCCTTGACGAGCCGACAAACCACTTGGATATTGAGACTACTGAATGGCTTGAAGAATTCATAAATGAGTTCGTAGGTGCTCAATTGATCGTATCTCACGACAGGTATTTCCTTGACCAAGTTTGTACGAGGATTGTAGAAGTGGACAATCTTCGCAACTGGAATTACAAGGGTAATTATTCAGAGTTCCTAAAACAGAAACAAAACTTCCTTGCTGCCCTTGATGATAGAATCAAGAATGTGGAGAAGAAAATAGCGAATACTCAGAACGCTCTCCGTTCTATGAAATCCGCTAACAAGTACGACAAGTCGATTTCAGCTAAGCACAAAATGATAGAAAGAATGCAACAGGAACTCAAAGCCTTGAACGCACGAAAACCGAAGCAGCGCAAGGGACTGAGATTCAATCTCGAAGCAGCAGATAAGTCAAGCAATGATATCATTCAATTCTTAGGCGCTTCAAAGAAATTCGAAGGATTGAAACGTCCAATTTTAGATAATCAGGACTTAGAAATTTCCAAAGGCGATAGAATAGGTATTGTTGGAGGAAATGGTCAAGGTAAGACCACGCTCCTGAAGTTGATTACTGGTGATGAAGTAATCGATTCAGGAACCAGAGACCTTGCACCTGGAGCCATCGTCGGTTACTATCACCAAGACCACCGTACTCTGGATTTCAAACTGAATGCGGTAAAGCAAGTTGAATTGCTTCGCCCTGACATGTCATATGGAGAAATCCGTGCTGCTTTGGGCCGTTTCCAATTTGCTAAGGAGCAAGTTGATACTCCTTTGGGCAAACTTTCAGGCGGGGAGAGAGCTCGTATTGCATTACTAAAAATTCTGCTAGAAGAAAACAATTTACTTCTGCTCGATGAACCAACTAATCACTTGGACATGGACGCAAAAGAAACTCTTGAAGAGGCTCTTACTGAATATGAAGGTGCAATTGTAACCGTCAGTCACGATAGATGGTTCCTCGACCAAATCGTCAATCAGATTTGGGAGTTACAGGATGGAATCGTCACCAAATATTATGGGAATTATACTGATTACATCAGGAAGAAGAAAGGCCTTCCTGCCCTTGTGGACGGAGAAGAACCGGTCCTGTGATCAGTGCCCTTGACAGATAAGGCGGTATATCATCCGCTACCATACCTGGTCCCATTTCTTTCTCAGCCAATTTTCCAGCAACTCGCATTAGGTGGACACCGAGTCTTGCTGCACTCCAAGGAGATAATCCAAGCCCCAGTAAGCCGCCTATGCTACCCGCAAGAAGGTCTCCGGTTCCCCCCATTGACATGCGCGGATTTCCACCTTTACATAACCCTCCGCGCCCAGCAGAGCCAATGATGATATCCTCTGCTCCGGTTCGAATAACGACTCTTCTTTCTCCAGAACCGGTGAGTAATTCTGGTACTGATTCAATATCTCCAATCCAGTTTTCCAATTCCTTTTGGTGAGGAGTAACGACTCCAACTAGGTGTTGAGGCCAGCCTTCCAACGCTTTGATTGCGTCTGCATCGATTACTTTGGGAATATTTGGAGTTGATTGGATTAGCATTTTGACAGCCTCTAATGATTCAGGAGCATCGCCCATTCCCGGACCTATGACCATCGCCTGAACTCCTCTTCCTGTCATGCAACGTTTGACCAATCCAGAAACATCTGTGATTATTTCTTGGTCTGTCATCGGTTCTTGAATCAATTCACTAGGCCACTTTGCCCTGGCAGTGGCTGACTTTGGCATTGCAACATGAACTAGGTCAACCCCCATTCTTGCTGCAGCCATTCCTGAAAGAATTGGGGCTCCATGATATGGACCTCCTCCAATAATCAGAACTCTGCCTCTGTCCCCTTTGATTTGTCCTTCTTGTGGGTGTGGGTATCGTAGAAGATCTCCCGGCCCAGGGTCTAGAGTTTCTTCTGGCCAACCGATTGGTGCTATGAATAAGTCTCCCACTTCAGGCAATAGTTTTCCATTCGAGTCAATCATGTTTGATTTTGGAGCTTCGAATGTAACGGTTCTGAATGCATTGAACGAAATTCCTGAACCACAGCCCGTTGGCATATCACACGCTAATACCATTGGTCTGCCGGGAATAGTTTCCATCAATTTGAGGATTTCACCTCTTGGCTTACCTTGTGAGCCAGCGCCAAGTAGGCAATCAACAATCACAGCAGGGGGTTGTGATGGCAGGTTTTCTATTGAGTAAATTTCTCCTTTCCAGTCCTCTCTAGCCCTTTGAGCAAGGGCATTCTTTTGCTTGTCATGTGTTGCGATAACCTTGCATTCATCTAGCATAGTTGCTAATCTGAATCCATCTCCACCATTATTGCCTGGACCACACAATATCCAGATTGGTTTGGGGGCTCCGTCTAGTGCATTCGCAAGATGTTCTGCTGCAGTTGTCATCAACTCATCCATATTGGCGCCTAATGCTTCGGCATTGGCGTCGAGGATAGCGACCTCATGTTGAGCCATTATCCAACGGGGCCGCATACAACTCGCACCCACTTCTAGGCCTTTGATTACAACGGTATCATGATGAACGAATGTATGCTCCGTAGGAGCATGTCGGAGGAGGCGCCGGTGTTTGAAACTACGACCGGTCCGGTTCGTGTTATCACTGCTGCAAGCCTATTCGATGGTCATGATGCAGCGATTAACGTCATGCGACGTTTGATTCAGAGCAGCGGAGCTGAAGTTATTCACCTTGGACACGATAGATCGGCGAAAGATGTAGTCGATTGTGCAGTTCAGGAAGACGCACATGCAGTTGCTTTGACTTCGTACCAAGGTGGACACATGGAGTACTTCACCTACATTCGTCAATTGCTAGATGAAGCAGGCTGTGAGCACATCCGCATCTTTGGCGGCGGCGGTGGAACAATTACTCCTCCTGAAATTAGAGATTTACACAAGAGTGGTATTTCCAAAATATATTCTCCAGATGATGGCCGAAAGATGGGACTAATGGGAATGATTCACGATTTGATGGGTACTGCGAGCGAGGTCGACTTGATTGCAGGCAGTAGAATAGCAAGTCTCGATGGACCGATTACGGCGAATGATATGGCCAAAGTAGGTCTTCTGATGACTCTATCAGAATCTGCAAGTGATGATGAATTCAAAGAGACTCTCAACAAGGTTCGCTCTAGCGATTCTGAAGTCCCAGTAATCGGTTTTACAGGTACAGGTGGTGCAGGAAAGAGCAGTTTGTTGGACGAATTAATGCTGCGAATTCTTCGTGACAACCCCGACAAGAAAGTATGCTTACTCTGTGTTGACCCAACTAGAAAGCGAACAGGTGGTGCTTTACTAGGCGACCGTATCAGAATGAATTCACTTTCCAATAACAACCTCTTCATGCGCTCTTTAGCGAGCAGAGGTAGCGGTTCAGAAATCAGTGCTAACCTCGATAGAGCAATCGAGGCCGCAAAGGCTGTTGGCTTCGATTTAATCTTCTGTGAGACAAGCGGAATTGGACAAGGTAGTGATGCGATTACTACTGTTTCAGACCGTTCATTGTATGTCATGACTGCAGAGTTCGGTGCTCATACTCAGTTAGAGAAAATCGAGATGCTCGATGTAGCGGACTTAGTCGTGCTAAACAAGTACGAAAAGAGAGGCAGTGAAGATGCACTGCGTGCAATTCGAAAACAAGTTAGACGCAATCGTAACATGTTTGATGTCGAAGATTTGGAACTCCCCGTAGTTGCTACAATAGCTAGTCAATTTGCAGACCCCGGTGTGGATGTTCTATGGCAGAAATTAGCCGCAATGGTTGATTTCAATGCAAGTGAGCCGATTGGTGTAATTGGAGAGCGCAAGGGAGTAATCCCTCCTGAGCGTGTGCATTATCTTTCAGAGATATCCTCAGTTGTTCGCGATTACCATTCACAAAATGGCAGTGTTGCAGAGAAGTTGCGAGTAATGCAACATCTTGAGACAGCAAGCAAAGAGTTGCCTTCAATCAAGAGTGAGGTTGAGGAGCATCTAGCGGAATTACGTGAAGAGATTGCAGAAGCAAGTCAAGTCGTTTCAGATTTCAGAGATTTGGCAGAGCAATATTCCAGTGGCGAATTCACCTACTATGTTCGTGGAAAGCCATTCACAGTTTCAACAGTTACTGAATCCTTGTCTCATCAGATGATCCCTCGTGTCGCACTTCCGAAGTATTCCGATGATGGAGACATGTACAATTGGATATCAAGAGAGAATGCCCCAGGACATTTCCCATTCACAGCAGGAGTATTCCCATTCAAGCGAACCGATGAGTTGAGTGCTCGTATGTTTGCCGGAGAAGGCGAGGGGGAGAGGACAAACCGTCGCTTCCACCTTCTTTCACAAGGCCAAGATTACGTTCGCCTTTCTACCGCTTTCGACAGTGTAACTCTGTATGGGCGTGACCCTGACCGTCGCCCAGATATTTGGGGTAAGGTCGGTAACTCCGGTGTTTCTATCGCTAGCATAGATGACGCTAAGCGTCTTTATTCTGGATTTGATTTGTGTGACGCAAATACCTCAGTTTCAATGACAATCAATGGACCAGCTCCAGTGATTCTTGCATTCTATCTCAATGCAGCAATCGACCAACAAGTCGAGAAGCATCTGCAATTAGAAGCAGATGCTAGTGGCTACCGTGGTGATTTGCCAGAAGGTCACAATGGATTCGGTCTTGTAACAGTCGGAAAGAGAGGAGACGAAATGGTAGATGCAGCTACATATGCAGAAATCAAAGCAAAGACTCTTCAGACAGTTAGAGGAACAGTTCAGGCTGATATTCTCAAAGAAGATCAAGCCCAAAACACCTGTATCTTCTCAACACCTTTCGCTCTCAAGATGATGGGAGATGTTCAGCAGTACTACATCGATAACGGAGTACGCAACCACTACTCGGTTTCAATTTCCGGCTACCACATCGCAGAAGCAGGTGCAAACCCAATTACACAGTTGGCACTAACTCTTGCAAACGGTTTCACCTATGTTGAGTATTACCGAAGCAGAGGAATGGATGTAGCAGAATTTGCACCAAATCTCTCGTTCTTCTTCTCTAATGGCCTAGACCCAGAATACACGGTCATTGGAAGAGTTGCTCGCCGTATATGGGCAGTAACCATGCGTGATTTGTATGGTGCAGACGCTCGCAGTCAGAAGCTCAAGTATCACATTCAGACCAGTGGTAGAAGCCTTCACGCCCAAGAGATTGATTTCAATGATATTCGTACTACCTTGCAAGCATTATTGGCAATTCAGGACAATGCTAACTCACTGCACACCAATGCGTATGATGAAGCGATTACTACACCAACTGAAGAGTCGGTTAGAAGGGCACTCGCAATTCAGTTGATTGTGAACAAAGAAAGCGGTTGGACAAAGACGGAGAACCCTATGCAGGGTTCATTCATCGTAGAGGAGTTAACCGACTTGGTTGAGGAAGCAGTTCTTCAGGAATTCGAAGCACTATCTCGCAGAGGCGGTGTTCTTGGTGCTATGGAAACAATGTATCAGCGTGGTAAGATCCAAGATGAAAGCATGTACTACGAACACCTCAAGCACGATGGAACACTACCTATCATTGGTGTAAACACATTCCTGAATCCAAATGCTACAGACTTCGACGAAGATTCCGCAGACGAGTTCGACATGGAACTTGCTCGTGCTAACCCTGATGAGAAACAAGCATGTCTTGAGAGAACTCAGGCAATTCCTCGCGATGAAGAGGCACTCAGTAGATTACAGCAGGTCGCTAGAGAAGGCGGCAATGTATTCGAGGAATTGATGGAAACTTCCAAGGTTGCTTCACTTGGTCAAATTACTGATGCACTGTTTGCTGTCGGTGGACAGTATCGCCGTAACATGTGATTTGAACAGTTTAACTGTCTCAATTATTATTTATCATGATAGGGTAGAGCAATCATGGATGCTACAACTGCTTTACTTCAGTTGTTGCTCTTACTTGCTTTGGGATTGTTGACTCCCGGGCCTAATGCTCTGACATCATTTGCTCACAGTGGCATGTTTGGAAAGAAGGCCAATATCACACTAATCACCGGAATGGCAATTGGATTTGTCTCGATTGAACTCATAATCGGATTCCTCGTCAACTCTCTGGATGGAAATGAAATCGCACTCACTGCTCTTCATTGGATTGGAATGGTTTTCCTTGGTGCGATGGTTGTGGCAATGTTCAGAATTGACCCCTCCAAAATCGAAGCAGAAACTAGTGAAGGCAAACTCGGAATCAAGACCGGTATTGCAATGCAGTATGTCAACGGTAAGGAATGGGCATTCATCATTATCATGATGAGTCAATACATGGAACCTCTGGGTGGTGGCTTTGTTGGAATTAGTGTGATCATCTTGGTTTCACTAGTAACTTGCGTATCTGCGATGATCGCTTGGACCTTCTTCGGAGACCGCCTATCCGGACTATTCAGTGATGAAAAGCACGGACGTAGGATCTTCCAAATCTGTGGAGTCTTGCTCTCACTACTATGGGTCGTCTTCCTAATCAGAGGCCCTGCGTCTTAGGTCACTTTGTACGTTCCTTAGCCTTCGCTTTCATAGGCGTCTAACTCGGCTTCAAGAGCTTGTGCTTCAAATTCTAAATCTGAAACCTTGCCACCAGATAGTTGAGCCTTCAGCATCTTATCTTCTAATTCCTTTAGGCGCAGACGTGCCGCTTCTCTATCTTCTTGGAATCGCTGATCTTCGATAGCCATCTGTTCACGAGCAATTTTTTGACGCTCAGCCTTAGCAGACTGGTCGATTGAAGCTAACTCACCATCGATTTCAATTTCTGTAGGGAATGAAATTGATATTCCTTCACTGTTGAAATTCTCATCGATTGATTTCAGAATCCAATCTCTTGCAATGAACTCTTCATTGTAGTTTTCAATCCATGAAAAAAGCCTGAAATTTTTAGTGAAATCATCGAGTTGGTTTACCAAAACTCTTGGCTCTGGATTATCCAAGCAGTAAGGAGAATCTCTAGCAAGTGTGAGTAGAGTGTACTTGACATGGTCAACATCTTCATCATAACTTACACCTATGTCCATAACCAGAGATTTACGACTTGCAGTACCTTCTCCACCACCTCTTGCGTGGTTGACAATATCTGAAGATACGATTGTATTGTTAGGAATGATTACTAATCTTTCATCACGGTCAAGAACTTTGGTTGACAGAACACCGATTGATACTACTGTTCCCAATGTTTCTCCAACTTCTATTCTATCTCCTACCTCAAATGGTTGGTCTACTGCCAATAAGAATGAATTAGCAATGTTGCTAATGGTTTGCTGCATTGCAATTCCCATGATAAGTGCAATCAATGTTAATGATGCAAATATACCGAACAAATCGATATCAAGTTCAATCAGAGCAAAATATGAGCCCACAAAATATAGTGCTGCACGAGTACAAATTACCAAGATTGGGTTTCCTCCCGAAACGGTAACTGCATCCTTTTTCTGAAATTGTTCAAGGATTACTGGCATCAGATATTTTGCTGATACACTTGAAATCGAGGTTGCAATCATTATGTAAGTCGCACCAAAATATGGTTGCAGTGTGTTGTAATCAACATCTGAATCGATTAGCCATTTAGCAGATAATTGGCATCCTCCTGCTATTATGAATAGATTCAATCTAATGGCAAGAGGTCCTAGTAGTAAATCGTCCCAACCTGCAGAACTGCTTTTTACAATCTCCTTCCATGGATTGATTAGAACATACCTAGCACCAGTTAATGCTAACGCAATCCCAAGGACACACAAAGCGACTTTGGCACCGAATGGCAAGCCATCTAAGTAATCAAGCAAGTCTGAAATTAATTCCATATGTTTCACTTTTGGTCAGCGAATTTCTTTGCTTGCTTAGCCCACTTGTCTCTCTTAATTCTTCCAGGGAAGAATTCGATAGCGATGTTAACTTGTTCTTCAATTTCTGAAGTCATGTTACCAACCTGTTCGAAAGTGTAGATTCCAAGAGCATTCAACTTATCCTCGATGAAAGGTCCAACTCCCTTGATTCTTTGTAGGTCATCGCTGGCTGTGATCATTGCTGCAGCGGCGAAGCCTCTCTTGAGGCCCTTAACACCGGTCAATGCAGTTGCGGTCTTTCCGGTCCATGAGATGTTCATGCCACCTTCGTCATCTTGGACCCAAGCACTGCCGCTTTCATCGAATTCAGAGGTATCGCCCATTGTGACTTCAGTAGCGCCCTTTTCAACTGGTTTGGAGACAGTGCTTCTAGCAGCAACTCCAAGAGTGGTGAAATCGATGCTCTTAGCCTTCTCAGAAATACGTATGAGTTCTTCCTCTTTCTTACGAGTAGCCTCATCCATTTCATCGAGTTTCTTACGGCGCTCTTCCATCTCTTTCTCCATCTGTTCAAGCCTTTCTTGAGCGGCCTTTTCAGCAGCAACACGAGCAGCATCTTCTGAATCTTCACGAGCTTTCTTTTCAGCAGCAGCCTTCTCTTCAGCAGCCTTTGCCTTTGCTTCAGCAGCAGCAGCTTTTTCTTCGGCTTCCTTGAGTTTCTTTTCAGCAGCCTCTTTCTCAGCCTTTGCCATTGCATCAGCAGCCTCAATCTCGGCTTTCGCCTTTGCTTCAGCAGCCTCTTTCTCAGATTTTTCCTTTTCAGCGGCAGCCTTGTCAGCGGCTTCTTTCTCAGCCTTGGCTTTCTCTTCAGCAGCCTTCTTGTCAGCCTTATCCTTTGCTTCAGCTTCCTTGATTGCCTTCCTCTCAGCGTCTTCTTGGGCCTTCAATTCCTTGGCTCTTCTATCAGCTTCTGCTAGTTCATCGGCCTCAGGGTCTCCAACCTTTACTTCCCAAAGGATGTAAACAGATGCACTACCGATTCTGATTTGGCCGTTGTAAACTCCACTAACATCGTCTTCAGTTACATTATCATCAAACTTCAATGTGAAGACAATTGCGCCACTGCCCTTATCATCAGAGTTGCCTTCTACTAGGATAGAATCCATATTGAATCGACCACGGTTTGTGTGCGATGCCATATCTGTGATTGTTATCAGAGATTCAGGGTCTAGGTTTGTGATAGTGATAGTTTCCTTACTTTCACAACTGTCTCCAAAGTTTTCGACGTGTCCTGGTTTAAGCACGAACGGGTCGTTCTTTGTTCCACTTCCACTGACAAAGTTAGGCCTTGCAGTAGTGTGTTCAGGTTCAGGTCCGTTCTTCATTCCAACAAGTACCATTAGGGACTCTCCCTTTTCTCTGGACCAATATATTAGTGGTATCAGAAGCAGCAGTAGTAGTAATGGGAAGCAGACGCAAATCCACCACATTGTGGAGGAACTGCTGTCGTCATCGTCATCCTTAGATTCAGTCTTGACAGTTACACAGGTGGTTTCATCCTCAATGTTTTCTGGGATACTTTCTGCATTAAGACTGTCAGAACCACATCTCTCTTCATCAGCGTCAGACCATGTGTCTCCATCGTCATCTTCGTCAGCATTGTCACCAACTTCGTCACCATCTGTATCTAGCCATTCGCTACTATCCAGTGGGAATGCATCTTCAGCATCAGAAAATCCATCACCATCAGTGTCGTCTTCTAGAGCGTCACATTCACCATCTCCATCTGAGTCAGTAGGGAAGTCAGATTCATCGAGTGGGTCTGTACCACACTCGGATTCCTTGTAATCTTCCCAGTTGTCATCATCGTCATCAAAGTCTTCAACCAATTGTGGGTCTGATGTTGATGTTCCTGACAGTGAGTCAGGCTTACCATCGCCATCAGTATCCTTTGAAGCAGAACGGTCATCCGGGAAGTCGTCAACGTTGTTTCCTACATAATCGCCATCTCTGTCATCATCTTGTGAATCACAGATCATGTCGCCATCAGAATCAACAGGTACACTGGATGCATCATCTGGGTCAGAGCCACATGATTCTTCAGGGCCATCTGCCCATCCGTCAAGGTCTCTATCAGATTGCAGAGCATCACAGATTCCATCGTTGTCATCATCGATTGGTACAGAGAATTGGTCTTCTGAATCAGAGTTACACATGATTTCATCTGTGTCAATGAATGTATCATTGTCATCATCGCTGTCGATGTAATTACACAGACCATCTCCATCGGTATCGATTGGAGTGCTGGATGCATCAACAGGGTCTTCTCCACAGAGATTCTCCATTTCGTTAGACCATCCGTCGCCATCCATGTCATCATCATAGACGTCAGGTGTGCCATCGCCATCAGAATCGAGCAATACACTCAAAGTAATCTGGAATGAACCACTCTGTCCAGAGTTTGTGTTGTTAGCCCAGATAGTGTATACGGTAGCAGCACTGAGTTCAGTAGGCGTTCCCGAAATTGTACCCGTGTCAGTTGTAGAGCGACCAGGCATTGTTCCATTGAAGTCTAGTCCAAGAGGCAATGCAGGATAAATCTCCCAAGTGTCAATGTCTCCACCTGCTGTAATTGGAATTAGTGAGTTCATTGCTGAATCATTAGCTAATTCGACGCTATCCTTCATGTAGATGACAATGATTGCTCTGTCGTCACTTGTATCAAGCAGGTCACAGATCTTATCTTGGTCAATGTCACTTGGATAGGATGATTCATCCATTTCATCGGTTTGACAATTTATCTCATCAATGTTGGACCAGCCATCTCCATCAATATCGTCATCATTGACGTCAGGTATTGAGTCCAGGTCTGTATCTAGGAGAACAGATATGGTCACAGTTGAGATTCCATAGTCCTCAACTCCTGTTGCATTGATTGTGTACACAGTACTCTCGGTCAGAGTGTTTGGAGTTCCCCAAATTGTACCATTGTTTGTTCCGAAGAATATGCCACTAGGTAGTGCTGGTTCAATAGTCCATGAAACAACAGCAGCTCCAGATGTAGATGGATACAAAGCCATCATTGGCGAGTATTGTGCCAATTCTGCAGTATTGTATGGGTAATTGATGAATACACCAGTTCCATTAATTGTAATTTCAATTACTTCAGTTCCAGTTCCACCACTATTGTTAGCATAGATTGTGTAGTTTGTTGCAGGTGAATCCACGAATGGAATTCCTATGATTGCACCATCGCCTCTCAAACTCATACCGGTCGGTAGGTCTGGAGATACCTCCCATGAGGAAGGAACTCCACCAGTACTTGTTGGTACGACTGGAGTGATTGGTACATCCTTGAAGAATTCATATTCTGAATCAGGGTAAGAAATCACAGGTGCAGGTTCGTCAATGGTAATTGTAAACGGAACACCCGTACTACATACATTCCAACTGTTACATGACTTCACCTTGAAGGTTGCAGTGCTTTGGTTTGCAGTTGGCGTACCAGTAATGTGTCCTGTACTATTTACCGATAATCCAGCCGGTAGAGGCGGATATGTGGTAAAGTGGTGCAGGTTTGCACTGTTCGTAATTCCAGTTGGGGCAATTGGAGTGATCGCCACACCTCTAGTGTAGGACTGGGTAGTATCTGCAGGGTTGTATGAAACAACAGGTAATGCAGGACTTATTCCGAATGTTACCTCAAATGATTGACTTCTACTCCATGCGTATGATGAGGAACCGAGGTTTACAGTAATTGTATAGGTCTCATTTGCCGTATCTGTACATCCGTTGGTAGGAGAACCAGTTATGGCACCATTGTTTGGATTGAAATTTAGTCCACAAGGCAAAGCAGCGCTGTTGGTTATTCCTGAACTATTGTTCAGTGTATAGGTCGCTGGTGAAGCGCCATGGAAACCTATCAATTTGAAGGTGATAGATGTTCCTTCTGACGGACTGTTGTAGTTTATCTCGTGGTCGAAATCTCCAAAGAATCTGTAGAGTCTAACGTTGCTGCTGGAAGCTGACAATGATTGTTGACCTGAGTCCCAATTATCAACGCCAGGACAATTATAAACACCATTTTCAATGCCACATTGACTCAGCAATGATGCTGTCCTGTGCATGAACTTAGAACCATGATAACCTGTGAAGTAAATTGAATCCGAATTATCGAGTCCAAAGTCGGTAGTCCTGTGGTTAGTAGACCAAGACGTAGAAGTAACATCATATGCTACGTTTAGGTCTTTGTCAAACCCAGTGGTCCTCAAGTCGTAACCACTATCCATATCGATTAAGACATGTGCAATATCGTCAGAATCAACTGCAGAATAGATCGAATCACTCTTGTAGGAATCATGATTGACACTATAGCCAATTCGAGTTTCAAGTGAAATAACATCACTGGTAGTGTGGTTCATAGTTGCTGCGTGTAAGCAAGACGACTGATACTGAGTCGGCAGCGAACTGGAAGAGCTTCCAGCGAATTCAATTTTCGTACAGTAATTAATGTCACTGACATATGCGAAGAATAGAGTATCGTCGCTAAACTTGTCCATTGTAAAGTAATGATTTGTATTGGCGTTATTCGAGTTAGAATTAGTTGTCACGTTTTCGGCCCAAACCCAATTTCCTGAACTGTCAGTATGTGCAATCCAAGATGAACCAATGGTGGAACTTAATGAAGATGCAGATGCTGAAGCAGAACCAAAGTCATAATCCCAACCTCCAGAACTAGTCCAAACATTTCCTGCAGATGTCACGGAACCATCATGATGTAAAACAACATTATGTTGATGAGAGTAACGGCACTGAGTTGGGTCAGATGTACCAACTGCTGTCCACTGTACTTGCCCATTTGTGTTGACTTTCGCAACCCAAGGTTGCTGTGTAGATAGACAAGTTCCAAATGGTCCAACTTGCATTCCGCCGAACTTCAAATCATCATTGGCAGTCTTTGCAGTAGCGACTATTGCAACATCACCAGTTGACTTATCTAAGTCCATTTCTGAAGTTTCATCTGAAACCCCTACAGATAGTATTGCTGAATCGGTGGATGAAGTACCTGTAGATTCAGTATTGATTGCCCACTGTAGATTTCCATAGTAATCCCACTTTGCAAGAATAACAGTTGTTTTTCCGTTAGTGTCAATCGTCACTCCATCGAAATTGAATTCAACAGGGTCACTACTTGTAGCAGTTGCTTGGAATAATGCGTAAATGTTACCATTGTTGTCAACGTCAACATCTCCGATGTAGAATGAGTTCCCTCTAATGCTCTTGGCCCAAAGGTAATCTCCCGTAGGCTCTCTCATACTCAAAACAATATCATTTGAGTCATGATTTCCACCTGCAGCAATACCATCTATCGTGATGCTATTTGTGTTAGTATACCTCTCTAAAGTGACTATTTCACCATTACTAGCGAAGGCTGTTTTAGTAGAGCTTTGGTCGCTGTATCCATTGTTGAAAAGGTTTTCATAACCGTTGTATAATGGATTTTCCATAGTAGATTTGATTGTTACATTCGTACTCCATGCTTCAACACCAGAAGTGGTTGAAATAGTGTAAGTAGAGCCAGCAAAATCACTGGTTGTAACACGGCCACTAATTTCTCCAGTTGTCGTATTAAGGATCAAACCGGATGGTAGTGAAGGGCTTATTGCAACACCAGTTGGCATCATTGCAGGATATTCAGGTGCGTATGAAATATCCATTTCCATCTCAAAGATTAGACTATCATATCCATAATCTAAGGTAGCAACTTCAAGCATGTCACATGTTCCATCGCCATCATAATCGCCAGGATAAACTGTACTGTCCAAGGAACTGTCAATAGGTGAACCGTAATGTGCAACCATATTGTATACTGCATTATTTCGTGAATATGGAGTCCAAATAATCCAAGGGTCATCACCTGCTCCAATAACAAGTTCGAGGTTTTTGTGGCCGTATTGGCCCTGGTAGTAACTTGAACCCGAATTACCATGCTGAATCAATTGTGTTGTTGTTTGAGCATTCGATATTGAAGAGAGTTTAGTGTGATATAATGTTCTGTTACCATTATCTACCCATGCCAAATGTACATTATCGTTTGAATCTAATTCCAAACTGACTCCTGAATAGCCAGATGGTGTTTGGTCTGTAAATCTTGTAATCCAATTAGAACCTGAATTGTCATAGTAACTGTATGTTACAAATGAATTGGTGTCAGTAGCACTTGAGCCTTTCATGAATGCAATATGCGGTTGTGTGTTGGAATCAACAGTGAGTGAAGAGCGGCCAGGACCAACATCTGTTATTGAACCCGAACCTGCATCTAAACCTGAATTCCATGAATTTGAACTTGTGTCATAGACCCAAGTGTAAATTCGTAATGCTAAATCATGATAAGCCAGCAAATGGATATCACCATTTGAATCTACACTAATTTGCTTGTAATCTGCATTTGTTGTAGAATTGCTCACACCCGAAGGGTATGAAATTCCAGTTACGGCATTGCTTGTAGAAATACTTACGATTTCATCGTGGGCTGTCATGTACACTGTTCCGTCTGGTGCAATTGAAATATCATGGTAATAATCATCATGATTGTTATCGAATGTGTGGACTAAATTAGAACTAGGGTTCGTATATGCAAAATTAGTGCCAGAACCGTATTCCAAGTAGTACAATTGGTGGTCATTCACGATATAAGCACCCTGTCCATAACTTTCGTAATCAAAGTCTGTTTGTGAAGTACTTCCGTAAGTAGTTGAAGCTACAGAGTTCTGTGAAATAGTAGGAGAATGTGCAAAAGATTTCATGTACCTTTGATAATTGTCAATTCCCACGGTTTGGTACTCATGATTAGCATCATTTGGTAAGAATATAATCCCTGTGCCAGAATCATAATGCAAGTTTTGACCGTAACTAGTGGATGCCTGTGCAGCATTCCTTGTTCCCCATTCCTTGCGCTCACAAGCCTGTTCGTCAGCATCACTCCAACCATCACCATCATCATCGGTGTCGACATAGTCACAGGTACCGTCGCCATCTAGATCCCGAGGTACACTTGTAGAATCTTTTGAATTTGAGATACATGCTTCTTCATCTGTATCATTCCAATTGTCATTATCATCGTCTAAATCTTCAATCAAATTGGTTGAACAAGCAGCATAAATTGAATCAGGCATTCCATCGTCATCAGTATCGAGGACTGCACATGGGTCTAATCTGAAATCATCATCCACGTCGAGGGTTCCATCATCATCGTCATCAGTGTCCCAGTGGTCAATGATGCCATCTAAATCATAATCAGTAGGACGCATATGCAAATCGGTTGGAGCGAGATTAACTCCCATCTCGTTAGATTGGTCTCCAATGTGGACTGTGTGTTCTTGACCGGTTCTTCCGTTAGATCCAGAACCCCAACAGTAGACTTCATTGTCGAGCATAGCAGCACAAGTCGAAGTCTCTGTTAAAGCAAGTAATTTCGCACTGCCTTCTAAATCGACAGCGTTTAGGAATGGTAATTCGTTTGAATTATCACCTAAGCTGTTAGTATTTCCATAACCAAGGCGGCCATAAGTTCCCCTTCCCCAGCAATACACTTCTCCTGAATCGGAGATTGCACAAGAGTGGTCCGTAGCAGATTCGACATCAGACATTAGTGTTCCATTGAAATTAATTGGTTTTGCAGTTAGTATGTCATTATTGGTACCAATATTTGGTTGTGAACCAGTTCCTAATTGTCCATAACTTCCATATCCCCAGCATACAATATCTCCTGCATTGGTCGGCGGAGAAGTAGTTTCGTGCAGTTCAGTTGTTGTGCCTACAACCATACAAGCAAAGTCATTTCCAAAAGATAAATCTGAACTTAAGATTCCATTGAAGTCATAAAATACAACAGGATTTGAGTTAGTCTGAGAGACGAATGTGCCTTGACCCCAACACTTGATCGCTCCAGTGACTGAAGTTGCACATACTGCACCGTTGCTATGAGATGATGCATACAAATCTACGAATTTACCAGAGGTTGAGTATTCTAGAGCAGTCGCAGTTCCTTGTCCGGCGCTGTAACTTGTCGAAGAAATTGCTCGCTCTGAATTACGGCCCATACAATATATTTCTCCATCTGTTTTCAATGCACAAGTAACTTCAGATGCCGCTGCAATCTTACTCACATCGTTACCAAATGCGTTGACTATCTTCGGTGTAGGTTCATGATTGGCAGAGGAACCTGAGTAGAGAGTTTGTCGGTACTGATTGTAACCCCAGCACATGACCTTTCCATTCATGCTACTATCTACGCTAGATTGCACAATAACACAATTGTGATATTTTCCTACACTCAGTTGTGTTGCTGTAACATTTGCTCCTAAATCGATATATGGCAAATTAGCACCCATCTCATTGATGTCGTCTCCAAGGTGTGTTGAAGTCAAAGGAATGCTCAATTGCGCCTGTTGATTTCCTCCCCAGCACTTAATCAATCCTTGACGAGATAATGCGCATGTGTGGGAGGAACCAGATTGCAAGTCTACGATATCATAAGGCGAGAGTGAATCATCTGAAGGCATGATTTCGTTGCCATTACTATCTTCAACTGGTGAATCTGCAAGTGTAGTAACTGGACTAGAAGCAGAATATCCTACTGCAGTTTCGTCACCCCAGCAAATTACAGATGAAGCACCAGCGGAGTCTTCAAAGACACCACATGTTGAATCGATCGAATGCTCGATTACAATCTGCTTTGCAGTCAATCCAGAAGGTACAGAAATTGTCTGTGGTGTACTGTATGCTGCAGTCGTGCTAGAGCCTTGTCCAAATGAACCAGACTCTTCTACACCCCAGCATTCGATAGTGTTCTCAACAATAGCACATGCATGAGATTCACCCATTGTGATTGAATAAATTCGGTCGCCTGCTGTGCCTAAGTCAACCACAGTTCCACTGTTGGATGGACTGGATGAACCTAGAAGTAATTCTCCAGATCTAGTTGTTGCACCGGAATCACTCCAGTCGCTTCTTTGTCCCCAACATACTGCTTGTGTGCTGTTGTCCAAGATAGCACAAGAGGTGTCATAACCTGCAGTTATGGAGCGTACTGAATCGGTTCCAAAGCCAATATCGACTTTAACAAGTGATGAAGAGTTGGTAGCAGTGGTACTTGAATTTCCTAGAACCATTTTGCTACTTCCTCCGTTGTAACCCATACACCAAACTTCGTCTAAGTGGTTAGTTACGCAAGTATGCCTTTCTCCTGCAACAATTGAATCGGTTAGACCGCCAGCATCTAGGTTCATAATTTCAGGAGAGTCAACGACTCCTCCACTTTCGATTCTAAATCCTGTTCGAATTTGTATATTATCTACTGCGACATAGTCACCCATTGCATCATTTGAAGAGGACCCATCTTTGATGAAAGACCACCTAAGTGTGTGCATTCCTGCGGTAATGCTGCTGTTGAATGTTACCCAATTGCTCATTTGTCCCTTTGAGGAATTGATTTCAACTCCATCGATAGAGAATGACAATCGGTCACTACAACCGCTTAGGCTAGGACATGTATCTGTTTTGTAATCAAAAGAAACAGCTCCACTTGTAAACATTCGAGTTATTGAAAACCCTATGTCGGAAGAAGAGGCATGGCCGCTTGATTTGAATGAGTTAGTGCCGGAAGATGCATCGGTAGTGTCTAGTGCCCATTGAGTACCAAATTGTCCAACTGAACCTTCTAATGTCCAATCAGAACCAATTGTTGCTGCTTCAAAGTCATCATCGTATCCTGCAGAAGGATCTGTGACGTAATACTCTCCAGTTTGTGAATCTCCACCGTCTCCCCAGCAGTAAATTTGGCTGGTTGTTGTTGTTACACAATTGTGGTTTGCACCTACTGCTAAGTCAGCAGCTTGGTGATTATTAGGTAGTGTGAGGACAGTAGGGCTTTCTTGAGCTGAAGTTGCTCCTGTGCCAATCTGTCCCGCGTTGTTTCTACCCCAACACATAATCTCTCCAGCGGATGAAAGTGCACAAGCGTGGTTTTCTCCAGCATCTATGTCCACTGCTTCAAAGCCAGTTGGCCATGATGCTCCAGAAGCAGATCCTCCGAGTTGACCATATGCATTAGTACCCCAACATTCGATTCCTCCATTGGCAAGAATTGCACATGCGAAGTCTGCTCCTTGAGTAAGAACACTTGAGTCCCCTACTGCAGGTAAATTGTTGACAGTATCCATACTGTCACAGCGGCCATCTTCATCGAAATCACCTGGAGTGGATGAAGAAGCCATGCGGTCTGTTCCACAAGAAATTTCTTGCATTCCAGTCCAACCATCTCCATCAGCATCTACATACAAACCAGCGCCTGCAACTGTAGGGTTAGTTACTGCCCATAATTCACCGGCGCTAACCAAGTGAAGAGATGTGAATACATATCCTGCAGAGTTAATCATCATGCCAAAGGAATCAGCAGCACCTGGCCATGCAGTTATTGCTTGGCCATCCCATGCTCCATCGTTCAAACTGAACAAGGTTGCACCAGTTGTGTTGTGGGTAAGCAGAATCCAAGGCGTTCCATCGCCATCAAATTGCAATACTACTTGGCTAGAAGTGTCATTGGAAACAAGTTCAGTACTCCATGAAGATGCAGTAGTACAAGCGCTTGAACATGAAGAATAGTATGTTTGGTAGACATCATTCGTGTGAGCAACGGCAATTGTTCCATCTGGTGCAACATCTATGCTAGCAGCCATGTAAGCAGATGAAACATCTGTAGAAACAAGAGCAGGAGTTCCTAGGGAATCCGAGTAATGCAGTCCAGAGGATGTGATGTGAACCGAATCGCCTCCATGTGAGTCAACAATGCTCGCTGTGGCAACTAAAGTGTTGCTGTTTGCCCAGTTTGAAATGCTGGAACAACTGCTAGAACATGTGGATTCAACAACTTCAGTGGTTGTGACAGTTAGAAGTCTCAAGTCTCCATTTGAATCAATAGATAATGACAATTCTTCAGTTCCATCCATGCCAGTCAAGGTATCTTCGGTCCAAATTCCGTTAACTTTAGTGGTGTAGGAAACTCTGTCTGTGCCACTTGAAGTCATATGAACAATGTGAGGGTTACCATCAGCATCTATTACGATGTCAACATCGATTACTCCTGAATCACTGCCAAGTGTTTCAACAGACCACATTCCGTTATCGTAAGCAGCGAATTTGAGGTTGCCACTGCCAGAGTCATAGTATGCGATTGCAGGGCATCCAGTAGTTGGGATTTCGACCATCGAAATCAAGTCGCCAGTGTCGCTTGAATCTGAATCGAGCCTCTTGTCAAGTTCATCTCTTTGTTCTGGAACTCCTAGAATGTTACATGAATTCTCCTTGACTTCTTCATCCAATTGTAAATTTAATTCTGTAGTGAATGGTAGATCGGTTTGGCCATCTCCACGGTCTTCTGTATCTCCGTATCCTAGTTGTCCAATTCCGTTGTCTCCCCAACAAATTACGTCATTCCATCCGTTTGCTACTCTCACACAGGTTGTTCCAGCGCCAACTTCGACATCATTCACATTATATGCATAATGAGTGTTAGAAGAAGTTAATCGAACATAAGGCAGGTTACTGCCCATTCCATTTGTAGAACCAGGGCCAGTTCCTCGGTTATCTTGGCTACCATATCCTAGCCTTCCATCTGCTCCATTACCCCAGCATTGAACTGGTTTGTAAGAACCGAATTGAACGATAGCACAAACATGGTCTTCACCAGCATCGATTGATAGAACTTCATAAGTCAAATCAGCATTACTGATAGATGACATAGAACCTCCAGAGCCATCTCCGACATCAGTCGTAGATTCAATTCCAAGTTGTCCGTAATCATTCAATCCCCAACAGAATGCTCTGTCATTTCCACTGTCATCAATGATTGCACAAGTGAATCCATCACCTGCAGTGATAGCGCTAGCGGCTCCTGGAAGGCCTAGGAAATCTAGGTTGTCTCCCATCTCTGCTGCACCGTCGCCGATGTCGGTAGTTGAATCCAATCCGAGTTGTCCGTTGTCGTTGCCTCCCCAGCAAGATACACTGTAGTTGTCCCAGACAACACAGGTGTGGTCCCAGCCCAGTGCCATACTATCGATAGTGCGGCCAGTAGGCACGCTTGTGACTGCGAAGTTGCTTCCGATTTCGCCAGTTGCATCTCCTCTCTTATCTGTGTCACCTAGGCCAAGTTGTCCCTTGCTGTTGTCTCCCCAGCAGATTAGGTCGTTGTTGTCCATAACAGCACAGGTGTGGCTCTTTCCAGCTTCTAGCATAGTTGCTGTTCGGCCAGTTGGGAATTGCATGAATGGCAATGTGTCACCGGTCTCAAGGTATCCGTCACCGAATCCACCATTGCTTGATGAGTAGCCCAAACCAAGGACTGAGGACTCTCCCCAACACTTGACTGAACCGTTTGTGAATAGTGCACAAGAATGGTCTTCGCCCATGACAATCTTGTCTATTGATGCATTAGTTCCTAGGCTTACGAACGGGAGATCAGTGCCAGTTTCATCAATACTGTCTCCAATGTTCTGAGTATTACCCAGGCCGAGTTGACCTTCACTACCGTCACCCCAGCACTTGATGTTGCCAGATGCACCGATAGCACATCCGGATTGCAAACCGAACGCCAGAGAATCGGCGTTTCCAGTGTTGCCTGCACTCAAGATTATTTGTTCATTGAGTTCTTCACCAGTTCCTTCAGAGGCGTAGTCGCTTGATTTGAAGTTCTGGTCAGCAAACGGAGTCATGGGCATTAAGACCATGATTAGCGTTAGCATTAGGGCAGATGTGCGTAGTGAAACTGGGCGCATGCCTCGCGTGTGCGTGCGCAAGGCATAGGTTTGGCACCATTCATGATAGGGCAATCCGATTATTTTCCGATTGAATGGATAATCTTGGATTCAGCAGATTGTAGATGTTCGCTGACAGTTGCCTGTTTGATGTTCATAGCCTCAGCAATATCTCTTTGAGTACATCCACGTGGTCGACTATAATATCCCATTTCAATCGCTTTGTCTAGAACCAATCGTTGTTTTTGGGGAAGCAGGTCAATGAACTCCGGACTTCGAAGAGATTCAGAACCCAGTTTAACCGAAAAGCCATTGCCAATCAATGCCGATAATTCAGTACGAATTCTTCGCAATCCATCTGTAGTGCCTCGTATTGTCATCATCATTCCATTTCCGTTTACATATGTGGGGCTTATCCACCACGCATCTTCATGTCTACTAAAAATCATAGCAACTGGGCCACTTGCCAATGCCTTGACCAATGCTGAATGTGGAGTTTGTGAAATTACTTCCAATATCTTGATTGCACCGTAATTTCCCTTGAGTTTATCTTTATTATTGAACTCCAGTCTAAGGTAGCAAATGAGGCCATGTTCAGTTCTTTCATGCATGGTGATAAATTCCAACATCGGGAAAGAATCAGGAATTTTAGAACCAGGTAGGTTGCTTCCGGCTTCTAAAGAAAAATCAACTTGCATGTATCGCAAATTGAGTTCAGCTAAACGATTGGACATATTATCGCCTTCAATCATCGCCACCGGCTTCGAACATACTCAACAGACTGTTGAGTTCTCTGAGGTCTTCTTCGAGAAGATTTCGTGTCTTCTTATCCAACTCTGGGTCGTTCAACTTTTCATGGATCGCTTCAATTTCCTCTTTAGCAGCAGCACGTTCTTTGTTCAATTGCTTATCTTCCTTAACCATCTGTAATCTAGCCTTTCGAACACTAGCAGTTTTGTGGTTCTTGTTTAATGCTGGACTCTGCTTACCAGATATTTCAACAGCGGTTGGGAATGGTATTTCAATTCCTTCAGCAGAGAATTTTTCATCAACATTCTTGAGTAACCAGTCTCTAGCGACGAACTCATCTGAATAATCTTCTACCCATCCATACATTCTGAAGATTTTAGCGTATTCACCTAATTCAATCAGAAGTACACGTGGTTCTGGTTTGGAAATTACATACGGACATTCTCTCATCAATTTTAGCACAGTGTACTTTACGTGAGCGATATCTTCTCCATAGCCTACACCAATATCTTGGACTAAGGAGATTCTGCGTCCGACTCCATCACCACCACCACGGGCATGGTTGATTACAGTTGAATTGACTAAACTGTTGTTAGGAATTACAACTAGGTTTTCTTCGTGAGTGAGGATTTTTGTTGAAAGGATTCCAACCGATACTACTGAACCAATCTTGCCTTCAACTTCGATTCTGTCTCCAACTTCGAAAGGCTGGTCAAGAGCAAGCATGAACGAGTTAACGATGTTACCCAGTGTCTGCTGCATTGCTAATCCAATAATTAGAGAGAATACAGCTAACGATGCTAGAACTCCAAACAATTCAATTCCGAGTTCTGACAGTGCAAGGTACAATCCTCCAAACCAAACCGCTGCACGGAATATGAAGATGATTAGGGAGTTGCTGCCAGATACTGTAACACTGGATGGATCTGAGAATCTATCCATTACTACTGGAATCAACGTTCTAAGGACAACACTGGTTAGAGATGTTGAAAGTAAAATGTATGTGGCCTGGAAAAACGGGTTGAAGGAGTCTACTAAAGAATCGCCTTCCATTACCCAATTCATGGTTAGATTGACACCTGCGAACAAGATGAAAATGTAGATTCTCTTGGTCACGGGTGAGTATAATTTGTCATCCCAATCAAACGCAGTCTTCTTTACTATGTCGAGAACTACCTTTTTCATCAACAGACGAACGATGGATAGGGTAAGCAAAGTAGCAACTAGGCCAACACCCCACTGAGCCCAAGAATCGAGCCCATTCAACTGGTCTATGGCGTCGTCTATCTGTGACACAACCTGCGCTCCTCTCTCCAATCATGAAAGGTAACCCATTCATGATAGTGCCGGTTGAATGATTTTTGCAAAATCGTTCTAAATTTATCACAAAATGATACGCAGTAAAGGGTATACCCATCGTTCGGTTTAAGTAACACGCCGTCGAGTAGTAGTATGTGGCGCAAGCACTCTAACCTCTGATCACCATTTTGGCAAGCGGATGGCCTACGGGCTCGAAAATCCGCCGAAGCTATTGGAGTAAAGGGAGAGTTAGAAAATTATGAAGCACCACAAGAGAGCACACAACGGCAAAGACCGTGTAACGGGAGGCGTCGTCAAGACCCATCCTAAGAACGAAGGTAAGAAACAAAGGAGTAGAGTTGCAACCAGTCGTAAACCGGCTATGATGGTTCTTTCACGTCCACGCAAGCCTTGCTGTGAGACACCAGAGAAGATAGAACTGGTCAACGAGCGTTTGCTGGCTGAACTGTCCACGCTTACATGGGACAAGGTCTGGAACGAGACTACTGGAACATGGGACCGTGTCATACCACACCACTTTGTTGCTAGGCACCGTGCGCACATGTCTCATTTCAGAGCCGTGGCACGTGAGCACTTCGGACTTTGAGTTCGTAACACCTCACTGAGATGTGAGGGATTCTGGCGGACACAGGGCTTCGGCCCTGTGTTCGCCTCACTACTCTACAATAGCGTAATTTTGACAAACCGGTAATCAATTGTAACCTGGCTGGCTTGCCAACCTTCTTTTCCCTTGAGGGAAGTGGAGCTTAACCGCCTCATCGCTCATTATTTCTTTTGCCATTAATTGATTGATTTGCCCAGCAACCCATTTCCCATCGAAAACACTCGCATTATCCGGAGAACGAATCTTACCCAAACTTTCACTAATTCGTACGTAATCTGCACGATGATTTGACAAAAAATATCCGATATCCATCTTTTCGTTAATTAGCGATCCGATATCCTTCAAGTATTTTTTAATAAGTTCATTTTCTCTATCATCTGTATTTTTATTCACTTGTTTGGAGAACATAAGCAAACAATCTCGAATAACTAATCGTTTGGTTGGCAAACGAATCATTGATTTTACTTGACTTAAATGTTCTAAAGTAGAGCGCATAAGATTGAAGTTTAAATCCAACAAAACTTTGAATAATCCTGATTTGTCATAATCACTCGATTTGATTTCACGGCGTGTTTTGAAAAGTTCAACCGGTCTACCTTGATCAGATTTCTTTATGAGTTTGTCAGCATCGTCTTTTCCTAGAATCAATTTGTACACTTCTTGGCTATTTATCAGCCAAGGTTCAGACTTAACTCCACTGATTTTCTCGTGTTTGTGGTGCATTACATATTCCTCATCTTTCTTTTCAAACATTTTTTTGTGACTCTCATTGAGTTTCCAAAGTTTTTCGTTTTGTATTTCCACTTTCATATCGTCATCAGTATCATTTCCATCAATAAGGTGGAAATTTTTAAAATATTCATCCAATCCTGATTCGTATGTTTTCTCAATCTTACATATGCCCTCTACATTATAATAAAACATTTTCCTTTTCCTTTCATCACCAATACATACATAAGCTCTACATATAACATAATTTGCCCAGGCATACATCACTGTGGACCTAACATCATTTTCTATTTTTGTAGTTGCTTCAGCAACTTGCATTGCGTCATGAATGACTTGATATGGCTCTTTTTTCCATCTCGAATCGCAAAGCATTTTCTGAGTTTGATATGCGGTTTTTGCTATTTTCTCATTATAGAAATCATCTTTGCTATAATGCTCTTTTTCGTTTGTTAGGTTGTTGAAGTAATGGTTTGCTTTCTCAATTGCACTACCAATGTCCACTTTTACACAAGATTGTTCTTTGGCAAACAATTCTCTCCCAAAAGCGTTCATGTTTCTCCTTCGCATGAAGTCTGTTACGACGATTAGTTTGATCCACGCTGGCGCATTTTCCATATCCAAGATTTCTAAAATCCCAGTTTTCTCTGGGAAGCGTTCTTCGTCATCAATTACCTTTGCAGTTCTCTCATATCGCGCTAAATCTTCTCCAGATATCCTTTCTTCCTCACAACATTCTAGGCAAATATCCATGACCTTTTGAGTTTCTTCGATAATCTTCATTTCTTTATTCTCTTCATTACAAGTTGAGCATTTCTTGAATTTCCCACGAGGGTTCCTCAACTTTTCTATTTCTATGTACAAATTTCTAAGAAAGTTTGGCAATGAACCTGATTTGTAATTATCCCAATCTTTGAGTTGATGTCTATCTCTTTTGTGATCCCATACCTTGCATTCTTCTTTCACACTTTTCTTTGTCATCTGTCTTAAACACACAAATATTTTGCTAAACAAATCTATGTCGAATTCTCCATTATTGTTAAGGGCATTTTTCAGAGTGATTTTTGGATCTTTTTTGAATCTCTCAGCAATCTCGTCTAGGATTTCTTCTAGGTACTTCCCTCTCCGCTTGGGGCAGTACACCCGTTCGGCGTCAATATTAGACATAATACATCCTAGTTTCGGCTATAAATAAATATTACTATTTCTTCATGGAAAAAGTTACAAATATTAATATATTCATAAATTCACGAATTAATTAGCAAGGAAATCATGATTGGGTTCAAAATCGATGTCTAGGAAGTAATTTTGAAAAAAGCATGCCTTTCTAACTATGTAAATACTGCAAATAAAATTATACTTGTTACTACTTTTTAGAGGCAAAATAGAAAATTTGTGCTAATAAATTGAATCAACACTCGATACGAATCGAGGTGTTTATATGGGGGGGGTAGGTCGGCAGGGTTGCCAGAGGTGCTATAATGCGACAAGAATTGCAAAATGTAAACCAGAGCGAGGCGATGGAGGCTTATCAAGCCGCCATTGCTGATAAAGAACGAAAGAAGCAGGTATGGGAATCGTTCCCAAACCATAAGCTGGATGACCGTAAGATATGGGCAGATTCAGATGATGCAAAGCACCCACTGTTGGGCACAAGAACATTCCATCCTGGGCAGGCAGCTTGGACTCCAATGGCTGTACTCTTCACAATGGTCAAGAATTACGTCAAGCTGAATGTTGACCCAACAAAGTTGGTAGAATCCCAACTTGAGTTGTTTCAATGGAGCCCTGACGGACCGTTCTATGCCACTTTAATCTGTTTAGAATTGAATAACCCAATCACTGAGTTAGAAAATATTATTGCGAAAGATGCAGAGCAAAGCTTCATTTACAGCAAATTTGTTCTGAAAGGTGCTTTCGAAGCTGCAGAAGATACCTTTTCCAATGATGAATACTATTTGGAAAAATATCAGTCATTTCTAGCCTCAGGTGTTATCTGTGAAGCATAATAACGGTTCGGATTGTGAATGTTGCATGTGCGTAGCCTATAGAGACTCTCTAATTAAGGAGTATTTCGATCACAAGTCAGGGAAGCGTTCAGGTAAATATAACCCTGAAACTCCTGCAAAGAGAGCGTTTAAAGAAATAGTTTCAGGGGGATTGGATGCCGATGAAATCGATTTCAGAATGTACATCATTAAGAATCAACCTGATGGTTCAAAGTTTCTAGAGTTTCTCAAAATGTTAGGCCAAGGATCCATGACTTAATCTGCCGTCCGAAAAGAGAAGAGCAAACTAGTCAAGATCACTTCGGACTTTGAGTTCGTAACACCTCACTGAGATGTGAGGGATTCTGGCGGACACAGGGCTTCGGCCCTGTGTTCGCCTCAACACTTCCAAATTCCATTATTCATTTTCCCGAAGATTTACTTCGCAACATACAATTGTCAGGGTTTATATGACTCCTGACAAACTGTATTTTTGTTGCGATAGTCCAATACTTGGACTTGGGTAATTTCGGGTCACAAATAGAAGAATAAGGTGAGAAATATGGATAGAAGAGTAGAAGATGCATTGAGCGAATTAGATGATTTATTGGAAGAAGTTAGAGCATTAGGTGATGATGTCGATTATATGGAAGAAGATTCCAATGATGCTTCAACCTTTACAGTTAACACACCTTTCGGTAAATTCGAGGTTGACTTAGAAGAATACGAAGCTAAGAAGAAGGCTGCTAAGGAAAAGGTAAATCCTCCAAATTTCTCCCTTGCTCGTAAAATGACTAGAGAATTCATTGGCGGAGAAGACCACATGGACTTCAGATATTGGAACAATAACTTGGGCTCGCTAATCAAGTTGCATATCGATGACTTCTATTCCCCTAAGGACCTGGTCAAAGAGTTCGACCTAGAAGGAAAGATGGAAACTCAAGCAACTTATGGCAATCTCCAACTTGGTGACCAAGGTTCCAAGCGTTTTATTCAATCAGGTTACAGATTCTATGAGCGTGATGGTGAACGCTTTGCAATCATCTTGTCACAGGACCAAGATGGAGATCAGCGTATTGTTTTCATCACTAATACTGAAGGACGTGGTGTTGAACTACTCGATGAATTGGAAGAAGATTTCTATGCCAATGGTCCATTGAATGGTGCTTTCTTTGACATGAGTTACAACTTCATGAAGCGTAGCGAAATGGTAGATGAATTGCTAGCTTGGAATCCAACTATCCGTTCTCAACTCAAGAAAGATGTCCTTGACTTCTTGCGCCTTATGCCGATTCTTGGTGATAGAGGGCTGCCTAATTCTCGAGGAGTTATTCTTTCTGGTGCACCAGGTACTGGTAAGACGATGTATGCCAAGTCTCTTGCAGCAGAAGCCGAGACTACAACTATCCTAATCTCCGCAGAAATGATTCAGCAGCGTCATGATGTAAAGACAGCATTCAAACTTGCTCGCCGTCTATCGCCTACTTTGGTTATCATCGAAGACATAGATACTGCTGGAACAGTCAGTAGAAAGTTCACCGACCACCCTATTCTTGGAGAATACCTGCAGGCAATGGATGGCATGGAGCCTAACAATGGAATTGTCATTCTTGCAACAACAAATCACACCGAGAACATCGACCCTGCAATTTCAGACCGTCCTGGCCGCTTTGACCGCATCATCGAAGTACCACTCCCAGATAAGAATCAACGCAAGCAAATCATTCAGAACTTGTTGCGCAATATGCCTACTAAGGTCCATACCGGAAAGGGCATCGATAGCATCGCATCTAAGTCTAAGGGACTTTCAGGAGCTTGGATTAGAGAAGTTGTTCAAACAGCGATGATTGAAGTGATTTCTAACGAGAGAGAAGAAATCGAGGTCGCCGATTTAGAGTTCGGATTGAAGGATGTTCTTCAGCGCAGAGGTATGGCTTACAAGCCAACTCCTGGTCTAAATCAAGACAGTGGTAGAAACTCAGAAGTCTCTGTAGTTTAGGCATTCATCATACCGCATCTTCTATGTAGGGCTATGAGCAGCGAGATGTGAGGCTTATGGCACTAACCAACAAGGCAGGGTGGCTCTATTTTTTGGGCGAAACCGATTTCAAAACCGGTGAATCATTCGGCTATGTGAAGATTGGAAAAACAGACCATGACCGTCCAGTGGCTGCAAGAATGAATGACCATCAGACTGGCAACCCTAGGGATATCATTGAGGTAGTGCCGAGCATAAGGACTCACTTTATTGATGATTTAGAAACCTACATGCATCACCGATTCGCAACAAAAAGAGTACATGGTGAATGGTTTCACCTTGATCAAGCTGAATTAGATGAGGTTGTTGAAGAAGCAATTCGTGTGAATGAATTACTGAATACAGTTCAACCAGAAGCGTCTGAGTTAATTGACTTGAAGGATGTAGAGTCCAACGGAAAACTTGTCGAACCTACTCCTCAGAATAAAAGCGACTATGAGAATTTCATTAAGTTTGAAAAAGAAAGAGTACTTTGTAAACTCAACCAAGATATCTGTACAGTGAAATTGCGTGCATTGACTTTGGACAACGGTGGAATTGAAGATATTTCTACTCATTCTACAGTTAATCGTAACCCTACATTTGACAAAGATTCGTTCACAAAAGCTCACCCCGAAATAATAGCGAAATATACAGTTACTGAAACAAAACTTTCACGTGGCTACAAGATTACAGCTAAACCAACTGCAGTGAACGCCTTCGCAACGACAAATGAACAATGTAAGGCTGCTAAAGCCAAGTTGCCAGAAGTGAAGTCAGTGAAAGAGTCCATGGTTAACAGAAGCGCTTCGGTTGAAACTCTTCACAAAGAATGGCTTGAATTACATGAAGCAGAATCTAAGGCAAGAATTGAAGCGGAAATATATTCACTAAAATTACAACATTCATGTGGAGTTAATGAGGGAATAGAAGGTATATGTGCTTGGAAGCGCATAATGAAAGAATCAACACGCCTAGATGCGACTGCGCTAAAGAATGCGGAATCCAACCTGTATGAGTCATTCCTTGTTCCACAATCGTCGATAAATCGATTCAAAGTAACGGATTACCGTGCTTATTGATCAGACTTCAGTCACGTGGAAGATGTCATGTTTATGGTCTCCGCCTGATTCTACCAGTTTGAAGTAACCTTCCTCGACAAGTTCCTCAAACAACTCCATGTAAGCATCTTCCACGAAGATTTCATCGCGGTCGAAGTCGAGCTTTTGTATGCTCCAGATGTCCTTTCTTTTCAAGAGTCGAGTTTGAGGATATTCTTGTTCGTATGCCATTGACTTGCATCTCAGGAAGACTTCGACATGCCCAAGGAACTTCTCCTTTAGTTTGGCATGCTGAAACCCAGATTCTAATTCAGCAGCTGCTTGTATTGCCGCAGATAAGAATTCATTACCGATTCCGTCGGCAATATCGTCTAAGCGGTCTTCCATCTCGTCATCCCATAGAGGGAATTGGTTGTGTTCTCTGCGGTATTTGACATCGACTTCACAACGGAAATCTTCGAATGACATTTCAATTTCATTCTCCACAATGTAAAACTCGTAATTCACTTCCAATATCTCATCATATGCTGTTCCATTTGCCATGTTCCTGACCCCCGTCTTCGACTTTTGTACGTGCTAATGCGACGGCCTAAGAAGGTACCCCTAATGTTGCAGCGAGGCCATTTAAACCTCACGATTTGAGGCTTTCAAAAATGACTTCCAACTTGCCTCAAATCACTATCATCATAGTTGGTTGGTTCCTATTGGTTTGACAATCAATATATTGCTTATCTTTACCGGAGGTTAATTTATTAGCCGACTTTATTACTCTCTTTGAAATGACTACTCCATTGAAGGAAGTAATTCAGGGCAGCGCTACCCTGTTGAGGATCGCCGAGAAGCCTCTCGGAATCGGTCTTGCAATAGGTCTAGTTGCTGGAGGTGCTAATGCACTAATCCTTGGAATTCCTATGTGGATTTCACTTACAGGTGGAGCGGTTCTTGGACTAGGCGTTTGTATGATTGCTTGTCCTGGAATGAAGAGTGAATTGAAAGCTCGTCGCGAAGCAGAAATGCGCCGCAAGATGCTCCTCAGATCTAAGGCGAGAACAGCCAGTGCCTTCACAGCCTTCGAATAATCAGTCATCATTGAACATCTGTTCGGTGACATCTTCTTGCGCAATCATCTCGTTCTTCTTTTGTTGAAGTTCTTCGATTTGTTTGTCCAAATCGGCTGAATGTGAACATTGTAGGTCAACTGCTGGTACTGATACTTGAGCAGAAGTTTGCAGAGGCATTGTGCCAAGAGCAAGTAGTAAAACTAGTGCTATGGCCTTGCGCATGCTAATACCACAGTTAGTGGACTTAATCAATGCAGTGCCGGAATCAAAGTGCATTGATCGCTTCTTCGTGGTGGGTCAGAAGGTTTCGTAGTTTGACCTTCAATGATGGAGTCATCATATCGTTGTCAACAGTCCACTCTTCTGGGTCTAGGATGATATTACGAGCAGTCTCGTATCCTTTCCACTTAGGTTCAAGCATGTTGTTCTCTCTAAGGTGAGATAGCAGCCAAGTCTTGACTCCTTCATCATTACACATAGCAACATTGTCTTCAGGAACAGATACACCTGCAGCACTTGCTGCCTTTCTTAGTGCACCTGCAGCAGGGTGAACGATCAGGTATGTGTTTCTCATGTTACGTCCGTCAAGGATACATTGCTCAACAAGTGGGCTGAGTTTGAGGTTCTCTTCAAGCGGTGCTGGAGATACATACTTTCCATTCTCTAACTTGAATTGGCTCTTGACACGGCCAGTGATGGATAGGTATCCATCAACCATCTTTCCTAAGTCACCAGTTCTGAATCCACCATCTTCAGTCATTACTTCAGCGGTAGCTTCTGGAAGGTTCCAGTATCCTTGCATGATGTTTGGACCGTATACTACGACTTCACCTTCATCAGGTCGGTCTGGGTCGTCCCATGCATCCTTATCGATTTCAACACGGACACCATTTGCAGGCATTCCAACAGTGTTCAGGCGAGACATTCCCTTACCCATCCATCCGTTTGCAGATACAAGCGGGCTGGTTTCGGTAAGTCCGTATCCTTCGTAGCAGTTGAATCCGACTTTCTGAACGAATCCAGCAACGTCAGGGGATAATGCAGCAGCACCAGACATACAGAAACGAATGTTTCCACCGAATCGTGCGCGTACTTTCTTCCAAACCAGCTTGTCCCACAACTTGTCGAAGAAGCCGTTAGGTGCTACAGAGTCACACTCGACTCCAGCCTTTGCGATTCTCTTTGCAGCAGACTTCTGAGCCTTGCCAACAAATAGTTTCTTCACGCCAGTTGCGCTTTCGAACTGAGAGTTAACACGGTCATAGAACTTGTTCCAGACACGAGGAACTGCTAATAGTGCAGCAGGTTTGATTTCAATACATTCGTCTGCAATCTTTGTTAGGTCAGAAATTAGATTGATGTGAACTCCCATTCTGATCATCCAGTGCAGGTCGAAAGTTGAACCGAATGAGTGAGCCCAAGGCAAGAACGCAGCGTTCTTGTCACCAGGGTATAACTCGAATACTCCTTGAACACAAAGTACGTTAGAAAGTGTGTTCCAGTTGGATAGCATTACTCCCTTAGGGTTACCAGTTGTACCTGATGTGTAGATTAGAGTAGATAGAGCACTTGGGTCATCTGCGATTTCTGCTAAGTCTTCAGCAGCACGTCCAGCTTGTACAAGTTCAGTCCATGAGCGGACAGTTACTCCTTCAGGAGGTAGTTGGTTAGCAGGGTCATCTCCTAGAAGAATCACTCCTGCTTCAGGCCATGCATCGTCATCCAGAGCATCACATAACTTGTCAAGAACCATTGTGTTCTGAACTGCGACTACCTTTGGAGTTGCATCATTAAGGATGAAAGCCCAATCTTTGCCATGCTGATGAGTATACATTGCAGTGTAAGCAGCACCTAGAGCGTTTGCACCATAGGAAAGAGCAGCCCACTCGACAGAGTTGTCTACAATAATTGCGACACGGTCAGCAGTAACTACTCCAATGTCGCGTAGTCCCTTTGCAACAGCGGTAGTAAGATCTCCAAATTCATTGTATGTGAGGTGTACTCTTTGCATACCTGCACTTGGTATGTATCCAATACAAGGTTCGCCACCAAACCTCTCTTGGCTTACCATCAACATTTGGTACAAAGTTCGTGGGTCATCTCCCTCAGGTTTTATCCATTGTCTGTCTGAAGGTTGCTTAGGCCAAGCCATTTCTTTAGTAGGCATAAAATTGTGGGGGGCGGTATTGATTATGAATGCTCTCCCAGCAGAACCTTGGTGACATTTGCACGCCAATCGGCTCCTTCATTACGGTTTGCAAGCGGAGATGCGGGTGAAGGATGCCAACAGGTTGTTATCTCAACATCGAGGTCGCTAAGAGCCAACTGCGCTCTCTTTTCAGCATACTTTCCTATTCCAATAACTCTCGTAATTCCAAGCTCAATTACTACTTCACGCAAATGTTCATCACATGCTTTTAACAACTTTTTAACCGCATTTCCACTGATTTTGTCGGGAGTGATATTCTTACCAGTTTCGCCGAGTAAGAGTAGCGGGCAATGGTTAACCAAAAACACGTTTTTGTGAATATTTTCAGGTGTATCCCAGATTTGTTTTAGAAGGCCCCAAATTCTAGTTCCACTAACTTCTTGTCGCTCAAAATCTAATCCTATAATCGGACGTTTCGGATGTCGCCCTTCAGGGTCGGTAATTTCTCCAGTTATCTTCAAGAAATCTCTAGCGATATGTGTGGCTCCAAAGGGGACTCCACATTGTGCCATACCGTATGGGCCAGGGTTCATTCCGAGCATCAAAGTCTTGGCTCCAAGTCCTGAATATTGCGAAAGGTATGATTCATGATATTCCCATGCATAATTCAGTGGATTTGTAACATGTGCAAGATTCGTCTGTCTTAGGATAGACTTCGTTAGAGAATCGCAGGACTGAGAGAGTTTCTTGGCCGAATCAATAACTCCCATAGACCATCTCAACTAGTAATTCATCAAAAACCGCTCGGCCGATAAGGTGTTGTCAGCAACACCGTCTCCGTACCTCAAATCGTCCGATGCCGTGAAATAGGGTAAGGGGTGGGTGGGGGTTTGATGGGTGCTAGGGTCGGAATCGACGATATGGCTCTTCATTTTCCACGTTTATACATGGATATGGAGGATTTCGCAGAAATGCGTGGAGCCGATTTCGGCAAATTGAACAAAGGATTAGGGCTTGCTGCAATGGCTATTCCTGATGTCCACGAAGATACTGCTACTATGGGTGCAAATGCTGTTTGCCGCCTTATTGATCGCAATGGAATTAATCCAAGAGATATAGGTCGTATTTACTTAGGAACAGAATCAGCTTTGGATGGAGCAAAACCTACTGCCACATACATCGTCGATATGCTAACTCACCGTTATGGTGAGCGCTTTGGCGAAGATTGTTTCAGAGGATGCGACGTAGTCGACATGACATTCGCTTGTATTGGAGCAGTTGATGCTCTTCACAACACCTTAGATTGGGTTGCTCGTGGAGGCGAGGAAGACGGTCGTATGGGAATTGTTGTTTTCTCTGACAATGCAAAATACGACTTAGAGTCAACTGGGGAATATACACAAGGTGCTGGAGGCGGCGCTCTTCTAGTTCGCCACAATCCTCGACTGATTGTAATTCCAGATAGGTGGGGAGTATCTACAACTCCAGTTCATGACTTCTTTAAGCCAAGAAGACAAGTATCGATTCAGAGTGTTATCGACCACGTATTACAACTTGCTACAGAAGCAGGTGCAACGATTAGAGATGGTATGGCAGAGGCTATGATCAAACATTTACCAGAATCAACAGTTCGCCGCTTAGGGATATTCGCTCACGGAGAAGAAAATGTCAACGTTCACAGAGATGAGCCTGTATTCGATGGACAATTCTCAAACCGTTGTTACCGAGAAGCGGTAAAGCAAGCATTTACCGATTTTAGTGAGAAGGCGGTAAAGCAAGGTCGATTCGACCCTGAATTAGATGTTATTATGACAGAGCAATGGGCTAGAATCATCATGCATTTGCCTTATGCATTCCAAGCTAAGAGGATGTTCCCTGACGTATTCCGTCACGACCGTCAACACCTAGATTCATGGAAGGATGTTGAAAAAGAAATCGGCCAAATGCCCCTAGAGGAAGACTTCGATACTATTGAGGACTGGGAGAAGGAGATGGATAGCTACCGTCGTGCTGTTTCCAAGACCGAGGCATTCAAACAATTCGTTGAAGATAGAATCGAGAAGGGACAGCGTGCATCTTCTTTGATTGGAAATCAGTATACTGGTTCGATTTTCCTGGCACTAATGTCAACCTTTGAGGCTGACTATGAAGAGAATGCTAACCTCGACAATATGACTCTAGGATTGTGCGGATATGGTTCTGGTGCTAAAGCAAAGGTGTTTGAGGCTGAGATTCAACCAACATGGAGAGAGATCGCAAGCCGCTGGAATCTATTCGAAAGATTAGAAGGAAGAATGGCAATCGACCGTGTAACCTATGAAGCACTTCACAAGGGACTTGCTAGAGAATCTATCATCACTCCACAAGGCGAATTCGCACTAGTCGATGTAGCTAGCCAAGGTGATGAAGAAGGAATGCGAACCTATGCTTGGGTTGGCGAGTAATCAATTCAAGATTTTCTCGATGTCGATGATTTCAGGAATCTGCATTCCTGCATAATCAAACCAATCTTCCAAACTATCTAGTGGTCGATTCTTTGAGCGAGCCTTCGCTCTTGCTCCTATTAAATTCCAAGCACCTTTAGCGGAAATTCCCGGAATTGCAGCTAATTGTTTTTCAGTTGCAACTCGCCAATCGATTCCTGTTTCAATTCCAGTGATGGAACGAGCTCCATGGCCAGTGACCATGATTTGGGAGTATGATTCGAGTGGCGCAAGATAATTCATACCCACAAGAATAGGATATGCTCCTATTTGTCTGCCAAATGTGATACCTGCTTTACCGGTTATTGCAGAGTCTTTTGCCTCTGGCTCAAGGTGACGTGGCAGTCTTGTTCTTCCATCATGCGATTCCCACCAAACATCGTTTAGTATCGTGCCGGTAGGTAACATCTGTTCGAGTAATGGACCATCGAATTCTTCTCTGACGCTATTCTTGAATGAGCGGAAATCAGTACTATCTATTTCTTGGAATCCTTTCCCTTCAACCTGACGTATATTCACTCGTCGAATCATGTGACCTTCCTGTTTCAGTTCACGAAGTAATTTGAGATTGATATCGTAAGTCTGACTAGTCTCCCCGTTTAATCCAGCAATGAAATTCAAACCAGGAAGAAGTTTTGGTAATCCTCGCTCTCCACGTACTCGTCCATGCTTATTGATTAGAGCAATAGCAGATTTCAATTGGTTAGAATCACAGTTTAGCCAGTTTGCTTCGTGAACATTAGGGTCTGCAGATTCAAGGCCGAATGATAGTACTGCACCATCAGAAAGAGTATCAACTAGAGTTTTTGTTATCTCCTCGGATTCTTCCAAATGTTCAGCGATTATTGACGGATTTCCGTTATCAGTATGCAAGATACCTAGTCGCTCATCATCACGCAGCCCGTGTAGAAGTTTAGCTATTGGTTCTGGGTTTGGACGTGGGTATTCCATGTCAACAACTCCTTCAGCCATGTATGTGTAAGTGTCAGTCATTCCTCCAAGTCGAATATGTTCGACGCCCATGTCATGAGCAATTTTCACCTCTTCGATGATATCTTCAGGAGTTCGCCAAATCGGTACTCCTTTCTTAGGCTCGATACAAAACTTGCAACCACGTTTGAACCTGACACATCCTTGGTAAACTTCTACCTCATAGGTAAGGGGTCCGTGCAAATCGGGGTTCATCGAAACTGCCTTTGACCTTGCTCCATGATGAGCCCAGTCAGTCCACTGTTCTGCTGTACGCTTCTTGTGCTTCCATTCATTTTGTGCAAGGAAATGTTCGAGTGTAGCATCGGTATCTTTTAGCGACAAAAACAGATTTTGCCTTAGTGGGCTCCATCCTTGCTGCTTCCATCCCCTTATTGCCCAACCTCCACAAAGAAAAGGTATGTCGCCGGGAGATTTCGAGATAACATCACGTGTTTCTCTTAGTGAGATAGGAGCTCCTCGCAAATATTTACCAGGCACTACCGCTCCTGCCAATAGGACAATTCCCAATCGGTTTTCTAGTGATGGAGGATCGAGTCTGTAAGAATCAATAGTGCGATATTCGTAAGGGATTCCACGTTGTTCTAGAACTCCGCAGATATATCGAATATGAAATCCAACATAAGGCGGTACACCAAATGCAGCAGGCTCATCTTCATAGCCATCAATTACGAGCCAGGAGGCATCCTCCGACTGACTCATGTTACTACCTCATTCCTTTTTCGGGCGGCGTTTCTTTTTCTTAGCGTCTGCTTCTTCTTCAGCAAGAGCTCGTAATTCACGAGCCGATTTGCCACCAGAATTATCGCCAGGTTTGCCACCAGATTTATTCCCACGATTTCTGTCACGAGGTTTTGAGATGTCGACTTTGATTTGTCTTCCCATCATTTCGTGCCCATTCAATTTGCTTACAACTTCCGGGCCCTTTGATTCAGGCATGATTGTAACAAATGCGAATGCTTTCTTGCGTCCAGCATTATCTGTAGCCCAGTGTATGTGAGCAGAATCACAAATGTCTTTGAACAAAGCAGCAAGATCATCTTCACTTGCTTTGAATGGAAGATTACCAACATAGAGTCTAGCACCATCTGGTTGCTTGCGGCGTGGTTTTTCGTCCCTTGGAGCGTCAGCATCACGAACACCAATCTTGCGACCCTTGATTTTGATTCCATTGAGGGCTGCGATTGCAGCATCTGCCATTTCTTTCTTTTCGAAAGTAATGAATCCGAATCCACGACTGTTTCCAGCATCATCTTTCATTAGTGCAAAGTCAGTGATTTTACCATGTTCTTTGAATTTAGAGCGTAACTCATCATCCTCAACATCTCGAGATAGACCGCCGACGAATAGTCTGCAACCAGGGGCTGCTTTTTGCCTACGTTCTCGACCGCCGCCGCCACCACTTCCTTCGAACCTGAAGTAAGTGCGCTCACGGCCATCCTCACGAACATCTTCTGCAATGAAAGTCGCACGTCCAGCACTTCCCTTTGCGAATAGAGCTTCAGCAGCACCACTCCAGCGCTTTCCAGCACCGTTTAGAGCGGACTTTCCAGCCTCTCCACCGAAATCATCGGCCATGGCACGGAATGATTGCTCGCCACAAGTACGGCATGATACATTCCAATCTCCGTTTTGCTCAGCAACAAAAGTGTCTCCACAAGAAGGACATAGAGCCCAAAGGACTCCACAGTTTACATCTTCACGCATATCGATTCGAACTACATTGCCCGCTTCACTAACTTTAGCACGTACAATGTCTCTGCGACGAAGCCCATCTGCAGTATTGTGAAGGAAACGGTCACAGATTCTAGTGACGTGGAACTGTGCGTATTCTTGGTCTGCCATAATCGAGCGATTTGCTTTACCTTCAACGCTTAGAACTTTAATTTCTCCAGCCTTTTCATTGAGTTTTACAACTTCACCAATTACCATATCGCCTGCTTCGAGACGAAGCATTTCATTGTAAGAATCGATACTGATGACACCGTCATTCTCGACAACAGTGCCGGTTAGCAATGCGATTAAGTTGCCATTTTGTTCTGCGGTTCCCGCTCCGGGGCTATTCTTGTCTGCAGTACCGACTACAGTTCCTGGGGTGACGATGCTCGCCATAATTTTCACACTCATGTTTTGGGGAGTCACCCTATGGGTGACGGGAAGGGATGTTTGAGGCGGGGGCTATTTGCTTTTGAACCCCTATCATTGGGTAATTCTCCAGCATTTGATGGGAGTAGTGCCCATTCGGGATGAATGATGCTGATATGTTGCAGGCATTCTAAACTCTCCTTCAAGCAAAACCTCTCCTTTGGGAAGATGGGTAGCAGAAGCGCTATGCATCATGTGAACAACAGTTGCACATTCCATCGCTGCATCGATGAATGCCCTGTCTGCACCATGTGTTTGTACACCCCACGGAGGGTTGGTTATTACGATGTCAACTTTTGGCAATTCGATTTCACCAACTCTTCCTTCGATTGTATTTCCTAGTTTGCGGCACAACTCAGCAGCCTCAGGGTCACATTCAACAAATGTCACTTTAGATCCCATCAATTGCGCACCATGGCCTAAGATTCCATTTCCCGCACCTAAGTCAAGCACAGTCTTTCCTTCCAGTCCGTCTTTAGCATCAATCTGAGAAAGCCAAAGGGCTGCTAGATTACCTTCAGTTTGGTATTGTTCTAATTCCACGCTATTGCATGGATTAGGAGGTAACTTAGACAAGGCAATCGCCAAGTGGCGAAGTTTCACATTGATCACCAACGTCTTGCTTGGTCATTACCTTGCTGTTGAGAATAGTTTGCTTGCTGCATTTGTTGTGCTTGCATTTGTTGCATTTGGTACCTGATAGATTCGGCTTCCATTCGAAGTCTGGCGATTAATTGTTCACCAGGTTGCTGACTTCCACAGAACCTACAGAAACGAGTATTGTCTGCTTGCATTTGTCCGCAGTTGATACAGAATGCCATAATTGTCCCACTCCAAACTTGTCCTTGAACCCTCGCATTAACTTACCATCTGCATGAACACTGGCCAGGTTTCGAAATTTTGGGCTAATGCTCGTTCAGTTATCTCTTCAAGCCTAGGGTCAGTCATCATATCTGACGGGTCAACTCCTGCATCGAGAAGTTCTTGAATCAAGTTCCGGAATTCCCTTTCTATCGCTGGAGTATTGTCTACTTCGACAACTCCTGTTGGGAGAGGAATACTTTCCTCAGCGACAGTGGGTGGTGCTTGCTCCATTGGAGGAGATGGTGCATCTTCGACAACCTCATCCATAATCTGTGAAACGAATGCATCTTCTACCGCAATAGGAACTTGTTCAACTTCAACCACCTCTTCTACCACGGGAACTTCTACAATTTCTGGTTCAGGTTTGGCTAATCCAACGCCAAGGATTTCAGCTTGCTGACGAGCGAGTTCTGCTGCCTGTCTGCGAGGTAGAGAGACAAACGCCTTTCCAACCAATGCATGAATTGGATACGGTAAGAAGTATTTCTCTAGTGGTGGAAGACTTGGATGTCTGAAGCAGAGGATTGAATGTCTCTCAAACGGCCTCTGATTTGGAATATCTACTACGAAAGGAACAGGTGATAATTCAACAGTGCTGCGCAACCATCCCTCTTGTGTGACCAATTGCTGCATCCAAGGTCCCATGTCTGCATTTGAAATATTTACGAATTGGAAAGATGCAGACCGAGGGTCGAATCCCTGTTCGCTCAACAGGTCTGCTTCAGCACGAGGGCGATGGAAGATTCCCATAACCGGTTGGCCATGGTCGATCATATCTCCATGAAGCTCCAGTAATTTTCTCTCTTTACGAGGACAAAGGAGCATGACTTCAAGTCTTGCAGCGTTGCCATCCCAGATTTCTCCCCATCGAGAATTGGCTTCATCTTTCAATTGTTGGAAAGTCATATTCGGAATCATTGCCGTGACGCCCATGCAACCACCATGTAGGCGAAGAGAGGTTGACTATTTGGTGATGTAGGATTCTTGTACTGCAAATTCAGCCAATAAAATAACTCCACCAGCGGCACCACGCACAGTATTGTGTGATAATGCATCAAAGCGTATGATGTTGTCTTCCACTCGGATATTTCCTACAGTGGTAGTCATGCCATCACCCGCCCAGAGGTGGTCTTCTCGATTGGGTGATTCATCGATTAGCATGTTAACTTCTCGTGGCGATGAAGGTAAATTCAATCTCGGAAGGAACATCATTCGAGTTACTTCTTCGATAGTTGTTGGACTGCTAATCTCGACTCCACATGAAACAAAGTGTCCATCTGGGTGTGGAACTCTATTACAAGATGCCAAAACCGGAATTTCAATGTCCAAGAGGTGTTTCAATTCTTCAACTAATTTTTCTTCTTCTCCAGGGATAAACGGATTTACGTCACCTGCTAAAGCATCCTCATCGAATAGTAATCGCCAACCTGCACCAGAAAGTGCCTGCCTTGTTTGTATTGTAATGGACTTAATTCCAAGAGGAATCAGACCCTTAATTGGCATTACAACCGGTATTACGGTACAATTAGTTGCACAAGCATGACCGTCGTAAACCTTCATTGCTTCAGGGTTTATTTCAGGTATAACTAGCGGAATTCCTGCAACTCTGCGGAAAGCACTTGCATTCGAGAAAACGTGTATACCTCTGGCAACAAGTGAAGGTTCAACGATTTCCGCCACATTGCTAGGTAATGCTGAAAATGCAATATCTACATCGGGTATATCACTCATTGAACAAACTAAAATGTCATAGTTGGGACGAGGTGATTCCAATCTCCATTCCAATTCATCAAACATTAATCCAACATTCTTTGGAGATCCTGCAATCGCTACAACTTCAAAAAATGGATGTTCTTGAAGCAATTCTTGAAGACGCTGTGCTACTAGGCCACTAGCTCCTAGAATTGCAACAGTATACCGCCCCATCTTCAGTCCTCATGGGGCGTGGGGAAGATTTTCCTTATGATGAGTTTCCTTGCGATGGAGCCTCCATCTTTGATGCTACCAAGTTTGGCTTCACCAATTCGCTTTGAATAACTAATCGGAATATGCCTGATTGGAATATTTCGATATGCGCAGGAAGTGTACATTTCCGCTTCAATCTCGAAGCGCATACTATTGAGTTGTAATTTTCTAATCGCTTCTTTAGAGAATACCCAAAAACCAGAGCATAAGTCGTTTATTGGTTTACCATGCAAAGCTACTGCTAGCCAAGTCAGTAATTGATTTCCAATCCAATTAGTACTAGTCATAGCGTCAGGCTGAAGGTTACCTCGTAGACGGTCACCTATGACAATACCAGATTTTGGTAATGCAGAAATCAATTTAGGAATCTCTTCTGGCGAATAAGTTCCGTCCGAGTCAAGCATTACCAATACATCATCATCGTTATCGATAAATTTCCTGAACGCTTGGCGAATACCCGCCCCCTTTCCTTTACCCCATTGTGTGATAATCGAACATCCGAGACCTTCAGCAACCTCAAGTGTGCTATCGGTTGAACCTCCGTCAACAACTACGACCCTAGAATCAAAGCCTGCTGATTCTAATTCATCAAATGGTATACGACCGTAAACATCGGCTAAAGCCCGCTCTTCATCGAGAGTGGGAAGCATGATGAATAGAGTTGGCACAAAATCTTGCACTATGGTCTAACTGTCAAGGCTTTCGCTCACAATGGAGCAGTAGAGATGATTTCAACCCAATGTACTCTTACTCCGGTTTCATCGATTAATGTATCACCACGTCCAGATGCACCCAGGGGATTAATCCAGTATTTGGAATCGCTAATGATTTTGATTTCAAACTCTCCATCGCCTGCGAACGAGCACGAATTGTGCCATCCGGAGCCTTGAAATTTCTCGCCATTAATTTCGGCTTCAACATTACCGACAAATTCAGTCATTACACAGACTTGGTAAGCTTCAGCATCATCAACTGCAAAGTTATGGGTGCCTTCAGTAAGGTATAGTCTCTCATCTCCCAAATTAAACGGGTCGCGACTTCTTTGTTCAGCCCAGGGGTCAGGTCGCATATTTTCGCCTACAACCGACTCGAAATGAGACACCATTCTATCGTCTTCAAGGACGTAAAGAGTAGATGCGCCACTCGACCACTGCATTTCCCAATGAGTAGAGGCCTGAATATACTGCATCATTACGCCCTTAGGTGATGCAATTGCGTGTGTAATCCCTAATTTTTGCAACCTTGGAATATCATCGTAAACGATCGCAGTAGTAGCTGCATTTTGAATAGAAAATTCCTGTTGCAAAATCCCAAGAGTCGGAATGGAGGTTACACCAATATGTTCTGGGACTGAATATACATGGCCCCAGTGTTCGTTTTCAGTGTAAACAATTGACCCCTCTTCCAAGTT
>CACLCM010000003.1 GCA_902605365.1 uncultured Candidatus Poseidoniales archaeon | reverse complement strand
TGCTTACGAGCCATCACTGCTCACCTCCATTCCAACGGTGTGCTGGTGCGCCGAGGTTGGCGCTGATGTCTCCCAAACGGACGAAGCGCATTGGGAGGTCGCGGCGGATCTTGCTGTCATCACCTGCTTCATGACCTTCAGGAAGGTCGCCAGATAGGTGGCTTGGACAGCCGATTTCGACACGAAGATTTCGTAGAGCACGACGGCCACTACTCTTTTCCTGGTATGGCAGCATGCCTCTGACTGTTCGCTTTAGAATCATGTCAGGCATACGTGGGAAATAAGGTCCCTTACGAGCGTGGTTTAGTGCATACTTGTCGTGATAAGTTGCAAATACGGATGTAGGCTTGCCGGATACGACTGCCTTCTCAGCGTTTACAATAACGACTTGGTCACTGTTTCCAGCACGTGTGCTCTTCAGAAGAAGGTCAGCAACTGTGCTTGCCAAGCGGCCGAGGACTAGTCCATCAGCGTCGTACACGTATGTTGTGTGATCAGCCAAGGATGTACACCCCCGAACCATTTGGGTTTTCGTTCATTAATTCGGCTAGCGAAAGGACACGTCCTCCTGCAGCCTCAATCTTCTCACGGGCTCCAGCGCTGATGCTGTAGGCGGCGACGTCGTGCTTAGCCGAAACTTCACCACTACCGAGCAACTTGCCTGGAACGAGGACTGTAACGCCCTCTGGGCAGTGGCGGCTCAAGCGGCTAAGGTTTGGATTTGCCCAGTTACTACGACTTCTTGATAGTCGTTGTGCGACATCTCGCCACAAAGCTGCGCCGGTCTCGCGAGACTGTGCCTTCAAATCGCCGATTAGACCGACTAAATTTGGGTTTGTCTTGCTTACTGGTTTACTCATATGACTCCCTCGATGCTATAGAAGCAACTCGCCGACCAACCACCCTGTTATGAAGGCACCGACGCGGACAAACTATGTTTCGCGTCGAAGTACAGCGTTTAGGCTATATTCACTCATAGAGAATGTCGCCTTTCGCATCTAATAACTCAACGGTCAAACCTGCCGCTCTAGCTTGAACAAGAATGTCATTGTGTAGAGTGTCAGAGAAGTCATCAAGCGCCTGGAGATTTGTAACTGAAGACACATCGGTTAACTGGTCGATTAAATGATTCAGAACGCAAGATACTCCGTATGCTTGTCCTGCTCTGAATGCGTGGTCAACACCACCTACCTCTGGGTCCTCTGCCTTCATCCTCAACATTACTTGTTGAGAATATGCCACTAAAGCACCGTAGATGGATTCAATGATCTGTGCTGCCTCTAAATCAGTCAGAAGAAGTTGAGCGTTTGAGAGGGCCGCACGTACTGCGTTTCCATAAGTCCCATGCGCTTTAATTACATCAGTTCCTTCTAGCATCATTGCTTGGTCGATAAGGCTCTTCCAATCGCTCATGGCATAGCCACACCGTATACGACTCATCAACCCTGCGCTACAAAGAGTGCAAAGTGGGGGAACTCCCCCACTTTGCTACTCAGCGGAAATTATCAATTTCAAATCTTGAAATTGGTCTGTTCAGCATCATCATCGATACCGGCCTGTCGGACGCTACCGTCGGATGCTACGAACTCTCCAGCCTTGGTTAGACCACCGTAGAGTGTGGCTTCATGCTGCTCTCCACGTGTAATCATTCCGCCATCACCTAGAGCCATCGAAAGGCTCTGAGCAATTACGTTCAAGGTTTCTATTGCACGGTCACGGTGACTTGGTCCGATTTCATGGTCCGAGTAACGTGCTTCTTCGAAGATTGCAATGAATGAATCCAATTGATCTGCTGGGACCATGTGGAATGCACCTCTGACCGCACTTTCGAATTCACGAGTTGTCTCGTAAACCTTCTTCATGAAACCATGTCGGCGGAAATGCTTGACTAGTTGCTTGTAACAATCGAAGATGATTGCAATGTACTCGTTAGCAGCCTGAAGTTGTAACATTGTATCTGTCAAAATACCACGTAGAGCTTCGACTTGGCGTCTTGCAACTACTCGCTGGTAGTACATTACTCCAGCAATTGCAGCCCCTAGTAGAACGATGATAATCGCCATAATTGTACTTGGAGTGAAGATGCCGTCGCTCTGATCTGAGACACTAGCCTTTTGATAATGTACTTCGTGAGTTATGTTATCACTAGACTCTGCAAAGAAGGTTGAACCAGGGTAATATGCCTTGATTCTCCAATCTCCTCCACAAGGTTCTCCTTCACAGGTCTTGCCTGCAAAGGCCCAATCAAAGGAAGCGATTCCTTGCTCGTTGGTGTAAGACTCATTGCGTCCTTCAACAACCCATTCCATAGCATCTGAGTCCCAATATTCACGGACGAAGAATATCTCTTCGTTCTCAACTGCTAAGTCTAGGCGGTCACGCAATAGTGCAATCTCACCATGGACATTGTCGCCGGTGTCCAAACCATTGTTGTTGACATGTGACCAAGAGTCTTTCACTTGTAGGTCAACGCGGCTTCGCACTAGAACTACGATATCCATGTGTGAACCGTTCAAGACATTGCTTGTGTCTTTGTCACAGCCACCAGGAACGTTGAGGTCTGGCTCGAACGCAACACGCAAGAGTCTGAATCCTTCTAACTCCCCACCAGTCGTTTCAACGCCTTTCAGGCCTGGGTTTTGACTAGGGTCTCCACTGAACCATTCTACCATACCATCTGATTCTCTTGTCTGAATGCTAGATAGTGGGCGAACGTTCTTCTGTGGGTCCAAGTAAATGTTCAGGCACTTTCCACCAACAAACTGTCCGTTTGATTGAGTCAGTATTGCATCGATGTGGAAACTTTCCTTGAGGTATAATACAGGGAATGCAGTTCCGTTATTTGGTGCTACGAATGTCTCTACGCTGGACTTGAATGGTCCAACTTCAGCAATCTGTAATGTAGAGTTGCTGAATACATCAAATTCAGTTTGCACTGTCTTGTTTTGATAACGATAAGCATCATTGTTATCCCATGCAGAATAAGTAACGGTTACTCTGGCTGTTCCCGCCATAACGTCAGATAGAGGGCAGGTTATTGCGAATTGGCCGTTGATATCTGTGATACCATTGAAACAAGCTACTGGTCCTGCTGGACTGTTGACCATTTCGTAATTTACACGAATGTTTCTGAATGTTAGATTTGTGTCTAATTCATCAGTTAACTGTCCAGTAACTATCATTGGTTTAGGAACTACCTCACCGGTTAGTGGATCTATTTCGCTTGTGTAAACAATCTGGTCATCTACATCTAGGGATGTTCGTCCGATCAATGAGAATCCATTAGCATTGTAAGCCATTTGGACGCGGAAGTGGTCATTGCCGAGTAAATCGACACAAGGGTCCCACTTTCCTTGCATTGACAGGTATTCAACCTCTATGTTCTCACAGCCTTCGTTAGGTAGTGTTTCACGGAATCGCAAGTATACAGACACTGGTCCAAATCCATCAGGCAAGAAGCTGTCAGGGTCTTCACGTAGTAATTGAGGTGAAAGTGGAGCAACGTTTGCCTTCATACAACCTATTGCCTCAGAGTCATCTAATTGTCCGTTTCCGTTTGAGTCACGGTCTGGCAATCCATCGCCATTACCATCATAGTAGCACAGATGGCTACCGTCTGGTTGAGGTTCAGGTAAGGAAATCAATCCGGCATTTGGTGCAAGGGTTGCAACCACTTGTCGGTGCATGACTCCATCGAAATCAAGTCCTTCGTAGATGACATCTACCAATCCGCCGTTAGGCGTACCTGGTCCACTGAGTTCCCTGCCACCCGAATCTCTGACTGTTGCTGTTTTATTGTCATCAGTAACTTGGGCTGTGAAATCCCAACGGTCGCCTGATTGTCTGAGATTAGGGTCGCTAGAAATTACATTGACATAGGTTCTAGAAACAACCCAAACATTCTGGCTGTCGACATTACCCTTCATCATACGGTCTCCCTCATATTCAAATTGTAATGAGTAATTACCAAGAGCATCTTCAGGATTAATATCGAACGGTATCGAAAACGTTCCCAAATCATCGGTGTAATTGACACCGCTTCTACCGTCGTAAGACCATGTCCAAGTCACTGGGGCTTGACGAAGCGGTTGTAGTGAGTTATCTAGCAACCTTGCTTCAATAGTAGTGGTTGTGTTACGATACAATCTAGGAACACTGGTCATTTGGAACTGGGTTGTTCCAACTACTGACACGTTAATGTAAGCACCAGTTGCCGCTAGATTGGTTGAGTTACCTGTGAAGTAATACGCATTGTTGGTAAAGTCCACTCTAACTCCAAATGTTCCAGCAGTGTACTGGCTGTACCAGGTCCAATTGTATTCGAAGGTTGCTTCGCCGTCTTTCATTACTGGCCTTTGAGTATATGCGGTTTCTTGACTTCCCATGAATTGACCGTTGTTGTCAATATCAATTTGCAGAGCAATTGGGTCTTGGTCCCACGCATCGTTAGTACGGTTGGTGACAACTCCACGAACTCCGAATGTTTCACCTGTGTTCATTTCCGGAACAATTTCACATCGTACCGGACTTGAAGGGTCGGTTGGGTCAACTTGTCCACAAGGCGGTAAGTCTCCATCTCCGCCGTTCACCAGAGCGATGAACCAATGGGTCGTGTTGACATCGATGAAATTACGCAAATTGATTGCCTCGCCTGGCAAGTTGTCAGGATTTCCGTCCCACAAACTTGGATATGGTTTCAGAACCTTAGCTTCCTCGAAAGTTACTCCTGCAGCGTTGAGTGCTTGCTGATGGAATAGTGTAGCCCAGTTTCCAAAGGTTCCGTCGCCATTGTTGATGGTTCCATCCCAGAAGTAAACTGCTGATAATCCACTGACAATCATTTCTCCTTCAATGTTCATACGATGCATGACACGCACAGAGAACGGATCTGAAGAATCCCCGTGTAAATGCGGGAATGGCCATTCATCGGCCAATTCGGGTATTACTGATGCTTTGATTTCAATATCCCCCGCGGGCAAACTAGTGTTGGTGTAATCATAACGAAGAGGCATTCCCATGCTATCGAGAACCACGTCATGTGTCTTCGTCAAATCGTTCCAAGCGATTTCTTCGTATGCGCCTGGTATCTGTCCAACACCGTTATCCATTGTTGAATTCCAACGTACCTGTTTCCATGTACCGTTTGCACCTAGGTCTTGTACGAAGGTTAGTGAAGCCCAACCGTCATTATCAGTCCTGTATCCGTCATTATTGAATCCAGAGAAATTAGACGGGTTGGTTCTGTTACCGAATAATCCACCAGTTATTTCGAAACTGATTGGCGAATTCTTGATTCGGTTATCGTATAATCCACGTGCCCAATCAGCAGCATAGTGAGCCTTGAAGTCGAGCCAGAATGGCTGCTCATCACTTCTAAAGTATGTCCATGAAGAGTAGTCCACGGTCATGTTTGCTTCCGCTCCAACAAAGTAAGATGCTGATTGATTACCATTGAAGGCAAACATTTCAGTGACTTCTGCATACACTCTGTATGTCATATTGTCTCCTACTACCAAGTCCTCAGGATAGAGGAATTGACCAACTGTGAAGTTACCCCACATATTGGTGATTACATCGATTGTTTCGACTGCAGTTGTGTTGTTTCCTGTCCATTCGATGTGAACTTGTACTGGCAATCCGGGTGCTGCTTCGAATTGAGAGGAGATTGGATTTAGCCAATCTACGTGCCCCCGGAAGATCGCTGGGCTCTGAGCATCTAGCCACAGAGTGTCCGGCATATCTAGAGTGATGAATGTTGGAGCCTTGTCGTCTGCATCCAATATACAATCGTTATCATGGTCCCAATCACTTGATTCCGAACCTGAATAACATGGGTCTGAAACATAGTTCTCTTCGAGATGATCCCAGTTGTTATCTTCTCGGGAATCGTTGTCATCGTCATTGTCTATTACGTCCGGCCCTGTTGAAGGGTCAAGTGGATTTGCAATACCTAGGCCGCCTCCGAAATCATCGTGGTCCCACGGATTGGTTGATTCTGTATCGAATCTTAGTGGCCAAAGTAAGACTTCGTCGATATCTTGCATACCGTCTTCGTCATCGTCTTTGTCAATATCGTCTCTCAAACCATCATTATCGTGGTCAAATGGTGCTGTGATTGAAACCGCAGCTTCGACTAAGTTAGCAATTCCGTCGCCGTCAAAGTCATCATCGGCCCAATCGACTATACCATCGTTATCGTGATCGAAAGGATGTTGCTCTTCGCCAGAGAAACAACCAGGTTGTAATTCTTGTACGGCGTCTGGAATTCCGTTATTGTCATCATCTGGGTCTTCAGAGTCTGGGACACCATCGTTGTCATTATCGACATCATAGAATTTAGGAGATTTGAGTCCTTGACTCATGACTCCTTTATCCCAAACTGCTTGGAACCATCCATCTCCATCTACGTCTTGGTCGTTACCATCATCATCAAGGTCATCGCAATTTAGGCCTGTGAAGAATTCTGTACCATAATCCTGGTTAACGTCGTCGTCAAGGTCGTCATTAGTGTCAACTTCGAGGAAATCCCACAAACCATCGTTATCATCATCGACATCGTTCCAATCATAGATTGCGTCATAATCTTCGTCGAGATCTACTGTGTTGTTTGTGAAGTCTCCATCAACGTCACCGTCCTCTGAATTGTGGTCTAAATCTGCACCTAATTCATCAGGGAATCCGACTGTGTTTGCGTTTGCTGTATCGTCAAAGTTCCATTGCCATACTCCGGTTAACAATCCCATCCATGTAATGAATGCGTCTCGGTTGTCTTGGATTTGTGTGTATGAGATTGCACTTTCTACATCTCCGTCTCCACCGAAGTCGTAGTGCCAACAACCCCCAGTTGGGTCAGTAGTTGCTGTACCTACGTAATCAGGAGTACAGGTCCAGTCATTTCCTTGCTGAGCCTTTCCACCCGGTCCTTGATTGAAATTCCAATCAGGACGTGTGGAATATGGTGAGCCGAATTGTGCATTCGTTCCTGTGAGCGGCATGTGATATGCAAGCGCATAAGCAAATCCACAGGTCCAGCCTGAGCCCAGTTGGCCAACGGTCATTCCACATTGAGTTAGATTCATTGTACCACCCATCTTTAGGTCGTTTACATCCAGTAATCCATCGTTTCCTTCGTCTTGGTCCCACCAATCAGGCATTCCATCGGCATCTTGGTCAGTATCTAATCCGTTGATTAGAGAGTCTCCATCAGCATCTACGTCCCACTCGTTAGCTCCATTGTATGAAGACCAGCGTGTGAACATAAACCAATAAAATTCAGGCACATCTCCGCCTTCTGGTGGATTGGTTGTTCCGTCGAATCCGTTGTAATTTAGAACAACGTCTGCAAACGGGTTAGCTCCCCAGACCAGATTCCAATAATTTTCGGTGTTGTCGGTGTAATCTTGGTTGTCAGCACTGCCATCTAGGTCAGCACCGTCTCCAAGAGGATAGTAAGGTGTTGCGAATGAATCGGTTGCATCAAAATCCACTATGCCGCAGTTTCCATCATCTGGGTCATACAAATCATTTATTCCGTCATTGTCATCATCCCAATCAATGTCGTTAGAAAGTCCGTCGCCATCAATATCTGAGTCAACATCGTTAGGCCCATCGTCCCTGTACTTGCTACCGTTAATTTGGTGCAATAGAGCGTCGTTGTCGAAATCACAATCCCAGTCTATGTCAATCATATCGATAATTCCGTCACCGTCGTCATCAACGTCATCCCAGTTTGAAACGCCGTCACCATCCCAGTCGTTGAACTGAGCAAATGATGCTCTTTGAGTCATACATCTTGGGTCAGGGTTTACCGGGTTAGGGTTAGATTGAGATGTACAAGTTGCGATCCATGGTTCAGAGTTTTTGTCCATAGGGAATGAGTCGTTCTCGTTTTCAATTTGGTCGTTATCGATATCGTATGCGAAGTCAGTAGCTGAGAATTGGGTCTGCACTGCATCGTCAGGAGTTGTGGTTCCGCCCATGTCAGGGTCTAGCCAATCCCAGATAGCGTTGTAGTTCTGGTCGAATGGCCTGAACCTATCGTCATCCAAGTCTGCATCATAATCTAGTTCACAATCCATACCAGGGAAGCCGTCAGTGTCAGCACCAGGGGTTTGGTAAGGGCTTGAGTCGACTCCTGTGTAATCGTTTAATCCGTCACGGTTGGTATCGATGTTAATACAAACATCTGGAATTCCGTCGTTGTCGTCATCAGGGTCATACATGTCTAGAAGGCCATCGTTATCGTCATCGGTATCTGAACTATCTGGAGTGTCGTCGTCGTCATTATCTGGGTCCAAGAAGTTAGGAATGCCGTCACTATCTAAGTCTCCATCAAAGATTTCTGTGAATGAAGGGATTCCAGCCGCTCCATCGCCGTTCTCTCCACCTGCAAAGTCAAACTCGTCATCGGCATCTACCTTAGCTCTCTCCAAGTCTACGAAGTTGATACCGGCCGAGTATAATCTGTATTGGTTGAATGACCATGGTTGGCTTGCGGCGTACATGTTTCCGCTAAGGTCCATAGTACCGGTTTCTGTTGAGTCGTATGGGTTTGCGTCATTCCAATCTTGGACTCCGTCATTATCATCATCATCGTCGAAATAGTCCTGCAATCCGTCGTTATCAAAGTCACAAGGCCAACGGAATTGGTCAATCCTTGCATCGTTATCATCGTCTTCGTCGTATCGGCCTGCGCCTGAACCGTCAGAGTCCTCATCAGGTACGCCGTCGTTATCGTGGTCGAATGGAAGTTGGTCTGCACGGTAGGAAATTCCTACTGGTTGTCCAGTAAGTGGGTGGATTGTTGAAGCGTCTACATAGCGGTGCATTGACACATTTCTAGGGTCGAGGCCTAGTGCTTCAAGAGCAGCATAATCGATTGGCCCTTCTAGGATTCCATCATTGTCATCATCCCAATCTAGGTAATCCTGAATTCCGTCGTTGTCATGGTCATACGGGTCTGTGCCATAGCATCCATCGAATCGCTCTAGCAAGTCGTAAATTCCATCATTGTCATCGTCCAAATCTGTCAGGTCATCGATTCCATCGTTGTCGTGGTCATCTGCACTGGATTCCTCAAGCATCACGCCATATCCTGCATCCAAAGATAGAACGGACGGGTCGTTGATTTTCCCATACATGGAGCCGGAATCAGCCCATGTTAGATCCCAAAGAGCATCATGCATCTCTAGGCCAAAGTGAGAGGGCATACCCCCATTGTACTCGCCTTGACCGCCCTGTTCGGTAGATTGAGCTGCCGACATTGAAAGGGGATCTGCATCTACAAACTTAGTCTCAGGTTCGAAATCTTGACTGACTGAAGCGATTAGCCCTAGCCATGTACTTGTAATCATCAGCAATACAATTCCCACTGATACAGTGGACTTGCGCCGGCTTTCGATTTTCTGTTTGAATTGTCTATTTGAGAGCATAGTTACCACTCGGAATCATCTCGTGACTGACGCCGCCTATATCAAGCGCGCTACGCGCATGTGCACGTAAGTATCACGACAGGCTAAGCGTATCATCTGCAAAAAAAAGTCTGAAAAGGATAGTGGGGGAGATTCCACCGGGAGCGAACTCCCTGTGGAATCAGCTGACCCGAACAAGTTCGAACGGGTATGAAACGACTGCCTATTGCGTCAAATCAAACTATCAAACTTCGAAGATATCTTCGATGCCGTCATTGTCGTCATCGTCGTCTAAGTGGTCTTCAACGCCATCATTGTCGTGGTCGAACTGACCTGTTAGGCTGTTACCGTCATTGACTTCGAACCAGTCAGACAAGCCGTCGTTATCGTCGTCGGTGTCTGTGCTGTCCCAAATTCCATCGTTGTCGTGGTCGTAGCGGTAGACGCCAGTAGCGCCATCAACTTCGTCCACATCTAGGATGTTATCATTGTCATCATCGGTATCATCTGCGTCATTCATGCCATCGTTGTCGTGGTCACGAGTGTAGTCCTCGCCATTCGGGCCTACGTCGTTGCGGTTGTCGATACCGTCATTGTCGATATCAAGGTCCACTGCGTCGTTAATGCCGTCGTTGTCGTGGTCGTAGATGTTGGTGTTGTCATTCCCGTCCTCAGTCTCTTCACGATCATCGATTCCGTCGCCATCGTCATCATTATCTTCTGAATCTTCGATACCGTCGTTGTCGTGGTCGTTAGGGTTCTGATCTAGATCGTCAACTACTCCGTCGTTATCGTCGTCGTTGTCGAGATCGTCTGGGATTCCGTCACCATCGTTGTCGTTTTCGCCGTTCTGGTCCTGGTTGTCGAGCTGCTGGCCTTGTTGCTGGTCGTTTTGTTGACCTTGTTGACCTTGCTGTCCATTTTGAGTCTGGCCTTGTTGCTGCTGGTTCTGACCATTTTGGCCGTTTTGGCCTCCTTGGTCTTGTTGGGACTGGTCGCCCTGCTGGCCGCCTTGCTGGCCGCCTTGCTGTTGCTGTCCTTGTCCGTTATCCTGCTGCTGACCTTGCTGACCCTGCTGTCCTTGTTGGCCTTGGCCTTGTTGTCCGGACTGGCCGGATTGACCTTGTTGACCTTGTTGACCGGACTGTTGTCCTTGCTGGGAGCCTTGACCCTGCTGTCCTTGCTGACCTTGCTGTCCTTGACCTTGTCCTTGACCCTGTCCTTGACCTTGTCCCTGACCCTGTCCTTGACCTTGTCCCTGACCTTGTCCTTGACCTTGTCCTTGACCTTGTCCTTGACCTTGTCCTTGACCTTGTCCCTGACCTTGTCCCTGACCTTGGCCTTGGCCTTCGCCCTGACCTTGGTCTTCAGACTCGCCACCACCCTCGGTGCCACCATCTCCAGAACCTGCATTGGACTCCTGATAATCAGGATCGTATACGTCTGGGATACCGTCACCATCAGAGTCGCTAAACTCACCGTCATTAGGATCGGTCGGGTATTGATCGACATTGTCGTTCTTACCGTCGCCATCCGTGTCGACGTTGTTCGAGTTGGTACCCGCTGCGTACTCCTAGGCGTTAGTCAGACCATCACCATCTGGATCACCATTAGCGTCTCCGCCATTGGTTGGTGAAAGGCCATTGTTGACCTCCCATCCATCAGGTAAACCGTCACCATCGCTGTCGGCGTTGTTCATGTTTGTACCGTGGTTTTGTTCCTCTGCATTGGTTAAACCGTCGCCGTCCCAATCAGCTCCACCGTCAGATGGGTCGAGGGGGTCGGATCCGTCACCACTAACTGCACTAAGTGCAGAAATTGTGAGGAATAATGCCACTAGCATGCTTACAATTTTCTTATTCATTTTCATTCATCTCCTATTTTTTATCTAAAGATAGAGAACCCGCTGTTCTCTCTTTCCGAAGACGTAGCGCAGCATGGCTGGGCTTCATTATTCGGGAGTGATACGAAGCTAACGCTGGAAGTGTTAGGTTTGTGAACTGGCACAAGGGGTTTAGAACTGCCATTCTGGCGGTCTATGCTTACTGCAATTAGGCTCGCAGTGTTGCTTTTTAATCCCTTGCTAGTAGTTTGTTCCAGTTCCTCCGTATTCATCGTTTTTCACGGGTCAATCATAGGGAACCCAATGTTCCCTCTAACATAACGAGTGATGCTTGACCTATTTGAACACCGCGATTCAATGACTCTAGTTCAGATGCTTCATCATAGAACGGTGAGGGCCAATTCCAGGAATATCATATTCCTCATCAATTATGACCCAGCCCTGACTTTCATAGAATGGTATTGCAGGTGCTCTTGCTTGCAAGAATCCCGTGTTTGCACCAAGTATTTTATTCGCCGATTTCTCCAGATACCCCAATACTTTGGCAGCATTGCCTTGTCTTTGATGTGAAGGAAGAGTTCCCATCTGTCTAATTTGAATCGCTGGCCGATTGCCCTCACCCGTCAAAGGCCCAAACGCTGGACACTTTGCAGCACCCGGGCCCGCATGGTCAGCCTGTGAACCATCACTATCGGCTGGAATTAAATGCGCTCGGCCCACTGCTACAACCTTCCCTTCAGATTCAACCCAAGCGTGGATTGCTTGGTCATCATCTGCAAGGATCTCAGCCCCTCTTGGAAAACCCAGAGGTTCGCGAAGTACGGCGTATCTACAATCATAGTAGGCCTTTTTTGGATTCCAATTTGGCCCAGATACTGGCATTAAATCACCAGCAACCAAGACATACCTACTACAGGGAATGATACCAATGCAGCTACGCCACCCCAGCCCATGCCCGGCTTACCCTGAGAAAATCCTATTATCAGGAAAACTATGCTAAGTAGCAAACCTAAACAGCATGCTGCACTGGCTAAATCGCCTACTATCGAGAATAATTCGTAACTTTCACCTTCAGAATAATACTCCATCTGTAATTTGAGTTCTTCGCCATAATCTGTTCCTGTATCGAAGTAGACTGTGCCATTTTCATTGTCCCAATTTCCAACCACTTCCCCTTCATATCCAGGGTACAAAATATTAGCCTTGTAATCTTCATATCTATCACAATGGATATCGATATAGTCGACTTCTTCGTTATGTCTAATACCGCACCACGACAAGAAATTATCTTCCTCTAGAGTGAATTCTCCTCTGTAAGCGGTGCTGTTTTCGTCTTTGAACAGCGTGACTTCTCTAGTAGTGCCTCCGTCATCATCATAATCAAATGCTGCCCCAATCATCAAAATCATCATAGGAACGAAGAAAATCGCAAATGGTATTCCTCCTCCAATGAAGAAATGCTTCCAAACAAAGGGTGGTTTCTCGATTGCTATCATTTGGCCATTTGGCCCCATAACGAAACTAACATTTTGAGGGTCTGCTAGATTGAATAAATTTGGCGAGGTTTGGTTAGTTTCACCAGCCAGTGTTACAGGCTGATTAGTCACAAGATTCCCTACATTAAGTTCAATGGAAGGTGGTGCGTTGTCCTCAATTGGCATGTCTGGTTGAGGCTCGTCCATATCCGTTACTGATAGTTTTAGGTTAAAAGTTGCTTGCTGATTAGACCCTTTGCCCGCATTCGCTTCGCCTCAAGCGATTCCTGCTGCTAAGAGTCCGATGAATGGCCATGCAACTAGTGCTGTAACTCCACCCCAACCCATACCTGGTTTACCAGAGGAAAAGCCTGCGATGATGAAAACTATGCTCAATAAAAATCCTAAACAGCAACCGAAGATCATCAACTCTTCTGCATCATACAGGATTTCCATCAAGAAACCTTCATCTGTTTGTGTTTCGAATTGGATTTCTAATCTGTCATCTCCGTGGTCGATTCCTGAATCAAGATAGATGGTGCCATTCTGACTATTCCAATAGCCAACGTGTTCATCGGTGTAAGAATCTATAATGATTGCTCGATCATCATACGGTTCGCATACATACCTTTGAGGCGAGCTATCAAGATGGATGGTGCACCACTCGAACCTAGAATCCGACTCGAGGGTGAATTCACCGGTATAAGCCGTAGAGTTCTCGTCTGCCACTAGACCTACTCTTTCCCTGAAGTATTCCGCTTCAAGCCCGCTTGCAATAAGCATTAACAACAACGGTACGGCATAGAGGGCAAACGGTATTCCCCCGCCAATCCAGAAATGTTTCCATACAAATGGAGGTTTGGCAACAGCGACTAATTGGCCATTTGGGCCCATCACGAAACTAACATTTTGAGGGTTTTCTAGATTGAATAAATTTGGAGAGATTTGGTTAGTTTCACCAGCCAGTGTTACAGGCTGATTAGACACAAGATTCCCTACATTAAGTTCAATGGAAGGTGGTGCGTTGCCCTCAATTAGTATGTCAGATTGAGGTTCCTCCATAGGCCACACTGATACTTTCAGGTTAAAAGTTGCTTGCCGATTTAACTCATTTTAACTTGAGGCGCGTTGAAATACATCTTGCCGGTCCCACCGTTTACTGCACGGATGTCAGAGCGGCTATGAGCGGGATTGCAGATCCTGAGACCTGAGTTCAAATCTCAGTCCGTGCTCCAATTTATGTTATCCAAAAGATAATCAGTAGTGTCAATACATTACTGGTTATGTCAATGGGAACTATTAGCCCAGATGGGAAATGGATGTGGACGGGTTCAGAATGGATTCCAGCCCCGCCAACTTCTCCGCCCGCAATGCCACCTCCCCCGCCGACAAACTCTGCTGTTAAAGCAGAACCAGAAAATGCAACAACAGGCTTTCATCAAATTATACAACAGGTTGGTGAAGAAAGTCACATGGAGGCTACCGACGTACAAACTGGCCAACCAATAGATGGAAAGTATGCTGAATGGAATATAGAATCTGTTAGAGAAGAGGAAGGTTTGTATTGGGTCATAGCCAACAAAAAACAAACTATGATTCAACACTATGATATTGAGAGAGTTAGATTCATTTTATCCAGCCCCAGTGCAGATTCATTAATCGAAGGACATGCTTGGCAAAATGGAAATTGGATTCCTCATTTTAGCACTGGTAAGCGAGATGGATTGATTTTCGACCCATTTGGACAAAACAAACCCAAACCTGTGGCTTTGGCTGTTCCAGTTTCCAGTGGCATTGTTGATTTTAATTTTGAAATGGGGATTCGCAGAAATATCCAGATGATTGGCCGGGAATGCTTCCCTGATGATGAGAATGCAACATGGAACATCTTGTCGATTAGAGAAGAGAATGGCTTGCACTGGGTTGAGACACAGCCAATCCCTCATGTAGGATATGAGAAAATTATGTTCGCAATGGATTCGCCGAATATTGACGGAGTCAAAGAATGCCATTATTGGGAAAATGGAAATTGGTCGATTTTATTCTCCTGATTTGTTTTCATCACACACATTCATAGTGCGAATTGTATACCAAAGACATGTTGGAGTGGTAATTTTGCCTACTATGAATTCGAATATCGGCAATGTTGGGCGAGGTTTCGCTGCGTTCCTTTCGCCGCCACCAGAAGGTGTCGTTCGATTTACTGTAGGCCAGCCCAACTTTAGAACTCCTGATTCAGTAGTAGAATCTGCCAAGGAGGCATTGGATGCGGGAGAGCACGGATATACTCGTAGTCAAGGTTCCGAAGAAGTCTGTAACTCGGTTGCTAACTATCTTACAAAATACGGAATTAATGCCGACCCAAACGATGTATTGGTTTCTCCGGGCTGTAAACAATCCTTGCTTTATGCAATGATGACTTGCCTGAACCCTGGAGATGAAGTAATTCTATTTGCACCAGCATGGCCATCTTATGATGGAATGTTGAAATTGATTGGTGCAGTTCCAATTCACGTACCCGTAAAAAGAGAAAATTATCATCCAGATATGGATGCTACTCGTGCGGCCATTACCTCCAAGACAAAGGCGATGATTATCAATTCACCAAACAACCCCACCGGTGCGGTTTACCTGCCTAGTGAAGTTGAGGAATTGACTGCAATCGCTGCAGAAAATGATTTGTGGATTTTTGATGATATGATTTATTCAGATCTTGTCTACTCCGAACACTCCTATGCCTCGCCTGTAACATTTGAAGGTGGAAAAGAAAGGACTCTAACGATTGGCGGATGGTCGAAAATCTGGGCGATGACTGGCTGGAGATTGGGTTGGATTACTGGCCCTTCAAAGGTGATGGAAGGCGTGAAGACGTGCCAGGCTAGTTCTGCTAGTCACGTACCTACATTCTTGATGGGAGCAGGAGCGGTTGCTCTTGGTTTAGAACAAGAACCGAAAGAATTCTACGAGGCTTTTGCCCAAAGAAGAGAAGTATTCCATTCACTACTGGAAGAAATACCAGGAATCAATGCACCAAAACCTGAAGGAGCATTCTACATCTTAGCAGACATTACTGCAACTGGAATGGATGACATTGAGTTTGCTACAAAGGCATTGGAAGAGGCTCAAGTTCAAGTTGTACCTGGCTCATTAATGCCGGGCGGTGAAGGACTTATTCGTATGAGTTATGGAACCAGTCTTGAGCAGATCCGTGAAGGATGTAAGCGCCTCAAGAATTGGCTTCAAGACTAATCACTTGAACTGGACCACCAATTAGCTTCAGGGCTAATTACGTGAACCGAGCCGCCATGGTCGAATGTTGCATAATACAGGTTGCCGTCAGGCCCTCCTGTAATCGGTAACGGTGTCCCAACATCTTCAGCGAAGATTTCGACATCGCCAACCCAGCCATCATCGGTTTGGGTAAAATCGATTTTTAGAATCTGATGCCCTGCTGGTAAAATAGTCGCCCATGAACCATATACGGTAGCATAAACTGTGTATTTATCACCTGGCATATTTGCTGGACGAGTGGTCATTCCATTTACAGAGGTATGAGGAGTCCAAGTTGCAACTGGAGCTTCGGTTCCATCCGGGTTAGGGTCGCTTTTTGACTCGACTAACCAGCCATAATCTGCACCATCTACCAAGAGATTTACTTCTTCATTTGGAAAATCATTACCCTCTGCATCTTGACCATTATCGGTGAATAGGTAACCGATTTCGTCAACCCATACCCCATCAAATGAATTCCTAACACCTGTTGCTAAAATCCCGTGCTCGCCGGTTGTTGCGTTTACCCAAAGAAGTGCTGCGTTACGAGAATCGTCTTCATTGCAGTGGTTACAAGTGCTTCCACTGTGCCAAATCAAAGTTCCATTTGGTAACAAATTAACCGCATTGGTTTGGTGGTTGCCCGAAGGGATTCCCTTGACCAAAACATCTGGATTCTCAAAGTTGGAATCATAACGAGTTAGTTTTCCTTCTTCTGAAATAATTACTGCATTACCCAATAACAACATCCCATGGGGATGATCTAAACCAGATAGAATAACTTCTCCGTCCACCGTTAGAATTCGGCCTCCATCTCGGTCACAAACCAACAGAACTTCATCATCGAAAACTAAACAAGTAGGCCCACCAAGTCCAGTCGCAATGGTTTCTATCTCATATCCTTCGGCGACTTTGGCCTCCATGACGCCCGCATAAGGATAGATTTGTCTAGCGATTAGCAGAAATAAAAGGGCGATTACTACCGGGAGTAATTCCCGCCTGATTTTCATTTAATCACCTCAGAATGGTGAGCGGTACTCGCTTACTTCATTGCTGATTCTTAGTAATTGATTGTACTTAGCGACACGATCTGAACGTGCAGGTGCGCCGGTCTTGATTTGTCCAGCACGAGTTCCAACCGCTAAATCTGCAATCGTGGTATCTTCAGTCTCGCCTGAACGATGACTGACTACGGAGTTCATCCCATGAGCGGAGGCTAAGTCCATTGTCTCCAATGTTTCAGTTACAGTTCCTACCTGATTGACCTTTACTAAAATTGCATTTGCGGCCTTCGATTCAATTCCCATCGATAGGCGCTCAGTCTGAGTAACGAATAGGTCATCTCCAACCAATTGCACCCTGTCTCCAATATCTCTCATACAATGAGACCAGCTTCGCCAATCGTCTTCAGCAAACCCATCTTCGATTGAAAGAAGTGGATATTCATCAACCCATCCTGCATAAATATCTGACAACTCTTCTCCAGAAATTGCCTTGCCGTCCATGTGGTAAGCATCATCCTTGTAAAACTCAGTAGACGCAACGTCTAATGCAATTCCAATTTCTTCAGTACTATACCCTGCACCTTCAATTGCACGAACCATGTAACCAAGTCCCGCTTCATTGGCTGGAAGATTTGGTGCAAATCCGCCTTCATCTCCAACTCCACCAAGCAGACCATCAGCCTTGAGTTCCTTCTTCAGAGCATGATAACACTCCACACCTGCGCGTAGTGCTTCTGGGAATGTGTCAAACCCGTGAGGCATGACCATGAATTCTTGAATGTCAACATTTGATGCAGCGTGGGCTCCGCCATTGAGGATATTTAGCATTGGAACGGGCATCAACCCGCCAGCGACTCCGCCAACATATCTCCACAGAGGTAGTTCATGCAAAGCGGCTCCAGCGTGTAGGCAAGCCATCGATACTCCAAGCATTGCGTTAGCACCAAGATTGGCTTTGTTAGGAGTTCCGTCCAACTCGATCATGATTTCATCGATTGCTTTCTGGTCATCTACTGGCATTCCAACAAGTGCTTCCTGGATTGATTCCACCACATTGTTAACAGCATCATCAACGCCTTTACCTAGCCAGCGAGAGGCATCGCCATCACGCAATTCAATCGCTTCATAGGCGCCTGTTGAAGCCCCACTAGGAACCATGGCACGGCCAAGTAATCCACCGTCAACGTAGCAATCTACTTCCACGGTTGGATTTCCACGGCTATCAAGAACCATTCTTGCATCGAGACCGGATATGATGTCAGACATTGAGGTGCCTCTAGACTAGGCGAGTCGTGCCCCGTCCTTGAAACAAACGGAAAGAATCAGGCTTGATTGAGCCACTTCATCCAACTTGCAATGATTGATTGGGTCGAAGGAATTTCATAATCTAAAGTACAATCCCGCACCCAACATAATTGTTCAGATTCAGGAGTTACTGAGAATAACTCTCCCCTGAATAGTAACTCTTCATCATCCTCATCCTTCTTCGTCCGCTTATCTTCAACAAAGCAGTGAACTAAGCTGCGAGGGTAATGTCGCATTACTCCTAATTCTGGGGAACAAAACAATAGAGATGATTTTAGGAAAATCAGAGAATCACCTGATGCTTGGTCTACTTCGTGGCCTTGAATATCGCAACCGTCCAAAACTGCCGCCACATCTACCTGATACCACTCATTGTGTTTGTCAGATAATTTCAATGACAATACCTCGTCGAAGAAGGCTTGTACTTCTGCATGTGAAACTGTTCCAGCAGTGTTCATCGTGTTATCTGACACACTGGGTTCTTTTAAGGGGATGGTTTTCGATTAATGATGCAAAAAGGTTCATAATATGATAATCGATTGGTATTAATTAGGCCATTTTATCAAATCCTAATACCGGAAAGGTCTTTTCCGATTAAATACAGAAATCTTTTCTTTCTTTCCGCTTATAATAAAAATTAAACAGTTTCATATACGTATAGCGGGACCGCTAAACATGGCCCGAATCGCAGAAATCGACCGTGCAATCCTAGCAGAATTGAGAAAGAATGGCCGTATGTCTTTTGTTGAACTTGCTAAGTTAGTTGGAGCAAGTGAGCGTACAGTACGCACACACGTAAGGCGTATGGAAGAGATCGGAACTATCCGTGGATACACTGTTCGTGAAGGTGGAGTTGGGCTAACTGCACTTATTCGAATCAAGGTTTCACCTGGTGCTGAAATCGGAACCTTTGCTGGTGAAGTAACTGGCTGGGAAGGCGTTGAAATTCTTTACGAAGTTTCAGGAGATGCTGACCTAATCGCACTTGTTCATGTTGATGACACAATGGCACTGCGCACACTTCTAGACAGAATGTGGATGGCCGCACCTAGTGAGATTGCAAGCACAACTACTGAGCTTGTACTCGAACAATACTGAAGCAATGGGTACGGTTGTATAGGACGGACTGAAAACCCATTCAAACAGAATGATTGTCCACTAGGGTCTTTAGCACAACCCCAAGTAAACACTTGGAACCCTCTTAAACACATCTCGTGAAAGTAATATTCTGATGAGTGCCCGCTCAATGAATGCCTCGTTTGATATCTTTCGCCTAGTACGATACGATAGAAATCCACCACCAGGGTGGATAATGATAGATATCAAAGATGGTAATAGAATTCATTCTAAAGAAAAGGATGTATACTTTGATGATTTTCCTTTTGACTTTTCAATAGGATATTTTTGCTTATTTAGTTTGATTTTATCTTCAATAATTTCAATTGGGTTTGCTTTCAGTATTGTACACAATCGTAAACAGTAGATCATGACATCTGCCAACTCATTTTTCATTGACTCAAGCAATTGTTTATCTGAAGTAATTTCACTTATTTTTGGATTATCCCACTGAATGGTTTCAGACAATTCAGCAGCTTCTATGGAGATGGACGTGACTAGATTCTTGACAGTATGAAACTGTGCCCAATCTCGTTCATCTGTGAACTTAGTTATTTTATTCATGGTTTCAATTAAAGAATCTACTTGCATGATTAGTCTGAGGTCATTTTACTTTTTAGTTATAATCAAATCAATCAATTAATTGTGATGATGATATATTCCTTTTGTTAGTCTAACGTGCCACGCTGAGATTAGCCAACAGTTCATTGACAAATTTCTTTGGGTTGAGACTCCGATGAAACCTGACCTCTAAATCAAAAAATACCTGTGCCCCGTGCCATTCTCATGACCGTCCATGATAAATTAGCATCTATGGTTGGGGCCGAGATGCTCAATAGATGGCAAAAAAGGCTCCCAGATTGGAATCAGTTTGGGCCTATCATTCGATCCACCAAGCCAAGAAACTCTTTCCCTTCCCCAGATATTTCATTCTGGGACGAAAGCAACGGATTAAGCATTCAATGCGAGTTTAAACCACCAAAAGAAGAGGATAGAACAGACACAGTGCATACAGGAACCGGTCAGTCAATTGTTTACCTCCACCCTTCAGTAAATGCAGATGTTACTTTCCTAATTGTCCCAAAATACCTCTATGATGGGTTTGATGTAGCTGAATATCTCACTCCCTTTTTCAAACAAATTATTCATGGCAAACTACCAATTGGACTAGTCCTGTATAATCCTAAAGATCCAAGCCAGATCGAAATGGCCTGTGCCCCTGATCTCGGTCTAATTGGAAAAAGAAAAAGCCTCTCAACTGAGAAAAAGTTTGCAATAAAAGTTAAGAAGAAAGGTATAGATTTGAAAAGCCATGATGAAACGACATCCATAGTCGGTGCAGAAATGCTTAGTAGATGGCAAAAAAGGCACCCAGGATGGACGCAGTTTGGACCGGAAATTCGCCCCTACAAACCTAGGAATAGTTTCCCTTCACCAAATATCTCATTTCTTGATGCTACTAACGGATTTGATATTCAATGTAAATTCAAATCCATGGGTGGAAAAAGAGACACTATCTCCAACGGAATAGGACAGTCGATTGGTTACCTTCATCCTGTTGTGGATGCCGATGTGACCTTTCTGATAGTACCAAAGTACCTCGATTCTGGGTATGATGTAGGATCCTTTCTGACTACTTTTTATCAGACAGTCATTAAAGGAACTCTGCCAGCAGGCCTGATTTTGTATGACCCTGAAGACCCAAGCCAAATTGAGATGGCCTGTGTCCCTGACCCCGTCCTAGTTGGCAATAAAGAGATCCGAATGACCAAAAGTATGCCCGCCTCTGAGGTTGTTGAAAAACGCAAACTACCAGCCTTTCATACAAATGACCGTTATTGGGCGAAATGGTGCGACATGGCGACTTCTGAATTGTACCGCATACTGCATTATGCAAATATGTGCAAAAAGAAAGACAAAGAGTCAAGGAAAAATGAAATTATAACGTCTACATGGAAATGGCTTATTGGACCTCCTCCATATCTTGAGGAACGCGATCCACATGTATTTTGGGCTCCAGATATGGGTGAAACTTTTGGTTGGAAAAAGAAAAAACTTCTCGATGGAAGTAATTATCCAGGCAAGCCAATTGTCAAAGGAAGTAAAATACGCTCAGCTTTTTTGAGAAAGGTGAAAGAAGGCAATCTTTCTAGAATCAATGCAGAAAAACAATTCTCAGAATATCTAAATGAGCAGGGTGGAAATTCACCCATGTACCGTGTAATTTACAAAAACAATTTCATGACTCTTGATCACTTGCAACTATGGGACGGTTCTTACTTTTTGAATGACAGCGGTAAAGAATTACTCGAAATTGGAGATAAATATGGACCCAACTCATCACAATTTATCGATGCCTTTGCATGGCTGATGCTGACTACTGGGAAACATATCCGATTAATGAGAGACCTTCACAATTTTACCAAACAAAAAAGATTCTCAAATAGTGATGAAGCGGTAAATGCTTTCGTGATTCATTATGCTGGAAAAAATCTTATTCGATTCAATGAAGAAAGTAAGACAAAGGGCAAGGGAGGTACAAAACCATTGAAATATGAAATACTTATTTGGAAAAAACTGGGATTATTATCACGAAAATCAGAAGATTCAGACAAGAATGGTTGGGTTAAGAATCATGGATTTCGATTCAACCATGAAAGAATTAATTGGTTGATTAAAGATTACAGGCGGCAGATTTAACCTGTTCAGATCCGTGAAAATGTTTGTCACATATTTCCAATATCAATCATTGAATAAGCAGCAGCATCAGTAATGGTGTCCTTAGTCCATGCATTTTTAATAATTCGAAGCAGGCGACTTCCAATAACACTTGCTAGAAGCGGAGGGAAGGCATTACCAACCTGCTTGCCTCGATTGATAATTGGCCCCACGAAGATGTGGTCATCTGGGAAGGTCTGAATCCGAGCGACTTCACGAATTGTGAGGGTTCGGTTCAATGTAGGATGGATTGGAAATGCGTTATGACCGGGCACCATTGTTGTAGCTGGCCGATTGTTATGTAATCTGAAAAATACGTGGTTGAACCGCCCAATAGGCTTACCAGTTTTTACGCCAATGCGCAAATGTTCTGGTAGAATTTCTGGGTTCATTCGTTCCCCTTGAGGTACATATCCATACCGTTCTGTGACTACGGGATGATGTTTCGGTGGAATGTGCGCATCAATTTCTCCATAAGTGGTTTCATCGGTAAGATCTGAAATCACTTCTGCAACGGTTCTATGAGGTTTCTGATGGCTCCTTGGGTTACCAAAATATTTTTTCTTAGGCCATGGCAAAATATAGTCAACCCCCAAATTCTTTCTATGGGCGATTAAAACAAATCGTTGGCGCTTCTGGGGCACTCCATAATCGGCTGCATTGAGAATGCGCCAGTTGTCTTGGTCAATCTTGTATCCTATCCTATCCAACTCATCAAGTAGCCATTCGATGTATAGGCCATCGTTCAAGGAGGTTATTCCGGGGACATTTTCAATCATGACCCAACATGGAGAGATTTGCTCGATAACCCGCAAAAAATCAACCATCAGATCATTTCTGTCATCATTTTCTGCACTTTCATCATAGTCAGACAGTCTTCTTTTACCAGCCATGCTAAAACCTTGGCATGGAGGTCCTCCTACCACCAAGTCAATGTCTCCATGCTCTTTTTTTGCCTTGTCAATAATCGCGTATATCTCTTGCTTTACGATTGTTTCACAAATATCTCCGTGGACATGAGGGATATCCGGAAAGTTTGTTCGATGTGCTTCTGCAACAAATGTATCAAAATCACTTGTAGCAACGCACTTGAAACCAGCCTCAATAAATCCACGAGCAAAACCGCCCGAACCGCAAAACAAGTCAACAAATGTGTGCTTTTTACTCTTGATAGTCGCTCCGCTATTGAACACATCACCTCTGCGCAGAACAACTTCATCAGATTTTGCTGGGTTACCATCGCCTCCAGAAAGATGGTCTGTAATAGATTGTGCGAGGTGTGCCGCTAAGAGCGGAGGGACAGCATGACCAACTAGTTTACACTGCACTGCACGACTCCCAAAAAACTCATGTGTATCAGGGAATGATTGTAGACGAGCAGCTTCTCTCGGAGTAAGACTTCTATTGAGGATGGGATGGATGGGGAATGCATTATTGCCCGGAACCATTGTAGTCGATGGTTTCTTTCGATGTAATCGCTGATAAGTATTGCCAAAATTCTTCCTTCTGATTTCTATTGGTAACTCTTCGGGAGGAGGTAATTTTCCACCTTCTGGCACAAGCTTGTACCGTCTGACAACCTTATCAGTGTGGTTTAATGCTTGATGATTCATTGCAGTCGAATCATTCACTAAATCCATAATTGCTTCACCAACATTCCTACGAGAGACGATGGAACCATGTCCTTCTTGAGAGGGTTTGGGGAAGGAGAAATCCCACTCGCATTTTGTCCCAACGATGAAGATTCTTTTTCGAATCTGAGGGACGCCATATTGACTTGAATCCAGGATCATTGAATAAACATCGTAACCTTCGTTGGATAATCCATTCACAATCTTTGAGAAAAACTTACCTCCGTATTTATTTCGAAGCCCAGGAACATTCTCCATCAGAACCACCTTTGGAGTTGTCCAGCTGACAAACCTGAGGTATGCATCAACAAGATGGTTTCTTGGATCATCTCCAAGTTTATCACCCATGTTGGTGAATCCTTTACATGGAGGGCCTCCTACCAAAACATCGACATCTTGGTCGCCGATTATTTCTTGAATTTCAGAACGGTCAAATGTTGAGATATCTCTTGTTTCATGCACTCTCGAAAGTCGGTTTTTAAGTATAGTATTTTTTGAATCAGGCATAATATCTGTAGAGAATATACATTCATAACCGGATTCTGTGAACCCTCGAAGCATACCTCCTCCTCCTGAGAACAACGACACAACAGTGGGCATAGAGTTATTCTAATTCCAAGGGTGTATAAACTTACGGAATATTTCCAACGTTCTCGGATAGAGACGTATGCAAGGGGCCCCTAGTATTCACATACGCATACATCGCTACCCTTTGATTCACCACTCGGTATCAAAGATTGCAGAATCGTCCTTGAAAGATTTGAACTCTAGATGATTGCCACATGGGTCTTTGATGAACATTGTAGCCTGAGCCCCTGGATGATCTTCATACCTAGTGTAAGGGCCAAGCACAAACCCGATTTTTTTGGATTCTAACCTAGCCCGTAATTGATGCCAATCATCCCAATCCATGACTATTCCAAAGTGCATTGCTGGCACTTGTTTACCATCTACAGGAGAGGTAGACAGTTCAGGCATCTTAGGAACTAAATGTGCAACGATTTGGTGGCCATAGAATTTGAGAACACACGATTCTTCTTTCTCTCGACCGGTAGAACAACCTAGAACTTCAACATAGAATTTCTTTGCTGCTTCTAAATCATCAACAGGAAATGCAAGGTGAAACGGGCGCAGTGGTTTGGGGGGAGCGTAATCGGTTCCGCAGGTTCTGCAGACTTGATTGTCATCCCAGTCGCACTGGCGCACACAGCCACTCATAACTTCCACTTCACGCTGCAACCAATCGATTCAGTACGGTTTACAGGTGGGAGGTCGCCCATTGAGTGTGCATCCATTGCATCGGCTAAGTCTCTGGTAGTTGCTTCCATTGCATTGCCGGGAGAATTATCCAAGCGTCCCCGATAGACGACTACACCTTCACCATTTAGGAGATAGAATTCAGGAGTCCTCTTTGCGCCCCATGCTGTTGCGACTTCTTGACTCTCGTCGTGCAGGTAGGGGTAAGGCATTCCTTTCTCAGCACGCTTTACCATATTCTCAAAGGAGTCATCAGCATATACTGCAGAGTCGTTAGAATTGATTCCAACAAATCCCATTCCAAGTTCAGCAGCCTTAGCTGCTGCCTTGTTGATTCGCTTTATGCTTCCGATAACGTATGGACAATGGTTGCATTCGAATACAACTACGGCACCCATTTCTGTCATTACTTCATCTAGTGTAACTTCGCCTTCGCCATTGGCATTGCTTAGACTAAATCCGCTTACTACATCTCCAGGTTCGTATCCCATGTAGATGCGTGTTGGTTATCGCATATCACATTGTGGCTAAAGCCATGTCACATTCTTCTCTTCTACGACGAGCGACTGCGTGTTCTGGCTCTATTGCTAGAACGCCTTTCCATGCTCCTGATGCTTCGATAAAGCGTCCAGCTTCATGGTGGATTGCTGCAATGTGGAGGCGTGCGTCTAGGTGATTTCCATCACATCTGACTGCTGCCTCGAAGTCATTGAGTGCTGCTTCTTCACGGCCCCAGTCGAGGTATAGTAGCCCTCTCTGATGCCAAGCATCAGTGTGTTCTGGAGCCAATCTAAGTGCTTCGTTAAGTGGAGCTTCTGCTTTCTCTGGCCTTTCCATCGAAATGTAACATGCCGCTAACTGAGTTAGAGCGTGGTGATGGTGAGGTGCATCTGCGACAATCTGTTCGAGATCTGTTTTCGAATCGCTCCAATTGGATAGCATCATGTTAGCCTCAGCACGTCGCAATTTGGCAAGTGCTAGCCCTGGTGCTAATTCCAGCAGGACATTTGCGTCATCTAATGCACCTTGGGCGTTACCGCTAGCCATGTGAATGCTCGCTCTGTTCAGGCGTGCACGCACGTGCGTAGGGTCGGTTTCAATAGCTGCATCGAAGTGAGTTTCTGCTGCCTTTAGATGGCCCTGGTTTGCTGCAATGTTTCCACGAACATAGGAAACGATTGCTCCATCTCCACGAATAGATGCTGCATCGATATGTTGAGTTGCCCCTTCTAAGTCGCCATTGTCTAGGCACAATAATGCAGATTCTGCTGCGGCGCTTGGGTCCTCATCAGGCAGTAGCCTGCGAGCACGTGTGAGTGTCTCTTTGGCTTCTGCACTATTACCGAGTAGACGTTGTACTCTAGCAAGACCTAGCCAGGCTATTCCAGATTCTCTATCCATTTCCAAAGCGGCCTCAAAGGATGCTGCTGCATCCACTAGTAGTGTTTCGTCTGTGTCGCCAGTTCCGTCACGAAGTCGGTCAGCGTTTGCAAGATGCATTCTTCCTTCAACCGCATGTAAGTCTGGGTGTGAGACTTCACTCGGTGTTGAATTCAAAATATCCCAGGCTTCCGTATGGCGCCCTTGTAATAATCTGCGACTTGCGATTGCGGCCCGCAGGTGACCATCTGTAGGATGGGTTGCTAGGCTCTTTTCCAAAGCCTCGTCTGACTTTACGTCCTCGCCACTGGCCTCCAATAAGTCGGATTTCAACATGACCAATTCTGTGCCACCAGCATCTAGTGCTACTGCGTGAATTGCTGCCTTAAGCGCTTCAGAAGACCGGCCGTGACTCTCTGAAAGAACCTTAGCACGTACAGCCCAAGCAATACCGTTTTGTCGGTCTAACTCTAGACATTTGTCTACACTTTCCAGAGCTTTGCCTTTCTCGTCAAGAGCGAATAGTATCTCTCCTCTAGCACACCAATCATCAGAGCGTGATGGGTCTTCTTCCAATGCACTCTCAATCGCTTCAAGGGCTTCTGAGCGAGCACCTGCGCGCTGACGAAGTCCGGATAATAGTGAGCGGTCTGCTGGAGTGTCGACTCCTAGTGCTTCTAGACGCATGATGTCTTTGTGAGCATCCTCGTCCCCCATTGTTGCGAGCAGATGGGCGTGAGCTCGCAGTAATTCAGGTTCATCAGGATTCAATCGAAGTCTCTCTTCAAGCCAACGACGGCGCTCGAATGCATCTCCAGCCAATATTGCCGTATGCTCGAGAACACGTAGTGTAATGTCGTCTCCAGGAACTGATGCATGAGATTGTAGCAACAGGTCTTTCGCTCTTGATAGTCTTCCGCTTTCTAGAGCGATCAATGCGATACGCCTAGAATCCGGGGCTGAAAGATAATCCATTTCATCTATGGCTTCTAACAGAGAGACTGCTAACCTAGCAGGACCTATTGGTAATAGAGGAGAGGTTTCATGGTCGGCGTTCAAAGGAATTCCTGCAACTAATGTTTCCAACGCTGCAATCGCTTCGCCTTGGCCTTGTAGAGCCTCGTAAGCAAGAATTGTACCATCCAATTCAGGATGTGCTGCCCTCACGCCATCTAAGCCAGCGACAAGTCGCTGAATGCTAGTTTCTAATCCATCCATTCTCTTGCCCATCATGGCAGAGGTGGATGCCTGCGCTTCCTGCAGGAGGATCATGCCATCGCCCAGTCCGTCCAGCGATTCGTGGGTTTTTGTGAGCCACCAGCCCAAACCCCCTCCTGCTGCAAACAAACCGAGTCCCATCGAGACGGTGATCGGGTCCATCAACGGCCAGCCATTTTCTTGAGGCTATATGCTCTCCTACGCGACTTGCACGCGAGAGAGCGTTTCCGCGACCCCTCTGCAATCACCGAAAGTAGAGTCTGGGGTGATGGATGAAGGTAAGTTCAAACGCCTACACCGACCAGTAGGGGCACGGGTGAGGCTCATGGACGATAACCACTGGTGGAAAGAGCGCCTTGAGGCGTGGTCCCACGAAGGTTTCGATGTTACCTCATTCCGTGAATCGTTAAGGGCAGAACCGTCGCTTGCCAGTGAATTGTTAATTCGGTTCGATGCTATGGTTTCGAGAAACCGTACATTACGCCGTAGAGTGATTGATTCATCGGTATCGAGAGAGAAGAAAGGACGGTGGTTAGGAGATTTAGATGATGTAGCGAATACCGATTCCTTGCTTGAGAATTGGGAAAAGGACGCTGCTACAAACCGCCCTTGGGAGCCATATGCTCACAAAGCAGAAGAGCGGTGGGCTGAGAGGGATAGGCGCTCAAATCTTACAGCCATTGTCAAGAGATTGAATGCTCTCGACCCTTCCTCGTTTTCAGCATGTCAGCCTTTGCTGATACTTTTCGATGATGTTAGTAGTGAGAATCTAATCAATTCTATGCTCGACGAAATCGAGAGCGATGAAGCCCGCAGAAGAGAGGTTGTTGGCGAGATGATCGACTTACTCAGCAGAGATGGAATCGATGCCTCTTCGGCGAGGCGGATGAAGATTAGTGATGCCCTTGACCACCTTACCTCCTTACAATCAAAAGCCGATGAAGCTAGGATGAATCGTTTGAAGATCGAAAAGGAAATTCGGCCATTTGATGAAGAATTAGCAGACCGTCTTTTGGCGAAAGAAAGAGGAGAAATTACTGAAGAGGTAGATGCGATTATTGGCAACCTTAGTAGCCGCCTATCCACCCTAAATAAAACGGTAGATGAATGGAAAGAAATGGGCATAATATTTCCAAATAAATCTGAAATTCCACCACACGAATTACTTGATTGGGAATCCGGCCTCCCAGAAATAGAAAAGACTGTTCAAATTCATTTACGTGCTCTAGAGAGGTGGAGTGATTTTGAATCGCTGTGGCCGGACCGATGTCAGAACTCGACTATTGCTGGACGCCTCGAACTTACAGAGGAATTCATTGACCTAGTAGACTCATTAGACCAAGAATGGCGAGAGTTAGAGTTGGAGGGCATGCAAATTATCAACGCATGGGAAGATCTTGGTTTTGCCATGGACAGTTGGAGAAAAAGGCTTGCTGAAGAGCCGAGAAGTGCTATTGCTTGGCTCAAGCGCGAGGAAGAAAAATACAGTGCTGCTTCAACTCTTATCGATGCGTTAATGGCATTAGATGCTTCAATTGATGGAGAAGAAGAAATACTCAGAAGAGTTGCTATTTTACGAGAGTTTGACCTTGATAGAGACCTTCTGGAAGAGACTGGTGATTTCGTAGATAGTCGTGCTAGAAGGGGCGCTAGGCATCGCTCAATGTTAGAAAGTGAATGGATGGAGTTAGTGAGAAGCGGCTTGGCAGAAGACACCCCCACCGCAGTATTCTCACTTGCAGAGTTCGAGTCCTTGATTTCTGATACCCGGCTAAACAAACAGCATTCAGGAATTCCAATTGAACGCCTAGAAGGGCGTATTAAGGAAGAGATTGATGCCTGGTATGAGAACGGATTTTCTGTTGATGCCATCAACGAAATGTTAGAAGAAAACCCAGTTGGTCTGGCGCTACGCATCGTATCGATGAGAGAAGCTGTTGCGGGCCACGAAAGATTACGAAGAAGGGTTTCAAATCTTGATTGGACCAGAGACCCAGAACTTTCAATCTCAGTAAATCTTGATCTTTCAAGACCTGACAGGCTTGAGGCTTTAGCCGCAAATATTCCTCAATTGATGATGGGGCTCGCTCAAAAAGACGTTGTTGATGAACACTTTTCTTTCATATCTTGGAGGCCTAGGAAGCGCTCTAGACCAATGTTAATTCCAGTACCTCAAAACACTGTAGAAGATGCAATGGAGGCAATCCTGGAGGAAATGGATTCTTCTGAAGAAGAAATCGTTGAGCCGATAGTTGAAACGGTTCAGGAAGTTATTGAAGAGAAGGAAATTGTAGCGCCTGAACCGGTTGTTGAAATCGAATTAGAGGCTCCTAGCGAAACCACCGTTATCGGAGAGGTTCCAGAGGCTGTAGAGGAAGACGAAGATGTCGAGGATTTCGTCCCAGTGGTTGAAGTCATAGAGCCTTCATCTTCAGACAATTCGATTCCTAATGATGGAGATTCTGCTAGTTTGGTTAAGTTATTGCGCGCCCTCGGTCTAGAAGATGAAGCCGATCTGCTGGAAGACAATGAGGATCTTTCTTTAGTTCGTAGAACCTTAGCATCTCATGTTGGCATAGAGCCAAGAGACATGAGATTAGACAGGTTGCTGCGTTTAGCATTGCGGTTAATTCCAAATGGAGATGAATCTGACGGAAAGAGATTATCGTTACTAGCTACTCTTGCTGACTTAGCAGATGGATTGTCTAAATGGACAAGGACTCGCCTTGAAGCGAGACACAATGGCTCTGAAGGCGTTTTACTCAACGACGCAATTGCATTGGGCAAAGCGCTGGAAAGAACACCCGGACCGGGCACCATGGTTCCATTAGACGCGGATGAATTCGAGTTACCGGCTTCAGATGACACTGAGGGATTGGCAAACGAAGTAAAAGTGCTAAAGCGTAGAGTGATGCTATCTAGCTCAGGTGGAGTTCGCTGATTACGAACTCAAATCGCCCAATAAGTTGTCTTTCTCATCGTCTGAAAGATTTTCTTCACGAGGAGCTGCCTGTACCAAAACTGGAGGCGGCGGCGAAACTGGTTGCGGATTTGCCATAGGCGGAAGTATTGCAGCGCCCGCTGGAGGTGGAGGTAGTGCCATTCCACCTAAACCCGGAGGTGGAGGCATAATAGCAGGAGGTGGAGGCATTGCTACTGGAGGCGGAGGTAGTGCCGCTGGCGGGGGAGGGAGTGCTGCTGGAGGCGGCGCTGCTACTGCTGGCAATGGTGGAGGAGGAGGTATGGTAACTGCTGGAACGGGCGCAGGAGTTTCTGGGACTGCCTCTTCTACAACTTCTGGCTCAGGGACTGGTTCTGAGGTGGGTTCTTCGGTTTGTTCTGCTGGAGTCTCTTCTACCGCTTCTACTGCTGGTTCTGGAACAGGCTCTACTGCCTCTTCTACAACTTGAGGCGCTGGAATTTGCCCGGGCGGTGGAGGGATTTGTGCCGGCGGAACTGGTGTTTGTGCAACTGTACTTGGTGGCCCAATAGGAGTTGTACCAGGTGGAGGTGCTTCCGAAGGGGGTGGCGTTTGTGCCTCGGCTTCTTTCGCTGCTTTTGCCGCTAGTTTTGCTGCAGACGCCGCTGCGATGAATGCTTCTTTTTCGGCAGCTGCTGCTTGTTCGGCCTCTTGCTTGGCTTCCCTTTCTGCGCTGAATCTTTCTGCGATCAAATCAGCCCTAGCATCTAACGTGCTGGTATCCAAATCATTTCCGCGTAGGACTGAAATCATAGCCTCATCGACCAAGTCCATTGCTAGATTTGTTAATTCTCGGTTGGAACGCCATCGATTGATGTAGAAGGGGTGGTCTCCTGAGTTAGTAGATACTACAAATCTCTCAGGGTCCATTAATTGCAGAAGAGCGAGTAGTGCTGCAATGACAAATGGAATCAGGAATAATGCACTAATCATGAATGATGAAATTAACGATGCTCCGGAAAGAACCCACCATAATCCCTTGAAATCATCTAGCCAATCAAGGCGCTGGTGAGAGAACCCCGTGTATGAATCACGACGGGTTGCAAGGACATCTTTGATTGAAGGAGATGCGCCTACTCTTTCGACTCTAACCACTCTAATCAGGTCTGAATCTGCTAAAATCGAAAGTGTGTGGTCTCCACAGGAAGACTCCTTCAGAACAAACTCATTCATGCCTGTGCCCGACCTTACGCCTTGAGCCCTCATTCTAGGTGGCCCGTCTATCCAAGATTGGATTGTTCCGCTAAATCCTGCAATCAGGCCTGCGGCGGCGGCGACTAATGCCATCCACAATCCTTGGCCCCACTCGAGGTCTGAATCTGTGTCTGGGAGCATTAGCCACCAGACCAAAACAGAAAGGCCAACGAAAATCCCGCCAGTTGCCGAGACGAGGTTTGGAATTCTTTGACCCATTCCAATCATTGAACGAACTTGCATAACCGTTGCAACCAGCAACAAAATACTGCTAACGATTAGCATGATTATTGCAACATATCCTGCATCGTGCATATCTTTTCTGTCCGCACAAATTGCTTCGATTTCTTCTCCCTCTAGGTCCTTACAATCATCGTAAAGCGATTCGTAAGACACCGATTCAATTTCTCCGGCTGCATTATTCTCTGCGGTAACTTCTGTTAGACTGTAGTCTGCAGTAATTGAGAAATCTTCATCTTCCAGGGTTGTGGTTAGCCATGATTCGTTAATTATCGAATTAGATGCTAAAACAAGAGCAAAAACCGTTAATGCAAGAGCCATTTGGGCTCCTGAATTTCGATTTACTGTAACTGCCGGGGCAGGCATTGCAACTGGTGAGGCATCATCGCCCATAAAGAGCGATGACACCTCTCCGCTGATGAAACTTCACCTTGTAGGTGGCTTCAAGCGTGCTTCTCGGTAAGCCAAGCTTTGACGTCATCGCGAGATGCGAATCCTTTGCCTTCCTTGGTACCGACTACTGTTTCAATTGCTGCTTCTGAAGCGATGTCAAGGACTCTGTCGGTGACTGCTCCATTGAATACAATTGCTACTGCGCCATCTGCTTCTTCGGCAGCCGCTGCCAATTTAGATGGTCCAACTGCATCAGAAATAGTTCCGTCCACATTTACAAAGACTGCATTGTTAGCTTTCAAATCTGCAATGTGATCGAAGTATTCGTGTACTTCAGCCGGTGCCTCTTCTGCCGCTTCTTCTGCGCCTTCTTCCAGCCATGCATCTGAACCTTCGCTAGGAGCATCTTCGGGTAGCTTTGCTGCGAACTTAGCAGTTTCAACCTTCTGTGATAGGCACTTAGTTGCGGTTTTCTGCGGTAGTAATTCCCACTCTTGGCCAACAGGGGCTTGAGCGACGAAGTCTATCTTCATGATTTCATTGAGTTGACGGAATAACATCTCGCCACCTCTATCGCCATCTATTGCCAGAATGACATTACCCTTTGCTTTCGCTAAGTCGATTAGTTCTTGTTTAATCGTACCCGCTCCATCGCATGAAATTGCATTCTTTATTCCGAAGTTGAGCAGATTACGTACATCGTTTCTGCCTTCCACAATAATTAGTGAATCGCTGGTCTCGATATTAGGACCACATGTTAATCCATGGTAGCTCTTTGCTGTACCAACTGTTAGTACACTGCGAACTTCTTCGATTACTGTCTTTGTGGCTGCATCGCCAGAATTGACCATTTCCAATAGGAGGTCTTTCGCTCGGTCGATAACTGCGTTAACTTTAGTTGAGCGAACATCCTGAATTTCTGTTACAACTATTTTTGCTGCACAAGGCCCGATTCTATCGATAGTCTCGAGACTAGATGCAATAATTGCTGTTTCTACATTGTCCATGCTGCTGGGGATTAATATCTCGCCATTCACTTTGCCACCGCTGCTCTTAACCTCGACATCGACGTGGCCGATGCGTGCTGTTCGCTGTAGTTTGCGTAGTTCTAAATCATCACCAAGCAGACCTTCTGTCTGCCCCATGATTGCGCCAATAATGTCCTTGCGCTGGACGTTTCCGTTGACCTTTAGGTCTGCTTTGATGAGGTACTTCATTGCTTTACTGGATTTACCAGATCCGCCTTTGTGTCCTCCACTGTGTTTTTTTGCCATAGGAATCTCTCCTTGTTCTTACCTTTGCACTATCCCTTTCAGTGAGCCTTTCGGCGCCTTTCCAGGGTGACCATTTTGCCTAAAAATTGAGGCTTATGATGGTCGTGAATCGGATTTGAACAGTCCTTGCGACTTCCATCTCCTTCTTGAACCCTATCTCTAAAAAAATGCTAATTTTGCTGTTTTATCGGTTTTCAATGAGGTTCAAGTGTAGGATGGTTCTCGCTGAGTCGTGAGCGGCGAAAATGTTGGGGCACTCAATGTGTTCAGGACCACCACCGAAGTAATGCTTCGGGACGGGGTTTTGACTCGTGAGGAGAAGCGCCTAATCATCAAGTTAGCGAATGCCTTAGGTCTTAGTCCCGAAGAGCCTGCTGAAGTTTATGCAGCGATTAGAGAAAAGCGGGAAACTGGCCCTGGAGAAGAGGTTACACCGAATGAGCAGAAGTTGGTGTACAAACTGGTTTTCGAAGTTGCAATTGTTAACGCATCGCTTTCAAAGGACGAGTTCGCTGTATTGGCTCACCTTAGAAGCCAATTCAATATCGATGATGATGACCATGCTAGAATCGAAGCAGATTTGCGAGACATGATTCGTCAGAAAACAGAAGATGAGAACGTTGTTGACAAATTACTTGGAACCCTGAAGGATAGTGTTTCCTTGGTAGGAAGTTTGTTTGATAGTGTTCGAACCAAGAGCGCTTGAGGTGATATTGTGGTCGATGACCTCGATCTATTACTTGATGAAGGGCTTCCCAAAGGGCGCAAATGCCTTCCATTCATCAAGCGGGCCTATGACTGTGGAGCTCAGAGTTTAGTCAACCGTTCTATTACCGATAAATTACTTCTGAAGAGCGGTCTATCATTCCACATTGGGACCGACGACCCAACAATGCGCAGAGTTGCTTCTTGGCTGCTTACTAATTACTCAGAAAGGTCTGATGAATTAATCAAGCGTCTATGGAAAAGAAGTGGTAGAGAAGACATCAAATTAATTGGCTTGTTAATTGCAAATATTGAAGGTGATGCCTGGGGCAAAATGTTAGCCATTATAGATAGGGGCATTCCGATTGATTTGGTTCTAGAAATTGCCGAGGAAATCAAACGCTCTGGGCGTGAGGTCCCATCCGCTGAATATCTCACTAGGTGGAATAAAAGTAAGGTGCAAAAGCAGAATGCAGTATTGATTGCTTCATTAGATATGAGAGAGGAATTTATCGAATTAATTAGCTCAGCCCCCGCTGGCGGAGAATTGTATGAACGCATTCGAAAGCGTTCTCTTGATGCGTGAGTTTATTGTTGCCCCTTCGACAAGCACACAATATGGCAGACCGATTCCTACCAGCAGATGACCCTGTACTCGAGGAAGTCCTGAATTGGACAGTTGAACGGGATGCCCAAGATATTAGGCGATTGTTGGAATGGTTACCGCTTGCTCGCTCTTCCAAAGAAAGGCGCGCACTACTAGCCAGAGTTCATGAATTACTAGGGGAGGTCGAATTGTCATTGGACGGCCTTGACTCGATGCACTGAGGCGTGTTAGATGAAGACTGGCATCATCCTTGCAGGGGGAGAATCTACGCGGATGGGCGAAGATAAAGCCCTAGTTAATTCGAATGTAAAACGGCTTTCTGCTGAATTGAAAAAGGCCGGTTGCAATAGAATTGTAATTATGTGTGGAAGTGAAGAACGTGTGCATCTTTTCGAAGACGAATGCGTCTTGGACTCTGCGGATAACCTAGCAGAATCTATCCTTGATGTCGTTTCTAAGATAGAGGGTGTCATACAATTAGCACCCTGCGACGCTTACTTGGCCGATGCTGATTTTTTCAATACAATAGATGGCGTTCCTGTCGACGATGCGGGCCAAAGGCAACCTTTGCTTGCCAATATTGGATCTGGTACGATTCTTGAATCATCAAAGAAAATCTCTGATGTTTTTGCTAATATCCCCTCTTGCGAAGGTGGAATAAAAGCCAGAAACACCAACACTCCCGAAGAACTCAAGGAGATTCAATCTCTCCTGCTGCAAGACGGTCAATAACTGAAGGATAGAGTAAATGTTCCTTAGACTTGACCTTTTCAGCAAGTGAATCCTCATCGTCTGAGGGCAATACCTCGACTTCATCTTGCGCTATGATTGGACCAGAATCCATTCCACTATCGACAAAGTGGACAGTACATCCCGACTTAGTCGCCTTTGCAGCAATAGCATCTCTATGTGCGTGGGCTCCAGGAAAATCGGGTAACAATGATGGATGAATATTGAGTAGTCTACCTGCCCATGGCTTAACGAAACTAGGAGTAAGGATTCGCATGTACCCAGACAAGATTATCGCCTCAACCCCATAATCTGCTAAGACTTGATTTATCTCTTGTTCATGAACTAATCTTCGCTCTCCTCTATCTTGTATTTCGGGTAGTGGAACAACAACTGCTGTTACACCCATCGCACCGGCTTTGTCTAGGCCAGCAACATCTGGCCTATCGCTAATAACGACATTCGTAGTATGTAGACAGTCGGAATTTTGTTGATGTCGGAGTAGTGCCTCCATCCCCGAACCCGAGCCGGAGATTAAAACTCCAAGGCGCAGTGGATCTGCGGAATTGCCGACCCGAGGGAGTTGCCAATCCTCTGCCATAGTATTGCGAGAGAGTTTGCGCCAATATGCCTTCGGACGAAACAGAGTCGTGATTCGTATTAGAGCCACTAGGGTAGTTTATTTTGACACGATGCTAAATCACGGTGTAGAGTCCTTAACTGGAATATTCATGTTTGAATCTGTGGCGCCTTGCTTAACTAACATCTGGTCAATGGCGGAACAATCGATGACTTGTAAACAACATAGACATCCCTCGGGCATTTGCTTCATCGATTACTTCTTGGTCTCTAATAGAGCCTCCCGGTTGCACAATAGAGGACGCCCCTGCTTCGGCCGCTTGCTCTATTCCATCTTTGAATGGGAAGAATGCGTCACTAGCTAAAACGCACCCTATGCCTCGCTCTCCGGCACGACGTGCTGCAATTTTTACTGCTTCGACTCTGCTTGTTTGTCCCGGACCAATGCCAACTGTTGCTAACCCCTGAACCATTATTATGGCGTTAGATTTTACCTGTTCACAGACCCTTACTGCAAACTTCATAGAGGCAATTTGGTCTTCAGTCGGGGCAACTTCAGTTACCACTTTTGCCTTATCCCAATCGATAACGGGTGGCTCTTCGGTCTGAACCAACCAACCACCCTCAATCGGCTTACGGACTGTTTTTCGACCTAGTGGTGAAAGTCTATCATTAGGTGAAGTAATCGTCAAAATCCTTCTATTTTTCTTAGCCATCAAAATCTCTTTGGTTCCTTCTTCATACCCAGGCGCCATTAACACTTCTAGAAACAATGGAGCGAGTGCGGTTGCGAAGTCCATTGTTACGGGTTCATTGACACAAATAATTGAACCAAAAGCACTCTCAGGATCGCTTGCAAGTGCGGCCTCATAGGCCTCTAATTGAGTTCTGCCAAGGGCTGCGCCACATGGATTGTTATGCTTTACAATTACACAAGCATGGGGGGTTGCTGGCCATTCGTCTGTAGATAGAGCACGACATAACCTAAGGGTTGCATCGGCATCAGAATAGTTGTTGTAACTCATTGCCTTACCGCCCTCTACCAGTGCGGTGACAAGGGTCTCGCCTGCTGCTGCCCCTGGGTCTGTGTATATCGCAGCCGCTTGGTGTGAATTTTCTCCATATCGTAAAGTGTGCATTCTGAAAGCGGCAGCAGTCATTGTGTTTGGAAGACGTCTGGTTTGCTCTTCTGTATCGTCACTATCTTCCGGAGCGCCGACCCATCTATTTGCCAATTCGTTAGCAATTGCAGTGTCGTAAGAGGCGGTGTGCTCGTACGCCTTGAGAGCCAACTCTCTTCTTCTTTCTAGGGTTACGGCGCCTGATTTCAAATCAGAAATTACCGAAGAATAATCTTCTGGATTACAAGTGATTATTACATTTCTATGGTTCTTTGCAGATGCTCTAACCATCGTTGGGCCCCCGATATCAACCATCTCTAGAAGAGTTAAATCGTCTAAGGGAGGCTTGGTTGCTGCAGCATCACTAAACGGGTAAAGGTTGCATGCAACAACTTCTATCATAGGATATCCTAACTCATCCAGGCCTTTTGCATCATCTTCTTTTTCCAGTCTGCATAGTAATGGACCATGTATTGCTGGATGAAGAGATTTGACTCTTCCATCGAAGATTTCAGGGTGACCTGTAACATCTGATACGCCGATCACATCTAATCCAGCTTCACGCAATTTACGAGCTGTTCCTCCGGTTGAAACCAATTCATACCCTAGGTCACTAAGACCTTTAGCGAATTCAATAATTCCTGTTTTATCATAAACAGAAAGCAATGCACGAGGACGGGCTGTCGGCTCCATTTGAAGTACCCGTTAAGGAAGTGATAGGAGTTAGTCTCATGAACGTGCCGCTTAATCGCCACGTGCCGAAATTACCTGGTCAACACGTAATAGACCGCAGGCAGACTCGCAGGCTGCTGAAATTGAATGTTCCAATGTGTAGGTTGGAAGCCAAGCTCCTTCTATTACACCTGGAGCTCCAGACTGATTTATTCCCGCATCAGAAACACCTGCTCTGTGCATTGAGCGTAATTCTAGTAAAGCATCGATTCTATCGGTGCCGGTATTGATTGCTAGAGCTGCAGGAATTGCCTCCAAAGCTCTGCTAAATGCCTCCATCGACAATCTTTCCCGCCCCGAACAACTCTCTGCTTTTTCACGTACTTTTAGTGAAGCAGCCATGTGCAGGCTACCTCCTCCAAGAATTACTGAATCATCTTCCTTAGCCAAACAGGTTGAGCGAAGAGAATCATACAGGCCACGAATTGTTTCTTCAGCCGCCACACCATCGGTGCCGCCAACTAGAATTGTTACGATTCCTGCGCTAGGGCCTACTTCGATAATTAGGCGCTCTCTAACGCCTTCTGCGCCCTCTAGACGCTGGTGAAGTAGACTTTCAATTGTCCCTAGGCTGCTAGATATGTCATCTAAATGGTCACACAACATTGCCCCGCAAGCCTTGGCAATATCTTCTGCCATCGGCTTTTCAATTCCACCCAGAGCAAAAACCCCCGCGTCTGCGAGAGAATGCAGAATTCGTTGGTCTATTCCCTCTGCCGAAAATATTGCTTTGGCCCCAGAGTTGATGGCCTTGTCAGTAATTGAGTCGATTTGTTTCTGTTCTGCATCGATGAATGCCTCATACTGTTCGGGCGTATTGATTTCGATTTCAGATGATACTACAGAAGATTCCAGTTCAAGAGGGCATGAAAGTACTGCGATTTGACACTCCTCTAGTTTACGAGGCATCCTTTCTAGTGCAAGGCGCTTTTCTAGTACTAAGCCGTTGATTAATCTTGAAGTCGATGGTGTACCTTTGCCTTCTTTTGCCATCCTAACACGTTCATAATCGCTATCCGGAATTGTTGTAACAGCTTGAGAAATCAAGTCTGCTAAATGATCAAGAGCGCTTTCAGTTGAGCGCCCCACTAATGCGGTCCGGGCCACATCTGTAAGGAGGTTTTTGGCCGAAACGGAACGAGCCTCTATCTCATCAATAGTTGTGGACAAAGCCATCTGGTAGCCCTTGACCAAAATTAGAGGATGCAATCCCCTCTCCAACAAGCGCCCCGCCTCACTCATCAATTCACTTGCTAGAATAATACAACCAGTTACGCCATCACCGCAAGCATTCTCTTGACTCTCAGCAAGGCTAACAAACGCCTTTGCGGCAGGGTGTTTAACCATAAGTTCGGCGACGATTTTCGCACCATCGTTAGTAACAGCCGCTTCTCCATTTGTTTTGTAGAGCATTTTGTCCAATCCGTTTGGACCAAATGTTCCTCTCAGAACATTGCCAAAAGCAATTGCTGCTCCGACCAATTTTTGGGTTACACCTAAGCCACTGGTGACCGAAGTTGAGGATTTAGTAATCCTAACTGGAGCCGTTCCAGTGCCGTCTGGTGATTGTGCCATTAGACGAGGGGGGTTGGCGCGCCTTCATCAATCCATCTTTTCAAAAGATGAGTAAGTAGAACCAATATACGGAACATATTGCTAACATTATTGTCGTCCAAACAAGATGTTCCAATGCATGACTAGGTAAGTTATCGTGCTGGTCAATTAATTCACGTGAGTCCTTTTCTTCGAAGTGGCGGCGTCTAACACCCCAGGCGCTAGCAGCAACTCCGCCTGTGATAATTCCCATCATAGAGAATAATAATATTGCAGCAACTTGAGTAAACCCTTCGTTATAAATTCCTAATTTAGCAGGACCTAATAGGATCGCCAAAGTTGGCATGAAAGGCAAATAGTACGACAAAAATATGCTCGTAAGACTATGTTTTCTTGGAGTTTCCACCCCGGGTGCAGCCTCGAATCTCCAAACGAAATGCCACCCTGCCCAATCCGCCACAGCGGTGAGTGCGCTCGCCCCAATTACAAGCGATAGTAAAGTGGGCATAGCCCTACATGGAAATTAATTATTGATGAGGGTGTCGGAGCGTTTTGCTTCAACGACGCCTTCCTTTCGATTTTCGACCGCCTTTGCGTGAATGCTCCCATACCCTAGATTCACGAGAACGTCTATCCTGGACTTCGTATGGGTCTTCACTCATTACTTGAACATCGTCTGGCATTTCTGAAAACGGAGAGACTGATAGTCTAATTCCGCCCAGTTCGTCCTGTAAAGAGCGGATGTTATCTCCGCCTTTACCTATCAATGTAGATACCATGCCTTTTGGAGCATAAATTTCTGCTGAATTAGAACCGGTTATTTTCACACCACACTGAACACCAACCCATTGACGTATTTTGTGGACCAGTTGGTCTCTAGCTAATGCTGCGATAGGCGTAATGCCATTGCTCGAGTTCACTCCATCTACAGGGACGACCGCAATTTCTGAGCCGAAGGCGAACATTTCATGTGTAATTTTACCACTAGGGAACTCTACGACTTCGATAACAGGGCGAGCTAATTCTTCCTGCATTCCACTAGGAGGTTTTACTGTCATTCGCAACTCTAGAACCTGCTGGATTTGTCCAGCCTCCACATGGAGAATTGTATCGAGAACTTGGCTAACCAATCCAAGTTCAACTTTCCCGATTAGACGCTGAATCGCTTCCAAAGCCGAATTGGCGTGAGTTACGCCAAGCAATCCTACTCCTGCTAATCTAACATCTGCGAAAATCTCGAAATCTCTAGCGCGGCGAACTTCATCAAAAATTACAAAGTCAGGACGAACTAAGAATATAATCTCGGCTGTTTTTTCTAAGTCACCCTCTAGAGGGGCGTACTGAGTAATTCTATTGGCCAATTGTAAATCCCTCGGCGCTTCCATGGTCTTCACCATTGCACCAACGTCTTCGTCAAGATATTCGGCGATTGCTTGGGCAAGAGTGGTCTTACCAGAACCTGGCCTGCCGCAGATGAATACTCCTCTATGGTGGTCTGATAGTCGAGAAATTAACTGTGGGTCAATATCGTAATCACCTATGGAAAGTTTTGCTACAGGCCTAACAATTGTAATTTCTCTTGCATCTGCAAAGGGCGGCCATGCACAAGAAATTCGTAAATCTCCTAACTGAATTACTTGGCATCCTTTACGGTCAATTTCTAGAAAACAATCTGAACGATCTCTATTTTCATCTATCAAGCCAATTATTTCTTCCTGCAATGACTCCAAACGAATTGTGTCCCATCCGCCATCATCTGCGCCTTCCACGTCTGCCAGTCTAAGATTACCAATCCCACCAGCCTTAGTTCTAGGTGGACAATCGGCCTTCAAAAATAATGTGTGGACATCGTTCTCGAGTAGACTTTCGAGAATCTCTGGAAGGTCAGGGTGACTAGAGAAGGTTGCCATCGCATGTATGCGTGCGTGCATAGTCCTTGACACTTCGCAATCAACTTGTAGCAGGTTCTAATGAATAATATGTCCACCACAAAAATGCAGTAGTGGATACACAGACTACTATTCCTGATCCGGTGGGCATACCAATCGCTTTGCCTAATACAACTAAAATCCATGTGGACAATATGAAACTACCAATCGATAGAATCCTTGCTTTATCCATACCTATAGCCGCTTGGATTTCGCCCCAGTTCATAGCAGCCATTACAAGGAAAAAACCTAGAATGTATATGCTGGTAAAAATCATCGAATAAAATAACGATTCTGTAACATAAAAGTTAACTCCAAGATTTAGAATTGAACTAGTAGAAATCTTAACCATTGGATCGCTGAATTTCACTAAACAGTACAGGATTGCTCCCGCTGAGAAAAGTAGGATTAGTGGGTTAGCGCCCGATACGGAACTAATAACATCAGATAATTCAGGAAGTGGCTCCAAAACGAAGAGTGGTTCGGAATCTTCAGCTGCTGCGCCCGCCATGATACGTCCAGATGTTTCCGATTCTTCAATGTGGCCTTAGTATTGGCATAGCGCGGACCGCTCTTTCAGTCCATCTAACTCCGCGTAATGCGGCTCCAAAGTCGGGCACAGTAGTCCAAGATTCACCTGCTTTATGGGCCTCGATGCCTCCCAAAATGTGTCGCAGTTCGGCTTCTAAAGGAGAATGGCTTGATTGGCACGGAATTACTGTCTTTTCATCACCCGAAATCAATACAGCCTTATCGTGAATATCTAAATCGAAATTTAGACTTGCATTAGAGCCGACCAAGGTTACGCTTCTCCTCTCTACGCTTGAGCCCCAGGCAATATCTATTATCGCCTCGATTCCATGAGGGAACTCCAATGCGATTCTAGACTCTTGGAAATTGCCCTCGGCGTGAACTGCGCTCGGCTCAGATTCGCTCATAATGTGGCACATTAGATCTATTGCATGAACTCCTAGTGCTTCGATTACGTTGCCGTTTTCAGGCCCCTCCCTAGTAGTTCTTCTAACGAAACGTAAAGTTTCTAATCGCCCCAACTCTCCACTCCTTAGCATCTTTTTTGCAAGTGCAACTGCAGGATGGAACCTCAATAACAGCCCTACGCCCATCACGCGACCATTTTCATGGGCACTAGCCAAAACTTGCGCTGCCTCTGCCTCGCAACACCCGAGTGGTTTCTCTACCAATACATGATAGCCCCTAGACATCAAATCCCTTGCTTGGTCAGCATGAAGATTAGAAGGGGTGGCGATGATTACGAGGTCGGCTTCAACACCCTCCATATCTTCGCTTACACAATCTGCTAAGTGGGCGGAATCTCTAGCGGACTCTGAAGTGTCCACCACCGTTATTCGGCCAACTAATCCATCATCTCGTAAATTAGACAGAGTACGAAGATGGTTTCTCCCCCAGCGACCACACCCTAGTATCGCCACATTGAGCATGTCTGGTCTACTTTGCGACTAACTTTCATCCTTGTCCTCAACTGCTACCTCGCTTGAGGCCCCATCTGCATTGTTGCTGTTACTAAATGTGAACTGATGGGAGTCTGTTTCTTCCAATGAGTCTAGGTGAGTAACCGATATACCACCATGGGAAATTGCATAGATATAATCGCCCATGAAGATTGATCTACGGATATTGTATGAAGACCACCAGCGGTTTTCATCGGTCTCATAGAATTGGGAGTGGTTTACTTCACCATGCAACTCTAAACCGTTTTCTGTTACGTTTACTATCATCAGTTTACTAATCCAATCATAGTCATAGTGATAATGACCTGCATCATCATAATAGTAGTCATATCGATATGTATTCACCGGGACTGCAAGCATACCCTTGGGCTCCCAATATTGGAATGCTTTGTGCTCCCATGTTGCTTCTGACCAAGCCCATGACCATCCCTCATCAGGGTTTTCTACAGGGGATAAAGACAGAGTCTGAGTCAATTGTGGGTCTGAAAAATTTGATACATTGAACAATGAAAGTCTTGTGTGGCTCCAATCGAGACCTAAGCCCGTTTCTTCATCTGCAGGGCCCAAACCAATTGTGAGGATGGCTTCATCAGAAAGTGGATGGATATAGGTTGAAACTCCTGGAACTTCCAACTCGCCCATTATTCGAGGGGCGCTTTGGTTGCTGAGATCTATTGTCCACAGAGGGTCCATATTTTCGAAAGTTACGATGTAAGCTCTATCTTCAACAAACCTTGCAGACCAAATTGTTTCATTATATGCGATACCATCTACTCGGCCAATCTCTAGTAGATTGGACTGCCCCGTGGTGATGTTTTCTGTCAGAGACAGGGTGATGACGTGAGATTCCATCGGCTCTGGATTTTCCAACCACCAGCGCCCCCATTGGCCTGTTGTGGTAGCAACGCGAACCACATCTTCGTGTTCTGAAATTGAAAATTGATTTTGGATTGTGCCCTCAACTCTACCGGAGCCGGAATATTTTGTCTCTCCAGATTCACTAATATCGAATGAATGAATATTAGTTGCTTCATCTATTCCATCATTACCCCAGAACCACCACCAGTCCCAAGCGTTTTCAGTGATTATTAAAGTGTCTTGTGAAGAATAAACAAGTGGCCAGTTGCCAACAATATGGTCTGCTTCAAAATCTAAATCCTCAGAGATTAAATCGATTGTAAAGATGCTGGTATATCCTCGGTTAAGAGCTGAGTCCGGTGCTGCGAAGTCCGAGCAATCATCGCCATTCATATGGTGCGTGATTATCTGGTTGCCAACTCTTTCGTGGACTTGTGGTAAGATATCTTCCAAACTAATTTCTTCCAGAACTTTTTGATTATGATTTATTGCTGCCGCTGCTGCTTGTTGTCGAATCACTTTACGTTCTTCGCCATCATAATCGTAATCCCAATAATTATCTGGATATTCAAGCCAAGTGCGAAGGCCTGGAATATTCATCCAGGTGTGAGTAACGGTTCGTACAGTCCCATCGACTTCTCTCGCAGTCATGTAATTCCCCTCAATGTATAATTCTCGGTTTTCGACTGGATCTGAGCTGTTCGATACGTTGTAGACTGTGAATTTAGTCAAAGTACTGGTTCTCCAACTATTCCATTCACCGCCCCAGCCCATCGCCTCTGCAAGTGGGTCTTCCTGGTTGATGCCCCAACTAGAGATTGTAGAAACTACTACTAATCTATCATCATTAAGCATCATAGCAACAGGATTGCCTTCTATTTCGGTTGAAGAAGCATGCTCTATTTCTCCAAATTCAGGAATATCCATTATGTGTAGCAAACCGTCGTCAAGGAAGTATATGTGGTATCCGTCAGTCTTTACGAAATCTGCTTCATCGACTCCTTGCTCTTGATTATTAGTTCCTGAAAAATCCGTGCCTTCTGTACGGGGTTGTGGGCTTGTTGACGGAGATGTACCTCCATCTGAAGACTCCATAACCATGTCATCTTCCATCCAACCTCCGCCCCAATAATAGACCTCGTCAATGGCTTGAATTAAACTGGTTCTAGTTTCTTCCTCTATGCTCAATTTTAGAGATTCTTCTAAATCGCTGCAATCTGAATAAGTCAGGAGGTTTGGAGAGCCAAGGGACCTCTTGGTTTGTTCGCCCAAATCTGGATTGAGAATGATTTGTTCCTCTTCATCACTAGAGTCATCAAACATCCCAGTACATCCAGACATTCCCATTAGTAGAACTAAAAAAATCGCCAATGTTGATGTTGTGAAATTCTGGTGCATATATTGCGCTGGCTGTTAACATATAATGATACATTGGTAACAGTAGCGGCACTTTAGACCCATTAAAATATCAATGAGCAGTGTCGACGAGGTTGGTATGACGAGTTCGGAAATCAGCCCTTTCAAGAAATGGGTAATGCGCCAATATTGGCGTATGCAACAATCTCAATCGATAATTTCGATGGGATTATTGGGGTCTACTCTTACCTTGATTTTGTGGCCATATGTTAGCTGGAGATTCTCTGCAGGGTGCGATTCTGGAATATGCTTTACCAACTCAGTATTGGGAATACCCGCCACGTACATTGGATTGCTTAGCATATTCTTCACTTTGGTTCTAATCGTTCTTTGTGTAGGCTATCTTTACGATAGAGTGTTTTCATTATGGACTGCTCAAAGAAGCGTGGATTTTGAAAGAAATCCGTTTTGGACCTACGCTCTATCACCAATGTTCATGATGAACATGGCAATGACTGCAGAAAATCTCAAGCGTAACTGCCCTGATGATGCAGAGATGCAAAGCCAGATGGATTGGATACTGAAATATTGCAGTAAAAATGCAGACACCGAAATGTGGGCTAGAACTGTACAGCACTGGGATAAGCACCTGGAAGAAACCCCAACATTTTGGTTCCTTGATGAAGAGGTTATGGCTAAGGCGAGATCTCAGAAGATAGAGGATGAGAGTTGATGGGGATAGAAATTGAGCGACGATTCTTCATAGATGGTCGTGGAGAAAAGCCTTGGCGCGGAGACAGGGCTCTATCGATATTCCAATGCTATCTAACCGGAGTTAAGTTAGATGAGGGCAATATTGTTTGGAATGGGCACAATTTGGCTAAGGGAGAAGATGGTTTGGTGAACATAAAAACCTGGAGAATTCGATTACAAGACGGTGAAGCTATTCTAACCGCAAAGGGCTCAAGAACTGGAGCAACTGCTACGGAGTTTGAATGGCCACTTTCGAAAGATTTGTTCGATTCTCTTTCACTCGAAGGGTTGCCAAGTGTAACTAAGACTCGATACCTTTGGGATGGCGAAGACGGTTTGTTGTGGGAGGTTGATGAATTTGAATCGCCCCTAGAAGGGTTAATCATAGCCGAAGTTGAATTAGAAAGTGAAAGCCAACCCGTAATTATTCCATCTTGGACCGGTTTGGAATTGACTGGCATCAAAGGCTGGTCTAATGCGGCCCTGGCTAGAATGTTGAATGATGCAATGCATCCTTGATTCTTTGTAACTCCTCGCCACTCAAAGAAGGGTGGACTGGAATTGCGACCAATTTGTGAGCAATCAAATCGCAATTAGGTAGACTGTTTTCGTGCTGGAAGTGTTCAGAATAAACTTGGTGGCGGTTGCACGGTATTGGGTAATGGACTCTTGCATCAATTCCTTTACTATCAAAATAAGAGATTACTGAAGTGGGTTCGTCTGACAAAATACACAATTGGTGCCAAGCATGCTGACTATTCTCACGAATCTTTGTTGAATGGTTTAACTCATCGGAGTTTTCTCTTCTTTTGGAAACCCAACTATCGATGTGTTTTAACTGAACTCTGCCTACTGCGGCATTGACTTCACTCATTCGTAAATTGGTGCCTAATTCAACTGATTCCAAGGTATCATCCCGGCCATGATCGACCAGGCGTTTCAAACGCTCAGCAAGTTCAGGGCGGGTAGTGGTTACCATCCCGCCTTCGCCTCCGACAGCCATATTCTTAGAAGGGAAAAAGGAGAAGCAGGCAATATCTCCAATCGCCCCAGCCATTTTTCCTTCAAGTAACGCTCCGTGTGCTTGAGCAGCATCTTCGATTAGAGAGATTCCATGAGAATCACAAATCGTTCGTAGACGAGGAGAAAATGGTTGGCCAAAGATATGTACTCCAATTACGGCTTTTGTTTTAGAAGTGATTTTTGACTCGACATCATCTGGGCAAATACACCAATATTCGTCTTCGATATCTGCAAAAACAGGGGTTGCGCCGACTAAACTTACAGCCGTCGCTGTTGCAATAAAAGTCATTCCAGGAACGATTACTTCGTCACCCGGTCCAATATCTAGCAAGCGCATAGCAGCCCATAATGCCGCTGAGCCACTCTGACAAGGTACTGCAGAAATCGCACCACACCAATTTGCAAATTCCTCGCCGAACGCTCTAGCCTGCGGGCCCTTAACCCAACGGCCACTAGATAATGCTGATACTGCGGCCTTCTCGCACTCAGCATCCCAGTACGGCTTGGCTAAAGCAATACGAGTCATGTCTCGGCGAAGAGGTTCGCCTCCTTGAGTGTGTCCCGCCAACTGCGCGGTAGTAGTCATCCTCAAGAGGGCGGGCATTGTTGGCTGGCTCATGTCGGAGGAGGATGCTCATGAATTGAGAGACCTCGTCGATGATATTCTTGAAACCCCTCAACCAAAACGGAAGAAGAAAATAAAGGCAAAGGGAATGCTTCTCGGTGAGAGAAGAGACAACGGAGATATCGTTCAGATCGACAAGATGGTTTTGGCTAGACATGCCGCCATGTTAGGTTCTACAGGCTCTGGAAAAACCGTGATGGCTAAGACCGTTATTGAGGAGGCTGCTTTGGCCGGCATCCCCGCCCTAATTCTCGACCCTCAAGGTGACTTAGCAAGACTCGCATTAGCTATTGATGAAGGGGATTTAACCGAGCAAGGCGGCGAAGTAGACCGAATGAAAAAACTAATTTCAAAGATGGAAGTTAGAATTTGGACCCCCTTAAGGTCGAAAGGTTTGCCATTATGTATCGACCCTTTTCGCTCACCTCCTGCGGATTTAGACCCTGAAGAAGCAATCACAGCATGGGACATGGTGGCTGCTGGATTCAGTAATCTTGCCGGATTTGATGTTGAAAAGACACAAGGAAAGGTTGTCAAACCATTCCTATACGAAGTGCTGGTTAATGGAACAAGACTAGGTCTTGATGTCGGAGACTTCCAAGGTTTGGCTAAAGTTGTAAGAGAGCCTCAAGATTGTTTCACAAGAGCATTATATCCTCAGGCCTTTATCGACGTGGAGGATGAAGAAAAGCCGGATATTCCCACTTGGGAGGAGATCATGTTTGAACATGGTCTGAGAGATTATGATGAGATGCTGCCTAAGTCGACTAGAAACGACCTTGCAAGACGCTTATCGGCATTCAGCAGTGGTGTCAATCAGTTACTATTTTCAAACGGTGTACCGATTGACATCGATTCGTTTTGTGAACCAGCAATGCCAGGGAAAGTGCCACTTAACATCGTATATCTCAATACGATTCAAGATGAGGCTCAAAAACAATATTTCGTTCAAGAATTGGCTCGTGAATTATACGATTGGATGTTAACTCAGCAACCTGCTGAAGGGGAATTGAAATTACTATTCTTCATGGATGAAGTTGCTCCATATTTACCACCTCACCCAAGGAACCCACCTGCTAAGGATTTGATTAAACTGATTTTCAAGCAGGCGAGAAAATATGGTGTTGCGTGTGTCTTGGCAACCCAAAATGTATCCGACGTAGATTACAAGATTCTCGCACAAGCAAATACTACTTTCATTGGTAGATTTACTCAGCCCCAAGATGTCGAAAAGGTCCGGCATTTGTTGAAAGAAAGTGGCGGAGACCAAGACTTAGTGAAACAACTCCCAACCCTTGGTCCAGGTCAATTCCAGATGGTTGCTCCAGACGTAGACCCCGCTCCCGTTCCAATTCAATGTCGCTGGCTATACACAGATCACGGTGCGCCATTGAATGAAGACCAAGTCGAAGAGGCTACAACTCCAGAAATTAGAGCTTGGGCGAAGGCGAGGAGTGCTGGAAAGGGACGCAGTAGAGGAAGGGGCGCTGCAGCCGCCGCCGCCAGAGGTTCAAAATGGACTGGTTCTAACGAAGATGATTCTGAAGGAATTGTCGAATCTGCCCGATTAAAATCAGTCGGTGGAATGACCGCTGCTGCACAAGGAGTGGTAGATGATTCCGCATTCGAAGTTCGTCTTATGGGAGGTTTGTCTGTATTGAAAGATGGGCGTGACCCGCTCTATGTTATGCAAGCAACAGTGAATGCCACTACAGCACTAGTAATGGCTTGGACATTGGTTGCAATTTTGCTTGCATGGAGAGACACTTCACTAGAATGGTGGTGGCTGGCGGGGAGTTTTGTATTGACTTTCAGCGTAGGTTTGGTAATTTCACTCGAGATGGTGCTATCCCATGATGCTGAATTGCTACGTAAGTTGGGAAGTTTTGCTAGAACCTCTCAATTATTGATAATCGGATGGTTGTGGGGTTTGCTATATTGGTCATTCAATGGCCTGGATTTGTATGGAGCTGAGCCTTTGCTTGAAGTGGTAATTGTTTGGTTGACATTATTCCTTGTTATCGATGGCTGGAATCGTTTCAAGTTGGGTAGAATTCGCTGGAACGGAGGTAATGCCCTCTCGAAATTAAAGGGAATTACTGCGGTACTAACCGATACACAACTTACTGAAATGCAATCTAATTCAAAGCAGATTTTAGCAGGTATGAGGTGGATATTAGATCTGGCTACTCTAACGTGGTTATGTGTTCTACTAATCGATGTCCCTGATGGATATTGGGCTAGGCCGACGTTGTGGTTAGCATCATTATACGCTCTAACATTTGGTGCTGAAACGTGGCTTAGACTGCGTGGTAGAATGCCAGAGATGGTAAATTGATAGCCGATGTTCTACCTTATCGAATAATCACAGTGAAGTGATGTCGTTTCTTTCTTTATTGATACCTAGTTCTTTGATTGCCTTATCATAGACTTCGGATTTGATTTGGTGGGAGCGAACCAAGGAAGATAGTGCGGCTAATGTAATGTGTTGAGCGTCAATTTCGAAGAACCTTCGTAAGTTTGGCCTGGTGTCTGAACGCCCGAAACCATCTGTTCCCAAAACCGTGAAATCTCCACCAACCCATTGTCGGATCATATCTGGAACTGCAATTTGGTTATCGCTAACTGCAATCGTTGGATAAGTTCCATCTCCCAGAATCTGTTCAACATATGGAATTAGACGTGCGCTATCTGGGCTGAGGCGATTATCTCTCTCGCATTCAAGTCCCTCTCTGCGAAGCTCCCCATATGACGTAGCCGACCAAATCTCTGAACGAACGCCGTAGGTTTCTAGGACTTCAACTGCGGATAAAAGTTGAAGCATAATTGGGCCTGAACCAATCAATCTAACTATTGGCCCGTCGCCCTTTGGAGCACTACGTAACTTGTATGCTCCTTTGACTATCCCCTCATCTACACCAGCTGGCTTTGGAGGCATTGGGTGATTTTCATTGTAGACTGCGATGTAATACATCAAGTCCTTTTCATCCACATACATTTCATCGATACCGGCTCGAATAATGGTTGCCAACTCGTAAGCAAACGCTGGGTCATAAGCCCTGATTGCTGGATTGGTGTGAGCCATTAGCAAACTGTGCCCGTCTTGGTGTTGAAGTCCTTCTCCGTTCAAAGTAGTTCTACCACTGGTGGCTCCGATCATGAAGCCTCGAGCCCTTTGGTCTGCTGCTGACCAAATCAAGTCAGCAACTCTTTGGAAACCGAACATGCTGTAGAAGATGTAGAACGGAATTGTTGCACACCCTTGAGTTGAATAAGAGGTGGCGCTTGCGATGAAAGTCGACATGGCTCCTGCTTCAGAAATACCTTCTTCGAAGAGTTGTCCTTTCTCGCTTTCTTTGTATTTCATCAACATTTTGTGATCTACTGGAGTGTACAACTGCCCTTCAGGGTGATAGATTCCAAATTGAGCGAATAGTGGGTCCATCCCGAAGGTTCTCGCCTCATCGGGTACGACTGGAACTACTCTCTCACCGATTGATTTGTCTTTCATCAATCCGCTCAACAGACGAACAAATGCCATTGTCGTGGATACTTGCATTTTACCCTTTGTACCTTCATCAAAGGTAGAATATCCCTCCGGTCCTGGTGGCTGTAAATTAGTAGGAGGGGTTCTTCTTTCAGGACAGAACCCGCCCATTTCTTCTCGCCTTTTCTTGAGGTAGGCAACGACTTCTGGAACATCTTTAGGCTCGATAAAAGGGTACTCTTTCAATTCTTCATCGGTGAATGATAAATTTAGGTCGTCTCGCATCCATTTGATACTGTCTTCATCGGCCTTTTTCTTACCATGAGTAGAGTTGCGTCCTGCGAAAGCAGGCCCTAATCCGTACCCCTTAATTGTACGAGCAAAGATGATTGTTGGCTTGTCATCACAAGCCTCAGCAGCGGCGTATGCTGCATTGATTTTGACCATATCATGTCCTCCAAGATTAGATGCTAATGCTTCTAAATCTTCATCTCCGAGATGAGAGACCATCGCTTTCAACTGTGGAGTATTGAATAATTCATTTCTGAAGGTTGTAGCGTCGCTAGTAAAGATACGCTGCTCGTCACCATCAACCAACTCTTGCAAGCGATTTGCAAGTATGCCTTCTGAGTCTCTAGCGAATAAGTCGTCCCACATACAACCCCAGAGGATTTTGATTACGTTCCAGCCTGAGCCTCGGAACCTGCCTTCCAATTCCTGGACAATTTTCGAGTTACCTCTAACTGGGCCATCCAATCTTTGAAGATTACAATTCATTATCATAATTACATTGTCGAGGTTCTCCCTACCTGCAAGGGATAGTTGCGACAAAGATTCTGGCTCATCGGATTCGCCGTCACCCATCGTATACCATACACGTGAATTGGATGTGTCCGCTAACCCTCTACTGGTCAAATATCGATTGAATCTAGCTGTGTGAATTGCAGTCATTCCGCCAAGGCCCATTGATACGCTAGGATATTCCCAAAAATTAGGCATAAGGCGAGGATGAGGGTATGAAGAGAGTCCGTTACCATCACATTCAATTCTGAAATTGTCAATATTCTCTCTAGTTAAGCGCCCTTCAAGCCAAGCTCTAGCATAGACGCCAGGGCTTGCATGTCCTTGCCAATATACGTGGTCGCCCCACCCATCAAGGTCCTTACCTCGATAGTAGTGGTTTTGTCCAACTTCCCATAGGTGAGAATTGGATGCAAAGGTGGATATGTGCCCGCCAATGCCATCATTGGCTTTGTTAGCCCTAGTTACCATCATCATTGCATTCCAAGTAATGATTCCGTGAAGGCGAGCTTCCATTTCTAGGTCGCCGGGATATTTTGGCTGGCTCGAAGGATGAATGGTGTTGAGGTAAGGAGTGTTGACGACATCCATGTCAACGCCTTCCTCACGGGCTGCTGCAATCGTTTGCAATAGCAACCTGTGGGCTCTTTCTGGACCAAGTGCATCGCTAACCGCCCTGATGGCTTCTTGCCATTCCAGAGTCTGTTCAGGATCTGGGTCGGGTAAAGTATCGCGGAAGTCGTCACCACCCATGGGTATCTCTCCGGTTTGAATGGGACCATAGTCCCCCTTTCAAGGAATCGCTTTACGCCGTCATCACACAATTGTACCAATTTTGAAGAATTGAGGCACATTCTTGCTCATTTTTAGAGGTCACTACATTGTTCGGAATTCCGCCACTAATGGCAGCATCTGCGATAGTGATTGAACCCTTAACGGGAATGATTTCAATCGTTTTTGTGTGGTCTTTATACAACCCTACTTCAAACTTAATCCATGGGGTTGATTCGCCCACCAATAGCCCAAACATGTCAGTGAATAAAAGACTGGAAAGGTCTTCTGCGCTGTGAAATGAGCAAAGTCCGGATAACGTTTTAAGAAGCTTTTCTGATTGAGATTCTAATTCTGGTTTGGAGTCAATAAAGCCGGATTTGCTCATTGTCAAAAGGGGCATTTCATCCATAATATCGCACACCTGCATGTCATTTGTTAACTTTATTCAAGTTGGAAATGATTCTGTGGAAGTGATGAACTCCCTGTTCTCTAGTCGGAGAATATCTGCCTCTATCATAGACTTTGGAACTCATTCCTTTTTGCACCATTTCGATTATTTCTTGGTCTTGGATCTCGACAGTATCCAATATCGAGCCAGCCCCCTGTTCGGCTAATTCTGAGTCGCCTACGTATCCCTTATACAGAACTCTACACTGATTTGTTGAGACTGGAACTACAAGATTCAGCGACATTCCCCAGGGATAAAAATTGAACATCATATTAGGGAATAGCCACAAGTAATACGCAGCGATATCTTGACCTTCGTCGGGATGGCCAGGGGGTAAATCGAATTTCACATCACCATCTGCGGCCTTACCAATTTGAATTACTCCGCCTTCAAATGTTTCAGTAATGTACCCAGAATAATCCAGAGCTTGATTTAATTCAGGATGAACGAATGGAATATGAAACCCTTCAAGGTAATTGTCTACATAAAGCATCCAATTTGCTGAAATATGGTGGTCACGATCACGTCTTGAGTCGTGTTTTAGAGACTCAATATTCAAGAAGTCGAGTCGCGGTTTTAGAGCACCCCAGGGCAGAGGTTCGCATTCTGATTGTGATGTGAAATACATACCGAGATTTTCTTCTATTGGAAATTGTGGAAGGTTGTCTCCCTCACTTGGAAAATTTGTAGCTTGCTCGAATTCAGGCATATTTCTGAATTTACCTTCTAGGTCAAAGGTTCGACCATGATAGGCGCATTGGAGAGTCTTTTTCTTACACTCGTTGATTGCTAATCGCATACCTCGGTGAGTGCAAACGTTCGACATACACCTTACCTCATCGGTTTTTGTTAAAACCATAGATTCGCCAGTTATAGATTCAATATGGTCTAGTGGCTTAATTGTAATAGATTCTAATTCTGATTTATGTGCGGCAAATTGCCATCCTGAAAAGACTGATTTTAGTGCATTAAATTCTTCTTCCCCAGTATAAAAATTCGAAGGAAGAGTTCTAGCCACGCGAATGTCGGAGTCGATTAATTCCCCCGGCATAATCCAATTAGGAGGTTCAGATTCTTGAGGATTCGGTTTGTTTAATGATTGGTATATTTGAAGGGGGGCATCCATTAGCAAGGGCATGGAGGGCCGTTTTTGGTTTTCAAATTCCTATGCAGAGGCAGCAGGCCGCTTCATGATAGCATGTGACGACCTTCGAGACGCTGGCCATAAGGTAACTAGCGAGAGAATGGAAATTGGAATGACTGGCCCAGCAGGAGAGCCGCTTTGCATCGATGTTGCCATTGTTGGCTCTCTTAAGTCGAGTAAAGTGATTCTATCGAGTAGTGGGGTTCACGGGGTTGAAGGTTATCCGGGTAGTGCTATTCAACTTGCAATAATGGATGATTTGACTAAGATAGAGCCGTTCAAAAATTATGCGATTATCTTTGTTCATGTAATCAACCCCTATGGAATGGCTTGGTGGAGAAGATTCAATGAAAACAATGTGGACTTGAATCGTAATTTCTTAAAAAAGGGGCAAGAATACTCAGGAGTTCCAGACGGATACCACTACATCGGGGAATTCCTAAACCCTGAAACCCCTCCACAAAAAAAGGAGCGCTGGTACAAGTTAAGGTCGCTCGCACTAATTATGAAGCACGGCTTCAATAACCTAAAACAATGGGCAGCTGAAGGACAATATGAACATCCTAAGGCAATTCAATTTGGTGGAAAAGAGCTTCAAGTCGGCCCAAAGCTTCTACTTGATTGGTTGGATGAAAAACTCGAAGGAATCAGTAATATTTGGGCTATCGACTTGCATACTGGATTAGGCCCAAGTGGGCACGATACCTTGCTGATATCTGCTGGAACGAGTGATGAAAAGTTCGATTATCTTCAGAAATTATTCCCTGGTCATGTGGAAAGTCTAGACCCTAATGCGGGTATAGGATACGAAATATTAGGCGATTTACATCAAGGGTTAGAGGATAGGTACGATAGTATTGAATGGACTTCTGTCACACAAGAATTTGGAACTTTCAAGCCAACAGAAGTTCTCAAAGCTAGCAGGGCCGAAAACCGATGGACACAATGGGGCCAATATGTTGACCAAGTCGATGCTAGGAGACATTGGAGTCGGGAAAATATGCTGAGAGCATTCAATCCAAAAGACGAGATTTGGCAAGCGAAGATAACTTCACGGGGCCGTACTGTTTTCAATAAAGCACGGGAAGATCTGCTAGGTTAACGCTTCATCCCGCATGGAGATTTATTCATAAAGCGCCTATCCAAGCATCAACTGGCGAACACTATGGTGACTGTAGCAGATGTGGAAATGGCTCAGCAAGCATGGGGAAATGGAGTCGTTGAAATCGCTGCAGCGCACAATGCCGGATTGGATTATGTCCAACGTGCACACACTCATGTTGAGGCGCTGTATGCGTACGATATTGGCCCAGTATTGTTCAAACCAACCTTCGCCATAGAGGAACAGTTTCGTCCAACTTTCGAGGGAGCCGTATCATATTTCGTTGCTTCGAATGGCGCATGTCCTGAAGACAAAGGCTTCGCGATAAAGGGTTGGACAAAGGTACGTTTTGAGAACGATGATGTTGTCATCAACGGCTCAACTGCCATGGTCATGGGCAATTATTTCTTTACCGCACCTAGCGGAGATGAAGTCAAGGTGGAGTTTTCGTTTGGATATATTGCTGATGCCAACGGAGATTTGCGCATTCACCTACATCACTCATCAGTACCTGCAAGTAAAGAGTGAACACCAAATCAAAGAGTGCGGTTGTTCATCGCATGGGAAATTATGATTTTTTATTCAATCGAGGGAAAAGAGCAGGAGTATTATCTCTGTATTTTTGATATTCAGGATCGTCTCCCCACTTTTCCAAAGCTCGTTTATCGAGTATGGGGATTCCACTGACTTTAGTTAAGAGAAGATAAATGAATACTGGCGAAATCCAAGCAAATCTTTCTAGACCTGTAAAGCAAGATATTCCAAAGAAACCGATTCCAGTCCATAGAAGAATTTCTCCCAGGTAGTTAGGATGCCTAGAGTAAGCCCACAAACCACTATCTATCCATTTGCCCTGATTACTAGATTCTGCATTGAATACTGTTTTTTGGTTGTCTGCTATTGATTCAATACCAAATCCAATTATCCATACTGACAAGCCTACACCGTCCCAAATACCTAATTCAGGTGCTGAACCTGCTTGACTATTGATTACAATCACCACTATCATTGTTAGGAAAACCCATAATGCTTGAAGAGTCCATGGCACAAGAAATCGAATCGGCGATGTTTTGAGTTCGTCGAATCGCCCATCTTTTCCGCTTCGATGAATACGAAGAAAAAGAAAACTTGACAACCGTAAAGACCAGATGACAACTAGTAAACTGACGATTAATTCTCGTAAACTTGGGGACTCGGACTGTGATCCTGCCCAAAGGCTGAATCCTACTACTGTGAGAAACGTTAAGCAACCAATTAGGTCATAGAATCGTTCGGTTTTCATAATAGATGCAGGTATCCATGCCGCCCACTGTATACCGACACACATCGCTGCACAATATAGCACAGCGGAGTATCCATTCAAAGTGACTGAATCGTTTCCAACAGCACTAACCATCAAAAAAATAATGATAAACGTGACAGCTACAACGATCGATGTTAATCGCAAATCTTGACGGGGGGAATCCATTGCTATCATCTATTCTAGCATCATCATATTGTTAGTTATTCTGCATTCCCATCTAAGCAGTGGGTACCCTTTGCTTGGACGGGTGAGCAGTGGGCCCCCCTCTAGTTCAATCCTTATTTCGTGAGAATAAAGACTTCTTTTCTGGCCTACTTTTTTTCTGTTTAATGCATTTCTTTTATATCAAAATCTGATTTACGATGTGTATGGCAGAATGGAAGCACAAAGAAAGATACTGGGCAACTACACAACAAGACCAACTCGACGGAAGTATCTTAGAAGTGCAAACTTGGAATGCCGCTTATCAAGAATATTTCAAAACCCCCGAGTATAAATCATTCACAGATTGGTTAGATTGGCAGTGCTCAGGTAGATGGGAAGTTTTCAAGATCAAAAGGAATCATAATGAACCCGAAATGGCCAGAACTTGGTGTATTTTTCGAAAGTTAGTGTAATTGGTTTCGGGGCTTGTCAAAGGGGCCTATCCGAATACCCATTGCTTAGGTTTCGACAATCAAAGGGCTTGCAGTGGGTCTTGTCAGACGCTACCCTCTGCCTACCCATTCAATCAAAGGGGACCCCTTTGATTCGGTTAAAACAAATACCGAAGTTTCATCAACAACAACTCCCAATATCAGCCATGCCGAGAAAACCTATGTCCGAGTTGGATTGGGTTGCCAAGGCAAGAAGCATACATTCTGATGATTATGACTATAATCATCTGAATTGGATTTCAGTGAATGATCCAGTAGCAATTACCTGCAACAACTGCAAAACAAAATTCACTCATTCTGATGGAAGAGATCATATTCGCTCAACAAAAAGAGTCAGGGGTTGCCCGATTAGATGTAGAGACGATACTATCAAGAGAATAAAAGATGATGAGATATTGTCTGTTGAACTGGATGAAGAAAAAACTGGCCTCGTCACTGCATCAAAGTGGATTGTAAATCCAAAATGGCTGGGCGCTCGGACTAATTTTAAGTTGAGTTGGATATGCAAGGAATGTAATCATTCTTGGGTTGCAAATAGGGGTGGAGGGCAAGGGTGCCCTGCCTGTGCTGGAAAAGAAATTTGTAACTTTGATGAATGGAATTCAGCAGAAAATGTCCATCCGTTTATCACAAAATATTGGGCAGAAGAAAATCAGTTATTGCCCTCTGAAATACCATTTGGCTCTGGAAAAAATTTCTTTTTCACTTGTGTGGAATCGAAATGCGAAAAAATCCACAAATCTAGACTGAATAACAAAGTTCGAAGATGGTACTGCCCATATTGCAAAGGTGATGGGAGGAAAAAGGGTGTTTCTGTATGGGAAAATTATCCAGAACTAGTTCAATTGTTGGAAGATAAAGCCATTGCAGAGACTTACCAAAATTGTACATCTAAATTAGAAGTTAGTTGGATTTGTACTTCATGCAATGAATCATATATCAACAAAATCGGAGTTCAGGTGTATAGATCAAAGCGAGATCTATGTGTTCCTTGCACTCAAAAATGGGTTGCAAAAAACCGCCCACAGACAACAGTTCCATTCAGTGATTTCATACGCAGAGCAAAAGAGATACACGGAAACAATTACGAATACATCGAGAGCACTTACACGAACTCAAGGTCAAGGTTAGATATGAAACATAAGAAGTGTGGATTTATCGAATCACGAAGCGCCAATTCACATTTGCAAGGAGCAGGATGCACCCGATGTGCGGATTATGGTTTTGACCGTCAAGCTTCTGCGGAATACTATGTCCACATGATTGTCAAAAAAGAGAATAAAGAGTTCTTTGCGTATAAAGGTGGAATTTCAAATAATTGGAGGACAAGAATCCAGGTTTTGAGAAGGCATTTACCCGATGAACTTGAAATTTTTAACATTGAATATGTTAGTTTTGAAACTGGACAGGAGGCATGGAATCTTGAACGCAAGTTGCTTGCTGTTGAAAAAATCCGATTTGATGTGCACAATTTTCAAGGCGGAACAGAGTTGTTCAATGTAAATCCATTAGATTACGCAAAAAAGGAATCAATGCTTGATTAGGAAGTTTATGCTATGAATCAGTGGGTTTATCCTATATCCCACTGATTCGTTTTGACCCAATCAGAGGGCTTGCAGTGGGTCAAATCACTCGCTACCCATGTATCTGTATGTGCATACAAGGGTCCCCTTGTATACGGCTGCCTTCATGTTGAGTAAGAATTTGATTATCCGATATTTGATTAACGGTGATAATCTATCCATTCTGAACCATTCCACCACAGAAGGTTACCATCAGATTTACGCAACCAGTGAGTTCCGTTTTCGTCAACAAACCGATCATATTCTTGCTCGACCTCAACTTGAGTCATTTCATTTTCATAACTCTGAGACGAGCCTCTGCGTCTTAATGAGAGGATTACTACCAGTAATCCAAATATCACCGCTACAGCAACTATGTATGTAATCCCACTTGAATCATCTTGTTCTCCTGCAACACTATCTGATGATTTATTGGGGTCAAGTGGAAATGAATCTTCAGAATTGTTTACTCCATCTCCATCGAGGTCTGTGTCAACTTCATCACATACACCATCTTCGTCTAAGTCAGAGGGTGTGCTTCGCGAATTCAAGTGGTCACTAAGACAACTAATTTCAGTTATATCTAGCCACCCATCATTATCATCATCATTATCCAGTAAGTTGCAATTTCCATCATTATCTGTGTCTTCAGGTATAGAAGTAGCGTTCATACTATCTGATTCACATTCATCTTCAAAGGCATCTGAATAACTATCTCCATCGTCGTCAGAGTCTAAAATATCACATAACAAATCTTGGTCTAGGTCATTTGGAACTGATAGAGCATTATATGCGTCGCTATTACATCGAGTCTCTTCTGAATCGAGAAAAGAGTCGTTGTCGTCATCAAAATCTGCATTGTCTCCTATACCGTCAGCATCATTGTCCTTGCTTTCTGATGAATCAAACGGAAACGCATCATCGACATCGAGCGCACCATCGTCATCATCATCATCGTCTAATGCATCGCATTCACCTGTTCCATCATTATCTAGAGGTATAGATGTTGAATTTAGGGGATTGGATAGACATTCATTTTCCCGAGTGTCCAAAAAACCGTCATTATCGTCATCGTCATCCTCGTCAATATCTCTGCAGCCATCACCGTCAAAATCTGTCCCCGGGCCGGATATCCAATCCATTTGGCCATCTGGGCATTGGTCAACCGAGTTATTCAGGCCATCTCCATCATCATCTGGAATATATGCTAAAATATACCAAGAATCGACTACTAAGTCTGTGTATGAATAGTAATTCACATGACTATGGTGGTCATCATCTTCGTGGTCATCATCGTTATGTTCACCATCTTGGACTCCTGTTGTATTTTGTTGATTACCAGTTTGATTGTGAGCTAATTCGAAGTTGAAATATTTGTATTTGAAAAAGTCGTTAGCAACCTGATTTACAATGTTTTCACCATCATCCATTTCAATTGCAAGCATACTCATTGACACATTTTTTCCTGAGGTTGTTGCCAAATTAGAAGGCAGTTCAATTTCCAACTCCTCTGTCACAATGTATGAGATATTGTCCAATTGTTGCCAAGTAGCTGAATTACTATGGTCATGGCTATCTTGGTAACTAACGGAAATAGTAGATTCAATTTCTTCAAACCATTGTGAACCAACAGTAATATTTTCGGGAATTCCAGTAAAAGTACTCAAGTGTGTTTCATTTTCCCAATCAATCGATTCATACAATAAATCTCCAGTATCCAAATCAAATGTCCAGGAACTAAATTTCATAGTTAAATCTACTTGCGTCGCAGAGAAATCGGGATAGATTTGAGTTGTTTGATTCCACTCAATCATGTCGATAATCATCTCATCATAATCCCCATTTTCTTCATTCCGGCTCTCATCTTCACCATGATCGTCATGGTCATCTCCTGAATCCTCTACCCAAATATGGCCATCATTCACACAATCTTCTTGATTATCATGTTCCGTTATAATGTGGTTTACCATATCGTAACAATACCCTTCATGGTCGTCGTGACCGCCATGATGATTGCCTACCTCATACCAAGTGATATTTCCCATAACTGTATGTGAGATTACGTGGCAAAGAGCATCGGTTCCTCCGAAGTTACAAGGCTTGTCTTCGAGCACATTTACATGAAAAAATGAAGAGGTTAATTCAGGGCTATGACCGCTATTGTTTAACAATTGAAAATAGTCATCGCCATAATTTGAATACTGAATGTAATCTCCTTCAGAAAGATGCCAGCTGGTCAAATCAAGATACAAGTTTTCGTTATTGGTTTGTGAACCGTTGGCGCTGAGTGAAAGCGATTCCTCCAATCTCGAGGTATTATCGATGTGAGTCATCGGGAGTAAAGCTGCACCAAAAAAGATTGTTGCTATGATTAACGCACAAATACGCTTCATAGTCGATGCATAAAGATTTGATATTTATACTTAAAACCGGCAAACTGTCCATTAGCATTGAGTTTCGGATAATCATTTTACTATTGAATACAAGGGATTCTCCATAACACCCTTTGATTCTTCTCATCTATGCACATGGGCTTGCTATGGGCCATATTGAACCGTACCCTTTGCATCAGTCATCACTACAGTATTCAGCCCAATCATAGTTCCAATAGTCACTTGAACTGAAAGAGTTATGAATTACACATTTATTTTCGTCAGATAAGTCATCTGCACCCTCAAACATGGCATTCAAATTAGTCGATCCTGATACATTCCAACTTGAAATGTCTTGGTTGAAACTCTTGGCGTTGTAAAACATTCCATACATATTATTCACATTTGAAACATCCCATTGTGAAATATCTTGGTTAAAGCTTTCAGCACCATAGAACATTGAATTCATACCGTACCAATCATTTACACCTGAAACATCCCATCCTGAAATATCTTGGTTGAAACTGGAAGCAGCATAAAACATTGAATTAAGTTTAGTCACACTCGAAATGTCCCATTGTGAAATATCGCCGTTAAAACTGGTTGCGGAGTGAAACATTCCGTTGGTATCTGTTACTTTAGAGACATCCCAACTCACTAAGTCTTGATTAAAGTCGATAGCGGCAAAGAACATTCCTTCCATATCAGTTACACTTGAAACATCCCAATATCCAATATCTTGATTAAAATCGGTAGCGTAGTAAAACATTTCATTCATGTAAACCACATTTGAAACATCCCACCCTGAGAGATCCTGATTGAAGCCTTGGGCAAATTTGAACATTTTTTCCGTGGTCGTTACACTCGAAACATCCCATTGTGAAATATCATCGTTAAATGTCTCGTTATAGTAAAATAATTCAGACATATCTGTAATCAATGATGTATCCCAAGTACTGATATTTCCATAAGTTGAGTTTGCTGCAGTTGAATTAGTGATCCACTGATCTACTGCAATTTTTAAATCATCTCTGTTTTCAGGTTGGAAATATTGTGGAATACAGTTTCCTTCATCACACGTCAAGCCTTCACCACATTCAATATTAGCACAAGGGTCTTCTTGGTCGCAATCAGAATCACATCCATCGCCATTTTCTGTATTGCCATCATCACATTGTTCGTTTTCATCGATAACTCCATCCCCGCATGTGGGTTGAGGTTCTATTTGACATGTTGAAGAGCATCCATCGCCATCTTCTGTATTGCCATCATCACAACTTTCACCTAAATTCCCGTCAACCATAGCATCTCCGCAGAGCGGTGTTGGTTCATCAAGTTGAAGTATTGAGTTCAACCCAATATTTGACTCTCCCTCGCATCCAGTTTGGTTATTGTATGAATGATGAACTAACCTAACCATGCTACCATTTTCAACTAATATTTTGTATGGAGTTGTATGATTAGTCGCCTTGTCATCTGCGAACAAAAAGTTGTGAATATTAGAGATAATTACTTCTTGTGCAGAATCCTCGTAAATTGACGACCAAACATGAATCATTTCACCTTCTCGGTTCTCTAAGATTGAATTTCTCAAAGTTTCAATATATCCATTAGCAGCCGAATCCCATGCAGGCCATGCGAAAATCAAGCCACATTTGGCATTCTCAATCGCACCATTTGTGAATGTTGTATTGTTCAAATCTACAACCTCCCAAATCGTAGGTATTGTGTAGTTTCTTACTTCTTCTGTAATCTCTCCTTCTTCGTCTCCATGGTCTTGATCATCCTCGGTTGAATTGCAGAAGGCCTCTATTCCAGGATTCGATGTTTCATTTCCGTCATACCATTCGCATAATGCACGAGGAGCTCCATCACTTCCATTCAAGGGATCATATCCGAAATTTACCTCCCAGCCATCTTCCACTCCATCTCTATCTGTATCTGGGTGTAGGGGATCTGTTCCGTACCGTCGCTCTTCCTCTTCATCTCCTAATCCATCGGCATCGGTATCTATTGCCGCTGGTTCGATATCTTCGGATAAACCATCATCTCTGTTTGATGTTTCATTGTCACTATCTCCAAGACATCCTGCAAGAGAAAATGTGGTCAGCAAAATACAAAGTAAAAGAGAAATCAATTTGTCCATGTTAATTCCAACCATGAGTAGGAAATAAAGATGCCCAGGGCTTAAAGGGTGACCCATAACCCCCTCTGATTCCTTTCAATCATATACATCGACTTTCTATGCGCCATACACAAGGGTACCGACGCGTGGACTGTATGTACAGAGGGCATACAGAGTGTCATTACAGCCACCTTACTCCAACCGTTTTGGAAATATGGGAGGATAGAAACGAGCCATTCAACTCATGTTGAATCATGAATCAATATGGTGGTATGACCTATACCATATAATGAATTGATTAATTCCATCATGGAGTTGAGTAGTTTGAAGAGTCCCGATAATGTCTTCCAAATCTCGGATATCAGCATGTGTAATCGGCATATCTTCAACAGGTTGAGGTTTAAACTGAATCACTGCTCTTTTACCCAGTGTCTCCTCAAGTAGACTCACGAGCTGATTTACACTAACAGGTCTTCCGCTTCCAATATTGAATATTTGAGATGGTGCTTTTGTAGCCATACTTCCTGATTCACCAATTTGAGACTCTGGTGGCTTTCCGACTATCTTAATAATTGCATCAACAATGTCATCGACATACGTGAAATCTCTAGTAATTTCTCCATCTCCATAAACATCGATGGCTTGACCTGACACAATTTTATCTGTGAAACTGTAAACTGCCATGTCAGGCCTTCCCCACGGGCCATAGACTGTGAAGAAGCGTAGTCCAGTTGTTGGGAGTTGGTATTGGTAGCTGTAACTGTAGGCCATCAATTCATTCGACCTTTTGGTTGCTGCGTAGAGATTTTGAGGGTGATTAGCGTTATCTTTGACTTTGAAGGGAGGCACAGCCATGTTCCCATACACAGAACTGGAAGATGCGTAAACTAGATGCTGAATTCTATGAACACGGCAGGAATCTAATATGTTGCTAAAGCCCAAAAGGTTACTACTTACATAACGATAGAATTCGCTTGGAGGTGAACGAACCCCCACCTGTGCTGCTAAGTGAATCACTCGAACAAAATCCTCCTTTTCGAATACTTTGACAACTTCTGCATGTTCCTCAATCGAGATGCGATAAAATGTAAAATTGTTTTTCCCCTCAAGAATCGCAAGACGATCCTCTTTCAACTTTGTATCGTAATATGCATTCATATTGTCAATACCAACAACATTCTCCCCACGTTTTAGAAGGCGTAAAACAGTGTGGAACCCAATGAACCCTGCGGCGCCGGTAACGAGAGTTTTGGTGGGCATTATGAGTTCTCCATTAATTTTACATCCCATCTAAAATATTCTAGTAGAGTATTTGGCCATTGATCCTCATCTACATAAATTCGCTTTACACTGCTCTCCTCTCTGTAGATGAAGAGTGTATTGTCGCGTAAAAATCGGAATTCATCATCCACAATTGCAGAAAATCTCATTCTATTGTCGAACGGGTACGTGATATTTGGTGAAAATCGTTCTTCGATTTCAGCAAGAATCTCTTCTTCCGGACGTGATGCAAGGCTAATTTCCATTTGCAGTTTTTCCTCGTCTTCAGTGCGGTGATATACCGAAAGCATACTGTCACTGATCTCTGTTCGGAACGTCATACCAAAGCAAGAATGTGTAATTGGTTCATCAGCGGGATAGGGGTGAACTGATGGCCACCCATTCCCGACATCAGCGAAAAAAACTCTCCCATTAATATTCAGGCGAGCTAACCGATGAATTTCTTTTCCGCCGATAAACGCAGTGTGAAGTTTTGCATCAAATCCTCTTTCCCGTGCTTCATAGATGAATGATAGGGTCTTGTCTGAGCAGGTTCCTCCCGGCACCTGTCGCCCTATGGATTCACCGTACAACATCTGTAAGGTGTGGAATGGTTCCTCGTGGAACTTCTGTTCCATTAAATCGAGTACCCCGTCCAAGTCTCTCATCTGTGCACCTTCCCACGTTTGTTTATCAGGACGTCAAAGACTGGATAGGAGGAAAAATACAAATCCGAGTCATCCATTTCAAAGTGCTCATTCCAAATGTCTTTGAGGCCTTGGCGCTCAGTTTGACCATTGTTTGTTAGATACTCCACCACCATGCTTCTAATCCCACTCCCTACATCTAAGGATGTCTTTTGTCGTTGGAGTATGCTCTCCGGCAATAAGCCCTGAAAAGAATCTCGAAGAATGAATTTGTTGACTTCCCCTTGATATAAATCGTCAAAATCAAGGTGATCAGAAAAGTTTCGGATTTCTTGGTCAAGGAAAGGACAACGTACTTCGATGCTATTCGCCATTGATGCGAGGTCGAGTCTGCGTAATTCTGTGTTGGGCATATCTCTTATGAGTTGGTTGCGGATTTCTTTCCAGTTTGAATTAGAGCTTGAATATTTGTGATAACCACCAAAGAGTTCATCGGCGCCTTCGCCGCCAAGAACCACTTTAATTCCAGCCTGATGAACTGCTTTTGAAAGCAAAAAAGTGCCAAGTCCATTGCTGATTATTGATGGGTTGAAACTCTCAGTAATTTTTACTACTTTTTGGATGAGTTTTGGAATTTCCACTGGTTTTGGCAAGTCGATATATCTTAAATCCTTTAGACCCAAGGCTTTCACGACATCCTGAACAGCATTATGGTCGTCTCCACCACCGAGTGTAAAATAAGTTGCATCTGGTCGATGCTCAGCAACTACTGCTGCGACGAGAGAACTGTCGAGGCCTCCGCTAAGGAAGACTGCAACCGGTTGATTAGGTGCCGGAAGGCGTTTGATGACCGCATCTCGAAAAATATTGGTTAGGGGATAATTTGTTTGATATGATTGATGTTGGCGTATCACTTTTACTTCGCCACTTACTGCATTAACTGAGGACAAACCAAGAGGTAGAGCAGAAAAGTGGTCTACATTGTCAATGGCTTTGAGTTCACTGGTAATGAAAACCTTCGTCCCTGACCGGCCAACGAAGAGGGGTTTTTTTCCAATATGGTCTCTGATAGTCCAAATTTTTGAAGTTGATGAGTCAAAGATTACGCCGGAAAAAAAACCATCGAGGGCATCAAGTATTCCTTCGTTGAGTTTCATGAACAGTGGTAGCATGACATCAGTGTCGCTTAGAGATAACGGGAGGGCATATTTTTCAGATATATCACGATGATTGTAGACCTCACCATTGAATGCTCCGATCATTCCTTGATGCTCCATAGGTTGGGCACCAACCTCGCCGCATCCGTTAATTGCAAGGCGAGTAAATCCCAAAGCCATCTCATCAGTTTCTATAATTCGTTGTTCATCAGGACCGCGGTGTATCAAGCGAGGAAGGAGTTTCTGAACCTCTTCGTGCGACCCTGGGCCAAACATGAAGAGAATACCACACACCACAATCACCTTTTTTATTCCAATTCGGTTCGGACCAACATGAGTAATTCACCAAGCATATTCTGGCCAATACCATCGAGAGATTCACCCCAGAAAGTATCATTCGAGGTGGACTCAACAAGACGTTTCTGGACGGTGCTAAGAAGAAGTTTAGCGAGTTCGGGATGTTGCCTAAATTTCCTTCTGAGGGCCTTCAGCATGACATCTTCCTTTATTTCTGCCCAATCTGTTCGCCGTAGATTTTTCATCTCTGTAGCAGTAACTTTTGCCAGAGTCGGAGTTTCTGTCAAACGAATCTTCTCTTTCAACTCTGGTTCAATGAATTTTTGGGCTTGGTAATAATGTTCAGCCGTCAGCCAATTTATTCCATCAATGTAAATGCTGTGTTTAGAGAAATTCGAGAACTCCCCCCAAGGTTGGTCTGAGTGATAGAATCGGATTTCGTCACCACCAAAGAGTACTTTTTTCAGTGGCAGCTGGTGGCCAAGTTTTTGATTCTTAGTTTGCAGATATGCTTCATTTTCTGGGCGGATGTTTGGATGGGTATTTACAGATAAAACCTCAATGTCATTCATTTGTAGAAATTCTCGCTTTCGAGGGTTGTTTGAAATTAAGCGCACTGAAATAACACCAAGAGATTTAAGAATCTCAATCGCAGAATCATAGTCCCTATTATCTTGTTCAAGGTCAAGGTGTTCAAACGCTTCGACTGTATCCAAATCATCTGATTCCATGAGTCGAACTGCACGGATTTTCTTCGAAAGACCCTGCCCCCTCCCTTCTTGATGAAGGTGGATGATTACCCCTTCTCCTTCAATTGCTATCAGTTTCATTGATTCACGAAGTTGATCTGCACAATCACAATCGTTTGCTCCGAATACTTCAGATGCCAAACAGGATGAATGGATACGTAAAAGCGGCAGTTCTCCTAAAGCATTCACATCCCCCATACTGATGAGTCGAACATCTTCGTCACCTGTATCATACATTCGAAAGTTACCCATCGAGGTGGGAAGAGTACACCAATTATTCAGTTCCAACATCACTATCAAACCTTTCCAATTTCTGTTCATTCTTAAAACCACTTTCAAAATCAGAGGCAGCGTAATCATCTGCTACATCTCGGATTGTCGTAAGAAATTCTGCATTATCGGAAGTGAGGTGTTGCATAACCTCTTGATGCAGATTCGACCACTTTTCATCGCTAAACAAGTCCCCAAGCTGATTCATCAAAGGTTGAATTAGCGGTTCATCGAAGTTTTCCTTAAGTGATCGATGGAGGCCACGGATTCGGTAAAAACTCATCTCGAGTTGAAACATCCTGTCTAAAAGATTCTGTTCGATAAAGGATTGAATTTCAGAAATATCTTTTTTGGTAAATGCAAGGGAATGAGACGGATTGTTTGCTAGAAAAAACATGAGTCCAGCATACATTGCTGATCCGACTATTTCTGCTTTTACTTTCGGAACATTGAGTTCAGCCTTTAGTGAGTTACGAGCGATATGGTCTACCGGGAAACCAACAGCCTTTACAGAAAAACCGCGGAAGTATCTATTCACAATTGCCCACATCATGTCTGAGCGTCTAGCCTCTTGCCCGCCTATCTGGTATTTGGGATTTGGAGTCAAAGTGAGTGTGGTGTGATTGAGTATGAAGGTGGTACCTCCACGGTTTACCGAATCTTTGATCTCAATCAATGGGTCGCTTGGAGTATTTGCTACCAATGGCCTGGTGAGTGGATGCCCAAAGATCAGTTCGTTTGCCCCTTCAAGAAGTCGATTTCGTGCTTCCATCACCGTTTCATGCTCAACCATCTTCTCGACCCAATGAGGCTTTTCAAGGTGCGATGTATGCTTTCTCGACAGGTCGTAATAATAGTCGGGGCAATGTAGGCGAGCAAGTTTGTTCTCAGCTGTCCGATCAGGTAGCAGTTCACCCGGTTCAAGTCCTTTCAACCAATTTAGATTATGAAAAAGATCGACCAATTGAACTCTTAGTCCATTTATAGGAGGGTTCGGAGAAGATCCTTCATATGCGCCAAGAACTACATCTACACCTGCTTCACGCAGAATGGGCAACCAGGCTATGAAAGATTTTGCACGTTTGTCAATTCTCATATCATCGTCCATGAGCCAACCAATAGAATCAGTATTCCTAGCAAGTTCACGGCCTAAATAGCGTTGAATCATTGTTCGTGCTTGAGCAATGCCCACTTGCCCAAGCGGTCGCTGTTTGTAGGGCTGACCGAATAATCCGCTTGTTGCATCATCCTGCTGTTGTTGTTGGCCAATGATGTTTACTTCCAAATCTATTTGAGTGACTTTTTTCATCATTTTATTCAATTCAATCGAGGGACATCCGTTGTCGAGCACGAGAACCCGTGCCCCGAGGCTTTGGACGTGGATGCTCTGCAAAAGTGGCCATAATGTTCTAGGTTCAGAAGTTATCACTCCGATGACGAGAGAAAATGGTGTGCGAGTGGGAGGGACTGGCGCAATCCATGGGGCTGCATATGGGCGTAAGTTACTCTTGCTCTTTGCTTGAGATGCAGAGAGATTCTTGATGGGCGGGTGCCAAGAAAAGAGTCGTTCAGCACGTTCCTTGAATTGCTCTCGTTGATGGTTGTCCATCCTCCCATAGTATTTCATCCAAAAAACCGTCAGTCCGGAAAGTTTAGCGTTCGACCCCTTTGATGTTAAACGAGGTCGATCTAGTTCGGCATAATGTTTCACTAAATTTAACGGTATTGGAGTGTAAGTGACTGTCCCGAGGTCAGCAATACGGATGCAAAGATCACGATCAGTGGTACTACTTAATGACTCATCGAAACAACCTGCCATGAGCATTGCGCTCATTCGAATAAAAATGTTTGAACCTTGTATTCCCCCGTTTCCTACAAGAAAATCGTCTGCATAAATGGTAGAGGGGGCAGGGTATATCACTGGTTTTATGTGTTCTGATTCGAAGCGTTGAATACCGGCTGCAACCATATCAAAATTACCCGATATACACTGGTTCATGCAGTTGTCAAGATAATTAGGAAGCCACGAATCATCATCATCAAGAATTGCTACGTAGGTGAATTGAGGTGCTGTATGTTGTCTAAAAATCCAATCAATACCTGTATTCCAAGAACCACATGCACCTGGTGTGCGATGATTTCGAATGATTGCAACATTTATATTATCTGTATCGATGGATTTTATGTAGCGTTCATTGAATTTGCAATTTTCTTCTAATTGAGAATCATCCACTACAATAAGAAAATCAGGAGGGCGAGATTGCCCCAGAATTGAAGGGATTGACCTCTTGGAAAGTAACTCTGGTCTATCCTGCGTGGCAACAATTACACCAATTTTAATTTGGTTGGGTATATTTACCATTTTTTCCACCACATGCCCTTCTTTTTTCAATATTCGTATTGATATCGTAAGAAGAATGTTGAGTCTCACCTTTGGTATAAAGGTTAGAGGTTTCTAAAGAATTCAATAATTGCGTCGAACAGAAAGCCCTCAAACATTCTAGAAAAATTCACACCGTCTCTTGTGGGTTGATACAGACAACCGACATATCATTCCCGTGAAATCGTGAGGGTTCTCTAATACCCCTCAAGACATTATGGAGAAGTACAATGGGTGTTCAGTCCCCCAGTACAGACGCTACCCATTGCCAAGAAGGGTGTGCAAAGGGCCCCCGTCTGCAAATTTTTGAAATTATCCAGAAACCTGTAAATTTCCAATTTCTGTGAAATAGGTCAATATTGGACTCATAATCTTGTCGAGAATAGAATCTATATTTCCATTCCAATCATTTTCATGTAAACTTTGTCTGATTAATTGTACTCTGTAGCGACTAACTATATCTGAAATTACGACATAGGGCTCATATTCTAAATACTCATTAACATCTATCTCGCTAAGTTTTTGAATCAATTCATTAACATGGTCAAAATGAGCAAGAGCTTCTATTTCCTCACAATCTTTGATTTGTTCAGCCCATGAAACCATCTCATCCTTTTCAGCATAAATGCCGATAAAAATTACAATCTCATCTTTGTTCACAGGTGGATTTATTTTTGGTTTAAGTTTTGAATGGGGGTCGTCTCCATCGAAAGCATCTGCACCTTCGAAGTAAACTTCAAAGTAAAATTGACAATAGTTAGCGTGATAATTAACTGGAGAAAATTGGATCAATCGTTTGTAAGTTGGGTTATGATTTGGTTTTGCAGTAGGATTTCGAAGATAATAGGGGGCCGCTCTACCAGATATTGAATCTTGAACCCTCTTATGTAGGGATCTTTTCATTTCAGGAAACGGTGTATTAACCCAGCCAATTTTTTTTGAGATGTGATTCATTATCTTCTGTCCTATAAATTCGCCCAAGTACTCAAATCTAGCATCATCAACCCATTCCAAGTTTCTAATGTCGAACGACTTTGGGTTCATTGGGACCCAGCCTTTGAGGTCTACTGGTTTCAAGTGTCTAGGCATGTTGTAACACAGAAAAATCATATTATATTAATTCGCAACTATTTTCTATGGGTTAATCCAAGTACCCATTGCTAAGTTAATAGCAAATCTAAGGCTGAGCAGTGGGTCTTGTCAGACGCTAGTCACTGGTTGTGCCCATTGAGTGACATGCTTAACCCTCTGCAAACAATGTATCACTATTGGATGACGCCATATAATTGAGGCAATGGTTTGTATACCGGTCCGGAACAAGACAAGTCATGGCACAGGACCTGCTCCCACTCGTTGAGGTTGCTCTAAATTCAGATTGGAATGTTTGGGAAGAGCAGAGAGCTGCTGAAGAAAAACTCATCAAGGTTCCTTGGGAAGGTATTCGTATATTAGCGGAAAAATTGGCCGGATGCACATCGTTAGATGAACAAGCACCAATCATATCCTTGATGTATACATTGGCTTGGAGGGCAGATACTGAGATTCCTGTCCCTGATGACCTTCCTGTGAGAAACGTATGTCTGTGCCTTGAAATGAATTCAGAGAAAATCATGGATCAGAATGATGATCGAAAAAGATTGCAAATGCTGAATGATGGCGTACTTTTACTTGGGAAGTTAAATCATCCAGATTCAGTTCTCACTCTCCTGAAATTCACTGAACCAATTGTTTCAGGATATGATTTGAGCTTTGATCGCCTATCTGAATTTGCTATTAGTTCTCTAGTGGATATTTCTGGCTCAGCATCTAATAATGAATTGCACCGAAAAAATGTATACAATGATGAACTTCGAAACCGCATCTATCTCGAGCAAAGCGTAAAAGATGCTGTTTTTGATAAAATAACTCAAATTTTGGGTAATGGGGAAGATATAGAAGATAAATTGAAGATTTTGCGGCATTTGAACGAAGAGCGTGTGATTGCACCTATGCTAGATTTCATGGGAGATAATTTCCAGTGCTATCTCGTTCTAACTACAATGCATGAGCAGCAATATCCCGAACTGTTAGAATATTGTGAAAACGCAATGGACGAAGAAGTTGGAATTTCTGCCCCGTATAGAATCATTGGAAAGGAGGGTGGTGAGCAGCATATTCTTCCATTGATTGACAAACTACGGAAATTTGCACGTCTAGATGGTCCAGGTTACCGTGATTCAAGGGATAGGGTTGAGGGTGCTTTAGTGAATCTCAGAGCCCATTCCAAACAGACCTTAGAATTGATTTATGCAGAAGATAATAATGGCAAAGGATTCCAAAATTCAATCAAAAGAGTACTGAAGAAAATATCGGAAGCCGAAAACGAAAAACCCCGAGCCTCATACGTATGGAGGGGCGATTTGTTTAGCTGGAGAACAGAGACATTTGAAGCAGACCCCAATCTCGAATATCCTTTCCAGATTTTGTCAGACGATCATATAATCAAGATTTACAATCGACAGCCATTGACTTATGAAGAATTGATGGATTTTGAAATTGGTGCCTATAAAGTGAATAAATATGGTTCGGAAATCTTGGCAATTGTTCGGAAAAATCAACCAAGCATTGCTGAAGAAGATGTCCAAATGGGCCCTTGGCAACTGCCTATTATTATCAGGGATTTATTGACAAATCTCCTGAATGTGGTGGACTGGCCCTTCGAAGAATGGGATGATGATACCAATTCTGCGATGATGAAGGGGCTTGATGCACATACAAAAGGCCAACTTCGAAAATTGGCGAAATTTCAAAACCCCTCATATGATGAAGATATTGTTGAAAAGGTGCTTGATATGGTCATCAAAAGCATGGAAATTGAAGGTTTATTAGTAAAAGCCGGACAGAGGAGAGGAGTTCGATATGCTCTCCTCAATAGGGATTGAAATAGGTGAAAAGCCCACTGATTAAGTAGTACGAATCAGGGGGTACCCATTGCTCATACGTCCAAGCAAAGGGGGCCCTTTGCTCAACTTTCATCAAAATACGTGTAGAATCCAGAATCAAACGACATATTCACAGGTAGCTTAATTGTCTCTTTTTTAGTGAAAAATCTCGGCCAAGACTTGTGCTCCCATGTAATGGAACTGTCAGACATATCGATAACTACCCTGCTCATACGAACGGGTAAACCTCCACCCGGCACAAAATACCCAATCACAGAAAAAATCAGTGCTGGGACAAAAGGAACAATCCATAGAGCAGCGAAGACCTCGGAATCCAGAAGCCAATAGTCGTTTGAGAAAATAATTGAATGAATTCCTTCTATTGTAAGTGGTAAACTCAAGCCCAGCAACCATACAAAAATTGGCGACCACGCAAGAATGCGTATTTTGCTCATTTTGTATGAAAGGAATGTTTTTTCTCCTTTTGTGGCTATTCGAAGAGAATCTGCCGAATTCAGAAACAATTTCGCAGCATTATTCTGTTGAGTGAAATCGTTCTTTCCCGTCCTTTTTTTGCTGAGTATGTTTTCTGAGTTCGTTGCTGAACTCAGTTTTTCAAAGATGTGATGATGTTTTTTCATATCACCTAGTGTTCCTTCAACAAACATCATTGAATATTTTTGTCCGTTTTCTAAATTAATAGATAATTGATACCCTTTCTTTTTTGCAACACCCATACCCAATCACCTAAAATAATCAATAGAAAGATAATTTCGCCTAAACAGTCAACAGTTAAATGATTCTCCGACATTATTGCATTACGATTGGTTCAGAGGGTGTATCCGAACACCCATTGCTTAGGTATTGGTAAATCAATGGGCTCGCAGTGGTTCTTGTCAGACACTACCCTCTGCTCGGAATTATCTATGGTGCAGAGGGCAGGATTTGAACCTGCGAACCATTACGGACTGGGACCTCATCCCAGCGCCTTTGACCAAGCTGGGCGACCCCTGCAGCACTTTGCCGACCTTGCGCGTATATATCAAAAGGTGCGATGGCAACAATAAGACCAGATTTGGCCTAATAGAATATTGAGCAACAAGTAAGTGAGCCATCTGCGGCTCTAATCTGGCTCATGTCGATAGAGATACATTCGAAGCCTCTGTTTTCTAATTCCGACTTTACCGTCGGATAGCCTTCTGCCAAAATCACTTTGTTACCAGGAAGTCCGATTGTGTTACAACCGTAAACTTCCTCTTGAGGCATCATAATTATCTCACATCCATCCGGCATAACTCCGAAGGATTCCGGAGACAAATATCCCTCTGGAACTAAAATTAGTTGGTCTGAAGGCGTAGAACATATACTAGTCAAGTGTAGTGCATGAGGGGGGATGTCAATCACTCTTAATTCATGGCCTAAATGGTCTAGAAGGTCTTTCAATTCTGCAATACCTGCATCGTTTGTCCTAGTAGAACGCCCCACGAAAAAGAGGTTGCCTAATCGGAGTATATCTCCTCCATCCATCATTGCTGGAGATTGCATCTTGCAAATCTGATGGCCCTTTAATTGCTCGACGAGGAAATCTGCAATTGGGGGTTGCTCTCCCCTGCGAGATTCGTGGCCAGGAACTGGGAGGAGAACGTGTCCATCAATCACAACCGCTTGGTCTTCGACGAATACACAATCTGGATGATTCTGGTCTGCTTCTAGAGTTGTAACATCTACTCCATTAGAAGAAAGTGCATCTGAATAGGCTTTATGTTGTGCTTTGGCGACTGCAATATCGGTAGGGCCGCTGCCAAAGTAACTCGCTATTGCATTGATGTAGGAATCTGAAATAGACCTGACAATTGCTCGCGATTTTTGGTCGAGGCGAACAGTTGCCATCAGTTATTCCGGCCGTTGGTCCATGTATAACGCTTATCCTAAATCCGGAAAGTGCATTCCGCACACCGGTAATGAACCTAGGACCATATGATTCAACAATAAGATTGGAGTCGGGTGAGTTATGGGTGCCGCACGTGCTATACTGATGGTCGCCGTAATGTCTCTTGCTCCACTGTCGGGTTGCTTCGGCGAAGATGAGAGTAATGGAAGTCTTTCAGCTAGTAACTTGAACGTATCTCCAGACATCATTACTGGTGGAGATTGGAGTGTCATCAAGTTGGATGCCGATAGCGACATGAGTGTCTTCGTGCCTTACTTCGTTCAAGACCCTGGTTCGATGAGAGCCCAAAATGGCACAGTGTTTGATCTCAGACAGGGCGATTCGGTTTCAGTAAACATCCTATTCCCTCCAAGAAACTCTGATGTGTTTTTGTTAATTGGAGACTATGGTAGAGAGAACTGGCCAATTCGTGCCGCTGATATTTCATGGGCTGCATGGGATAGCGGAGTTAGTGATGGCTCTTCTTCTGTAATGGCTGTTGAAAATCAAGATACTGGTGGCGAATGGCCGTGGGTTGTTCCGGGCAATGAGAGTGGCGGTAAAGTGGTCGTCAAGTCTCTGAAGACGGTGAGAGACCAGAGGTCTGACCTAACTGATGCGGATGGCGTTGGAGCCAGCGGAGGTTGGGTGAACGGAAGAGATGTGTATGACTGGGTTGATTTCATCACAGACGATACTCCTTGTGCGACCTGTGGCGCCGATGGTGCTGTAGGATATCTCGACCGCTGGATAGGTAATGCAAACCCTTCTTACGAGCACGCAATCACCTATTTCGAAGGCGTAATGCAAGGCTATGGCCTAGACTCTGTGGAAGTACACAGATTCCAATCAAATACTGCTTGGGCAGTGAATATTTGTGGTTACAAAATCGGTTCGGTTTATCCAGATGAATGGTTGATTTTTGGCGCTCACTTCGATATTGCCCCTCCGGTAGCCTACACGCCTGGTGCTCAAATTGGTGTCCCTGGCTATGGTACTAGACATGGTGCTTACGACAATGCTGCTGGCTCCAGTATGGTACTGACCACTGCGAGTGTTTTGGCAGAATTTGATGCTCGCAGAACCATGGTATTCTGCTTATGGTCGTCTGAGGAAGAAGGTCTTTGGGGCTCCCGTTCTTTCGCAAACGACTTGCCTGACGGAATTACCGTAAGCAACTACCTCAATCTTGACATGGCGGGAGTGAACTATCCAGGAGATTATGCGCTTTCGGTTTATTTGGGACCTGATGGAACTGGCGAAGAAATTGACCAACCTGGTATGTATCACTTAGCTGAATGGATTGGTTCTGATGCACTAGACCTCGGTAACGAAATCGAGCGTGGTAGGGAAGCATGGCTTGAAGGTGGCGAAAGTCCGCTATGGGGAGATATTTACGAAGACACTGTGGCGATTTACGAATCTCCAACTGCTCGAAGTGACCACGACTCGTTCCAAAACATTGGAGTCGCTACACTAGGTTGGAATGGTTTGGTCGATGGATATCCATGTTATCACCGTGAGTGTGATACTATGGAAACCATGATCGACTACATGGGCACCGATGACTCGACAGGAATTAACAACCTAGTTCATTCATGGGACATTGTAACTTGGTGGGCGGTCTATGCATTCTTACATATGGACCAAACACCGGTTCCAAATGAGCTGTGAAATGGATTTCGTGGCTTGATTGACGGGCGAATGTTTATCTTTAATTCGCTAATGTTTCCACTATGGTCGAAATACTATGTCCTCATTGTGAAGAGGAAATCGAACTCGATGACGATGCTTACGGAGAATTTGAGTGTCCACATTGTGAAGAAGAATTCGAGTGGGGTGAAGAGCCCAAAGCGAAGGTCAAGGCAAAATCGGATTCTGAGCCTATGAGTGGGATTGTAGCATTATCTCACGCGTTGCATGGCGCTGGTGCTTTAATGTTGATAATCGGGCTATTCGTAAGCTGGATTACGATTGGAGGGTTTTTGGAAATCACTCCTTTCGGAATGAGAATTTCACTATTCGGATACGGAGAGAGTATTGGTTGGTTCACATTTTTGGGCGAAGGCGAGGGTTCTATTCTTGCAATTACTGGAATTCTTTTCATGATTTTGACAATTGTTGCTGTTATTTCTCAAATAATCAACGTGGCGTTTAGAGTGATGCTTCACATGATGGAATCAGATAGTCTCGAAATAAGTATGAAAATGGCTTATCGCGCCTATAATTATCGATGGCACACATCGTTAATTCCGCTAGTTTGTGCAGGGCTTGGCTACGTCCTCATAATGGTTGGAATTCTATCTTTAACAGCCGGAGAAGATGGTTTTCCGTGGCCGAATTTCTTTACAATCGCCCTAGTTGGGATATTAGGTGGTCAATTCTATATGATTAATCAAGAATTGAGGAATGAATAATCATCCTTCGATTACAGGGGTGTTTTCGTCTTGTTCTGAACGAACCATCTTAGCCCAGAGGTATTTTGTCCTCTTCGGTCTACATGCTCCTTTCGAACAACGTCTTTTCCTGAGCAATTCGTGTATCAGTGGCGCAGTCATTACCATTATTCTCATGTAATAATTGGACTTAGAAGATTATGAAACCTTTGTTTCCCTGTCTCAACAAATAATCGCAGCATTGAGAAGGGGTTGCGCACACGGAGGTGCATGCAGCGCACAATAACTGCAGGGTTTCTTGCCCTATTGTTTTGCTTAGCGCCTTTGAGTGGTTGCTTTGGCGAAGATGTTGATTCGCCTCTAACAGGTAACGATGTTACAATTACTCCCAGTGTACTTACCGGGGGTGTTTTTCAAGGAGTTACAATTACTGCAGAATCCGATTTGACTGCGTTTGTCCCTTACCTCATTATGAATCCTGAAAATGGGTTTGTTCAGAATTCAACAATAATAGATCTCAAAGCAGGTAAATCAACACAGTTGACTGTTTTAGCGCCTCCAAGAACCGATACGGCAGTAGTACTAATCGGAGGCTATGGCAGGGATGACTGGCCAATTCGCGAACTTACTGAATCGTGGAGAACATGGTTTGATAGAGGGGGCTATTCAAGTTCTGATAATCAAGGAGTTTCACGAATTTCGTCTAACACTTCTTTAGATGCGGTTCAGGCTTCAAATGATAATGGAGGGGACGTTCTAGCAATTCGATTAGCAATCGATAGGCCGTATAAGCCCGCATATTCAGAATCAGATGGTGGTAGACATTCAACTGGTGTTGTAGATGGTAGAACTACTTTCAACTATCTTTCTTACATATCTGACGAATCACCAGACCCAACGGACCTTGCTGATGGAGCTAATGGTTATCTCGACCGTTGGGCCGGCCAAGGCAATGCTGCTTACGAAGACGGTGCACAGTACCTAATCCAAACTTTGGATAGTTTTGGACTCGAAGTAATCAATCAAAGATTTGTTTACGATTCTATCAACACTGGTCAACAAAATCCAGAAGCCTACAACATATGTGGTTACAGATTCGGAGAAGTCAACCCTGACAAGTGGATGGTTTTCGGAGCTCACTTTGATATTGCCCCTCCTGCAAATTTAGGAATGGTTTCCCCTCACCTGACTGGAGAGAGGACTTACGGCACACGCGTAGGCGCTTATGATAACACAGCGGGGACAAGTATGGTTCTGACCGTAGCTGAAGCAATGGCCGGGTATAGTACTCGTAATACAATGGTATTCTGCCTTTGGTCAGGCGAAGAAGGCGGTAAGCGAGGTAGTGATTACTGGACTGAAGAGTGGGTCAAGGAAGACAATCCTAACGTCGAGGTCACCAACTACGTCAATTTGGACATGGCTGGAGTGAACTGGCCAGGTGGTGGCGGAGCACCTTGTGGTAACAACCACGGGGGAGGAGAGCCAAACTGTGACCCTGACCCTGAAATTGACCCTGATGGTTATCCGAAAGATGACGAGGTTTGGCCGATGCGAGTATACATCGGCCCGAGTATTGACCATGATGTCATGAACCAACCAGGAATGGTCAATCTAGCGCTTTGGATTGGTTCTGATGCTATTGGCGTGGAAGATCAAATGTCCACACTAGTGGGTGAAGGATACTCGGCAGATACTTGGAAGGTTGATGATTGGTTGGCTAAAGATAGGCCTGAGATTATTGTCTATGAAGACACTACCGCTCGCTCTGACCACGCCAGTTTCCAAGATAATATTGGCACCGTAACCATGGGATTCGGTGGATTAGTAGATGGATATTGGTGCTATCACCAAACGTGTGATACTGTCGATGAGATGATTGATTGGATGGATACAACTGGAAAGGACTACGGTGAAGAGCAGAGTGGAACAAGTAATCTTGTTGATGCACTTGACACAATCACTTGGTGGGCCACTTACTCTTTCTTCCACTTAGATGAAAATCCAGTAAGGAATGCTTACTTGGAAGATTCAGAATAGTTCTGCTATCTTGATTGCTATATCGTCGATTGGACTGAAGGTTCCAGTCCACCACAGTGCTATCAAAACGAGGAATGTTGCAAAGGCCGCAAGCCAGACAGATTCGCTCCAATCTTTGATTTTAGCACCATCTAGTGGACCTAATGGAATCATATTGAAGAATCCCAACCCTAAGTTGGCTGCTAGCCACCACCATACAATTCCTCCAGCCATAGCTTTCAGATCAATTCCCCCATCGACTAAATACGTTCCAAGAGGGGCTGCAAAAGCCTCTGAATTAGTCAAGCCAAGGATTATTCCTCCGATTGGTATTCCTATTAGGAACAGGCCGAAATTAACCGCTGGACCTGCGATTGCAATATGGCCATTCTGTCTTCTTGTTACTAACCCAGCCACCATTACTGCGCCAGGGGCCATGAATACGATTCCAAGAATCGCTGCAAGTCCTACTCCAAATTTCAAACCGCCGGGGTCTGCTCTAAATTCAGCCCAGCATCCATATTTTTTTGCAATTATTTTGTGCCCTATTTCATGAAGAATAAAGGCTGGACCAACTGCTAATAGCATAACTGGCATCGATAGTAAAAGGAAGGCAAACCATTCTCCTGAACTACCAAATTGGCTGACGCCAAATAATCCGTTGACCCGCATTAGGCCTAAAGCGAGAGTAAAAGCCGCTGTAGCGAGTAGAAGGTGATGTCTCTCTTCTTTACTAAAATGCCAAATTTTGCCTTTGTGTAATTGAACAGGTTGTCGGTTGTTAATTCCGAATATTCCTTTATTCATATCGAAGTGGATAGTTCCATCATTGCTCTGTTGAGCATGAACACGATGGATTCTCCTAGTGGGCTTGGGGAACAAGTCGTCCTCCAGTATGTCAGCCCGAGGGTCCCTCGCCATGTTCCTTTGTCACCACGGTGGGCTTTGAAGCCTCGCGTGGAAGGCTTCTAATCTCAGACCGGACAAGATGCAAGTACAGGAGTCATAATGGCCTGTATTCAACAAACAATCTGGAGGGTTTCTATGAACGAGGAAGAATGGACTGAAGCCAAAGATATCCTATTCCTTCATGAGACCGGGATCCCTCCTGAAAAAATTGCTAAAGTTAAGAAAATTAGCATTGAAAGAGTTAGAGAGATTCTTGGTAATGTTGAAGTGGTAGTCAAAAGAAGAAACAAGATGAATGTCGTGCAAGAGGTTGGTAACCAAAATAAATGGAAAGATGAGTTGCCAACTGAAGAAATCTTGAACCACATGGTTGCGAGTTTAGAGGCTGAAGATAGGCACGATGGTGCACGTACAATTCCTAGTCGCCCCATCAACGTAGTGGACCGTTCTGACCGTTTGGGAGAAGACCGAAAAATCACCGATAGAATCGAGGCTGGAAAGGTGGCATCAAAGGCTCCTGAACCGCTGAAAGAAGTGGTGGAGGCTGCTGCTATTGCACAGAGAGAAAGAGATCGTGCAGAATGGGAAGATGCTCAATCTGAAGTTTCTAAATTACTAGATGATGATTTAGACTTATAGGTCTCACGAGAAGTGTTTAGTGTTTATGCTTCTCAAAAGGCTTATCTTGATTTACTATGGTTTCAACTCTCACAGCCATCAAGAGTGTAACTTACTCGAGTTGTGCCCTTGCCCTTATTTTTACGTCCTATAAATTCGAGAGTTCCTACCTCTCCAAGTGCCCTTACATGGGTGCCTGCGCATGGACATAAGTCCATGTTGTCGCCTATTCTGACAACTCGTAATTGCTTGACCGATATTGGTAGTAAACTCATGTTAGTCCTATCTGGTGGCATTATTGCATTGATTTCCTCTCTAGTCATTATGCAATCGGTTACTGGTAGATCTGATTCGGTAATTTCGTTAGCTCGGTGGAATAAATCTTCAATCATTTCATCTGTAAATTTGATAGGGTTAAAATCGATACGGGAGCGATTTGTATTGATCTGATTGCCAACGGTTCTTGCTCCATCATACATCTCGTAAACCAGCCCACTAACAAGGTGTTGCGCCGTATGCATACGCATGTGAGCATGGCGCCTGTCCCAGTCGATTGAGCCTTCTACAGCATCTCCAACTTCTATTCCATGATCTTCTCCAACAAAGTGTTGAACGTCACCTCTTCCACGAACTTCTGTTACTGTGACTTTGCCACTATCCCAAGAAATGGTCCCGGTGTCCCAATTTTGGCCGCCGCCTATTGGGTAGAAGAGAGTCTGGTCTAGAGTTACTGCGTTTTCCTCAACAGCGACGACTTCTGCAGAAAAGTCTCGCAAGTATCCTGCTTCGATACTCTCCATGTACAGCTTTTTACTCGCCATATCCTAAGGATAGGAGGTTTGTTCTCAAAGGTTTGCTTGAGCGTATTCTACTGCATTACGGAAGATTTGCATCCCTTCTGCTAATATTTCCTCGTTAATATCGCTACGTGTATGATGAGGATGTAAGAAGGTCGCATATGCTGCTTCTGGGTGCGGCATGAGGCCGAATACTAGTCCTGTGGGGTCGCAAATTCCAGCTATGTTTCGAATACTTCCATTAGGACATAATGGGAATGGAAGCGTTTCATCTGTTATCCCTTTACCAACTTCTGTGGACGGGTCAACATATCTTGTTACAATCTGATTGTTAGAATCTAATTCATCCAAATCACTGGATGATGGCATCACATACCTTCCCTCGCCGTGCCTTACTGGGCATTCAATTCGGGTAATTCCTTTGGTCCAGATGCATGGGCTTTCTGGGTCGAACTCTAAAGTCACCCATCTGTCCTCATAGCGCCCACTATTGTTTAGAGTAAGGCTCGCTCTTTGCTCAAAATCTGGAACCTCTTTACCAGGCAATAGTCCTGTTTTAACCAATACTTGGAAACCGTTGCATATCCCTATGATCGGTTTGCCTGCTGCTACGAATGCGGCTAGTTGCTCTCTCATTGCAAACCTCATACGATTACCTAGTAATCTTCCTGAACCAAGATGGTCGCCAAAAGAAAACCCTCCTGGAACCGCTAGAATATGGTATTCTGACAAGTCCTTTTCTCCATTAACAAAATGGTTTACGTGAATTCTTTCACTTACAGCCCCTGCTAATTCGAATACTGCGGCGGTCTCTCTATCGCAATTAATTCCAAATCCGAATAGGACAGCGACCTTAGGGGTGTCAACCATCACTGGTCACCCCCCGTCATATCCAAACTTCCTTTCCATGCGGAAAGCATCTCCTCGACATTTGCCTCAATGATTAGGTCGTCTCCGTCCCAAATACTCATTGCATCGCCATCGGTTGTTTCGCCCATATAGGTTAGTGGATTTCCTTTCATAATTGATAGGAATTCAGCCCTATGTTGTTGCTTTACTCCGACTATAATTCGCCCCAGAGACTCACCCCAAAGCCTTCCCCAAAGATCCGCTTCGCCAGGCCCATCGACATCTATTGCAGCGCCGCAGCGGCCACCAATACACATCTCTGCTACTGCCACAGCAACTCCGCCCTCGCTACAATCGTGGGCGGTTCTAACTATTCCAGATTGGATTGCTTTGGTTAGTGCCTTGTAGGATTCTAGATTCTTTTCTGGATGAGGGAGTTGCGGGACTTGCCCCCCGATTCCATTCGCCTCTCCAGATTCCTTTAACATGAATGCGATTTCGCTGGCGCCTAACTCTTGTTTGGATTCTCCAACGAGGTACAAGCTCTCTCCTGGCTTGAGGTCTGATGTTGTTGTATAGCGGACATCCGGGTGGTTTCCAAATAGCGAAAATAGAAGTGTGGGTGGTATTGAAATCTTATTTTCTCCACCACCATAATCGTTCTTCATAGAGTCTTTACCGGAAATACATGGAACGAAATATGCTCGACAAACGCGTTCTAATTCTCGATTTGCACGAACTAATTGTGCCAGTTTAAATCGGCCGTCTGGGGTTTTCTCACTCTCGATAGGGTCGGGCCAACAGAAATTATCTAGCCCTGCAATCTTAGTAAGGTCCACTCCTGTACATACCGCATTCCTAACCGCTTCATCTACCGCTGCTGCTGCCATTGCACCAGCGTCTATGTCGCTATACCTAGGAGAAATTCCATTCGATACTACCAAACCATGTGTAGAGCCGTGGATTGGTGCTAGAAGGCCCGCATCGCCAGGGCCGTCTCTTTCAACTCCTACGAATGGTTTGATTGCTGTTTGCGCTATGACTTCGTGGTCATATTGCCTAACCCATGTTTCTTTTGAAGCGATGTTAGGGCGGGCTAGCATCCTTAGAAGAAGTGGGGTGTGTTTTGCATCACTTGGTGCTTCGAAGTCGACATGGGTTGGTTTTTTCCATTCGCTTTCAAGGCGGAGTTGTGGAACTCCGTCGTGTAGGAATTCTATTGGTAATGACGCAACTGTATCTTCATCATGAACAACATGGAAAAGGCCCGTGTTAGTAAAGTCGGCCACCCATGTTGCTTCGACTTCGTGGAGGTTTGCTAATGCTTCAAATGCTGGTACATCGGACTCTTTGACTGCAACTGTCATTCTTTCTTGAGATTCAGAAACTAAGATTTCCCATGATGAAAGTCCTTCTTGTTTCAGTGGTACCTTTCCTAGATCGATTTGACAACCATTGGTGTATTCTGCCATTTCACCTATACTGGAAGATAGTCCTCCGGCTCCGTTATCGGTAATGCAAGTAATCAATCCAGCATCCCTTGCTTCCAATATCATGTCGACCATCTTCTTCTGAGTTATAGGGTCGCCAATTTGTACTGCACTGGACGGAGATTCTTCTGTCAATTCAAGAGATGAAAATGTAGCTCCATGTATTCCATCGTAACCAACTCTTCCTCCTACCATGTAGACACGGTCTCCTGCTTGTGGATTCTTTTCGTGTGACTCTCTTCCGTCGGCTAATCTACGCGGCATTATTCCGATTGTGCCGCAGTAAACCAGGGGCTTTCCGATATAGCGGTCATCGAATACGATGGCCCCGTTAACTGTTGGAATACCGCTTTCATTTCCTCCAACTCTCACTCCTGCGTGAACTCCTCTAAGAACTCGAGATGGATGGAATAAGTTGTCAGGAAGGTCGCCTTCCCAATCAGGCGGTCCGAAACAGAATACATCGGTATTTGCTATCGGCCTGGCCCCAAGACCAGTACCCAGAATATCTCGGTTTACACCAACTATTCCAGTCATAGCTCCACCATATGGGTCTAATGCGCTTGGCGAATTGTGAGTCTCTGCCTTCATACAGAGTGACCATTCATCATCCCAGGCAATTACGCCAGAGTTGTCATGGAAAACCGATAGAAGCCAATCGACTTCATCTTTCATCTCCAGAGTAGGATTCATGATGTGGGTCTTGAACAATGAATCTATTTCGGTATCTTCACCAGTTTCTGTATCGACGTGATGAATGTGTGCGGCGAATATTTTGTGCTTGCAGTGCTCTGACCAAGTTTGAGCTAAACATTCTAGTTCAACATCGGTTGGTGCTTTTACGGGCAATCCTACCTTTGCTCTTGCCGCTTGAATTGCAGGATCTCTGTAGTGGGCTTGTATCGTTTGCATCTCTTCTAAATTTAGAGCGAGAAGTCCTTCTTCTGATAACTTAATTAATTCTTCATCTGATATTTCAAGGTCGATAGTTGCGGGCTTTGCATAGTCGCTTGGAACTACTGGAGAATATTCAATTCTCGGATATTCTTCACCCTTGGAGGAGAAAAGTGCCCTTTCGATTAGCCCATTGTGCAATTGTTTTGCTAGCCACTCAATTTCAGTGCCTTCTGGAACTCCATTGAATACATAGGTGATGTAAGTCGAGACTCTGGCTTCATCCCCCGCATCTGGGAAAATTGTACGGAAACCATCGAGTGCCGCTTTACCTGGATTATCGGTTACGCCCGGTTTGAATCCGATTGTGATAACCATGTCAGGGGACTCTGTAAAAAGATTTGAATTATCCAAATGGAGTTCGTCTGTGGAGCTTTCCTCGATAATTGGGTCGGCAAAGACATCGTCTACTCGTTCAGCAACCTGCGTCGAATCTATTTCGCTGGCGATTAGGAAACCAACAATCGACCTGACTGATGAAATCTCGATGCCGTGGTCGGCTACCAGTTGCCTCTTTACCGAGTCTCCTCGGACATCTTTCATTCCTTCACCAAGTTTGGGTGTAGTCTCTACTCTGACAATATTTGAGTTCACTTGGCACACCTGCCCCCTATGGGGGCAGTGGGTCGGCAGAGACTACCGTCCATGAATACTACGCTTAGAAATGGCGTGGAAAGTTGTTGGATTTCAAAAATCACAGCATGTCTTTTAGGAATTGTCCGGTGAAACTACCTTTGACTTTTGCAACGTCTTCAGGAGTTCCAATCGCAACAATCTTTCCACCTCGATCTCCACCTTCGGGACCAAGGTCGACTACCCAATCTGCGGACTTTATCACGTCGAGGTGGTGTTCGATTACAATGATTGAGTGTCCTGTTGTTCTTAGTCGAAGTAGAACGTCAATTAATTGCTGGACATCTGAGAAAGAGAGGCCTGTGGTTGGCTCGTCTAGAATGTACATTGTATGCTTATGTGGGGGTCTGCGTAACTCGCTAGCTAGTTTAACACGCTGTGCTTCCCCTCCTGAAAGGGTAGTTGCGGGCTGGCCTAGTCGAATGTATCCTAGCCCGACATCATTTATTGTCGAAAGGGTTCTGTGTAATTTCCTATGGTTCTCGAAAAATTTCACGGCCTCGCTTACCGGCATTTCTAGAATATCATAGATATTCTTTCCTTTCCAGGTGACCTCTAGGGTTTCTCTAGTGTACCTCTTTCCTTGACAATTATCACAAGTTATCCAAACGTCTGGTAAGAAGTTCATCTCCAGTTTTATTGATCCGGCCCCCCGGCATGCTTCACACCTACCTCCCTTGACATTGAATGAGAAATGTCCAGGAGTATATCCTCGCTCTTTTGAGAGATTTGTTTCTGAAAATAATTTACGAATGTCGTCGAATGCTTTGGTATATGTTGCTGGATTTGAACGGGGGGTCCTACCAATTGGTGATTGGTCAATTACGATTACTTTGTCCACATTTTCAATTCCTTCAATATCATCATGCGCCCCTGGTTGAGCATCTGAACCTGTTACATGGCGTTGAAGGGCGGGTGCTAAAATGCTAGATACGAGAGATGATTTCCCAGAACCTGAAACACCAGTTACGGCTGTTAAGCACCCTAATGGGAAAGCAACATCGATGTTGTCGAGGTTGTTTTGGCGGGCCCCAACCACTTTCAAATAGCCCTTTTTAGCAGCGGTTCGCTCTTCAGGAACCGGTATACTTCGCTTACCTGAAAGATAGGCTCCTGTTACAGAGTCTTTAGATTTCATAGCAACTTTAGGAGGGCCGTTTGCCACTACAATCCCGCCTTCTAACCCAGCTCCCGGGCCAAGGTCGCAGAGCCAATCCGCTTGACGTAAGGTTTCTTCATCATGTTCAACAACAAGCAAAGTGTTACCTAAATCTGATAATTCTCTCAAGGTTGCCAAAAGGCGCTCATTATCTCGCTGATGAAGTCCAATTGATGGTTCATCTAAGACATACATTACTCCAGTTAGACGACTGCCGATTTGTGTTGCAAGTCTTATCCTCTGGCTCTCTCCACCAGACAAAGTGTTAGCTCTACGGTCGAGGGTAAGATAATCTAGACCTACATCGTTTAGGAAACCTAGTCTACCTTCTATTTCTTTGAGAATATCCCTGCCGATGAATGCGCTTCTTTCATCAAGAGTTTCTGCGCTTTTAGCATTTCCTTGCATAGAATGGACTATCATAAGTGCTTCATGAACGCTCGCTGCTCCTATTTCAGGTAGCCTTTTTCCGGCAACGGTTACTTGACGAGCTGCGGCATTGAGTTTTTCTCCATTGCAGCCCGGGCAATCTTCATCATTCATACAAGCGATCAATCTGCTTCTTGTTCTATCAGAAGTTGTCTCTGTGTAGGTCTTTTGTAGCCTTCCGAAGACGCCCTCCCAGGGCTTGCTGTAATTGTATTGAGAGCCTGATTCTGAACGGAATTCAAAATGAATTATAGTTGAGCCGGAACCATTTAGTAAAATATCTTGAGAGTCATCATCCAAATCTGCGAATGGAATGTTTGTTGGAATTCCGTAGTGAATAGCGGTTTGCTCCATTAATTTTCGATACCAATGGGGAGACATTGATTGTCTCCATGGTTTTATGCAACCTTCAGAAATTGTCGCCTTTCTGTCAACCAATAATTCAGCACTGAATCTACGTTGAATACCAAGTCCTTGACATGAGGGGCAAGCGCCAAGTGGCGAATTAAAAGAGAAAACTCTAGGGCTCATTTCAGGCATGAAAGCGCCGTGTTGGGGACAAGCAAATTCTTCAGACCAAACCATAGTTTCTCCAACAGTGGTTTGTTCTGATTTTGAGCCCTCGCTTAACTCATAATCGTCTTCGGGGGCTTTGATACTCTCTATTGCTACAGTACCTCCACCGATACGTAACGCAGATTCTACAGCTTCTGTTAGCCTCTGCCTCCTGTCTTTAGTGCAACGAAGACGGTCTATTCGAACGTCGATATCGTGTCTCAGGTTTTTATCAAGACCATGGTCCTCTTCGAAGGACTCTTCTCGTCCATTGATTCTCCCCTCAGTCCATCCTTGCTCTACCAAGTGCCTGAACAAATCGGCGTGAGTTCCTTTTCTGTTACGAATCGCAGGACTCCAAACAGCTACTGCGTGCCCCTCCATATTCCAAGTGATATCATCTACTATTTCTTGGACAGTTCTGCGGGCTACTTCTATTCCACAAGTTGGGCAATGGGGTTTACCAATTCTAGCCCACATCAACCGTAAATAATCCATTATTTCAGTAACAGTTGCAACGGTGGAACGAGGATTGTGGCTACCTTGTTTTTGGTCGATTGATATTGCAGGAGAAAGGCCTTCGATACCATCGCAATCTGCTTTTTTCATCTGTCCAATAAATTGGCGAGCGTAGGAAGATAAGCTTTCGACGTATCTTCTCTGGCCTTCAGCGTACAGTGTATCGAATGCCAATGATGATTTTCCAGAACCTGAAACTCCTGAAATTACTACGAATTTACCCCGGGGTAATTTCACATCGATATCCTGAAGATTGTGCGTTCGTGCTCCACGAACTTCAATCCAACCTTCATCTCCGGGCTTGGCCATTAATTACATGGGTGAGCCAAGGGTTCTTGAGACCTTGCTTATCGCTCAGGTCCGAACGGGATTGTGGCCTCAAACCTAACAGGGTCATCGGTTGCCGGATGAAGTAATTCCAAAGCGGTTGCATGAAGAGCGATTCTGCCTATTGGGTTACCTTCAGCACCATGTTGCTCGTCACCAACTACTGGATTGCCAAGATTTGCCAGACCCACTCTGATCTGATGCCTTCTACCTGTTTCTATCGTCAGCATAATCAGGCTTGCAATATCGTCGCTATCTTCAATACTCCAATGTGTTATTGCTTCCCTGGCATTTGGGGTTCTTTTGTTTACAGATTTAACTCTGAGGAATTTATCTTCTAATAACCATTCATGAATTGTTCCGCTATTGTTTTCGGGCTTGCCCTGAACTAATGCATGATACACCCTGTGAACACTTCTTTCAGCAAATTGTTCCTGTAGGTATTCCTTATGCCATTTGGTTTTAGCAAAAATCATCACACCAGATGTCTCTCTATCTAAGCGATGAACGATAAATGCCCAAGCTCTTTCATCATCAAATTGTAAATAATCTATTACACGAGAATGAAGAGTATCTGGCTCCATCTTATCGGTGGCAACGGAAAGTAAGCCCGCTTGCTTATTCACAACTAGAATGTCTGAATCTTCGAACAATATTTTGATTCGTGGGTGTGGTCTTTTTGGTTGAGGTGGGGGTGAAGATATTGCGGCCTGTTCTCTATCAGCGATAGTGACGGAACTACCTACTGGAACAATGTGCTTGGCTTTGTGAACCACCTTTCCGTCAACCAATGCACGGCCTTCGGTAAGCATTTTCCTTAGTGTGTTGCGTTTAGATTTTGGAAAATGAGCAGAAAGCGCCTCGATTAATTCAATTTCTTTTTCGAATTTCATAAGAACGCCTCATAGAATCATAACTTCGACCTTATCGCCGATAGAATATTCCTGTCCAGGTTGTAAGACAACCATCCCTTCGCTGAGGGCCATACTAGCGATATTTCCTGAGCCTTGATGGATTTTTTGATGCGCAACTAGGCCCTCGTTGGTCATTTCAATTGAGACTCTACGAAAAGTAAGGCTATCCTTTGTAGATTTGACTGCAGTTGCAAGTTGGGCGAATGCCCTTACTTCGATTGGGCCTTTTGCCGAAGTGGTATTTCTTATCCAAGGAGCGACAAGGGTTCTGAATACAACGTGTGAACTAACTGGATTTCCCGGTAGCCCGAATATTGGTGTGACCCCCCATGTGCCGAATAATGGTGGAGATCCTGGGCGGATTTTCACTCTCCAAAAGTGAATTTCACCTTCATCTTCCATAATTTTGCGAACTAAATCCCATTCCCCCATAAAAACCCCTCCACTTGTCAAAATCAAATCACAAGTAGATGCTGCTTTATCTAAAGCAAGCCTTAGTTCATCTATTGAATCCCCCGAGTTATTCATTATGATCGGTTCATGACCAAGCCATTTAACCAAACCAGAAAGACCAAAAGAATTTGATTCGTAAATTTGTCCTCTTTGAAGCTCCTCGCCAGGAGGAATTAATTCATCCCCCGTAGAGATTATTGCAACCTTCAGTGGTTTGATTACAGGAAGGGTAGAGTGTCCCATGGTTGCACACAAACCAACACAGGAAGGGGTTAGAATAGTGCCAGCTGTAATAGAAATTGAATCTTTTAGGAGATTTTCACCTTGTTTACGGATAAAATGTTTCATTCCTTCTTGTTGTAAAGTTACTTTGTTTTCATTTGTTGTGGTTAATTCAACTTGTAAAATTGAATCTGCTCCTTCAGGAATTGGTGCTCCTGTCATTATCCTTACAGCTTGCTTCGGCCCTACGACCACGTTGTCTTCTTGACCTGCAGCCTGAATTGTACCAATAATATCGAGAGTTTGAGGGGGATTTTTAGTATCCTCGTAACGCATAGCAAAACCATCCATAGAAGAGTTATCAAATGCTGGATCATCAACTAGTGATAGTAAATCAAGAGCAAGAATTCTGCCGTGGGATTCGTCTAAAACTACAGTTTCTATTTCTGGTTTTATGGTGGTTCGGCATGATATTTCGATAGCCTCTTCGAGTTTAACAAAGTAAGGAGTTTTATCCATCACAATACCCCGATATAAAATGAAATCAAATCATAGAGATAGCGGATGATACCTAAACTTACTGCCGCTAAGAACACCTTAGTTACCACGCCCTTGGGAATGTGGTTTATGGCAAACTTCGCCCCGAAAAATGCTGTTAAGGATACGATTAAAGGAACGGTAATTATAGCAATCCATCCTGAAGATTCGATTATTTCAGATACCACTCCATCCAATAAAACGTGACTCAATAAAGCAACAGGAACAATTGTTGCTGCAACTAGATAACTTGTCCCTGAAGACTCTCTAGAATCCATTTTTAAAAAATTACGATTAAGTGTCACTAGTATCGCTCCGCCGCCAATCCCTAAGAGCCCTGAAGAAACTCCTGCAAATGCGGTACCGAATTGGTATTGTTTGATTAATTCTGGAGAATAGGTTTTGTTGGAAGGGGTAATTTCATCCTTATCTTTCATCTTTTGCAAGGTTCTATCAACAACAAATAGGAGAATTATTATTGCCAAGAATTTTATTACTTCATCACCAATATAATTGATTATTCCACCAGACAAAATTGTTCCTAGAATGGCAGATGGGATTGCTGTAACCCTTCCATGGTTAGCTATTTTGTGATTAGCATTACCTGTTTTAGAATGTGCCAAACCACTACCTAAAGTTACCATCAACACCAAGGTTAGCGAACCTATTAGGGACTCTTGAAAACCCCAGTCTAAAATGTAGTGAAAGATTGGAACATATAGAACACCTCCACCCAAACCCAATGGACTGAAAATCAACGCAACAAATAGTAGAGAAATTATTGCGGCGACTGTGATTAATTCCAATCTCATTACCTCCTCTGTGCATTAGTAGGTTGTTGTGATTTTTATTCTACTATCGGCACAACAGCATTCCGATGTTTTTGTCTTTCAACCCGTTATGTAAAGCATCTTTGGAGATTGAATGAAATATCAACAACATTGAATCCCGGATTTATTTTATTAATATCAAGGTTTTAAGAATTTAAAGGGGTTGTTTAAATTGGATATTGACGAGGTTGATAATTCAGAACTGCCTGCCAAATCCAGTAATTTGGCTTGGTTTCTATTGGATTCTAGTATTATCTTACTCATAGTCATAATATCGTATACAATTTGAAGGGTGAGGTGTTTGATGAAGCCGGTTTAACTTACTTGGTTTTAATTTATTTATTTACAGGTGACATTTGAGATTTCACCAGAACAGCAACAAAATATTTGTCTAGTTCCGCTTCGGTTTGAATATGGAAGTGGAGTTTGGGGGTTTCTTGCTCTTAGTTTCTCTTTCAATAATCGCGGCGCTTTATGCAAGTGTTGGACACGGTGGTGCGTCTGGATATTTGGCGGTTTTATCATTGACCATCTATGCAACAAAAGATCCTATTTGGCTAAAACAACACGTTTGGAGTTTGAATTTAATAGTAGCCAGTATTGCGTTTTTTACCTACAAGAGTTCTGGTTTTTTTAGTTGGAAATTAACGATTCCATTTATTGTAGCAAGTATTCCTGCAGCGATGATTGGGGGTTATTTGAAAATTGATAATGGAGTATATGATACATTATTGTCGATTACTTTGGTATTCGCTTCCTGGAAATTACTGACTACAAAAAGGACAGATTCTGAGGAAGTTTTTGTTAGCCCTCCAACGATGCAAATATCGATCGTTGTAGGGATAATTATTGGTTTGTTAAGTGGTATTATTGGTGTAGGAGGGGGAATTTTTCTATCTCCTATAATTTTGTTATTTGGATGGAGTGATGCCAAAACAGCAGCTGGAGTTGCTGCTGCGTTTATTTGGGTAAATTCGGCATCTGGAATGGTTGGGAGTTCTCTTTCTGGAGAATTATTACTCGAGTTTGATTTCTTACTTCCTTTAGGTGCTGCAGTAGTTATTGGTGGAATAGTTGGATCGAAAATAGGATCTGATGCTCTCTCTCAGAAAACTGTCAGAATATTATTAGTTTCTGTTTTAATTATCGCTGCATTAAAGCGAATATTAGACCTAGTTGGGGTCTAATCAACTGAAATTGTCTTCGTGACCACAGTGCGGGCATGAAATTGTGTAACGCGCTTTCTTTGGTTTTTGAACCTTCATAATTGCGCCACATAACGAACATTGGTGTTTGATGGTATCTGGTTCCTTTGCCTTAGGCGCTTCGCCTAGGGAACGGCCAACATCAGTAGACCATCCGACCTGATCGGAATAAGTATCTGTCTTCTTTAGTTTGGAGCTCTTGAGAGAAAGTCGAATCTTCCTCTTCTTTCGGCGTTTACCGGGTGGAGCCTTGGATGCCATGAATACCGCTAAATGTCAATATATTCAATCACTTCGGCTAATTTAGTCAATCAACAATTACAGATTCGCCATTTATTGGTGTGTGAACTTTGTGCCCATTTGATTCTAATTCTTCAACAAGAGGTGGTCTTGCGTGAGTGGGGTCTGTGTGATAGATGACCACTGTTTCAGCCTCACAGGCCTTTGCAAAATCTACAATTTCAGAATGTCCAGCATGGGTTGAGAATGAAAATTGACTGACCTCCAAATCTATCGGAGTTCGCTTATTCCAGATTGGGATGTGTTTTTCATCCAACAACATTCTTCCACCAGAACCTACTGCTTGATATCCAGTTAATATAATCGCATTTCTAGGGTCTTGTCTTAATCGATTTAGATACCAAATAGAAGGGCCGCCTTCAAGCATTCCTGAAGTTGATACAATACAATCTGCATTGAGTGCTTTCTTTTTATCGGATTTTGAAGATACTCTCTTGCACCATTTCCAGGCATCTTCAAGGGCTTGTGGATCACGTAAAGCCTCAGGGTGTTCCATTTGCAATTTTGCAACACTTTTACCCATCCCATCTACGTGAACATCTAGTTCTGGTAGGTGTTGATGTAGAGTCATTACGACGTCTTGTGTTCTACCATTTGCGAAGGCTGGAATTAATACAGTACCGCCTTTATCAGTTACTTCAACAACTCTTTCGATAAAAGCCTCAATCGTTTCTCCCTGAGGTAAGTGGTTTTTACCTCCATAGGTTCCTTCAACAAATAGTAAATCGCATTTTTCTGGTTTAGCTCCTGTTGTAAGTTGTGAATCTCTGGTATCAAAATCACCAGTGAAGAGGATTTTATGGGTTTCTGTTTCTACATTTAGCATTGCAGCGCCTGGAATGTGACCGGCCTTTTCCAATTTTAATTTCCAAGAATCTTTTTCCCAAACTTCACCAAAACTATGAGTTCGCCATGACGAAGTTGCCTCATCAATATCTCTTTTATCCCAAGCTAATGGATATCCTTCGATTCTACTAACTTTGTAGCAGTCATTCCACATCATATGACTTATTTTAGCAGTTAATGCTGTCCCATGTAATCTCGTACGATGGTTCGAACAAAGCCATGGAGCCATTCCTAAATGATCTATATGTGAATGTGTGATTACTGCATCTTTAATGTCAGGTGCTTCCCTTGGATATTTTGGGGGATTGGTTGGAGCTAACCCATAATCAAGTAGCATTTTTGTTCCTTTTGAATCTTCAAAAACACAACCTACGTTACCAACTTCATCTCCTCCACCAAGGTAATGATAGCGAATTCCACTCTCTGGTGGAAATTCTGGATAGGATGTTGTCCTACCTGGAGAATAGAAAACCATAGTTAGTCCTAGATTATCTTCGCAATGAACATATCGCACCCCTGTATTTCCACTGCAGTATTTTTTGAAGATGTTAGGTTCATTCAGTTCTCGCGATGGTTATAGACTAGACGCGAAAAACAACAATGGGTCTTACTTCGTGCAGGTGATGTATGCATCAACCCTTACTTCATCACCGATCGCAATATAGCAACTCCAATGGAAATAAGGGGGTCAATTAGCATCAATCGTTTTGAGTATACAATCTAAATTACTAATTTCAAATGGAAATTAAATTTTTATTGAAAGTAATTTCTAACTGTTTAGAATCATATTTCCATCAGTCATCTCGCCGAAGTAACCATCAACGCGTGTCCACTGCAACAATCATGGCGGAGGTACAATCACCTATTTTCATAGTTGATGAAAATCTCTGTTATGGGTGTGGCGCATGCATAGCACTGTGTCCAACCAATGCTTTGGATTTAGTAAGTAGATTGGCAGTGGTTGAACAATCAAATTGTACAAAATGCGAACACTGTATCGCATCTTGTCCAGTATTCGCTTTGAGTATTGAGGAAGTGAACGAGTGATAGAAATTGCAGGCGGTGGTCTTTGTGGACTATCTTGTGCAATGGAGTTTTTGAAAAACAATTTTGATGTCACGATTTACGAAGCAAGACAAGAAATAGGAAATCCAGTTAGATCACCTGGTATAATTAAAAAATTGGATAATAATTTAATTCAAACTACTGCTGCTAAACCAACAGAGTACGGATGGGCATTACGTAGAGAATGGCTTGAGAAAGAATTAGCTAAACAAGTAGTTGATTTAGGTGGAATAATCAAATTAAAAACAAAAGCTCCAGAAAATTCAATCGATTGTACAGGGGGTAAATCAATCGCTCCAGGATGGCCTAGTGAAGGTTCTAAAAAAGGCCTTGTAACATGGAATGGAGGAATTGTAATCAAGTCAAATACTCCTAATGATTTTCAACTCAATAACCTATCATCCGATAGATTTTCTTTTGAAAGAGGAGATGGCTTAGTCGAATGCTGGATACGTGGGGATTTACCCCGTCCTACACAAGGATGGTTGGAAATAATTCAAGGAGAACATCCAAAAAATATAGACGAAATTTGGGCCGATGAAGCAATCAATGAAGGAATAAAAACCGCCCAAAACATCATTGGCATCCCACAAGAGGTTTCCTAATATGCTACCCGAAGAAGGCCTCTTGAATTATATTCTTGATCGCTCTCAAGGTTGTAGACATATTACCTTAATCGACCCAGGCAAACAAAGTGCAGAAGAAGCAACAAGGAGAGTTATTTCTGCAGTGGGTGCAGGTTCAAGGATGATATTTGTAGGGGGTTCAACAGACACCCCAGATGAGGTTGTACATAACACATGTAAAACAATTCAGGAAGCTCTTGAATTACAAATATTCGCCTCTAGCCAAGACCCTAGTTCAGAAGAGGATTTGTGGAATGTACCTGTTGTTCTATTTCCGGGCGGAGCGCACGCGCTTTCACCAGCCGCAGATGGAATAACTTTCATGATGTTAATGAATTCACAGATTAGAAAATTCTTGATTGGTGAACAATTACGCGGCGCTCCATACCTAGACAAGTTTGGCGTTGAAGGACTTCCAACAGGGTATCTTGTATTTTCACCAGGTGGAAAGGTTGGTGAAGTTGGCCAGGCTGAATTAATAGAACCCGGTCAAACCGATTTGGTAAACGCATATGCGTTAACAGCCAAAATGTTTGGATTCAAAATTCTCTATCTAGAGGCTGGAAGCGGAGCAGCAACTCAAGTGGATCATAAGTGCATAGAATCAGCAAGACAAGTCGATGAATTATGTCTAATCGTAGGTGGTGGAATACGTTCAGGAGAACAAGCAGCAATAGCAGCAGCGGCTGGAGCCAACTGGATAGTAACAGGAACACTGACCGAAGATGCGGCTAATCTAGAAGAGTTAAGTCAACGAATTTCTGAAGTCGTGAACGGGGCTCAATCTTCGTCTTCGTAAAGAACAGGGTCACCAGTTCCACCAGGGGAGTCTGGACGAGGGGTTTTATCGACATCCATACCCTTTTCGAGGATTTCCAAAGCGGATTCAACATCTACTTTACCACCCTTAGCCAAAGTTTCCATATCCTTAGCATCAGGTGTTTTGAGAGTCCTCTCAACATCTGGAGAGTTTGCATATATTTCCTTCTTCAACTCTCTTTCATCATGGGTTCTAACCAGTGATAATGAATCTGCAAATACTCTACCAACAACTTCTCTTGTTCTCTCAGATCGCTTTACCCCATCTAATTCATGAACCGCTGTATCTCTTTGGGACTCCAATTCTCTAACTTCAGAAGTTCTGTCGGTTAATGCAGCTTCAAAGTCAGCTATGGTTAGTGACATTTGTTGGATTCTTTCATCTCTTTCGAATACATCGTTATGCAAGCGGCGCTCTCTACGACGAAGCGACTCATATTCTCGATTTCTTTCTAGTAATCTACGCTTTAATTCTTCAATTTGCTCGACTAAGTAATCATGCTCTGCGGAAACGGATCGTGGGCCTTGCATAACCCTCTCTAATTGTTCTTCCAATTCTCCTAGTCGCTTATCTCTAGCATCTAATAATCCGCGAAGTCTATCAGCGATATCTCTCAATCTTTGCCTTTCCTCTTCTAGGGAATCATTAGCAGCCTTCTCAGCATCTAAATCACCAGACAAAGAATCTGCTTGTGCTTTTAACGCCCTTACTTCATCAGCAGTAACACTGGTCAATCCAGCATCAGCGGCCCTTTCAAGCGCTTCAACCATTTGAGACATACGTCCTTCCATTTCACCGATAACATCGTCTTGCTGAGTAGTTAACTCACGGAGTTGAGATGCCTCAGTTTCTAGAGATGCAAGTTGTTCTGCAGATAAACCAGTTTTATTTTCGGCCAATTCCTTTTTCGAATCTTCTAACAATCTTTCCAAATGAACAATTCTAGCACTTGTTTCTTCCAAGTGACTTTCTGCAGCACGAAGTTGCGCAATCTCAGGGGCAACCTCATCCTTTCTTTCTGCTAAATCTAATTCTAAAACCCGCAATCTTTGTTTTGAAGTTACTAAATCTTCATTCCTTTCAGCAAGCTCTTGCCAAGCAACCAAGACCTCTTCTACCAACTGTTCTACAGGGTAAGCGCGTAGCATTCCTTCGAGTGCAGCACGTTCATCACCGGTTGAATTTGTGATTCGATTAATACCACCTGGGGTCGAAGAGCCGAGCGTCATTGAGGCCAATCGTGCAACAACCATTCTTCAACCTTTCATTGGTAGAGGTCTTGTATAAGCCCATTATGAGACCCTTATTTGATAGCGGTCTCGATACAAATTCCTCATTTAATCATCACAAATTTTGATTAAATTCGCTTAGGCGGCCTCCAATCTTTGAAAGCAATGTGTGCAGGGGCCGTTCCCGAACCTTCATTCTCGTATTCAATAACGCGATCTGCGAGCCAGATGAACCACTCCATATCCTTGTTATCCTCCTGCTCCCGGATAGGTTCGAAATAGAACGAAAACGTTTCGTAAGTCTTGATAATGACTCCAGAAAAGAGGTCATACAGTGCATGGAAATCCATATCTCCCCGATGGATGAGAACTCCCACACTTTCCCATGTTGTTAATACAGTCATCACTTTAGGCCAATCTTCTCCAAAATGTTCACTGAAAGCGATGAAATTGGCTTTGGCATCACCTGGCTCAAACTTGCTTAAATCAAGATCCATATTCATGATGGCAGTAAGGCCGATAACAAAATCCTCATTTTGGAAATTAGCTGCCAAATTCATCGCCGTTGTACTATCTCTCGAGCGGCGTAATTCTTTGATTTGAAACCAAGAATATATTGCGGCCCCAAGAATAGTTACCAATCCAAATACTTCAGCCCAAGCCGCCGCCGTGTCTAGGTTCATATATTTCTAGAAAACGATTTGAATCTTAAATCAATCGCCAACAATTTCAATCCACTAAAGGAACTGAAACTCCTACAAATCAAACTAGAGCTTACTAGTCGTCACCAAATCAACTTCAGTTGATAGAGGTATACTGTTCGTCAGGCATGTCCTGAGCAAGCGCCATAGCGCCGGTAGCGACCTTTTCAATTGGGTCATCTACACAAGTAACAGTAACATCTCCAATATCTGAGATTTCATTTGCGATTGCGTCTGCAATTCCACCAATCAAAGATCCTCCGCCAGATAGGATGATGTTGTTTCTAAAAGTAGGTTGATACTCAGGGTCTGCTGTTGCAATAATCGACTTGATTGCACCACCAACGTGTCCTACAATCATCCTGCATGCCGACTTGATTAAATCTCCAACATCGACTTCTTGCTTTTTACCTTCAACAGATAGTTCAACCATCTGGACGCGGTCTTCACCGTCAACATAGGAGTATTCTTCTTTCCACTTACGGACCATGTCCTTTGTGACTTGAGCTCCAGTGAATTTCTTCTGAACCAAAGTCATCAATTGCATATCAATCCAATCTCCAGCTTCTTGTATTGTCAACTGATCTTCATCGATTGGGAATATACCATAAA
>CACLCM010000002.1 GCA_902605365.1 uncultured Candidatus Poseidoniales archaeon | reverse complement strand
ACCCGCAAGCACAGGAGTCAAAAATAAAGCACTTACCACTATAGTAACTCCCCAAAGAAAGACCGCTAGTCGGAAACCGTCTTGTCTGACACTCATAGCAATAGCCACTGCAAGCATGAATCCGGAATATAGCCCTAACACAATCGATGCGGAGAGGGCTCGCCTGAATCCAACCTTCTCCTCCATGCATAGGCCACTACAATCCGAGGGAAAAGATATACGCTAAGAACAGTTAGAAAAAATCATGGAAAGGAATGGGTTGGAGAATCGAGCCCGTGAGAGGAAAATAGGGAACTGGGTTGGTGGAATTGCAACATTTTTCCTGATATCCTTTTTCTTAGTTCCAGCATACCTTCCTGCTAACAGTGTACCTGATTTATCTGGTAGAGCAAATATGATAGATTATTATTCTGAGGATTCATGGGGTAATGTCCAAACTAGTGGAGGTCAAAGTACTGGACACAACCAAAGCGTGCATGGAGAATTCGCTTGGAGTGAACTAGATCCTTATGCTGCATTTGTATATGGATTTGGAGATTTGAATTGTCATATGAAATGGGAGCGTTCTTGGGATATAAACGGCAACCAGATGCCTGTCTGTGTTCGTGACATAGGTATCTTCTTCGGTTTAGCAATCGGCGGTTTTTTGTTTTCTAGAAGAGGGTTAAATCGGTGGACATTAAGGGATTCCTTCCTATCTATGTTCCCAGATGACAAACTTGATTCTACTTACAAGAATAATACTAGAACAAGATTGATTCTGATAGTAGCTGCAATTTCGGTTATACCAATGGCTTTGGATGGATTCAGTCAGATGCTAACTGATTATGAATCGACTTCTTTTATGCGATTGATTACAGGAACTCCATTTGGAATATTTGTGGGAGCGTTTCTAGCATCTTCTTTATCGGCAAGGCCACTATTTTTCTCAAAAGACCCATCCAGAGTTCTATTGCCATCAGGTAGTCGCTTTACTCTTAGTGCAGAAGAAGAATGAACTTATTGAGGTGGTTCAGTCGCCCACCAGATTACTAATTCCTCTTCGTTTTGTGGAACTGGGCATTCAGCGTGACCACTTGAAATTAGGTTCAGTCTTTCAATAACATGCTTGACAGCATTACGTATTTGCAGTGGCACCTTTTTGTCATCTGTAGATTGAATTATTTCAGATAAAGCGTTTGCCCAATCGCTTTCAGGGTTTGACCTGCGCCAACTTGCTAACGCAATTCGAAGAGGCCACATGGCAAGGCATAGTCTGCCATATCCGAGCCTACTCTTTCGTAATTTGAACATCTGTGCTTCTGCGAAAGGCACGTGACTCTGCTGCCTGTGTATCCACCTCTCTTGCTCCATCCATTTCACGAGTCTTTGAGTGTGCCTCTTGGTGACCGAGCGAACTGGACCAAGTTGTCTGTGAAGGCTAGGTACATCAGTGGTATCTGTAAGGGATAATGTTCCTAATATGGCCCACGAGGAATGAGCTATGGGTCTACCTGGTACATCGGAGGCTCGTGCTCTTTTCTCATCCCATTCATCCTCTGCTAATTGCATCCATTGTGCTGGAGATTTACCATCCAGCCAATCTTCTAACAAAGAAATATGCTGAGAGGGTGCCCCTGGGAGTTTTTGTTGAGTTTGTACCCCTGTAGTCAGACTTTTCAGAAGATGTCTATCTACTTCATCACGATTAACATTCAACGGTTCCAGTCTTCGGTTGAAGAATGTACTCAGTGCCTGTGACAATTGCCTTTCTAAATCATCTAGTCCCCCTTCATTGAGAACAGGTCCAATAATTATCGAGCGACTAAATGGCGCCGGAGTCTCAATTTCCCCAGATAATATGCCTCTAAAACCTGCACGTATTTTTGTTTGAATTTCTGTTGTTTCGAAATATTCATGTTTTTCACCAGCCATTCTAAGAGTTCCTGAATTTATTCTCTTCATCGCTTTAGCAGGGTCGCAATCTATCCAAATTACCAGGTCTGGTATCATTGCAGCAGCATTCATCTTCGCTACTTGTTTCAATCCTAGTTTTCCTACAACTCCTTGGTAAACCAAACTCGAGTGTATGTTTCGATCCGAAATTACCAGGTCTCCTTTTAGCAACCTAGGTCTAATCCATGTGTGTGAATGGTCAACACGGTCTGCTGCAAATAATCCTGCTTCTTGCAAAGGAGTATGTTCTCCCTTACTTACTGCCCTTAGAGCGAGTTTACCTAATTCACTATGGCGTCTAGGCTCATGGGTAACGTGTACGTTTGGGAATGCTAAACGGTTGGCTAAAGTTGCTAGGATTCTAACGGCTTCACCCTTTCCAGAACCGTCGCCACCTTCGACGCTAATCAGATACATTGTCAAAATGCCTCCAACTCTTTTTGGTCTTCAAATTCATCTTTGTTCAACATCAAAAGTATCATGCTTAGTAATATTAATGCTGGACCAAATATGATTAGTCCCCTACTGAAAAGGCCTACCCAACAGAATGCTTGAGTTCTTCGATAGCGCTTCTTTCGCTTGATCTCAAACGACGCATGCACTCCGATCAATGCGCAACCAATAGTGAAAAGCCCTTCAACTGTAGCAAGTGCGACAGCATTTTCCATAGACCACCCTTCTGTTTGTGAGCGTTCATCTTTAGTTCTCTCACCATCACCTTCAACCATTGTTACTGGTGAAATTCCAATGGGTTCTGGTTGAAAGAATAAAATAACGGTTTCATAGCCTTGTTTAGATAAGTGCAACTCATATTCCTTGACACTAACCTCTTCTATGATATATCTTCCATTGACATCTGTCAAGTCGCTTTTGATTACCGAAGCAGAATCTATGTCGACTAATTCGATAGTTACGCCTTCAACAGCATAACCGTCTTCGTCCAAAACACTGCCATGTATGTCGAGTGCGTCATTACTCTTGAATAAAGAGGAATTTAGCAATCCAGATGGATTACCTTGCAGAATCAAAGTTCCTGAAAGAACACCCATCAAAGCTCCAATCATCACAAGAGCAGATGCGATTCTTCTTCTACGATCGCCGTCAGAAATAATTTCTTCATCGAGAAATGGAAGTCTTTCTGGTGAGTTCACTTGAACCACAATTTCTTCTTCAGCCTTTTTTTCCCTTCTACGGGTGGCAATACGCGACTTTACCAACTTTGATTGCACCCTTTGGCGCAATGCTGCAAGCCGATTCGTCTTATCATCGCTGATTTGTTATCCCCCCGTGTAAGTAAGCGGAAGTCGTGCGCGGATTTCACCCCTCCCCTCTGTTATCCGCGAAAATACGCCATGCTAAGTTACCCCAAACTAGTAGGGTGCAACATATCAGTAACACTCCAATAAACATTTCATCAGCCTCTAGGCCTGATGTTTCATCATGTTCTTCGTTGTCATTTTCTTCTACTTGTTCCTGCTCTTCCAGTTCAGTATTTTCTTGAACTCTGATGTTCAACCATGAACCAGTTTTTAGGCCTGATTCTAAGATATAACCGATTTTCTGAAGAGAATCAGCACTGACTTTGTCCGCTGTATCATTATGAGTGTGCCAATGCCCTCCCAAGAAACTTGCACCTTCACCATATCTTGTGTCAATAATGTCTATCGCAGGTATTCCAAGTTCATCTGCTGGGACGTGGTCGTCTATTATTGAATCATATTTTTCGAAATCGAAATATGTTGTTTCACCATAATTACAAACTTCATCTAGGTATCTGATCTTATTTTCTGTACGGTTCCATAAACTTGAATTTCCAGGTTTGGTTTTTCTTAAAGTCAAATCAGAGTCTCCAATCATGTCTACTAAAATGAATGATTCGATATTATCTGCCTCACTAGTCGTAAGATTATCAGCCCAAGCTCTGGCTCCTAAAATCCACGAGGAAGCGTTACTGTACTCTCCTTGGTCTTCTCCATCTGTGAAGAATAAGGTCACTTCATGAGTCAGATTCATGCTTGGTATGTGTCTTGCTAATTCTATAAGGACAGCAACTCCGCTAGCCCCATCATTAGCTCCATCAATTGGTTTGTCTCGCATACTTTCATTCCAATCTAGGTCGCCCTTGTGCCTTGTATCGTAATGGGCAGCAAACATAACAGTCGAGCCTGCGCCTTTGTTCCACGTAGCAAACAAATTAGTCAAAACCATGCCGTTTACATGGTGTGTAGATTCTGTTATATGCCATCCTGACAAGTTACTTTTAATCGATTCACGAAGTTCAGAACTAGCAGCGGAACCCGGCAATCTAGGCCCAAGGCCTGTTTGGAATTGAACAGATTGATTCGCAATGTCTCCATCGAATGAAAGTTGGCACCCGATTGGGGTCTCTTCACCCTCTTGGGCACCCGTTTTTGATAATGCTGACGACATGAGAAGTATAGCCAAAATCACGGCAATTCCCATTCGCATTGATGATGCCACATTCGCCGACTATTAAATACCTCATTGGAACACGGATATTTGTAATGCAGCAATGCGTTTCCATGGAGGTATGATAATGTCCGAACGCTGCTCTAATCGCGCTTACACAATTCTAGCAGTTTTCCTCCTCTCATCTTTGTCTCCAATGGTGTCTGCGGACTCATCTAGTGAAACGCTAGACGAGGTGGATGAATTCTCTCCAGTTTTTGCTGATATCGGTGACTTTGTGCCATCAAATGCACATCCTTACATGATTGCAGACAGCAATGAAATGTTGTACAGTGCAACTCGATTGATGAAAGATTCATGGGTTGATGAGGGAATGCCTGGTGTAGATATCGCAACATCTCCTCAATCTAAGACCAGTGGTAGAGCTTGCACTCCGTACAACGAAGGTGATTCTGCAACAGTTCCTACATCTGGTGGCTCGATAGATGTAACAATCGAAAAAACAACTTCTACTGCCGCATTTATGGTTCAAAGCGGAAGGACACTCTCTTCAACTGTCTTGAATAACTGGGCTAGCACATGGGATTCGACAGTTTACCCTACTTTGATGACTTACTTTGGTAAGGATTATTTCGACGGTAGAGGTATTGCCGCCCCTGATGTAGACAACAATTGTCAGATTGAAATCATCATTTATGCAATCGATGGGGCTTACAATATCGGAGGATATTTCTCTCCAGGTATGTCTTCGTCTCGTGAAGCAATTTTCATTGATATTGATGATGCGCCTCTAACTTGGTCAAAGGTAATCCTAGCTCATGAGTTACAACATTTACTTCACAACGCTCTCGACCCTTATGAGAACCTATGGATAGATGAAGGAGCTGCAGATATGGCTGCATTCCTGTGTTTTGGAGGATCTTCTACATTGTACGGTCACGTTAATGCATGGACTACAGCAAGTTATCACTCCGTAAGATGGTGGAATCAGAGAATTGCAGATTATGGAGGTGGATTCATTTTCCTTCTGTATCTTGCTGACCACCTTGGAGGAGGGCCTGCTATTCGAAAACTGGCCCAAGACTCTTCAACAGGTGCTGCAGCAATAGAAGACCTTGCTAGGAATCCAATAGGAGCAACTCCGGGCGTCATTGGTCGGGATTTCATTGATATCTATACCAATTTCACAATAGCTGCAACTTTAGATAGCGATCAGGGAATATATGGAATGTCAAATCTTTACATGTCTCCCGCATGTGGTTCAAGTGATTTCTGTAAGATTCAGCCCGCCGATTCGAATAGTGATTGGATTGGCCCATGGTCTTCGACTGGAAATGCCGTAGAAGGATGGGGAGTGCAAGTATTCAAATTCACTCCAGGTTCCGCTTCTCCTGCTCCTTTAACCATGAGATTTACTGGTGATATTCCTGGAATGGATGGAGTGATAATGAGTCGTGCATCTGCGGATGGAATTTACACTCGTAGCGATATTAACTTCAACGGGGCTGTTGGGACCGCTTTAGTTCCAGGATTTGGTAATATTACTGATGAAATTTGGGCGATTACTTGGCTTGCATCCAATCAAGGGGATTGTGATTACACATCTTGCGGAAGTTCATATCCTCAAGGAGTAATCGATGTAGAAGCCGCACGCATAACCTCTCCAGCATCTCTAACTTTGAATTCGACAGTATTGGCAGACAGGGATGGCGATTCGATGGTAGATACTGCTGAAATCGAGTTTAATGTTCTTTCAAATGCTTTCTTTGAAGATTTAGATGTTGAGATACAGGTTAAGAATTCTTCAGGAATAGTGTTGGATACAATGGAGACTCGTGTTCAAGCAGGTGGCGGAGTTGATGTTTCTACCAAGTTTTGGTATACTGCTAAAACAAGTGAGGTTCACACATTCCATCTTACAATGACTGATATGCTTGGGGATGTAGTGGATACCACCCAAACCGGAGCGCAGTTCCTCGACAATATGCGCCCTGTTGCGAATTCTAGTTTAGAACAAGTAGAGGTTCAAACTTGGGACAATGTCCTATTCGTAGGGAATGGTTTCGATGCTTGGGGATTATCTTTGGCAAACAATACATTGCCATATCTTGACGACCCAGTTGCTTATGCATGGGATTTTGGTGATGGTAATACTTCATCTCTTAAGAGTCCAGTTAGGGCCTATCTTGGGGCAGGTTCTTACAATGTCTCATTACGAATATTAGACCAGGGTGGCACTTGGTCCCTATCTGATGTCAAATCAATCAATGTGACTGATTTAACTTCTCCAATTCCTACTATCTCAGTGAATGGACAAGTAATTGTGGATAATTTGACAATACTTACTGGTCAGATTATTCAATTTAGTGCAGCCATGACTACCGATAATGTACCGGTTAGCCACTTACAATTCACTTGGGATTGGGGAGATGGCGATATCGAATCTGGTAAGGGCTTATCACAAGCATATCATTTGTGGGCAGATGGGCTCACTGCGGTTACAGTTTACAATTTGACACTAACTGTGAGTGATGGTATTAATTCGGCATCACTTGTTCTGGAAATTATTGTAAACAACCGTGCTCCTGGTCAGATATTTAGTGATGTAATAATCACGGAGACATTTACTGCAACTATGTTGCCAGATGTATTTGATGATGTAGATGGAGAACTCGTAGCATGGTCTTGGCAGTTTGATGAAGGCGTAAATCTAGATGGGGGAGTTGTAGATAGGACGGACTTGTTCGTAGCAATGTCTTCAAACGATCAGAATCCGATGGTAGCTTGGTCCACCCCTGGTGTGAAATATGTCAATTTGACTGTTACCGATAACGATGGTGCTATGGCTAGTTCACAAATTATGGTCCAGGTACTAAATCAACTCCCAGTGGCCCAGTTTACTGTTCGTGACGCAGGTTCAGCAGGAAGTCCAATCATCGACTTTAGAATTGAAGATGGACAAGTTGATGTCCCTTACACATTTGATGGAAGGACAAGTTTCGACCCTGACGGTTCAGTTGGAGATTCTAGCGATCTAACCTTCACTTGGAATTTCTCAGATGGAACTTCTTCGGAGGAATCACTCTTTACACATAATTTCTCAACTCCTGGCGAACACATAGTAATGCTTGTAGTGACCGATGAGAATGGTTTGTCTAGCGAATCGCGTATTCTTTCAATAAGAATTGAGAATCCAAAACCAATAATTTCAGTTCGCATCCTAGATGCTTGGTATGACGGTTCTCTGATTACTTCATCAACTCCTATGGCAGAAGGTGCTCAGCCAACAGATTGGTCACATACATTCGATGATGAAGGAAATGTCGTTACAACGCCTAATCAGATGTTGTTCTTCGATTCAGCAGGAACCCGAGACGGTGACCGTAGTTATGAAGGTAGATTTGTACCCCTTGAATCCAACAATTCAAATTGGAACGGTATCGTCGAATATTCATGGGATTTCGGAGATGCAACTCCTATCTCACATGAGGCAATGCCTTGGCATTCGTTCGAGCGACCAGGTACTTACAAAGTATCTTTGACAGTAAGGGATTCATATCTGACTGGAGATGTAACTAGAGCAACGTTTACCGTTGTTGTAAACGAACCTCCTGTGATTGGAGAATTTGACATAGTCGACACGGTTTATGTTGGAGAATCGATTGTTTTGGATGCAAACATTAGTGATGCAGAAGAAATTTCTGAATACGTGGTCTGGAGAGATTTAGATGTCAATGATGGGCTATACACAGATCGTGATGAAAGAATATCATCCGCAATTGTAGTGCTTTGGGAGTCTGACCTAGAATTTGATTCAGATGGAAACGGCGACCCTGCAGATGATTGGATAACGCCATCTGGTGCAGACGGGATTAGAGTTGCTGCTAGTTGGGATACTGTCGGTGTAAGTAGCTTGAGAGTCTCGGTTTGTGATGGAATGGGAGTCTGTGTACAAAAAGATACAGAAGTAACAATCTTGGCTGAAAAGTCGGCAGATCCAAGTCTTTCTGATTTCTCAGTTCAAGATTGGCAGGATTGGTTTGTTGAGGCAAGCGGTGAATCAATGGTGATTCTCGCTCTAATTGTGGCAGTATTGGTTCTTGGTTGGGCTGTGATGAGAAGCCCTACTGAAATCGAAGAGGAAGCAGAACAAGCAGCAGCAACTTACGAAGTAGAAGAAGTACAGTCGTATGGTGGTGTACTGGGAATGGACCAACACACACCTCCTCCTGCTCCAGGTATTCTTTCGAAAGATGAACGCCGCAGTGGTTCATCAGGATACATACGTCCTCTGAGGCGAAGACGCTGAAGGTAAAGCCGATTAACCCCCTACTACACACTCACCCCCCATAGGGGGGTGTAAATTTGGGTTCAAGGCTAGTTTTTGTAGTGCTAATCGTCATGATTTTGCCAATGCTCACTCCTACTGAGATTTCACCTGCGGTTAGAGTATCTGCAGCCTCTAATTGTGACGGGGGAGATTTTGTAACTCCTAATTTTAATAAAACCGTAGAGAGGTTAGCTAAAATTCCAAATGTATTCAATTATGACAATGAGTTTTACGAACGAGAAAATAGAAGGGGACAAAACTCTGAAGATGATAAAGAGAACTATGAGTCTGTTGATTATGATGGGCCTGAAGAAACTTGGATGACTTGGGAGCCTCAAAACGATTTATCATTACTTAGGGAGGATTTCCAAACAACTATGCTCATTGGAGAGGATGCTGTTGGCACCCTCAGGGTAAATCTTGATCACGAAAGAAGGACTACTATTTGTGTAACTATCGAAACTACGAACAGTTCCTACGATCCGAGTGCAGATGTATATCTAATGACCAATTCTCAATATGATCGTTATACTGCTGCATATGATGTCAGTCATGGTGCTTGGGGTTGGGGTCATAGAGATGCAGATGACGTGCTGAGTGACATTTCTCCTGAATGGCGTAGTTTCGAGGTGGCTGGTTGGAACACATATCGAGACTCTCATCAATATGAGGATATCAAAGAAGTATCATTTTCATTATCTCTTGATGGGCCAGAGACTAGTAGTAGTCTCTTCGGGGATGAAACTAAGCAATACTTCAATATTGTAATTGACAATACCAACAATTCACATCGAAATGATGCTATACCGGAGACAACAATTGCTGCTTATGTTTCAGTTGTGTCTGAAGAAAGAACAACAATTCTGCCAAATTGGACAGTTTCGTTAGTTTGTTGCGGATTAATGATGGCCACTTTAGTTGTTCCAATAATCATGAATAAGCGATACATGGAAGCTGGACTAAGTCTAACTTCTGAAAATAAGCAAGTAGGTCAAGGCTTAGTGCCTTCATTAGAGCAGAACTCTGAATAATCAGTATTCAAGTAGTGTCCAGGCATCTCTAAGGTCACGGATATTGATTAGTCCCTTATCTGAAATTCGGAACTCGTTTTTCATGGTCGCAAATACCAAACTTTGGTCCAGCATTGGTGCATGAAGTCTTGGCCAGTCCCCTCCGCCGTTTACAGCCATTAGGCTGTGATTTAGGCCCTCTCCTGTGAGTTCAGTAGCGGCTTCGATAATTTGTAGTGCGTCAGCATGATTGTGGGCTGAGCCACAGAATTTGACAATATCTCCTGCTTCTTGGTTATCTCTGACTAGATTAGCGATTGTTTCAGCATCAGGAACGCCGTTAATGTCGTGCTTAGATGCAATTATTTTGCAACCGTTCTTTGTCGCCGCAGACTTCAGTTTCTTTCTATCGGCATCATCGATTGATAGTTCAAGATCAATCCATGAGACATTGGATTTGATTGCCTTTGAAAGAATCTCGATACGCTCGGATTCAATTCCGGGGAAGAATCCGCCTTCAGACACTGGTCTAACGGTGAATATTACCGGTAGGGGCAGTCCTTCTTTTAGCGATGCAATCGATGCATCAACATCGATAGTTGACACATCTGAAGTGTCCCACTCGTTCTCAGGTGGTGTTGCGACCCTTTCACCCTCTTCTTCATCGGAGATGGTAGGGTCTGGTTTGATTAGGTACAATCTATCAAATCTGACTTCAACCATGTCGGCTCCAGCCAAATTAGCGCGAGCCGCTTCATCTGTCATCTCTTCGACGGTTGTGCCATCAAGAGCTACGCATACTTTCGGGTCAGCCATGCTGTCGGCGACCTTCCCTTCTTCATTAACGGTTGCGATTATTATATCGAGGCTATTTTGTTGTATTTTATCGTTTTTTGACATTATTCACGGTGTTTTTATTTCTCAAAATCACCTCTAAAGTAGCCTCTTTTTGAGTATGTTCATATACCCCCTTTGGCACCCTTAAGATTGAGTAGAGAGGTAACCTTGCAAATCGTCAGACTGAAGCGTTTTTTCCACAGATTTTACACAATGAAAATCCACTCGAATACGCGACAATATTCTCTGCACAACTTTGTAATAAATTAAAGGTTTAATCTAACTCAATAATGGAGATTTGAGGTGAGTCGATGACAGATGACTACAGTGCACAGAGCATACAGGTGCTAGAAGGCCTAGAGGCTGTCCGGAAAAGACCGGGAATGTATTTGGGGGACCCTCACGATGGCTCCGCCCTTCACCATTGCATCTGGGAAGTCGTAGACAACTCCGTGGATGAGCATTTAGCAGGCCATACCAATCTGGTAGAAGTCACTCTGAATCAAGATGGGTCATTAAGCGTTAGAGACTTTGGAAGAGGAATACCCGTGGATACACACGAAGAATTCGGTATATCTGCTGCAGAGGTTATCATGACAAAGTTACACGCAGGCGGAAAATTCGACAATAGTTCCTACAAGGTATCTGGCGGTCTACACGGAGTTGGTGTTTCTGCCGTAAACGCTGTGTCTGAGTGGATGGAGGTTACTATTCACCGAGATGGAATAATTTACAATCAAAGATATGAAGCTGGAGTTCCAGTGGATGCTCTCGCCAAGATTGGGAAATGTGACGACACAGGCACTTCCATTGTATTCAAGCCAGATTTGGGAATATTCACGAACATTACCGAGTTTGAGTTCGATCAAATAGATACCAGGTTGAAGGAGACTTCTTTCCTTAATGCAGGATTGAAAATTGTAATTACAGATGATAGAAGTGATGACCAACACGTTAGCACTCATCATTACGAAGGGGGGTTAAGTGAGTATGTCTCGCAAATTAATTCTGGCAGAGAGATACTTCATTCAGAAGTTATTCAGATTTCAGGAGAAAAAGAAATTGAAAAGGGTACAGTAACTGTCGACCTTGCATTACAATGGTCTAATGCCTTTAGCGAATCCATTCGCTGTTACACTAACATCATTCGTAACAAAGATGGTGGAACTCATATGTCTGGTCTTCGAACCGCTTTGACCAGTTGCCTAAATTCATACGCAAAGAAAAGGAATTTGCTGAAAGGCGAAGCACTTTCTGGTGACGATGTGCGTGAAGGACTTGCGGCAATTGTTAGCGTTAAGCACCCCGACCCGTCTTTTTCATCTCAGACTAAAGATAAATTGGTTAGCAGTGAAGTCACAGGTATTGTTCAAACAGTTGTCTATGAAAAGTTAGGGGATTTCTTTGAAGAAAACCCTTCTGTTGCTAAAACCGTCATCGAAAAGGCCCTATTGGCATCTAAAGCCAGAAAGGCTGCACAGAAAGCGAGAGAATTAACTCGCCGTAAAGGTGTATTAGAGGGCGGAGGGCTTCCTGGGAAACTTGCGGACTGCCAATCTAGAGATCCTAGTGAATGCGAAGTATATCTCGTGGAAGGTGATTCGGCGGGAGGTTCTGCTAAGACTGGTAGAGACCGTAGGATTCAAGCAATTTTACCTCTACGTGGAAAAATTCTCAACGTTGAGCGACAAAAGCACAATCTTGTCAAAGTGTTCCAAAATCAAGAGATACAGACTATGATACGCGCACTAGGGGCAGGAGTAGGTAATAATCCTGAAGACGAGGGTTCATTCGATACATCAAAACTGCGTTACTCTAAGATCATTATAATGACGGACGCAGATATTGATGGAGCGCACATTAGAACGTTAATGTTGACATTCCTCTGGCGATTTATGCGCCCTGCAATTACGGAAGGACACGTGTATATCGCACAACCTCCATTATTCCAATTGTCAAAAGGCAGAGTTAGCAGGTATGCTTTCTCTGACGAAGAAAGAGACCTGATAATCGATGACCTGAAAGGCGATAATCCGAATGCGAAAATCGGAGTGCAGAGGTACAAAGGTCTGGGTGAGATGAATCCAGAACAGTTGTGGACTACCACCATGGACCCCAAAAACAGAACCATGCTGAGAGTCACGGTTAAGGACGCCGAAGATTCCGATAGAATGTTTGAGATTTTGATGGGTGAGGATGTTCCTGACAGAAGAGCCTTTATCGAAAAGCACGCAAAGGAGGTGACTAACCTTGACATCTGATGAAATAGAGAATGAAGAAGAAAGCGGTGAATCCCAGGGTAATTTACTAAACCGTCCATTGAATGAGGAAATGAAAAACTCATACATCAATTATGCAATGTCTGTAATTATTGGTAGAGCTCTACCAGATGCCAGAGATGGTCTCAAACCAGTACACAGAAGAGTTCTGTATGGTATGTATGAAGGTGGCCACACCTCTGATAAGAAATTCAGTAAGTCTGCCCGTTCTGTTGGAGAAGTAATGGGTAAATATCACCCACACGGCGACCAATCTATCTATGATACAATGGTCCGAATGGCCCAAGAGTTCTCATTACGATACCCGTTAGTAGATGGCCAGGGCAACTTTGGCTCTATTGACGGAGATCCACCTGCAGCTATGAGGTATACAGAGAGTCGGTTAGACAAAATTTCCAAACATATGCTTGACGATATCGACAAGAATACTGTCGATTTCCAACCAAACTTTGACGATTCTGAACAAGAGCCTACAGTTCTTCCATCCCGTTTGCCAAATCTATTGCTGAATGGAAGCGATGGTATTGCAGTGGGTATGGCAACAAGAATCCCCCCTCATAATTTGACTGAAGTTTCTGGCGCTGTGAAATTACATGTTGAGACAATTTTAGAGGAAGGTGAGGCCAATAAGGGTATGCCCGAATTGTCTATAGAACAATACATGGAGCACGTCAAAGGCCCTGATTTCCCAACAGGTGCGTCCATTCATGGAATAGATGGTATCTATGACATGTACACCTCCGGTAAAGGGCGATTCCATGTCCGTTCAAAGTGTGATGTTCTAGATGATGAGAAAGGTAAGAGGATAATTATTCATGAGATACCTTACCAAGTTAAGAAAGCAGATATGCTTGTCCACATAGCAGACCTAGTAACCAAGGGCTCAGTTGTTGGAATAAGAGACATTCGCGATGAATCATCCAAAGAAGGAATCAGGGTAGTAATCGAAGTAAAGAATAATGCAGATCCGCATGCTGTTCTAAACCAATTATACAAATCTAGTAGATTGCAGGAATCATATTCTGCTAACATGATGGGTATCCTTGATGGCAGGCCAGTTCTTCTGACACTACCAGTAATGCTTCACACATATGTTTCACACAGAGAATCTGTTATTGAAAGGAGAGCAATATTTGAACTTAGCAAGGCGGAGGCGCGTGCCCACATCCTCGAAGGACTTGTCAAGGCGCAGGACCGAATTGATGATGTAATCGCAGCAGGTAAAGGAAGTTCTAGTCGAGAACAGTTTGAATCGATTCTCCAAGGAAACGAAATATTCCCTGGTATTGCAGCATTCAGTTTCACTGAACCTCAATCTAAGGCAATCGCTGAACGTAGATTGTATCAGTTAAGCCGATTAGATGTCGAAAAAGTACAAAATGAGTATGCGGAATTGCAACTGAAAATCACAGATTTGAACGATATAATTTCTTCAAGGCCAAGAAGATTGGATATTCTACTAACAGAATTAGATGAATTGGTGGAGAAGCATGGTGACGAGCGTCGCTCATTCATCGACCCTATGCCACTTTCAATGGACCGTGAAGATCTTATTGAAGAGAGAGCTATTGTAATCACTCTAACCAATGATAATTACATACGACATCTTCCTGCAGAATCGTTTAGAATGCAGAATCGAGGTGGAAAAGGAATGAAGGGAGTTCAAACAAAGAACGAAGATTTCCCTACTACTTTGATTACTTGTTTTAGCAAAGATCGATTATTGATTTTCACAAATCGTCCAGCGACAAAGAAGGACAAAGACGACAACGAAGTGCCATATATCGAAGGCCGTGTCTATGGATTAAAGGCGTGGGAGACTCCTCAAGGTTCCAGAACTAGCAGAGGAAGTCACATTCGCAATATTTTGGGATTGAAAGATGATGAGCACGTAGTTTCGATTATTCCTTTGAACAAGGAACTTATCGAAGAGCCAACTGGTCACTTCTTAGCATTTGCAACTAGAAAAGGAGTAATCAAGAAGAGTAATCTTTCTGACTATGTGAAGATTAATCGTAATGGTAAGAAAGCGATAAATCTAGCAGCAGATGATGAACTTGTTACTGTTAGAAGCGGTACTGATGAGCACAATGTGGTCATGGTATCCAATCATGGAAGAGCATGCCGCTTCGACTTATCATCAGTTAGAACTCAAGGAAGAGTTTCCAGTGGAGTGCGCGGTATTCGCTTAGAAGATGCTACATTAGCTGGAATGATTTTGACAAATGATATCAATACCAGTGTACTAACCCTATCAAAGCAAGGTATGGGTAAGCGAACTCGTCTCGGTAAAGGGGAGAAAATACCTACAATCCGTGATGGTGAGCAGCAGTATGACGAAGAAGGGGTTGCGAAGACTGAGATGGATGGTTACAGAGTCACTAAGCGTGGCGGTAAAGGTGTAATCACGATGAATCTAAATGATGGAGACGTCATTTCTAGAGTACATCAGGTGCCAGACTTAGATGATCAATTATTCCTATTGTCAGGTAAAGGGGTTGTAATCAGAATTTCAGCCGTACAGACCAAGGAAACTTCTGGAAGGTCTTCCAAGGGAACTCGTGTCATGGAATTACGTTCTAAGAACAAAGACTCATTCACCGATGAATTAATTTTCAGCGCTAGAATGCCTGCAATGCTTGCTGAAGAGATTCTGACCGAGAAATCATCAGATGAAGAAGATGGTGAAAAACTCGATTCTAAGAGTGAAGAAGAGTGAGAAGGAGCATCCGACGGGTTCAAACACTGACAGCCCATCTCGCAACTGGGGCGCGAGTCTCTAGGATAGGTGATTACCATGAATGAACAAAATCTAATCTATGATTGGAACGCTGTTGATTATGAATATTCTAGAGACTCTTCCAACCATCCGCATGATGTTTGGTTTGATGATGAAACTCTACGTGATGGTCTACAAAGCCCTAGTGCATTGAACCCAAGTATCGACCAGAAAATCGAGTTATTGACCTACATGGAGAGGTTGGGAATACAAAAGGTCGACTTAGGATTGCCAGGTGCTGGGCCATTTCATCTCCAACATATTGATGCTATGCTAAATCACATCAAGGAAAATGATTTCAAAATACGCCCCGGAGCGGCTGTTCGAACTTTAATGAATGACATCGAGCCATTAGTTGACTTACAATCGAAATATGAAATGCAAATACAGGCTAGTGCTTTCCTTGGAACCAGCCCTATACGCCAGTACACAGAAGGTTGGACTATGGATAAATTGGTTTCAACAATGGAAAAAGCGGTATCATTTGCTGTAGATAATGACATTCCTGTAATGTTTGTGACTGAAGATACTACGAGGTCAAAACCTGAGGATATCAAATTAATTTATCAAAGGGCTATGGATTTAGGAGTGAGAATCTTGTGCGTTTGTGATACTTGTGGCCATGTTACCCCTAATGGTGTCAAACAACTTCTGTCATTTATCGATGAAGAAGTTATCAAAGATGGCGGATATCAACGCCGAGATATCGAAGTTAATTGGCACGGGCATCAAGACAGAGGTCTTGGAGTTGCAAACAATATTGCAGCGGTAGAAGCCGGGGCTGATGTGTTGCATGGTACAGCTTTAGGAGTTGGTGAAAGAGCAGGAAATGCTCCATTGGACCAAACCTTAGTCAATTTGTCATTGATGGGCATCATCAAAAATGACCTTTCTTTGTTAAATGAGTATGTCAACAAAGCTAACGAATACATCAAAGTCCCTCTTCCACGTAATTATCCAGTGTTTGGAAGGGATGCTTTCGAGACTGGAACTGGAGTTCATGCTAGTGCGGTCATCAAAGCGATTAAGAAAGGCGATATGTGGTTGGCAGACCGTGTTTACAGTGGTGTGCCTGCCGGAGATTTCGGCTTGGAACAGGTAATTCGAATAGGCCACATGTCTGGACGTTCAAACATTATTCACTGGTTAGAAAGTAGGGGTATGGAGGCAAATGAAGAATTGGTAGCACATCTTTTCGAAGTAGCCAAAAGCCAGCCAAGAAATATGGAAGAAGAAGAAGTTCAAGCGGCTGTAAAGGCGTTTTACAATGATTAAGACTAGGATTCTTCTTGCTCAGTCTCTTCTTCATTGACTTTATTCCATTCAGCATCAATTGAGCCACCAGACCATTCACCCTCGAGTTCAATTTCCACCATTTCGTCGCTTTCATCTCTCCAAATAGCGTCGCCTTGACTTCCATTAACGATTAGAACCCCTCTGTCATCAATTTGTGAACGTAGCAAATCGATATGTTTGGACACAGGTAGGAAGTGTCCAACCGGTGTGCCTGCTGTAACGAATGGGTTTGTTGCTGTACATATCATTAGACCGTCAACAGGGGCTACAATGTCTACTGAAAGACCAGGAGAACCTGGGTCTGAAATCGTAGCTACAACATCTCCCTTCTCGACAACACTCCCCGGTCTTACAAACATGTCAAGCAGTCCGCCTTCGCCTGCTCTAAGCCAAGATGAGCCTCCTGCATTCAGTCTGAAACGGGGTCTGCTAGGGTTTTTGGGTATGACTTTCAATGCTCTCAAGACATTCAGGCATCCATGTACTGCAACTTTTACTGATGCTTGGTCTAACCAATTTGCTCCGCCGCCTTCATATGTTATAGCGGCAATATCCATTTGGTTAGCGGTTTTTCTTAAGCTACCTTTCGGGGGTCTACTGTCCAGTACAACTTCAATTCCAAACGCTTTAGCGATTAGGTTGGATTCCGGATGAGACAAATCACCTCTAATTTGAGGCATGTTGGATCTACCAGTTGCTGCACTATGCAGGTCAATTATTACGTCTGAGTCTTTGATAAGATTACGCTTTACCATATACGCAACCCTAGATGTAGTACTGCCTTTAGAGTGGCCGGGGAAGGCTCGATTTAGATCTCTGCCATCGGGAAAGTACCTTGATTTTGACCGATATCCTGGAAGATTAAGGACAGGTACTATTCTGACGGTACCTGCCATTGTGCTAGGGTCCAATGCTCCATCTGGACCTGTGAATATGGAAGAAAGAAGGTTAGTACAAGCACTTGGTCCAGTTAATTCATTTCCGTGGGTTCCACCAATTATAGTTACGACGGGCCCCGGTCTAACGCCGTGAAATATAGTTACTGGAATCGGCCAAGAATCACCCATCTCTACGTTCAATAATGGCATGTCAATTGTTCGCATTTCGCCTTTTTTAATTCGTTTTCGCAAAAATCGAATATCTTCCCAATCCGAAGTCCTATCCCATTCAGGTCTTGCTTCTGATTCATGTTCAGCTAGCGCTTTTTTAATTGCCAAGCGTCTAGTTTTTGGCAGTTCATGCGCGACTCTGACCCGTCGCTTCTTCCCCGCCATGGTGGTCCATTAACTGAAGGGACATCAAGGTGATGGAAGTCCGGATAAACAAATCAACCTCCTTGTGCCTTGCCCCAACATGGGAGTTGGAGTTCAGAGGCAATATGCCCCTTCATCGATTTGTTTTGGTTGTGGGCCTGCTAATGAAAAAGGGTTACAAATCGATTCGCATCGATGCGAAGGTGGTTTAGAATTAAAATTCACTCCGTCAGATGAACATCAAGCATTTCCTGGTATGGTAAATGGAGGAATAATTGGTAGCCTGATGGATTGTCATGGTAATTGGGCTGCAGCAATTGCTCTTATGGATGCTTTAGGATTAGATGAGCCCCCTTGTACAGTTACCGCAAATTACAGCATATCTTTACGCAGGCCAACTCCTACAGATGTCGAATTACACATCTTGGCTGAAGTCGAGGAGTTATTGGATGACCGTGCAAATATCAAGATGACTCTCACAGCCAATGGCAAAGTGTGCGCAACTGGAAAAGGACTTTTTGTTGCTGTCAAAGATGGACACCCTGCCTATCATCGGTGGTCTTGAATGGCAAAAGCATCCAAGTCTCAGTTATTGGAATTAATCCAACTTCGTGATTTCGTTATTGAGGTCATGATGTCTATGGGTGTTTGGAGTGAAGAGGAACTTACTAAGTTAACAGACATTAAATTAGGCGTTCTAAAAAAGAATGCAACTCAACGCCACGGTGTGACCAGGTGGAAGCGAGGAGTTAGAAAACCAACTATGCCTGAAGAAGTCGAAGTGATCGATATACATCCCAGATTATTATCCGATGAATGGCTACCATACGGGGCATGGGTAATGCATCACGAGTTCGTTCATGCATTGGGTTACACTGCACATGATTCCACTTTTCGTTCTCTCGAAGAATTGTGGCCTAGCAAGAAGTCTGGACAAATGGGCTCATCATTTACCGAAATGTTGAGAATGGAAAAGGCTAGTTGGTTGTGGGTTTGTAATTCATGTGAAAAAGAATATCCTAGACAAAAAGCGGGTAAGGGGAGATACCTTTGTCGTATTTGCCGTACTGTATTGGTCGATGTACCCAATAAGGCGTCACAGTGATTAGGTTTAGTCAGTGACAAGGCTCTATGCGGAGACTAGTAGCGATTGCTCTTCTCTGTTTATTGAGCGCCCCTATCGCTTCTGCTGCAATTGATTCAGAAGAAGGCGGAGGAGAGCTATGGTTCTCATGTAACGATGTTGATGATTGTTCATTGACAGAATTCCATACTGGTGATGAAAGCATAAGCGGTACGGTAAATTCGGCGACTCCATTCTCTCCAGAAACCATTTTTATCGAATTACCAATGACTCCAGTCCAAAGTGAAATTGCTTTAATTCCTGATGAAATAGATGAACTACAGGTAGATTTGCGATACCAAGATGACGTAATCGGACTTTCTAGACCAGATGTACAAGTGACAGTCATTATTGCTCAATCTACTACAGTAATCGATTTAGAAGGCGATAACAACCCTACTGACGGGATATCTGGCCCACACTTCATCGAAAATGAGCCAATAAATCATGGCGGCGAGAGGCTTCTTTGGCCAGATGAGCCAATAAGAATCCTGTTGCAATTTGATGTAGACCGCCCAGGAACCTGGCAACTCAACCTTAGAGGGGCATCCTACATGTTCCTCGATATCATCTGGTCGGAAGATGTGGAATCACGTAACATAGACGAGCCTTCCTCAGATTCATCTCCTCGAAATACTGAACTAGAAACCAATCACTATGGAGCATTGGTTGAAGACGATAGAGATTGCTGGGCATTTGAAGTAGCAAGTCATGAGATCTTACGTATTACATTTGTTTGGGAGGTAGTGCCTTCTGAAATTGAGCAATCTCATGGTCAGCCCGACCTTATTCTTCCTGACCGAAGGCTTGCCCCTTCTCCAGAATTAGAAACTCAGATTGTCAACGAAGAGACAAGAATGACTTGGCAGTGGAGAGCATTACCAACCGGAGATTACAATCTGTGCATCGGTGGTCGTCTAAACGCGTTCCAGCCATACCAATGGGCCGGTTTGATTGCTTTTGAGAGTCTTGGACCAACTTCTCCCGAAGAATTTGATTATTCTTCTTGGGAATGGGAAGGACTTGGAATGAAGGGCGAAGAAACAGGTGCAGAGGAACTCAATGCCGCTTCTGGAGTAATGGTTCTCATACTTTCTTTGGCAATATTGGTTGGTTTATTCATCGAGATTAGAGAAGAGACAACTTCGAAACCGATTCGATTTGGAATATTTATTCCCGGAGTATTAATTTTGATTTTAGGTGGCGTAATTTCCCCATTATGGGTTATTGGTGGAGAAGTTCAATCCTCTGATGAAAGCAGCCTAGATGAATTAATAGACACTAGATTAGACCAATTATGGCATGCATCACACCCGGGTACACCCGCTTCATCTAGAGCCATGCATGTGGGAGCGACCTTCGGTATGTTGGATGGAGAGGTACTTTCTGTACGTCTAGAAGCAGATTCTGCTTGGCCTCTTGATGATGGCAGATGGCAATTACATATTCCTCAAATTTATGAATTGGATTTTGAGCAACTAATTTTTGCAAAAGTCGCACAGAAAAGTGATTTTCAGTCGACAGATGATATGTTAGACCCTCATTCACGAAGTTTTATTCTACTAGCAGCTAGAACTCTAATACTTGACATTTTGATGCTTGAAGCATTACTAATTGTAGATGAGATTCCCGAATCGAATGTCATACATTTCAAAACAGAAATGACCGAATCTAGAAGTCTTGGATTAATTCAAGACCCGGCATGGGGTACTCGTCCAATCGATATACCAGATGGACGTTGGAGGTTGATGCAGGACAACCTCTATCCTAGTCTTATCTCTATTACTATGTTAGATGGAGCAAAAGATGATCTAGATTTCCGAATACAATTGAGTGGGGAAATTGACCATAATCTACTGTACACTTCAACAGCAGTTACTCCTGCTTCATCCTTGCTTGAGTCTCAATACCTCTGGGTAATTGCCGGTATTACCCTAACAGTTCTAGGTATTACAATGGAAAATAGACGTCGCCGTAGAGCTAAAGAGATACTCAATAGGCTTGTATCTGATAATATGTGGGGGAATTAGTCATCGAGTGATTTGAGAATCTTCTCGACTTCTTCGGTGATTTTCCCATTGTCCAATGCTTTTGTTAGTTTAGTACGCTTAGCTTTGGAAAGGCTAGTTGCTGCTTTGTCTATCATTGCTCTTTCTTCATCGCTTACAATGCCGTCTGCAATTGCAGATTTAATCGCTGCACCTACTGCAATCTTAGCCGCAGCTTCATCACTAATTCCAAGAGCGTCTTGGATTGTTTTCAATTCTGAAAGTTCCTTATCCGAGATGACTCCATCGGAATACGCATTTTCGTATTCTTTTACTAGGAAATCAGCATATTGATTTGGATTTAGAATAACATCTCTGATCAACCCATAATCCACTGAGCCTTGGCGGGAGGTCATGTCTAGGAGCACTATCGATTTGCGAACTTCTTTGATGGCCATGTCTTTCAATCCATGTGCTGCCCACATAATTCCTGCAACTGCAACAGCAGCAGCAAACCAGCGCATCACATCAGGGTCGACTAAATTACCCGGAGATATTAGTTGGAATATGCCTATTACGGCCATTAATGAGCCACAAATAACCTCAAACCAATCGTTCAAATCAGGCTCGTCATCGAAGACTGAAAGTCTCTCATCGACCATGCTATCATCGGGGCTCATGTCATGGCCACATGGCAGATAGGCCTTGAGGATGTCGGCTAATCAATCGCTTACCTTTTGGACTATTGACCCACACTAGTGAATCATGGGTGAGCCAGAACGTGTGATTTCTCGCCTAGGGCTCCCTACCGATTTCGTGGATTTTTTAGACAACGAGTGGGGGATTAACAATCTCCACCCTCCTCAGGCTGAAGCAATGATTCCGGTTCTTGCTGGCAAGAATACCATGGTTTGCATTCCAACTGCCAGCGGTAAAAGTCTGGTTGCTTTCATGGGAATTGTCCACCAAATCAAAGTTCGAGATGTAGGTTCTAGAGGTATATACATCGTTCCACTGAAAGCCCTTGCCAGCGAGAAGCAAAATGAATTGAAGCAGTTGGGGGAGCATTTAGGATTGAAAATTGGTTTAGGAATTGGAGATGCGCCTAGTGAAGCACGCCAGATAGATGATTGTGATATCTTAGTTTGTACCAGCGAAAAATTAGATTCTCTAATGCGTTCAAAACCTGAAGTTTTACGTCGTGTTTCAATTGTCGTTGCCGATGAATTCCATCTAGTAAATGATAGTCATAGAGGGCCTACTATGGAAATCAATCTCGCTAGAATACGCCATCTTCTACCTGAAGCGCAGATAATCACATTATCCGCTACAGTAGGTAATTCTCAAGACTTAGCAGATTGGCTCGACAGTGAATTGATAGTATCAAATTGGCGTCCAGTCAGCCTTGAATATGCCACTTTAGCAGAATTGGATTTAGAGCCCCGGGCGATTCAGCAGAGCGAATTAACCACTCTAGGTTCTCTAAATCCTCCTCGCACCCTTAGCGGACCTAAGAGTCACATTTCTTGGGCCGCACTAAGCGATGTCCATGAGCAAGGAGGACAACTTCTTGTTTTCGTTGCAACTCGACGTTCTGCACAGTCTGAAGCTAAGAAGTTAGGTCAACGGATGCACAAATTCCTTTCAAAATCAGACCCTGAATCCCTTATCCCATTGAAAGAATTGTCTTCTAAATTGGCCAGGGCATCAAATTCTGCTATGGGTGATATTCTAGCAGAATGTGTTCTTGGCGGCGTTGCATTCCATCACGCAGGACTAAGGCATAATCAGCGTAGCCTGATCGAAGATGCATTCAAGCAACGTGTTTTACACTGTTTATGTGCCACTCCAACACTTGCAGCAGGTGTAAATTTGCCCGCACGAAGAGTTTTGGTTCGAGATTTAAAAAGATACGAGGATGGAATGAGTCGTTTCCTACCTGTAATGGAAGTAAGGCAGATGCTTGGTAGAGCCGGAAGGCCTCGATACGACCCTAAAGGAGAGGCTTGGCTGGCTTGCAAAGGCGGCGACCCCAGAGAGGTCGCCGATGCAATTGCTGACCGTTACATTCACGGTCCAGTCGAAGATATAACCTCGAAATTAGCTGCTGAACCCGCATTGAGGTTTCATCTTCTATCTACGATAGCTACTGGCGGATTGAACTTACGAAGTGAAATTGGAGATTTCTTCTCAAGCACATACCTTGGCCATTCGCAAACTCATTCCTACCTCCAGGAGAACATTGATTCAATGTTGAAATGGTTGGTGGAAAAGAGATTTATCAGAAGGGCAAATGTTGGGACAGTAAGTGAGTCTTGGGATGACGAAACACCATCTTGGGTAGATGCTGCACAATCAGCTTCAGGGGTTAGTTTCTCTACCAACAAAACAAGAGAGCCGACAGAAGCAACATTTGGGTTCCAACGTGCTTCCAGCATCACTATCTCCGCTCCAGAATCTTTCGAAGTAGAGGCTCTAGATACTCGTTATGAAGCAACAGCAATGGGCGAAAGAGTAGCTCAGTTGTACATAGACCCCTTATCTGCAGATATCATGATCGATGGGTTAAGGAGAGCGGTGAGAAGAATCGTTCGCCAATCCCTACCTGTTACGGAGTTCAGTCTATGTCACTTGGTTGCTGCAACTCCAGATTTCTTATCCCTGTGGCCAAAGTCTAGCGAATTAGAATTTGGTAGTACTTTAAGACAAAAAGCCGCATTGGTTGAGGATGAATTATTGATTGAAAGCCCGATTGATGAAAGGGCTATGGGTTTGGTAAAAAGCGCTTGGTGTACCGAGATGTGGTACGAAGAAATAGACTTACGCAATATCGAAAAGGAGATTGGAGTGACACCAGGAGATGTTCATTCCCGAACAGATTTGATGGCTTGGTTACTATTGGCTTCTAGAGAAGTTTTACTCCGAGATGACGTTTTTGCAGAAGAACACCTAGGGCATGTTGTTGAACTCGCTGCTATGTTAGATTTGACTCGGGCAAGAGTAAGAGCTGGTTGCAAAAAGGATTTACTTCAATTAGTCCAGGTTAGGAATGTAGGTCGTAATCGTGCAAGAACACTTTCGAAAATGGGGGTTCGTACTCCTGCGGACTTGTTAGCAATGTCTTCTAAGCAATTAGACAGTTTGAAATCAATGCGAGGCTGGGGCCCTGTTCTGGTTGAGAGAATCATGGAATCTGTTCGTAGCCTTTCAGTATCTGGCAAACAAAAGCAACCTAGAAGTGATGATGAACCATTACCGGGTGAGCGTCAGGATTGAAACCAAGAATGGTTTGGGGATGTTGTGACCGCACCACCTTTTCCCTGTTTAAGGGTCGAATTGGATGTCCCTTGCAAAGACCCTAGAGCTCTTGTAATGTCGTGGCTGGAAGTTCGTGATTCGGAATATTGGGCTCTTGTTGGAGGTTCATGTTTGGCTAGCGATATTCATGGATGGGTTGCTCATCAAGTACTGATGAGGAATAGCGAAAGAGGAGTAATGAAATCGAATTCATTGGATGGTGAATTCATTCGTTTATTATCGGGCACACATCATGTCGCATCTAGTTTCAAACGCGCAGGTATTTGTGAAGGGGATAAAACAGCGTGGATTGTCGACCTGTCATGCGAAGCAGGTAGTGGGGACTTTGCAGAACACGCTCGAAGAATGAGTTTCAAAAGTCTTCAAGATCGTCCTGATTTATCGGTATTTGATGCTAACAGAATCGGGATCGAGTCAGGAACTGATGAAAATGCCGCAATAGCCCATATACACTTGGCAGATATGCGCTAGAATTAGTAAGTCTCAAAGAGTTCCTACTGCACCACTGGCATATGGTGGTTGCAACACGTCAATCTGATTCACACTTTTCCAGTGGTAGACTATTGGATGAAGATAAGATTACTAAAGCCCTCAACATGGCTTCTGACCTTGGAGCAGAGTATGCAGAAATTAGGCTTGTAAGCGAGACTACTAACACTGCATCTCTCAAAGACGGTAAACTCGAGAGGGCGATTCCCGGCCAAGAGGTCGGAGTAACGATGAGGATACTTGCCGACGGAGCATGGGGCGTCCATTCTACAAGTGATATCGCATCAATAATGGGCCAAGTTGAATCTACATTTAGACTGGCTAAAGCAGTTGCAGCACGTCGTTCTCCTTCACAAACAATCGTTGGACTTGCAGAAGTTCCTATCATCCAAGATGAAATACACTGGAAGAGTGCTAAGGATGTAAGAGATACTGACCTTGACCAGAGAATAGAGATGATGTTAGCTATCGATAATGAGGCTAAAGATGATGAAAGAATAGTTTCTACTTCAACAGGTTGGTCTGATGAACATATTCACACCGAATTGATGACCACAGAAGGCATGAATCGTGTTTGGTCATTCCAAAGGAGTTTGATTAATGGTATGGTTACCGCCAGAGATGGTGACGACGTCGTGTCCTATAGAATGAGGCATGGCGGCGAAGGTGGCTTGGAAGTAATCGAGGGTTGTGACCTTGGAGAAATGGGCCGAAATGCAAAGATTTCCGCTTTGAGGTTACTCGGTGCTGAAAGAGCGCCATCAGGTAGGTTCCCATTGGTTGCCGACCGAGATTTGACAGGAGTTTACATCCATGAAGCATTAGGGCATCCTTGTGAAGCCGATTTGGTAGCAGCGGGTGATTCGTGTCTAGAGGGTAGACTAGGGAAAACAATTGGCTCAGAAATTTGCACAGTTGTCGATGATCCAACCTTGCGAGGTGGCTATGGTTGCTATCCTATCGATGATGAAGGTGTAGACCCAAGGCCCAAGAATTTAATCGTAAACGGCGTACTTACAGAATATCTCAATCACAGAGAAACGGCTCATAGGTATGACCTGGAGCCAAACGGTGGAGCAAGAGCACAAGATGGTCTTCATCACCCTCTTGTTAGAATGTCAAACACAATAATTCAAGGTGGTTCACACCATGATTTAGATGAATTAATCGAGGACATTGATTTTGGAATATATGCTTGTGGTAGCCGAGGCGGACAGGTTGATACTGGTCGAGGCTCTTTCCAATTCGCAGCACAGGAGGCTTGGATTATTGAAAATGGTTCATTATCACGCCCGGTAAAGGATGTCAGTGTTTCAGGAATGACTTTACAGATTCTCAAAGATGTGGACGGACTTACCAAAGATGCTCATTTAGCAGCACCTGGCTTCTGTGGAAAGGGACAAACTGTACCTGTCGGCGACGGTGGCCCTTTGATGCGAATTAGAGAAGCATTGGTGGGATGATAATGATCCCTGATGATGCGGTTGAGAGGCTAATGGAGTCTGCACTAAATATCGGTGCGGCTTGTGATAAAGAGAATGTACAGCAATGGGAAGTTTATGCAACTCAGGGCTATGGGCACTCATTGGAAATCGAAGCTGGAAGAATTTCTATGGCCTCCGGAGGAGGAGATGGGGGATTCGGAATTCGAATCGTCGAAGATGGCCGTTATGGATACGCGCATCTTGTCGACCCCTCATCTGCATCAAGAGCGATTAAGCAAGCACTCAGTATAGCCAAGCGTTCTCCATCTATCGATGGCTTCGAATTGCCGGGTAATGAGTCCGCCCCAAAAGTCGGCGGTATGAAAGATAAAGCCATTCTAGACATGGGTCCTGAAGATTTATTAGAGCAAGGTGACCAAGTACTTACTCGAGTTACTGAAATAGATTCCAGGGCTGTTGCTGTGGGTGGTGGAATTGGAGTAGGTGCTGGCGCAGGTGCTTTGGTGACAAGTAGTGGAATTGAGAATGGTGGAGTACACACATCTCATGGAATAGGCATTCATGTTTCCATTGACGAAGATGAACATCTAACTTCTTCTTACGAGGGTGAATCATCACGCTCAATTCTGAAAGACTTAACCGCAAGTGTTGACAAAGCAGTACACTGGTCACAAGCAACTAGAGAAAAGATACCAGGCGGTGCTACCGAAGACTGTCCAGTTTTGATGACATCCGGTGGCTTTTCCCCACTATTTTCAGTGGTTGTTCCTAGCGCAATAAAGGGTGAGAGGCTAGCTCGAGGTGAATCATTCTGGTCTGGGAAAATGAATGAAATTGTGATGGCTAATCATCTTACTTTGGTTGACGACGGCTTGATGGAAGGAGGGATGTCTTCAGGTTCTAGGGACGATGAAGGAGTCCCAAGTCGTACTCAGACCTTGGTAGATTCTGGTAGATTAAACGGTGAACTTTGGTCGACTAGAGATGCTGCTAAATTGGTTGCTGAAGGAAAGGTCTCTTCTGCCAAATCTACAGGTTCTGCATCAAGAGGAGGTCATACATCTCCTCCAATTTGTGGATGCAGCGACTTGGTTTTATCTTCCTCAGATCAAACGTTGTCCAGAGACAGATTAATCGAAGAAATGGAGGATGGTTATCTAGTTCACAGTGTGATGGGTGCACATACAGCAAATCCAACAAGTGGTGATTTTTCTGTAACAACTTCGACTATTTTACGAATAGAAGGAGGGCAGATTATTGGTTCGCTTTCTCAAGCAGGACTGTCCGGTAATATGGCAAAAGCTCTGGCCGGAAGGGTCGTACTAGGTGATTCGAATATACGCAAGGGTTCATACAGCACCGGCTCAATGCATGTACCAGATATTCTGTTAATGGACGGACTTAGAATAAATCCTGCTTGACTACCTATACTTTCAGTTTTAGTTAGAACTGGCAGACATCTTCAAGAACCGTCTCCAACGAACATCTAACTCCACGGAGGTGAAAGGGAGTGTCAATAGAAACCAACCAGCCAGCACGAAAGCCCGAACACCCGTCCTGCGACGGGCCTGAAAAAGAGATTAGACCGTCGAGGTGTCGCTAATGTCATCAAATTATGATGCACATGTAGCAGAGGTACTCAAGCAGGTGCCTGAGGCAGACGCAGAGAAGGTAGCAGAAGCATTTGCAAGATATGAGACGGATTTCTTAATCCCTCCAGAGGATGCAATGCGCTCAGTTCTACGTCGTTTCCAATCAGATACTGGAATGGCAACTCCTTCTTCAAAGCAATCAGGTTCGTCTCAAAAGCAATCGATTCCACTGAAAAAAGTAGAGAAATTGTCAGACCTTTCCGGAGATGACAGAAATGTCGAAATCGAAGTAGAAATCGTTACGCACAATCCAAGAACAACGATGGTTCGTGGTGAAGAGAAAATAGTTCCATATGGTCTTATTGAAGACCAACCATTTTCTGAAGGCGGAAATAGAACTCGATGGGAATTCAAGGATTGGGGCAATCATCCAAACATTGCACCAGGGGCAGTAGTTAGGCTCGAAGGTGTATCTGTGAATGAGTACCAAGGTAGAATGAGTATCAACATCAATCAGTCTAGCAGAGTAGTAGTGCTAAGGGAAGGCGAGAGAACAGTCACAACACCTGGCGAACCAGTCGAAATAAACTCGATAAAGTCAGAAGGGAATGTGACTATCGTAGGCCGACTTCTTGCAAGTCGCAAAGACGTAATACACCGAAGAGATGGTTCAGGTACCATCGATATAGTTAGAGGAAGAATCGCAGATGATACAGGAGCGATTGGGTTCTTATCTTGGGAATCATTTGAACACGAAGTTGGTTCTTTGTTGAAGATTGAAAACGCCCAGATCAAAGTATTCAGAGATAATCCTGAAATAAATATAGGCGCATCTTCTAGAATAGAAATATATCATGATTCTAATTTTGCATCAGCAGATGATTTAGTAGCTAACTCCGTTAGCCGTATAGAGGATCTGCGAGATGTTTCAAGAGATGTCGAAATCATTGTAGAAGTTCAGAAAATGATCAGGCGAGACTTCACCGGTAAAGACGGTGAAGAAAAGAGTGTTTGGTCAGGCGATATAGCAGACCCAACAGGTAGATGCAGATGTTCAATTTGGTCTGAACCTCCATTCGATTTCGAAGCTACACCTGTTGTAATTCGCTTACGAGGTGTTCGTGTACGAGCATGGCAAGGTATACCTGATATCACAATTGACGATGTTTCGCAAATAGAAATCTTAGCAGCACCTCCTTGGGGTGACGATATTGATTTGGCAAACAATGTAGTTGAAGTCCCTCTTTCGGAATTGGCTACAGGCGCTAGCAGGGTTGGAATCTCAACATCTGGTCACGTAATTTCTATCCGTGAAGATTCGGGTATAATCATTCGATGTGTAGAATGTCGTAGAGTACTAAGGGATGGTGCATGTTCTACTCCTGGTTGCTCATCAAGTGAAGGTAAACCTGATGTGCGAATGCGAATGGTTCTCGACGATGGCCAATCAACAATTTCTCTTATCATTAACAAATCTGCTTCTGAAGCATTGATTGGAATGAACGAAGAAAAAATCACTGCAGACATTACCGAAAATGGTACTATGGCTTTTGTTCAAAGTCTAAGAGAAAGATTCCTTGGTCGCCAATTGAAGGCATCAGGGAGAACTATAGTAGATGAACAAGGCGCAATGCTTCTTTCTGATGATGCGGAATTAATCGAAGTTGAATCTGTATTAGTTGCGGCTGAATTGAGAGCAAAATGGGGGGTGGTTTGATTGCAACCAGCAAGAAGAGCAAAGAGGCAACCAGCATGGCATATGCTGGCTTCTGAGTTTGGCGAGTCTACTTTACATCAACAAGGTTCAGGAGAGTTCGATCCTCTTTTCGTAATCACCAAATTGGGAGCTAAGGTCAACAGATTGGTAGTTGCAGGACTACTTGAGAGGCTAGAACCCCATGAAACCTCCAACGGAGCAACACTATGGCGAGGCCAGATTAGAGACCCTTCTGGTCAGCACTACTTTTCAGTAGGCGATTATGCACCAGAATCTATGCGTGAATTGACTTTACAATTGTCTTCAAGAGTCGATGATGGTGAAACAATAATGCTAATCATGACTGCTAAAGCAAGATATTTCCAGTCTGAAGAAGGAGCGGTTTACACCAGTCTAAGACCAGAAGAAGCAGCGATAATTTCTCGTTCAACTTACTGCGAATGGCTCGTAAAAGCAGCAGATGGGATGCTAAATCGTATCGATAGCCAGGAGAAATCAGTATCTTTAGAGAAGTCAATAGAAGCATTGCGAGCCAATGGAATCCCCGAGCACATGTGTGAAAGTATCCTGTTAGCTAACGAGCACTATGGTGATATTGATTTAGAGTCATATAGATTGAATATTATGCAAACATTGGATATTGCAGAAAATAAGACACCATCTGCAGTGGCACCGACTCCAGCGGCTCAAGTTAGTCTAGATGTAGGTGAAAGTGAGGCAGAAGAGCCTAGCGATTCGAGCGGAGATGCACCGGACCTTAAACAGGTAATTCTAGACTTAATTTCAAGATTAGATCAAGGTGAAGGTGTTGATTTCGACACATTACTATCTAATGCTGCAGCCAGAGGTCATGACCGTGATGCAGCAGAAGCAAGTCTTGATGATTTGTCCGAAGAAGGAACAGTTCACGAACCTAGATTTGGATGGTTCAAGATAACTGTTTGAGGCTTTTTACTCCAACAGGTTCAAGGCCCATTCGCGACCTCATCGGTTTACAGGTGAGACTATGGGAGGAACAGATTTCTTTATTCGCCCAGCAAGCGGAACTTCTAGTGCAGATTGGCTTAGACTTCCAAATGCAGATATTAGCGTAGTGATAACACGACGAATTACTCGTACTGTACTCCATGGTGGAGAAGGCGATGATTTGGTAGATGAAGGCGCTGAATCAGCGGTTTACACGGTACGTGGTGAGATGAATTATGAGGATTACAAAAAGATCCTCAAAATGTTCAGAAGCGGCCAACCATACATTCATGACCCATTTGAAGAAAGAGATGTGAAAACTGTTTTCGGTAAGATGGAATATGATGGTTCAGATAGCATCTATACATTCGAATTCATTGAAGATATACGTTGAGGTGGAATGAATGAGGTCACTGGATGAGTCTAGAGAGATTCTCTATGTCATTAGAACACTGGATGTTCTGATGAGCTCAGGTGTTGGTCTCGAGGCTGCAATCCACTCAATCGCTCAAGGTGGATACGGAATTATTTCCAAAGATTTTGAAACCTTGATGAAAAATATCAATTCTGGTAAACCGATGGAAAGAGAATTGCGAAATCTTTTGAAAAAGGCAGAGAATGATGGCTACAAAAGAGTAGTAAATACGATGCTGAATAACATTACACAAAATACAGATATCATTGAAACCTTGCGAAAGCAAGGAGAAAGAATGGAAGAAGTGCGTACTGAGAACGTCAAAGATTACATTGAAAGTTTGGGCGGAGTTCCTGAAACCCTGTTGTCTATTGGCATGATTGGTCCAATCATATTATCGATTATCGGAATTATTCCACAACTCATTTCTGGCGGATTGGCCGATATGGTTGGTAATTTAGAACAAGATACGGCTATGAGTATCGTAAATGTTGGACTATTCATCACATTACTTGGAATGGCACTGGCTGGAATAAAGGCCCACACGAAGGACCCAGGGTTGTGATTTCATGATTTTTGGTATTCTTGAGATGTTCAGAAACGATCCTTTCTTGTTGTTCATGATAACAATTGGAATAGCGTTCGCAATAGGCGGAGTTCCGCCAATCATTGAGAGGCAACGACGTAGGTCGATTGAAAACGATTTACCTGCAATGCTAGAGGCTCTTTCAGACTCCCTAGGTGCAGGATTAGGTCTCCAGCAAGCTATGATGGCGGAAGCCGACCGAAGTACTGGTACTCTCGGTAAGTTGCTAAAAGAGACCTTAGCTGAAAGCCACGCATCATCGTTCGATTCGGCTTTAGCAAATTTTGCGACCAAATCTCGCTCCTCACAGGTTCAGAGAGTAATGCATCTCATATCTACTGCTATAGAACAAGATGCACCTCTCCAAAACATACTTTCTGACATGTCTCAGGATTATGAGAGATTGAACGATTTGATGAATCGAAGAGAGTCCGATTTGATGGGTAGATCTATTCTAATCGTAATGTTTGTATCAATCGGTTTACCATTCTTAATCGCCTTCATAGTGGGTCTGTTTGCACCAAGGAGTCAAGGATTCCAACTTGACGAATTCAATACATCTTTCACTTTATTCTTTGGAGCAGCATCTTTAGTTGCTATCGGAGTAAGTGGCAGGATGCTAGGTCGTATGCGATCATCGCTTTGGTGGGCCCCGCTTTGGATGGCGGTTTCAATGACGATTTATCATGTCGGAGTTCTTGTTATTGGAGGATAATTAAATGCAAAAAATACTGGATCAATATGGAAATGTAACAATATACATGGAGCAGAATCACCCTTCTCCAATGTATCATGTAGATGGTGGAGTAGAGCCAAACCCATATGGCAATTTGGCAGTTCTACTTGGAGATGATAATCTGGAAGAAGTGATGTACAACGGTGGCTCTCAATGTGTTAAAGTGGCACACAGAGACCACGGTATGTGTCAAACCAATGTATTTGTCGATGACCAACAAGGATTAGAGATTGCTCGTAACATTGCAGCATTTACATCTGTTCCTTTAGGAGATGGACCTGGATTAGTTCCTATCTTTGATGGTCGTCTTCCCGATGGAAGCCGTGTGAATGGAACAATACCTCCCGTTTCACCCGATGGACCGACTCTAACAATTCGAAAATTCCGTGATGACCCACTTACAATGATAGATTTGATTAAATTTGGAACTGTAAATCTACGCCTTGCTGCAATGATGTGGGTTTGGATTGAAGGATTGGATAGTCGACCTGCCAATTTCGTTATTGCAGGTGGTACTGGTTCTGGTAAAACCACAACTCTGAATTGCCTTGGAATGTATATTCCGTGGCACAAGCGCTTACTTACAGTGGAAGATACCGCTGAATTACAAGTATATCACGACCACTGGCTAAGAATGGAAACCAGGAGAGAGAGACCTGACGGAACACCTGCTGTCGATATGAATGACTGTCTAAAATCAAGTCTCAGAATGCGACCAGACCGTATTATCGTGGGAGAAGTTCGTTCCAGTGAAGCAGCAACTTTGCTAACAGCGATGAATACTGGTCACGACGGTTCATTCGGTTCACTCCACGCTAATACCGCTATGGAGACCATCACTAGGATGATCAATCCGCCAATGAATGTCCCGCCAATTATGCTAACCGGTCTTGATTTGATAATAATCCAAGCTAGATTACACGTCAATGGCAAAACTGCTAGGAAAATTACAGAGGTAGCCGAAGTTGCAGGTATGGAAGGCGACAAACCTCGTTTGAATGCTATATGGAAGTACAACGCTGCAACTGACACCATTGAGGAAACGGGAATACCTTCCAAGATGCGAGAGACTATCTGTAAAGCGGCTGGAATAACTCCTGCCCAATTTGAGCAACACCTCAATCAGAGGGAGCAGATATTAGCTGATTTACTTCGCAGAGATATCAGAGATATCGATACAGTAACCAAAGTTGTCCAAGGTTTCTACGCATCTCGTTAATTATTTGAGATATTTAGGCGAGCAAGTAAATCGTCGACACCGTCGATTCTACTTCTGACAGAAGAAACTCTGTCCGCAGCATCTGCAACAGATTCTGCTAGTTCCATTTCTTCATCAGCCACTGGTTCATCACTTACCGCTTTGAATTGCTGTGCTAGTCTTTTGAGGTCGGATATGATTGAATCCACTTCAGTATCTGATACTTTGATACCTGGTGCAATCCTTGGTATTTCAGAAGGTGAAATGTGACCTAACTCGGCCCCGATAACTCCTGCTGCTGCTACGACTCTTGGCCGTAATTCAGAATTGTTAACATCATATCCTTTCTTCTCGAGGAATCGAATGACTAAGGTTTGCTGAGCATCACCATATGAGCCTTCAGACTTTTCCAATATGGCTTCAACCAATTGTTCGAAACCATCGATATTTCGCTCAAGTCGGTCGAGTGTTCTTCGTTCACCAGCCTGAAGATGAATAGATCCGTGCTGCAATAGTCGAATAACTCTGGTTCTTCTAGCGGTTTTGGGGTCGCTTGCTGCGATTTCTTCATCTAAAGATATTTGTAAGTCGAATAGCGCATGCAATCTTCCTGAAACGGATGGAAGGCGTAAATCAAGATTCAATTCTCTTGCCTTTTCTTCGAATGCCATTCTTGCTTTGACCATATCTCCGTCAGTCGAAGTGATAATTTCTGGCAAAACCTCCCTTAGGATATTACGTGCTTCTTCAAATCCACGTAAGGCCTCTCTTTCCCTCCATGAATTAGGCATCGAGTGCAGTGCTTCTTTTTCTGCTCTAGCCATTGCATCAAGAGAAATCAGTCTTGCTTTGACGAAGTCTGCCGCATTTGAGTCGTTTACCGGAAGTCCGTGTGCGCTTAGGCTGGAAATGAATGCATTGACATCCTCTGAGTCACTAATTGACCCAACTAGTAGGTAATCTCTACACAATGCATCAATTTCCGCAGTGCGTCCTTCTATCTCAATTACCGACTCTGTGAGTTCAACAACCGGCGCAACAGGCAATGGTTCTACAATAACTCGAGGTGCGATATCAATGACCTCTACTTCACTAACATCTTCAACATCTTCCATAATTTCAATTTCTTCTGTATGCACAGCAGATTGTTCTGCCAACTGTTGGGTTTCAGGGGCGCTAACTTGGCTTGATATGGAGTCATAATCATCTGACGGGGATGGAATGTTGATGCGCTTAGGCTCCCCTCTTGGCCTTCTTAGGCTCTTTTTGATTACTCCCCATGAACCTGATTGTGATGTTAGGACGCCTGCGACACGCATCAGAAGTGCTTGTTTAGCTCCTGAGCGAGGTAAATCTAGTTTAGAGCATAGTTCATGCAACTGGTCTCTTGACAAAGTATCTAGTTTCTCAGGAGTGAGCTGTTTGGCATCATGGTTGAGGTGAAGGAAGAGCCTTTGCCTCCTTTCACGAATCGAGCCTGATTTTTTAACACCAAATACAGCAAGTACCTGCCCAATATCATTGTTGAGAATAGAGTCTATTCCTTCAGGTGAGAAATCCCACTCGTCTAGAACCAGGTCTGCAATCAGCCGACCACGTAGAACTTCTACCGAGCCATTACGTGAAATTCCATGCTCCGCACATATCTCTTTTAGGCGATCTAATCTTGCCTGATGGAGTTCAGAAAGAAGGGATTGCTTATCGGTCAATTGCATTCCTCCAATCACTCTCCATTCCTCTCCATATTTGAGGTTGCACCCCAATCAAAGTGCTTAGAGACACTTTCTAGGAGGGTATTTTTTATTTCAAAGCCCCTAAGGGGCTAAGAGCATTTTCCGCTTTTCAGAGAATCAACACCTTCAAACCGATGCGACTTGAGGGAGATTTGAGGGCGGAGCATGGGGAGGTATGAGAGAGCGGCTAAAGGTTCACTCAAAGAAGCGACGTCCCTTGCTTCAGGAATTATAGATTCCATTAGGTACGACTTGAGGAGAGAGGAAGTTCGCCTCGAGGAAGAAATGCGCGATAGGGTTGAATCAGTGCAAACAACCCTCAACGAAGTTGCTAGTATTCAAGATGCGATTATTGCAGGATCTTTAGAAGTCAAAAAGGAACTTGAAAAGGCTCGTAAAAAAATGGTTAAAAACGGCGACCGCGAATGGATGTCTACTCAAATTATTGGAGCAGCCGGTCGTTTGGGTGAACTTCGTTCACTTCATGTTGATGCTGTTAGAACTATTCAAGGCGCCCTTGCAAGACCTCCTTCTGCAGTTGACATTATTGAAAGACTAACTAAGGATTTACTGAAATTATCGGGTTCATGGGAATCGTCCGCCAGAGAAATCGATGAATCAATATCGGAAGTTGTTGATTCAAATGCTCCTCTTGAAATGATAGAGTTGTCAAGGGAATTAAACAATAATGGATTTGATTTAATTTTAGCAGGTGAAAACAGAGACCCTGCTAATATTGAAAGTTGTAGGGCCAGGATAAGAGATTTGTCTGGTGAAAATTTAGTGGATTAATCCTCTTTTTCATCTTCCATCATTGGAGAATGTATTCTCTCTTCTGACAATCTTCCTTTGGAGACTAAATCATCAATGTATTCATCCATTAATTCCTTCATTCTTCCACGGGTTTCTTCCTCAGGGTCTTCACGCATAATCTTCAATAATTGATTCCAATTATTCAGTACCTTCAATGATGCTGAGTGACTTTCAGATGGAATGAATATTTTTTCTACACCTGCAGTTACAGTACCGTCTCTATTGAGCGTTTCAAGTGCTAAATCGATTCTGGTTTTTCCACCCTTAATCTCATCTTTATCGGTAACTAATCCTATTGCAGGTAATTCGTCACCAGTTCGAGCAGCCTCTCTAAGAATTGTACCTACCTTTCTCTGTTCAATCATCAAAGCAATTTTGTCATGCATACTTGTTTCTATATTGTCTAACATCATCATTTCTAGGCGCAATGATAGTGCAGCTCCTGCATCGACAATTTCTGTGATTCCAGTTATTGGAAAATCTATTCGAGATATTAGTACTGTAAAACCATCTAATGGGACTGGGATGAATCTAAATCTTTCAGGATTATCTCTTTGCATCCCTAAAGTGTGTCTTCTTGTTCTGAAAGGCAAGGTCGCATGTAATGCTCTAGGAATGATATAGCCATCAATTGAGTTATCCTTTCTCAATTCTTCTAGCCATAATGTTCTCTCAAACATATCATCAGGTGCATCCCCAAATTCCTCTGGCAACATTACATTGATGTCTTTACGGAGTCTGATCATTTGACGACGAACTATTTCGCAATCAGCGATAATTACAGCACCTTTAGGAACATATTCAGGTTTGTCTTCACCTACAAGGACTCTTGTGGGCTCTCTTCTAGGTAATACGACTGATGCGGTTAAGTCCTTGTCTCGGTTTTCAAACCACCATCTTCCTGAGGCGGCAACTAAGTCACCATGTCCATCTCGCAATAGTTCAATTGCAGACTCTATGTGAGGAACTTGCTTTTCAACTAAGGTCATACTATCTGGATGGTTATCGATTAGTTTCTTGACATGAGTATGGACTCCATCACCCATTTCTGGGCATAAAAGGATTTCAAATCGTCCTTCTTCACTCATCTCATCAACCTCGGCCAGCAGATGCCGGCGTTCAAAGGGCGCCCGCCACTCGTTAAGAAGGCGACCCTTGTGGGGTGTTTCATGGAGGACAATACTGCACTTGATTATCTCGAAGATTTACGCGACTTAATTAATGCCAATTTAGAAGCTATGATTGAAGAGCAGTGCGCTATTTATGGCGAAGTAGCAGAATTGTCAGGTAAGATTCTACTAGCTGGCGGAAAGAGGCTTCGGCCAATTCTTTCTCTTCTTTCATACCAATTATCGGGCGGCGAGAATATCGATGAAGTAATGCCTCTAGCTTTGGCCTCAGAATTTATTCATACAGCGACATTGATTCATGATGACATAAATGATGAATCATTAACTCGAAGAGGTCAATCAACTTTACATGCTCTAGTAGGTCAACCTAAGGCTATAATCGGTGGAGATTGGCTATTCGTTCAAGGCTTCGGATTGGGTGGTAAATATCGTGAAGAGATTGTTGAAGTGATGGCGAGTTATTCATCTCGTCTCGCTAGTGCTGAATTTAGTCAGTTAGACCACGTATTGGATCTATCCACTTCTCCTGAAGATTATCTTGAAATTGTAAAAGGCAAGACTGCAGGTCCATTTGCTGCTGGTTGTAAGGGGGCGGCTCTAGTTGCAAATGCAAGTCAAGACCGGTGTGAGGAACTATTCAAATTTGGAATGGAATTAGGAATTGCTTTCCAATTAGTAGACGACTTACTAGATATTCGGGGCGATGAACGGATGGGTAAACCTCGAGGCTCGGATGTATATGAAGGAAAAATGACACTTCCACTTATCCATGCTTTGACATTACTTCATGGCGAGCAACGTGTCAGGTTAGCCGAATTGATTCGTAACTTTGACGATTCATTATTTGATGAACTAATTTCATTACTGGAGCATGCAGAAAGTTTACGCTATTCTGAGATTCTAATAGACAATCATTTGGAAAGGGCAATCTCGCATTTGGATAATTTCGAAGATTGTGATGCTAAGCAATTGCTTAAACATGTAGTTAGAATGGTGCAGAACAGACACTCGTGAGGTGATGGCTTGACTGAATCATTTGACCATGATGTAATCGTTATCGGTGGTGGACCTGCTGGAAGTACCGTAGCCAGGTATGCAGCAGAAGGCGGAGCGGATGTTCTGGTTATCGATAGAAGAGACCCTATCGGAACACCATTACAGTGTGGGGAATTGGTTCCTTCCAATGATGAAATGAGGCGCTTATGTCCTGATGTTCCAGACATGGATGACTTATTTCGAACTCCTGCCGATGCAATATCTCGACATTCAACAAAAATGCATTTGGTGCCACCTTCTGGCAAACCACTGAAGTTTGATTTTGATGGATATGTCCTTAATCGAGTTGCACATGATGAGTTTTTAGTCGAGTTAGCAAAAGAATCAGGAGCAAATTTCCTAATCGATTCTAGAGTGGAAAGAGTTGAAGGAAACAAAGTTCTTCTTCGCAATGGAGATTCATATACTGCAAAAGTGATTGTTGATGCAGGTGGCCATAACGGGCCAATTCGTAAAGAATACTGGAATGAAAAGTCAATAAAAATTCCAGTAAAGTTTGTTTTGATGGACGGAGACTTTGGTGAAGCAGTTGAATTGCACTTTGGCTCTATGGCTCCGGGTGGATATGCTTGGATGTTCCCTAAAGGAACTGGCGCTAATATCGGGTTAGGTATTCAGAAGAGTTTCTCTAAAGGGCGTTCTCTAAACCAATATACTGAAGATTTCATTTCAAAGTATGATGGTAATATCTCGTTTACAGGAGCAGGTTCACTACCAATGTCTGGAACGATTAAGAAATTCGTAAAAGGCAATTACATGCTTGTAGGAGATTCAGCAGGAATGGTATTGCCTTCTAACGGAGCAGGCATCACAATTGCAATGATAGGTGGAAGGATTGCAGGTCAAGTAATATCTGAACATCTTTCATCAGGAACTGCGTTAGAAGAATACGAAAAGCGTTGGAAAAAACAAATGGGCAAAGTAATGCGTAATTCAAAACGCTCTTTCAAGATGGGGAGTATGATCTTTAGATTACCCGATTGGATTCTAAACTTGATGTTTAACCGACTGACAAAGAATATTATTTGGAGAGCTGTAACCTGTCGAAGGATGCTTTGGGTCATTTAGAATTACGAGATGTGGCCTACATTTGCCATTTTTCAACAAAATTGAGCGGTTGATTCAAGTGGCTTGCTTGCGAGGGAGTATCATGCAGAGAGACGATGAAGCGGTCAGCCCGGTCATCGCAACTGTACTGTTACTAGCAATTACGGTACTACTTTCCAGTATGGTTTTCGTAATGATGGCATCAACTCTTGACAATGTAGAGAAGGCCGAACCCCAAGGGAAAGTATCGGTACGTGCATTATCTAATGGCTACCATGTAATCTCAATTACAAGTTTAGATCAATCCCTTGACCCACTGAAAGTTGAATGGTCAATTGTAAATCAAACCGGACAAAGTGTCACTGAGCATTCCGGCACAGTTGATGATTCAGATGTATATGGTACAGTAGGCACTAACATCTCATTCCATGATAGAGATGCAGGCTGGTCTGTGACTAAAGGTGATTACTTTGTGTTAGATTGTGGCTCACTGGGCTGCAATACTGGTAGCCATTATTTCCAACTAGTCGACAAAGGTAGCGACTCAGTACTAGCAAATATCAGGCTACCTGTGATCGAAAGTTAACCACCGATGAAGGACATTTCGACTTTGTCGACTTCTGTTTTACCTCGGATCTGTGAATAAGCATCATCTCTTTTGGTCCAAATCGACCTAACAGCTTCTGCAATCTGTTCTTTGGTGGCATCCATACGAATCATCGCCTTCAGGTCGTTACCTTTTGATGCAAACAAACAAGTGTACATCGAACCATCTGCAGATATTCTAGCACGATTACAGTCGCCACAGAATGGATTAGATACACTCTCAATGAATCCAATCTCCTGGCTACCTCTCTGGTACCTGTTGGCCACTTCACCAACGTGATTAGCATCTAGAGGTTTGATGTTTTCAAGCATCTGTCGCATCATTTTGCCGGTAATGACCTCATCTAAATTCCAAGCATTGGTTTTACCTACGTCCATAAATTCGATGTATCGCACAATTACATCGCTACCTATGAACCGGTCAGCAACCATCTTGACAGAGTGTTCATTATATCCTGCTCTAATTACTGTGTTCACCTTGACTGCTAATCCAGCTTTTCGTGCAGCCTCAATACCGAGTAGCACTGTTTCAGGGACTTCTTTAGTGTCGCCCATCGCTTGGAACGTTTCAACATCAATAGCGTCTAGAGATACGGTAACCCGTTTTAGACCGGCATCTGCTAGGTCTTGTGCAAAACGTGCTAGTAGTATACCATTTGTCGTCATTGCAATATCTAATTCTTGAGGTAACATCTCAATGAATTTACATATGTCTCTGCGCAATAATGGTTCACCTCCTGTAAGGCGGATTTTGGAAAGACCGAGTGGGACTAGAGATTCTACAATCATAGTCAATTCTTCATAACTCAAAATCTCTTTTTTAGATAAGAATTCATGGTTATTTCCAAAGTGTTCACTAGGCATACAATATCTGCATCGCATGTTACACCGATCGGTTAGAGATATTCTTAGGTCCCTTAAGGGACGGTTGAGTGAATCTCTGACCATATTAGAGGCTGTAGTAAAGCCGCTCTTCAACATGTGCCTTGGATGACTTCATGATTAGGCACCATCTCGCATAGGTTATGGGGCCTAGTAAGGTTAGTGATACTGGCCCCGATTTTAGTGGAAAAAAAGTTCTATGCGTGGAGCCCAGTACACTGTCTGGTAGATTAAAACTACCTCCTTCTAAGAGTCATGCTATGCGTTGGCTTACTCTGGCTAGCATGGATGTTAAACCAACTAAAATTGTAATGTGGGAAATTGGAAAAGATGTACTTGCCATGATAGATTGTTTGAAACAACTTGGGATAAAGTGGGAAAAAGACACGATATATGGAGGGGAGTTATCTCAGCCATCAGGAACTCTAGATTGTAAAAACAGCGGTACAGCACTGAGGTTTTTGATTGGACAATCGGCCACTTGCGACTTCAAAATATCAATAGATGGCGACTCAAGCCTACGTGCAAGGAGTTCCTTACAACTATTGGAGTCACTCTGTATTGAATTCAATTCTAAGCAAAATACATCAGAACTACCAATCGATATAAACGGTCCATTCAATCTTCAAAACGTCGAAATAGATGTTTCTAATACATCGCAATTCTATTCATCACTAATGCTCATGGCTCCAAGAACTGATGGATTCAATATAACCACAAAGGGAGATGCTGTTTCAAGGAACCATTCGGCATTGACTTGGGAATTGTGTCAATTGACTGGAGCTAAAAATATCGGAGAGGCGTGGCAAGTAAATTGCCCAGACGTAGAAATTCCTTCTGACGCTTCCATGATGTCATTTGCTAAATTGGCTGGATTGGAAGTAACCAACGCACCGAGTGAAAAAGAATCGATTGGACATTCCTTAGAAAATAGCGTACTGAGAGACTCTAATGACTTGATTACTCCAATGGCCGCATGGCTGGCTTTGGGGAATGGTGGATTGATTTCAGGCGCACCGCATGCGGCACATAAGGAATCCAATCGAATTACTAAAACAGTTGAAATGCTTTCTAGATTCGGAATAAAAGCTTCAGCGAATACTGACGGAATATTGGTGGAGGGTGGACAGGTGCCATCTCGTCCTGATGGAATAGTCGAAACATATGGCGACCACCGTATGCAGATGACAGCAGTACTGCTAGCAAGGTTTTGTGGAGCGATGATCGAAGGAGTAGACCTTCACGAAGTGGCCTGGCCATCATTTCTTGAGCAATTGAAGTTATGTGGTTTGGATGTAAAAACCATTACGATTTAGCCATGACGTCCGAAGTGATGGTCTAATGCATTTAGTGGAATCCTCATTGCAGTCGGCCTTCCATGCACGCAAGCCCACGGATTAGGGATGCGTCTCATGTCGTCTAGTAGCCTTCTCATCTGGGCCAGGTTCAACCTTTCATTTGCCTTTACAGCACCTCTGCATGCATTTAGGAACGCAAGGTGGTCCTTACGTTCTTCAACGGTTTCAAGAGGAGCTCCATCTTCACTCATATCGAGTAATATGTCGTGAATAAATGGTTCTAAATCGTTAGCAGATAGGAGTGCAGGTGCGCTTGTTATAGAATATCCTCCCGCGCTTTTATTAATCACGAATCCCATGTCATTGAGGTCGTCAATACGAGCATCTAATCTCGCAATTTGCCTTGCATCGAGTTCTAGTGGGACTGAACTTATTCTTTCTTGGGCTTGCCATAGACTTTCATTATGGCGCAATCGTTCGTATCTAACTCTTTCATGCAGAGCATGTTGGTCTATCAGTAACAACTCTTCTTCCGCCTGTACTAAGATGTACGAATCTGCAAATTGTGCTAGAGGTTCCATCGCAGGCAAATCATTGATCACAGGACCCAGTGGTTCAGAGTTTTCAGGATCTTCTGCATCAAAACCGGCGTGTCTGTGTAACTCTCTTTCTCCAACGGAAAGAGCCGGAGCAATCGCTTCTTGTCCAGTTATTGTTGTTTGAGAAGATTCAGCGACTGAGACTGGTCTTGGCTTGTCTTCGTGTTTTACTTCAACCGGTTTTTCTCCTGTCAGTGAAATTTGTGCTGTTTGTGCCCAAGCCGGCTTTTCAATGGTACGTCTTTCTTTTGCTTCAGGTGCAAGCGATGTAATTCCTGTGATGCCACCGCTTGATTCAGGTTCTGTAGGGGTTGATTCTAATGTGTAAGCGATAGCTCTGTCAAGTCGTTCAAGAACTCTCCAAGAGTTCTTGAGTCTGACTTCACGTTTTGTTGGATGAACATTCACATCAACCTCATCTGCTGGAAGATTTAGCATCAAAACAGCAACTGGGTGTCTGCCTTGCATCAATCTAGTTCTGTAGCCTCTTCGAATAGATTGTAAAAACGGTTGAGCAGCCACTGGCCTGCCATTTATCAAAATATGAATGTCATCGCCTTTTCCTCTTGTAATGTCAGGAGTTGATATCCATCCGCTCCAATTCTCTTCTCCTGGTGCATCGTCATCACTGGGTGGTGATGAAATCTCAATCATGCGACCTGCTTGTCTGCCTAAAATATCGTAAAGTCTGTCTTCCATTTCATCTACAGCAGGTACTTCGAGGATTACTTTGTCATCGCTTGTTAATCTGAATCCGACTTCTGGGTGACTGATAGCGTGTGAAACGACGACATCGACAATTTTACTGGTCTCGGTTGCAGGGCGTCTTTGGAATGCTAATCTAGCGGGCTGATTTGCAAAGATATTGGATACTTCAATACAAGTTCCTTCTGCAATACCTGCTGGTTCAATTTTATTCTTGTCGCCATTGTCCATCACTATGCTACGTCCTTCTGTACCTGCAGGACGGCTAGAAATGGATAGCCTGCTGACCATACCAATACTGGCTAGTGCTTCGCCTCTGAATCCTAAAGTACCGATTGATGCTAAGTCTTCTTGGCTACGCAATTTACTGGTAGCATGTCTGTCGAGCGATAGCGGCAAATCCTCTTCGTGGATTCCAGAGCCATCATCTAATATTCGCATGAGGTCAAAGCCACCGCGTTCAACGTCCACTATGATCCTTTTAGCGCCTGCATCAATCGAATTTTCGATTAACTCCTTAACGACCTGTGCAGGTCTTTCTACTACTTCGCCTGCCGCAATGTGCCCGATAGTCCTGTCATCGAGTTGAACAATTCTATTCGGTGAGTTCATTTTTCTCCCTCCAATATTTTTTGTAAAGTATAAAGTGCATCATGAGCTTCTCTTGGACTCATAGAATCTGGGTCGATATTGGATAGTGCTTGTTTAACAGCCTCTCCCAATGCATCTTTTTCTATTCTAACTTGAGGTTGTCCTACAAATCCTAGCAGTGATGCTTGCCCTGCGCTTCTTGCAGTCGGCGCACCCTTTTCACCGGCTTTTGCCCCGTGTGCTTGACTCTCTAAGAATCCGAGAAGGTCACCCGACCTCTCTACTACATGTCTTGGTAATCCCGCCAATGCTGCGACTTGTACTCCGTAAGAGTCGTCACAAGGACCATCTGCAACAGTGTGTAAGAACTTCAATTCCCCATCGGATTCAGCGACTTGAACATGTACATTGACCAATCCTGCTGCATCTCCTTCTAAGCCAATCAATTGGTGGTAGTGAGTTGCGAATAATGTTCTAGCTCCTATTCGACTACAGATGTCTTCGGTTACTGACCATGCTATTGAAAGTCCGTCGAAAGTAGAGGTGCCTCTTCCGATTTCATCTAGAAGAATAAGTGATTTTGGAGTTGCTCTTTTCAGAATATGAGCGACTTCCATCATTTCCATCATGAACGTGGAGCGCCCTCTTCGAATGTCATCTGATGCCCCAACCCTTGTGAAAATACGGTCTACCATTCCGACTTGAGCGCTATTTGCGGGAACGAATGAACCCGCTTGAGCCAAAACACTCAGTAAAGCAGCACACCTCAAGTGAGTCGATTTACCACCCATGTTTGGTCCTGTTATCAGTAAGAATTTCCTTTTCTTGTCTAGGCGAATATCGTTTGGCACGAAACCAGTTTGAATTTCTAATACCGGGTGACGTAATCCTTTGGCGACTAAACGGTCATCTTCGTGAATAGTAGGTCTAGTCCAAGACCTCGTTCGAGCAACCTCTGCAAAGCACTGTAAGACATCTACTTGGGCTACATTAGAACTGACTAAGCCTAGAGCACGAGAATTATCTCTACACCTATCACGGAGATCTCTGAACATATTATATTCCATCGAGTTAGCCTTGGATGCAGCGGTTAGTAATCGGTCTTCCCATTCTACTAAATCATCAGTAGTGTAACGGTTACCATTGGTCATCTGTTGTTTTCTCTTCCATTCTTCTGGAACTTTAGAAAGGTGAGTCTTGGTTACTTCGATAAACCAACCTATCTGGCGATTATGTCTGACTTTTAGTGATGGAATTTCAAGGCGTGCTCGCTCTTTTATTTCTAAATCCTTGAACCATTTATGGCCAACAGCGGCAGCAGTTCTCAATTCATCCAGTTTTGAGTCTACGCCTTCCCTAATCAATCCACCATCTCTGAGCGATAGTGGTTGTTCATCATTGAGGTTGGCTTGAATGTCGATTCGCATCATTTCTAAGATATCTAAGTCAGATGATATCGTGTTGAGGAGTTCATCATCCATCTCCTGGCACAATAATTTTATTTTGGGCATTCTTTCCAATGCCAATCCTATAGCAACAATATCTCTTCCTCCTGAACGGTTGTAGGATAACTGAGTTGCTAATCTCTCGAGGTCTCTAAGACCTTTAAGGCTATTTCTGACGTCATCTAATCTTCTTGAAGAGCGCGCTAATGATGCAACTGCATCCTGCCTTTCTTCGATTTTCTCCTTATTTGCTAGGGGTCTAAGTATCCATTGCTTCAGCATGCGTCGACCCATCGAAGTTCTGCATCTGTCGATTGCTCCTAAGAGTGAACCTTCCTTTTCTCCAGATAGTGTCTGAGTCAATTCTAGGTTTCGTAAAGTAGTCTGGTCGAGAACCATATTTCCATCTGGTTGCATTATTTCTACTTCTTTTACATCGATTGAATCTACGACATGCATGGTAGCTAAGTAGTCTGCAGCCAAACCGGCAGCATCCATAGCAAGAGGGGAGTCTCCAAGATCTATATGGCCTAAATCAGCCACTTCGAGTACATTTTTTAGTGCGCTTTCTCCCTTTCGTTTGGATGAATTATGCTGTGAAAGAGTAACTCCGTCTAATTGGGAAATAACTTTGCGAATTTCTTCTCTCTCTGCGTCTCTTGGAGAGAATATAACTTCGCGTGGACTACTTCGCAACAAATCATCTAGTAATCTGTCCCATCTTTCATCACCGGTGTGCTCCATGGTCCACACATGTCCAGTTGAAGCATCTAGGATTGCGATTCCAACACCTTCTGCTTTGACGCAAATCGCAGCAAGTCCTGCAACTTCGTCAGTTCCAATCAGGCTCTCTTCATACAGAGAACCAGGCGTGTAAACTCTAGTAACCACTCTTTCGAGCAACTTCGCACCTTCTCGTAATTGTTCTTCTTGCTCAGCGACACACACTTTGTGTCCCGCCTGCAACATTTGCCTCAAGTTGTCTTCGAGGGCGTGCCATGGGAAACCAGCCATTGGAATTGGGTCTTCGGCCTTTTTGTCACGACTAGTGAGGGTGATTCCTAATACTTCAGAAGAGACAACTGCGTCATCATGAAACTGTTCATAGAAGTCTCCCATGCGGAAGAAAAGAACGGAATCTGGGTGTTCCTTTTTGATGTCCATGTATTGGTCCATCATTCCTCTTTTCGACATCGTGACCCATCCATCGCTTGCGCTAGGGTGTTTCCACTTCGACGGGGGTTCGTAAATGATGCCCTCAAAGATTGGCCTTTTACTTCGGATAGACAGTTAATCTTCAGAATATTTCGCCTTTTCTAATAGCGTCCGTAATATTCCAACCCATCATTCCAATAATCAGGATAGATCCTAGGATAAATCCAAGGTCAATAATCCCTCTTAGACTAAGAAAAGATTTCCTAGCATTGCTGTCTATAGATATGGCGTCAGATTTATCTTCGCCATCAATACCGTGGATTGAAATAAGCCCTTTCTCATCACAGACAACGTATGTTGGCATTATGCTGAGAGGCTCAGGTAATTTTTCAATACTAATTTCTTCTTCTGAGATAATCGCTACCGATGTAGAACCTTTGCCACCGAATAGCCAGACATCTCCATTCATATCACCAATTGCAGCATAACTAGCCATCCCCATCGATGATGCAACTCCGTTTTCTATCCTCAGTGTATCAGATGTACCAGTTGCAATGTAGCTATCTCCTGCAGCAAATATTCCATGAATAAATCCTTCATCACCCATGTGGATGATTTCAGTTGATGGAGCATTTATGCCATCCCATGTTACGTATAGCACTAATTCAAACATAGGAGGGGATGCAGGATTTGACCCTAACCAATTAGCAGGAGCCTGCCAGGAGCCTCCTACAAGCCATCCGTCTTCAGTAGCAGTAGCAACCTCCAGGTGCATATCCCCCTCGTGAGTTATCGATGGAGATGCTCCATCGCCCGCTGATATTTCCATAGCAGCTATTGAATTCGATGTTCCATCTTGAGTTATTACAAGTAATTGATTCAAGTCATTTGGAGATAATAGAGATGCAGTAATATTACGCCCAAGACTCATTGGAATCCAACCCCATTCTTCGGGGTGTTCTTCTTCTGTGAACCAGATCAACCCTTCTTGACCTAGGCAAGCAAATGTAATGTGGCCATGCTGAACTAAGCAAGTGCCATATGGTGCAACTTCTTCCTTGCCATTCAGTGATATGTTAATTCCATTCTCGGTTTCATAGAGAATTGCATTACCTGCTGAATCAACAATTTGGCCATCTACATTCAACTGTCCACCTTCGTGAACTCCAGATAATTCATTAGACCATTCGATTAACACAGCCCCGGATATGATGATTACAGTGAATGCAACAAACGACAACCACTGATGTTCGGATTCCTCTTCTAGGAGTCTTCGCCACGCCGACATTGTACTGTCCTGAGCGTGCCTAATCCATGACCTTTCCCCTACGGGGACAAATTGGGAATGTATCGGTATGGTCAAATAGGGATGGTTGGTCGCAAAGTCGCACGGAGGTATCAAGCATGGCACGTAAGCCCGCAAAGATGTATCGCAGACTCAAAGGCCCTGCATATACCCGACGCAAGTATATCGGTGGAGTTCCTAACAACCGTATCCTAAACTTCTATGCTGGTAATCGCCGTGCTGCGGAGACTGGAGAGTTCCTAATGGAACTAAATCTCATCGCAGATGAGTCCTGTCAAATCAGGCACACTGCTCTGGAAGCAGCCCGTGTTATCTCTAACTCTACAATCAGGAAAGTCGCTGGTGCACAAAACTACGCACTTCGCATTCACACCTACCCTCACCACGTTCTACGTGAGAACAAGCAGGCTACAGGTGCAGGTGCAGACCGTGTATCGCAAGGTATGCGTTGTGCTTTCGGAAAGAATGTAGGTACTGCAGCACGTGTAAAGCGCGGACAGCGTGTCATCTCACTTCAGTTCACTCCTGCTGACTATCTAGTCGCAAAGGATGCTCTACGCAAGGCTAGCATGAAGTTCCCAACTCCATGTACTACCAAACTAATTCGTGGGCACGAACACATCAAGGGATTAGTTTAATCCAACCAACTTGCCAATGGCAAGGTGACAAGGTGCTGCTTGGTTGTTAAACGGCACCGTGCCGTCATAACCACCGGCTGTTTCATGAACAATAATATTAGCAGCGCAATTAGGAGGGGTTCATTATGCGTATTGCTGTTCTAATTGAAGATAGATGCAAGCCGAAGAGCGATGCGTTTGACTATCTCAAAAAATGGGCGGGGTCATGCGGTGGTGAATGTATCCAGTTCGATGGAGAGAAATTTCGTATTCTCGAAAGTGCATGCCCTCCATGCTTCATTCGTGCTAAGCACTGTCCAGATGACGCTGTTATTGTAATCAACTTGCCAGCTGAACTGAAAACTGATATGATTCACAGATATTCTCTCAATGGTTTCCGATTGTTTCGTCTTCCAACTCCATCTAAAGAATCAGTAGTTGGTATCCTTGGACCTAATGGAATGGGTAAATCAACCGCATTTAACATTCTAAATGGTTCAATTGTTCCTAACCTTGGAGATTTCGAAGCCGATGATGTTTGGTGGGAAGATGCGATTGAAAGCCTACCTCGTGGGGAATTGCGAGATTTCCTCAGCCAGGTGAGCGAATCTAATGTGAAAGTCGCACTAAAACCACAATATGTAGACCACATTCCCAAAGCAGTAAAAGGAAAAGTGGGCAAATTACTTTCTTCAGTTGATGAAAGAGGAATGTTCGATGAAATGGCCGAAAAACTAGGTTTAAGCCATCTTCTTGAGAGGGATTTGGACCAATTATCTGGTGGTGAATTACAGAGGGTTGCAATTTGTGCAACATTACTCAAAGACGCAGATGTGTACTTCTTCGATGAGCCATCGTCTTACCTTGATATCTATGAGAGAATGCGAATCGTAAAGATTATTCAAGAATTAGCAGAAACGGCTCGTGTAATTGTCATTGAACACGATTTAGCAGTTCTCGATGTATTAGCGGATTTAATCCACATAGTATATGGCAAAAAAGGTGCTTTCGGTATATTCACACCTGCTCGCACAACTAGAATGGCGATAAATGCGTATTTAGACGGTTTCCTGGTTGAACAAAATGTCAGAATAAGAGACAAACCTATCAAATTCAAAAAACATACAGACCGTTCAAACGAGATAGGAAATCCAGTTGTTGAATGGGGGGGGCTGGAAAAGTCACTCGGTGATTTCAAGCTCAAAACTGGTGACGGAAAGGTCCACCAATCCGAAGTTGTGGGTGTAGTTGGTCCTAATGGAAGCGGTAAAACTACGATGATCAAAATCCTTGCAGGGGAGCATGAATATGACGGAGGTTGGGTTACTGCTGATGCTTCAATATCCTACAAACCGCAACATATTGACCTCGATATGGATTGTAATGTTCAAACCTGGTTAGATGCTGAAGTTGGTCCTAGTTGGAGAAGTGGTGAGTACAACGTCAATGTTATTCGCGCTTTAGGAGTTGATGATTTACTTACTAAGGATGTCAATAACCTGTCTGGTGGAGAAGCCCAAGCAGTAGCAATTGCAATCTGTCTTGGCAAAGATGCAGACCTCTATCTTCTTGATGAGCCAAGTGCGCATCTTGATGCAAATGCACGTATGGAAGCCGCAAAAGCGATTCGAAGAACTATGGAGTCCAATGAAAGAGCTGCATTCGTAATAGATCACGATGTATACTTCATCGATATTGTGTCGGATTCTCTTCTAGTCTTCGAGGGAGAGGGTGGCAAACATGGTATGGCAGAAGGGCCATTCAAGTTACGAGCAGGAATGAATCGCTTCCTTAGCGGCGTCGATGTGACATTTAGAAGAGATCACGATTCAAAACGTCCTAGAATAAACAAATCTTCCAGTCGTAAAGATAGAGAGCAGCGTGAGAAAGGCGACTATTATTCATTTGATTCTTGAGGTTAAAATATGCCAGCACAGATTCCTCCAGAAGCTCAATCCATAGGTAGGGCGCGTGGCCGTTTATCAGCCTCGTCCTTAACGACATTTTTACGCTGTGAAAAGCAGTGGTTTTTGAATTACAGAATCGGCCTGAGAGGGCCACTTTCCCCTCACCAAGTGATGGGCATTGAAGTGGAAGATGCCTTCTGTTCAATATTGATGCATAGAGCACCAGTTGTCACTTCGTATGAAGAATTACAAAGCTGGTTATTCGGACTTGTTGAAGAGAATGCCAGAAGTGCAATCGACAAAGGAAAGAGTACTTTTGATGATGCCCTTTGGTCTGATGGCAACTTTGATGATTACTTCGATATTGAATTGGTGTCTGAAATGCTCAGAAACGGAATTTCTTTGCAACTAGAAGAAGTGAAATCCTGTTATGAGGCGGGAGGCGGAGACTTTGAGTTCGACATTCCAGCTCCATGTTGGGACTCACCTCCCCATTTCACCCAGCCTAGTAAGGCCAACAGCATGGTCTCATGGAAAGACGAGATACACCAATTCAGTGAAGAAATAACTTGGCAAGATGCTTGGGAAATAGCTAGGCCTTGGGTCAAAGACCCTCGCAATCCTGAGCCTCAAAGAATGTACCATCCTGATAGATGGGCTGCAGGTGAATGCGACCTAGTATTACGATGGGATGGCAGGGTACGCATTATCGACATCAAGATGGGTGATGGTGGAGGAAAGTTCGCAAAGAGTTTGGACTCTCAATTAAACTTCTATGCGTGGTTGTGGGGTGAAACTCATGATTCTAGTTGTGACGGCATTGAAGGCTGGTATCTTACAAATGGTATGAGAAAAGTAGTCGATCTCGCTCCCCTTTCCACAGAAGATTACAGGGCGGTCCATGACGAAATGAAAGCATGGGATACGGATAATTCTCTTCCAATAGAAAACCCATGTGATGGCAAAGCAGGAGGCTGCCACTGGTGCTCTTTAGCAGAGATTCCCTACGAGGCTCCTGAGATTACACTTCCCTGTGAGCCTTTATCCTCAATTCCTTCTCGCGTAAATGTAAAAGGAAAATTGCAGGGTTCATGGGGTCCACTTCCAAATCATTACGGTGAACCGGTACTAGGTGCTATGATTCAGGCGGGTGAAAAAATGGTGACAATAGAAGAAAGTCAACCAGGCTCATATCCTGAAATGCATAATTCTCCACAAGATTATGTCTACATCACAGGTGCATTACCGGGGGTTTGGAGAAGACAACCCAGGCTCTATTTGGATGGGAATAGTTCAATCTTGGAGAAATCTGAAGCCGAGTTAACTCGTATGGGAATGCTTCGTACTAAGGCCAACGTCGAAGGAGTTGTATTGTGCTGTTCAAAGAGGGATGGTAAGAGAGCGGATGGAAGGCCTTGGTCTATGATGTCATATCACTTATGGGACGGTGAACGTGTTGCCGAAGTAGTCGCATTTGGTTCTGCAATAAATGGAACAATGCTATCTATACGACCTGGAATGATAGTAAAACTAACTTCTGCAGAATTAGGTTGGAGAGAAGGCTTAGTTCAACTCAGAATCGATTCAAGAAATACTAGAATGCAAATCAAATCGAAGCCTTGAATACACTTGATGTCACGATAAGAGACATGCCTGTGCAGGTTGCCGATTCACAGACCGATGATATCGGTCCTTTCAATCGTCTTTCTGCTTCGCAGGCTAACACTTGGGAAGATTGTCCTAGACTTTGGTGGTATCAAAATAAGATGCGACTAAAATTCCCGCAGACCCCTCCTCTTTTTTTGGGAAGGGCTGTTGAAGAATGTGTTTGCCGAGTTCTAATGGAATCACCGGGCATTGTTTTCAATTCTGCTCCATCAGATGTTCTGGCCAACGGAGCGGATATGTTACTGCCTCTATTCGATGATGAATTACCATCGGATTTCATGAAATGGTGTGAAGACAGGGTAGATGCCCATTGGCCAAGCATAAGGGATGAAATGCATGAAGAGTGGAGTAAGAACGCACGTAAAGGCGGTAATTGGCATGAATACTCAATGGATGCTTATCGAGATATGTGCGTATCTGCACTACGAATGCACATGGATGAAGTAGAATCTTGCAAGGATTCGGTCACAGAATCAGAATTGACAGATTGGCGTAATGGTGTAAGGCCGGATATCCCAGCCCCTGATGGAAGAGAAAAACAAGGTCCAAATCCATTAGCAAGAACTGGTGAATGTACATTGGTTGAGGCTTGGGAAATAGCTAGACCTTGGTTCGTAGATCCCAATGCCCCTCCATTCTCTCTGAATGTAATACACCCAGAACATTGGTTCCAAGGTGAATATGACCTAGTCTACAGGCATGGTGGAAAAATCCGGATTATGGATTTGAAAGCTAGCCGGGGTGGCGGTGACCGTAGTGGCAATTATGTTGAGCAATTACGTATCTATGCTATGCTGTGGTCAATTACTCATGATGGCGTCATACCCGATGAACTAGAGATTTGGTATGCAGGAGTAGGTGTGCGTAAATCAGTTGAGCCACCTACTGCCGAAGAAATTACAAATTTGGAATCTGAATTGAACGACTTATGGCAAGAGATCAAAGGAACTGAGGTGACAATAGAAGATTGTCCGCCAATTCCAAGGTCAATACGTGGTTTTTCTGAAGGAGGTGTCAAGATTGACGACCCGGATGAGTTACGTTGCGATACATGTGATTGGGCAGGGCTCTGTCCAAATGGTAGTGGAGACGATGACCTACCGGATGGAGGACAACATCAACCATCAGGCGACATCAAGGTGTACGAACTAACCCCCTTTGCCGACCTAAAACCTCGTGTCAATATTTTTTGTGAGGTTTTTAGTGTCACGAATGTACCGGAAAAAGCACCGAATATTACTATCGAAAAAGATGGAGGGTTCGCTTTCGTACGCATAATGGTCAAGGAAAGTCAAGGAGTGCTTACTTACCCTGCTGATGTGGCTAAAGGAGATAGTATTCGTTTAATTGGAGTTGTTCCTTCGACCAATTGGAAAGGTGAATTACAACTCAAAGTAGACCCGCATGCAAGAATCGAAAAAGCATCAGAAGCCGAAGAAGGAGATGTAGGTCTGTTCGACTTCCAAGCTAGGTGGAATGTAGTTGGTAGAGTTGCATATACTACTTACAAATCAGGCGTTGGCAAGAATGGCAAGCCATGGGCTCGCAAAGGAATTGTTCTACTTGACAACAGTGGAAGGATTGCAGTAGAAGGTTGGGATAATGCCTGGCCAAGCCTGTTCAATACTCTAAAACAGGGAGATGAAATTGCGGTTCTTAACGTGTCACTAGATGCTTGGGCAATAGATGTCAAGGCTAATCTGGAGAAGGGTAGCACAATGCATGTAATCTCAAGAGCAGATGATAATTAAGTTAATTCCGGGCCACAACTTATTAACAATAATTATTATTCATTATCATGGTTAAAGACGCTAATCAATCTATGACAGTTCCCCAACTCAAGGAATTGCTCAAATCAAAAGGTCTTCCAACCAGCGGTAAAAAGTCAGAATTGATTTTGCGCCTATATGCAAATAAAAAACCTAAACAAATTGAATCCAAATCTGGAAATCTCAAAAAAGCCAGACTAGCAAATAGCGAAGATACTCCCTACTTATCTGCCTTGTTGAAAGGGGGTTTAGGTGCAGTCGATATTGATGGTTGGAAGGCTGCCAAGTTTGGGATGGCAACGATCATGGTATTCCTTATTTTCACTTCATTAGGTTCTTATTCATGGTATAATCTCGAACATGAAGAAGTTGATGATGGTTATAAGCAATCGACTAGTATTGACTATGGGTTGAACGATTTCGAAGTAACGACTACTTACACATTTTTTATGGGGCAATCTCAAACTCAGAAATATGAGTATTCTGAGTTCGAGGAAGTGGTCGGTGAAGAGACTGCTAAACTGGTTGGAGTTAATGAAATGTCTACATCAGGGCTAATATTGCAGATTTGTTTGTACCTCTCTTTACTTGTCATTATTACTTTGCTAGTTCTTGAAATTTTAAGAGGAAGCGGAATCATTAATTCTGGTTTTGTAGAAGAACAATATCAAAGGTTCGGCTCTGTAGGTTGGGGTTTTTCAGTAATCATAATTCTTTCCAGCTTGTTTATTCATCTGATAATAACCTCTTCAATCGACCACGGCGATCTATTTGGTGGTGAATACACTGCAGGTTTAGGCTCTATGTGGTGGCTGATGTTAATCTTTACATCACTATTTGCAACTATAGTTTTCAATAACCAAACCATGCAAATTATAGGTTTGATAAAGAGCAAATTAAACGATTAATAGTAGTCTTAATCCTACAAAAATATTGTTTATGTAGCCAAAAAACCAATTAAATGTATCATTTGAACACGAAGTATGAGAACCGTCCAAGAATACTATATTGGTGCTTTCAGCGCTGACAATCTTTTTGGTTTTAGGATGATCATTTCTATCAGTTCCCTACTGATATTGTTTTATTGTGTAGCATTAGCTGCTTTGGTTTGGCGTGCTAAATCAAAAGGATTTGAAAATAAATTTATGTCTGTATTATTGGTGTGCGAAGGGATAAAGGCATCATTTATTGTTGCACAAGTCACACCTTACATCAGAAGATATGAATGGCTACAAGATATTCTATGGCATTGGACAATCGATGTATTCTTCACAGCCCATATTACAGCCGTAATTATGTATCTGTGTATACCGATTTACTACCGATTGAACAGACTCAGTTTCATGCACAAGCCTTCATTCAAAAAGCATGCCTGGTATATTGCTCCCGCTCTGGGAATTACAATCTGGTTACTGATTAGAACAGTACCTGCATTCTATGTTTCAGACGCAACATGGGTAGTTTGTGAAGAAGGCGAAGAGCCAACAACAGATCGTTGGTTTGGTGAGGATGAAGAATGGAGACAAGGTATTGAGGATGATTTCAAGGATACTGGTGACTGTACTGCTAGTTATGAGGCAACGGTAACAACACAGCCTCCTGGTTTATGGGCAATTGCTCTAGGTTCTCCTATGGTTTCATTACTTGCATTATTGTTCATACGTTCTTCAATAAAATCTTACAAAGAGGGAGATAATCCCGACTTCAGTAAAAGTCTCACTTCAAGGTCCCTGTACATTGGATTTTTAGGAAAGGTAGTATTACTGATGTTCTGGTTTATACTATTGATATTAATTTCTGTAGTACATGGAAGCCAAGTGACGTTTATTGATGAAACTCTTTGGAGATACGGTGACCCCAATTTCACGGAACGAATGTTATTCTTTGCGTGGATATTTTCTCTTACTATAACTCCAGCTGCAATTGCCTTTGAAGCAATGATGTTCGTTCACGCTACCCTGAAAGATACTGTATTTGGGATCGATAATAACCTACGAAAAGGCTTCACAACGGCAGTATTCACTGGTTTAGGTGTCATTTCCTTCATTGTTGGAAGTGAACTAATGGAGAGTTTGATTGGTTATGGAGCGGCTGGCGGAGTCTTTATCGGTGTATCCTTGCTTGTGGTAAGAAAACCAATTTTGTTAATTATAGACAAAGCATCTAATCGCTTCATTCCTGAAACGCATACGCCTGAGGAAACCGCATACTTGGATGCATATAGGACGGCGATGGAAGACCGTATTATCACTAAAGAGGAGAGAAAGTTACTCGATACAGTTGCATCTACCTTCGGATTAAATGAAAAGATAGTCAAGCAATTAGAGTCTGAGTATGATTCTACTATTGAAGAAGAATGATTTTGAGCGCCGGTTTGTTCAATCTCTGATTGACAAACCTAGCCAACAATCTACGATTGTTAAGCGCCGAGAGGGAGATTTGAACTCCGTTTTTGGGCCCCTATTTTACTCAGAAATAATTACTACCACATTGATAAAAATCAGGAACTTGGCTTGTAACTTCCTCCATATTTAATATCCCTATAGTCATAGTCAACTAAAGCAGCTTTCACTTTCGAACCTCCAATAGAAGTAAGTGATTTTACTGCAACGCTTCTAACATACCACATTTCATCATCTAAAGCGCCAATAAGCGGTTCTACAGCTCTTTTGTCATTAAGTAAACCAAGTGCCTTTACTACGTCTCCCTTGCATTTACAAGATTCATCTGATAAGGCCTCAATCAATGGCTCAACAGCTCTTTTATCTCCAATACATCCTAGCGCAGAAGCAACAGAACCATATCCATTCGTCTGGTTCTTTCTTTCAAACAAATTGAGTAATGGTTCTACTGCCTTCTCACTTCCGATACTACCCAATGCGCGTATGATTTTCAGTCCTAGAAGTTCTCCAGTACCTGGAATTTCAATTTCTTCCAAGTCCAAAACTCGAAGCAAAGGATCAACAAATTTTTCGCCTCCTATTTTTACCATCTCTTCTACAACTGACATTTTTCTATGATGATTAACTTCTACATTTTGTAAAAAATCTATCAATAAGTCAACTGAACTTCCTCCTTCAAATATACAAATAAGTTTCAATGATTTATCAGAAAGGTAGTCATCTTCAGCATTAAGAACAATATTTGTTAATGGTTCTAATGCAAGATTCTGCATATCTTTTAGCAATTCCTGAAATCGATTCTCTTCCTTATTTCGAATTAGTCTCCACTCTTCTTTCTCCCACAAGACATGTCCTTCATCATGAAGCATGGTCGATTTTTTGCCTCTCAACCTAGTGCCACTCCTAACTATTCCTTGAGATCTCCAGTGACTAGATAGAGCAGATAGAGAACCTCCCGTGAGTTGATTCTTCAGTTCTCTTAGTGGAAATTCTTTGCTAATGTCCGCTGTATCTGCACGTAATCGGTCCAGTATTTTTCCAATTTCAATGCGAAAATTTTCGGTATCAAAATAGTTGTATCCATCCCACACAACAGTTACTCATGCTCGCTCATAATTAATCTTGCCAACACTTACAAGGGCTTGTATTTGCCCCATCTAAATCGAGAATAATTCCAACTAATTGGAATAATTCCAAACATTTATGTAGTTTTGACTGTTCGGATAAGCATGGTCACCGACAACGAGTTGCAGAGGATAATGGAATTGAGAGCAAGAGGCAGAACTCACCAAGAAATAGCAGATGAATTAGGCCTGAAGCGCTCTACTGTGGCTTATCAACTAAAGAAACTCTCGGATGTTCCAGTTCCTGAATCGAAGATCACAGTGATTGTAGCTAGGGATTTTAATCCGCAAATAACTACAGTTTCATTCTCTTGGCATGATTTTGAAATTTATCGCCAAAGCGAAACAGTTTATCTTACTAAGAATGAAATTTTTGAAATACGTGGTGAAATTATACATAAAACATCTATTGAAAATTTCAGATTTACTAATGGTAAACATTCTGAAGAATACACTTTGATTGCTCCTATAATCAAATCTGATCCTAAATGGTGGGAGAAATATGGAGGTGACTCAAAAAATCGGTTTAATTTTAATCATAATCATTGGGTGGAACTTTGTTGGGGCGAATGGCAAAAATCAAGCTGGATGAGAAAAGTTAATGTTCGCAATGAACAAGGTAACTACATTCGAGATAACCGTGGCGGTTATCGGCAAGAACCTGAATACAAAACCAAAAATCCTGATTTTAAATTTAATATCCGTATGCTGTCCAATCACTTCTATGAATTATTTGAAGCGGTATGGGAGAATGAATTGGAGGACAAAATGAATGGTGAAAATGGTTTAAACTTAATCACATCATCGAATAGTTCTCATGCAGAATGGCTTTCTTACCATTATTCTGGCAGGGCAGAAAACCTCAAAAAAGTGGTAGATGAATGTCTAAACAAGCTAGCCACAATAATCGAAGGAAATGAATTACTTGTATCATACTACAACAGTATTGGAATCAAGGAGAATGAGGACATATATTTTTGTGCAAGATTGGGTATTGAAAACCCTAATGATTTTGAATTATATAAGTCATCAGGAGTAACCTCAATCGATGAATTTAATCAATTAAGGAAAACAAAATTTTCAACTTTAGCTGAATACAATAGGGCAAAGGATTGGTTTTACATTATTATCACTAATAGCCATCGTATGCACCCTCCTGAACACTTATCTGGAGCAGAGGCTGCAGCATGGAGCAGTAATTTTGTTGCTCCAAACATTGGGTATTCAATCAATCGAGGGAATGTCAATACTTTAACCGATCCTCCATACCTACCTAGTAAAGAAGTTAAGAAATTGGAAAATTTAGGTTGGACTCCAACAACTTACAAGAAAGCGGTTGAGATGAATTTGCAACCAATGACCTTCGGAACATTCCAAAATGTAAATGAAAAACTCCCTCAATTGAATTTGCCACTAACAAGAGAAAATGTAGCCTGGGGTAACAGCATAGGATGGAAAATCGATCCATACCTTGGTTATTCAAGTCCAAGGGCGGCTATGCTTTACGAGATGGTTGAATCTAGCCCAACCTCGCATTTGAGTTTGGATAGGCTACTAGAGAAACATAACGCTAGTGATCTACCAGGACCTAATCTTAATCTGAACGAACTTAATCAACTATTGAGTTGCTCTCCATTTGATGAAATTTGTATTTCTAATCTGGAAGGCGGAATAGTGGAAACTAAAGTTGTTGTAGAGAGGAAAATTATTGAAAAGGAAGTAATTGTTGAGAAAGAAGTAATTGTTGAGAAGGAGATAGGAAATAAAAATACACTTTTTGATTACAGTATTTATCCAAACCTAAACAGTGGAAATGATAAATTGAGTATGAAGGTTAAGAGCGCTATAGAAAGAGGTTCACTAGAGGATTCTCTAACTGCAGCATTTACTCGATTCGAATCACACGCTAAAGAAATGTGGTGCGAGACTCAAACAGAGCCAATGCCTGAAGGGAAAGGTGCTGCTTTGAAATTGATTGATGTAATTGCCAATGAAATGAAATTCACTAGCGCTATGTTAGACAAATTACAGCAAGCTAGGATTCTTCGAAACGACGAGGTACACAATGAGGATTCAGGTATTAAACTGACAAAAACCCATGTTAAGAGAATATTAGATGCTACTGAGAAAATTATATCAAATCTGGGAGTTGGAGTTCACCAATCAAATTTAGCGCCTCAAAGAGTCTCTAAATCTCTAAGAGGGAGACAATACTAAATCACAAACTATTCATTCTCTGCAAAGAGAAATGGAGAGACTAGAACGTGAGCTGGAAATGGGCAAGCATGTTGGGCGGAACGAAATGAAAGCCATGAGGCGCCTAAAACAAATCAGTAATCAAATTAGAGTTCTGCGTCATTATTAAAATAATTCAAATTGAGAATAATCGTGATTTTGTATCGATTTAAGTGAACCTTCAACATAAGTGAAAGCGCCGAGAGGGGGATTTGAACTCCCGCGTCCAAGGGACAGTGGATTTCGAATCCACCGCAATACCAGGCTATGCGATCTCGGCTTGTATTCCGCCCACCTACAAGACCGTCATAAGAGTGATGTCACTGGGGTGGCATGATGAAGGTAGCACTGAAGGGCCATGGGCACGACCATGTCATTGAATTGGATGCAGGTTCAACCGTTAAGCAGGCACTAGTGATTATCGGAATTCATCCTTCAACTGTAATTGTTAGTCACGAAGACGTAGTACTACCTCACACTACAATATTGAATGCTGATGTATCACTAGATTTGACAATAGTCAGTTCTGGTGGCTGATCACATATAGATGGAGTCAGGTGACTCCGTCAAATCTGAAACCATATCTTGGGCGATTCCAGGGTGTAACTCTTTCAACTTAGCAGCTAGTCTTGCTGTAGCATCAATCGGAACTGGAAGAGGCAAACTCCACCATTTCCTTACGGTTTCTAGTAGTAATTGGGATGCTACAGGGTCTGCAGAGTTTCCTACTGTTGTCGCTATCGTACAAGATGTTTTGACATTCTTAATCGGGCCAATAGCGGTAATCAGTGCAGCCATTCCAATGACTCCCGCTTTAGGCTCATCTCTGCGTACATCCACTCCCATCGATTCTAACTCTATTCGATAACTGGATGAACTGGTAATTGTGAATACTTCTTTCCTTTCTGCTTGTGCAGACATCCCTGCCAATACCAGAACCTCACCGCCTTCGCACAATTCCAACACAGATACGGCTAATTCGTGCTGTCCCTCTGGTGTCATTGGTTGAGCATCACCTGTTAGGGTATACACTTCCCTGCCGTCCACAATCACTCTAGAGAGCAAAATATGGGGTGGAGCAAGTAATCCATCTTCATCGAGTTTAGCGAGTGGAGGTAATGCTGGGTGTAGTATTCTTGCAATCGGTTCAGCATCCAATTCTGCATTGACCGCATCGATTGCTAATTTACCGACATCCCCAACCCCCGGCATTGCAACCAATAGTAGGTCGCAAGGCGTATGGGGCTGTGAAATCCAGTCGATGAGCACACCCATGAAAACATCAGCGTCTTTTGACGCGGTATAATGATTCGCATCATTCTTCTTCTTGGGATGCCAAAGTTGGGAGTGTATTTGCCCAACCGTTTTCTTCAACTCCTTCGAGTTTTCTTCGCAAATGTGCTCTCTTATCTTCAGGAGACCATTTCATTGGAGCGGCTGCTTGAGCAACTCCTCCACAGACATGGCATTTTGTGGATAGGCTGAATGCGCCACATTCTTTGCATCTCTGCATTAGTTGGCGAGCCATTTCAATCCCTCTCTGCTTCAGCAGATCCGCCTGCTTCCTTGATGATGTCTAAGCAAGCAGTAGTTGCATTATTCCATCCTTCCTCAGCGGTCTTGAAATCAGGTGCCTTCAAATCTATACGATAATATGGCGCTCCATCATAATGACATGTAACTATCAATTCAGCTTCTTCATCTGTGACGCTTTCAGCAGCAATCAATGCTTTACGAATTACTTCAATCCCTTCGGATTGGTCAACATTTAGGGTGAACTTACCACGGATAACTACTGTATCTGGGATGATGTTCTTCACAGCCATCTCAATGAAAGGTGCAATCCAGTCGCCTTCGAATCCAACTTCGGTCAGGGACTCAGGTTCCTTTGCTGCTTCTTCAAATGCTCCGTATAATGTGGCGTAAGACTCTGTAAGCTCTGCTTGAGTTTCAGCCATCTCTTCATCCGACCAACCAACTTGTTCAGCCAGAACTTTCAGGAGTTGTTTTGCTCTTTCTTCGTTCTTCCATTCAGCCAAGCGATCTCTCTTACGCTCTTCGCTGACAGATTTTAGAGACAATTCTAGAGATTTGTTATCTTTCCTCTTACGAAGAACCTTACAGATTAAACGCTGACCAGGTCTTACGAATGCTCGAATGTTTTTGATCCATCCACTAGCAATCTCACCAATGAAAATAAATCCTTCAATTCCATCATACTCATCGATGTCGACGTATGCACCGTTCTGCTTTACTTCACGAACTACGGCGACAACAAGTTCGCCTTCAGAAGGACCGCCTTCGATGAGATTCTTTGCCATGGAGGTCAAGCCTCCATTCACTCAAGGGGTTCTACAACACTGCAGCCGACCAACTGGGCCTTGCCACCAGAGGGGTTTGTCATTATGGAGCCACAAACTGCACAGATAATGGATGTCGTAGCTTTAGAGAATATAATGCTCTCATGAGAGCAGTCACGGCATGATACTTTTAGGAACTTAGCTGACATAACAATCACTTCAATTATCTACGAGTTCGAATTTCTTAGCACGCTGGCATGGCGCATAGTGTGCTTTACCAGTTTCAGTACAACGGAATAGGATGTTAACTCTCTTGGTAGGTTTTTCGCGACCATCTGGCTTAGGACGTGGGAAACCACGGTATCCAGCCATGACTCTGCGGAACCTTCTCTGACCCCACTTTAATTCGCTAGCGCGCTTCTTCTTTACGCGCTCTACGGTATGCATGGTGTGCTTACCAGCACTTGGACTGTAACGCTTTACTTGACGTGGCATTTTTACCATGGTCTCACCTTGAGCATTCGGCCCACAAGAGTCCTCTATTTAGTGGTGACGGATTACCCAAAATAAGGAAACAGCCCACTGAAGGCAAGATTACCGGTGATGTTCATAAATCGTGATGGCGCCGTGCGTAGCATGGAATCAATGCTAATGGCCGCAATTTGGTTCTGGATTCCACTTTTATTGGTCCCAATCGGAGCATGGTTGAATCTAAGCGGTAGGGCCAAAAAATCAGGTCTATTCTTGTCATTGGTTTGTTTTGTGTTGGTTCTGATATCCTCATGGACAGTTCCATCGTCAGATTCTACAGCCGCAGGTCATCTACTACTGTCAATATTAGCTCCTTCTTTGCTGATGGCCTACGGGATTCATGGGATGGTATTTGGCGGAAATGTACCTGTAGGCAAGTTAGACTCCAGTGCTAGGTGGAGCGGTTTTCTAGCGGTAGTAATATCTTTGACAATATTTTGTTTGATGCATTGGTACACCTTAACTCCATTATGGCGAAATGATGAAGTAAATCCCTATTGGATTGTGTTCTGGCCAACTTTCCTTCTATTCGCAACATCACTTTGTTCAGCATCAGCCCTAGCGTTGGTTGGATTCGGAGATGACAGATTGGTTGAAGCAATCAAACTGGCAGGACTTTCGGTATTGATGGCGGGTATTGCATTATCTGGTATGCTATTTGACGGATATCTAACAACAGCAGAAGAGTTTAGTGATTACATTTGGCTTTCAGCAGCAGATATCCTAGGGACAGTAGTCGGTGTATCATTGGCAATTGGAGCATTTGCAATTGTGATATGGAGTTATGAAAAATCACTCCCACCTCCTATGAATTCGCTCCCTCCTACTGAAGATGAGATCAAGCACGTTGTTGCAATTGCTAAATCACACATTGGGGGTGAAGAAGAATGAGGGAGCCAAATGCTTCATGGAAACTTCTAACTTTAGCAGCTATACTTCCTGTATTGGTGCTGGTGACAATCAATATCTCCATTGGAGATAGTTCTCATCCAGAATCTTTCAAAAGATTTGGAAATGCACTACTAACCTCATATGTTCTCATGGGTGTAGTATTGCTCGGAAACTTGTTTTTCTATGCTGATTCAAGACATCGTCCATTTGCTCCACTTGTTGGAATGCTCGTAGCCATTGGAATCGGTGTTTTGATTTCCTGGGCTTTAGTATCAAATGATGACCTTCTTTTAGAAGCGAATAGTGGTTTGAGGTCTCAAATGCTATCGAATATAGTTCACCTATTAGTTAGCACTGCGGCTATGTTGTTAGCGGCCTTGCTGGCTTTCGGTGCAACGTTTGCAATGATTACTGGACGCGAAAGAAGAGTGCTGTTCGAGGAAGAAGAGTAATCTTCAGCGTCCGTCGGTTTGATAAAGGGAGGGCCGGTGGCCCAGCCGTTAGGTGATATCATGTCCAAGGGTACTCCATCTATGGGTAAGCGTCAGAAGACCACCCATATCCGTTGCCGCCGCTGTGGTCGCAACGCTTTCCACAAGCAGAAGGGTGTCTGCGCATCCTGTGGTTATGGAGCAACTGCAAAAATGCGTTCTTACAGTTGGGCAAAGAAGACTCACCGACCCTGAACATCTCCTTTAGTTAGAGAAAGGGCTGTAAAGCCCCGATGATTCGATTACTTTGGGCGAGACATATGTGTGGCATAATCGGTCTCGTCGGACGTCGTGGTTATCACATCAATCAATTACTCTATGATGGGCTTACTGTTCTACAACATAGAGGTCAAGATGCAGCCGGAATGATGACCGAAAACGATGGCAAATACCACCTTCGCAAATCGAATGGGCTTGTCAAAGATGTATTCTTCAAACGCCACATGCAAAATCTGCTTGGTTCAATTGGCATTGGGCATGTTCGCTATCCTACAGCGGGGTCTTCATCCGCAGCAGAAGCTCAACCTTTCTATGTAAACTACCCATTCGGGATCTCACTGGCTCACAATGGTAATCTTACGAATGCAGATGAAATCAGGAGTTTGTTAACCAGTGAACACCGAAGACACGTCAATACCACATCAGATTCAGAATTGTTGCTGAATCTTTTGGCTATGGAATTACATTCACGAACTCCTAATCTACAGATTGATGGAGAATTACACGTTGATGTTAATTCGATATTTTCTTCAGTCTCAGCATTACACAAACAAATCAGTGGTGGATACGCATGTGTGTCATTAATCTCCGGTTATGGAATTCTGGCCTTCCGCGACCCTAACGGAATCAGGCCTCTGATATTTGGAAAGCGTGAAATCGAAGGAGAAACAGAATGGATGATTGCAAGCGAGTCAGTAGCACTACATGCTCTAGGGTTTGAAGTGATTAGAGATATTGAGCCCGGAGAAGCGGTATTCATTACTTCAAATGGCCAACTATTCACCAAACAATGCGCTGAAGAAACATTACATTCGCCTTGTATATTTGAGCACGTATATTTTTCACGACCAGATTCAATCATCGACGGAATTTCAGTTTATCAAGCACGATTGAATCAAGGGCAACGTTTAGCAGAGCGAATAATGGAGCAATTTCCTGAACACGATATCGATGCAGTCATCCCAGTTCCTGATTCAGGAAGATATGCCGCTTTACAAATGGCAAGCGCATTAGGTGTTGAATATCGAGAAGGTTTCGTCAAGAACCGATATATTGGTCGAACATTCATAATGCCAGGTCAAGCACTCCGTAAGAAATCAGTAAGAAGGAAGTTGAATGCAATTCCTCACGAGTTTGAAGGCAAAAATGTCCTTCTTGTTGACGATTCTATCGTAAGGGGAACTACCTCTGCACAAATAGTCGAAATGGCTAGAGAGGTTGGTGCTAACAAAGTCTACTTCGCTTCTGCAGCTCCACCAGTGAGGCATCCTAACGTGTATGGTATCGATATGCCAGCAGTTACAGAATTCATAGCCAACGGCAAAACGGTTGATGAAATCGGAGACACAATCGGTGCTGACCGTCTATTCTATCAAACACTGGAAGACCTTGTTGAAGTAACTAGTATCAATGGCGAACAATCTTGGGACACCAGTTGTTTCAATGGAGAATATGTTACTGGAGATGTGTCTCAGGAGTATCTGGATGCTCTTGAAGCGGCCAGAAATGACTCTGCCAAAGAATTAAACCGGGAACCTGAAGGCACCATTGAACTTCACAACGATGAGTGAGGGATTCAATGGAGCAAGCTTGGATTCTTCGATATGGGGAACTAGGTCTGAAAAGCAAAGTTGTAAGAAGACAATTTCAAAGAGCGCTGAAGGTTAATATGGAGCGTTTGGCTTTCAATTCAGGTATTTCAATTTTCAAAGACCGACTAAAAACTATGGATGTAATGAGAAGTGACTCTTCTGCGGAAGAAACTGAAAACCTTCTTTGCCATGTATTGGGAGTAGTGGCAATCGACCCTGCCAAGGTGATTTCAGATACAATTGATCCTGAAACGGTTGCTAAAGCGATTCTGGCGAATGACCCTAAAGCGGGCATTCCTCGGACATTTGGAGTAAGGACTCGCAGAGTTGGACCAAGAGGGAAGTATAGTTCACAACAATACAGTGGTGAATTAGGCAGTGCATTAGGTAAGATAGATGAATCTCTGTCTGTAAATTTGACCAATCCTGATATGTGGGTAAGAGTTGTAATGGAACCAGAAAAAGTTTGGCTATTAGGTGACCGAATTACAGCGCCAGGGGGACTACCTCCTGGTGTTCAAGGTGATGTGCTGTGCAAGATTGATGACGAGCATTCATTACTTTCTGCTTTCTTAATTATGCGTCGTGGTTCTCGTTTGATTCCAGTAGAAGGTAGCGATGAGAAATTGCTGTCTATTCTGAGAGATTGGGACCCACGCCTGGGCCGTCATTCAATAGTTCATGATTCAAATGGAGAGAAGAGATGGCGCCATCCTTGGGGCGTAGTAGGCCTTTCTGCAGATGAAGGCGAATCTATGGTTAAGAGGAGGGAATCTGATGTCAAAACAGTTCCAATCTCAACATTGGAGCCACTATGTGGGTGGACTGATGGTGAGATTGAAGATCTGTCAAAGCACATTCGGATGCCAAACGAACACCCTTGCATGCCGAACTTAGAAGCATGGGTATCATGAATGATGGCTTTGCTGTCAGATTCATGGCGCTAACTGTTCCAGTCACCAGCAGACTCCAATCCACTGCTAGAGTAACCGCTGTTTCTAGCGGTAGTAAGGTCGCCTTTGGTCAAGCAGATGGCCGTTTAGTCATCGGAGATGACGAATTCAAACTATCTTCAGTCACTAGTATCTTCGAGTTCCCTTATGGCGACATTATTGTCGGAGATGGTGATGGATTACGCACCTACAGGGATGGCGAAGAAATCCTTTTCCAAGAACACTCTACTGGAATTGAATCAATTACAGGATTGGGTAACCATGTCATCGCAATGGATGGGATGGGTAGAGCCCACTTATTGGACTCAAAAGGTAAAACCACCCTTTTGGATGCATCTTCAGTTTTGTTTGCTAAGTTGGGACCCAAAGTTGCCATAGCTACTGAGTCTGGTCAAGTATACACCTACTCACTAGGGGGCTTACGAGACTGGGAGAGGCCAATGAGAGGCGATGTTGGCGAAAGAATCACTGCTATTGGTTGGAATGAAAATAAGCTGATAGTAGCCAGAGAGGGACATGGTCTAGTCCCTGGTGAAGAAGAAGCTCTTGAGATAGAACACTGGAATAACGGTGTCTTGGAAAAGAGATTTGATGTTAACAAAAGGGTAGTAGCAATCGATGGTCCATGGATGGGGTTGGATATGGGTGGAGTAATGTATGGTGAGGAATTGGTTGCTGAATTACATCATCCTGCTCAAATAGTGATAGATAGAGGCGATAATGCTCTTGTTGGCTCATGGTTCCATTTGCATTTAATTTCGAAACAAGGCTCTCAGTGGGCTGTTGAAACAAAAGGAATGGTGGAGTATATTTCATCCAACTCAGATGGTGATGTCGTAATGGTTTCTGGAAGTGACCAAAATGATTACACCGACCCTGAACCAGTAGTGATTATCGATTCGAATGCAGAACCGGTAGTTTTGACTGAAGAAGATACGGCTATCGATGATTGGGGAGATGCTCCAGTAATCGAAGTGAGTGCAGAAGAGATTTATGGTGAGGAAATTTCAATAGAAGAATTAGCAGGTATCTCTACTTCCAATGTGGCAGACCAATCAGGCTTACTCGATGCACTGAATGATGAAATAATCAAGAAAGAAGTTGTCGAAGAGGAAGATGACCTGATGTTTGCTTTATCATTAGATGCGGAGGAAATAATTGCTCCTTCACCTGATGCTGGCGGAGATCAGAGTCTGGTTGCACAAGATGATGGTACAGCGATTGTAACTTTAGATGGAAGTGGTACTAGAGACCCACAAGACAGAGTACAATCTTGGTCTTGGGTTGATGAAACCGGCAAAGAGATTGCAGATAGTCCAACAGTTCGAGTTCGTTTAAATCGTGGAAGTCACAGACTGGAATTAAGAATTAAAGACAAGGATGGCAGATGGTCTTCAGATTCTATAGATGTAAGGGTTGAGTGACATGACCAACTCTCCTTGTATCAGTCATTTTATTGTTACAGCATTACAACAGAGATGCAGCGTAGTCACCAATACCGATAACGGTGAAACTGTAATCATCGATGGAGGAGGAGAATCGCAACGTATTATTCAATGGATTGATTCAGGCATAGGCGAGCCAGATTCTCAGATAGGGGAATATGATGGCGAGCGAAAAGTAGTCGCTTTGATCAACACTCATGCACATTTTGACCATAGTGGCCATATTCCATATTTCAAAGAGCATTACCAATTAGAGTGGTGGCTTCATGAAGCGGATTTCTTTTTGCAAACTCTAGCTCAACAGTCAGCCAAAAGATGGGGATTCGATATTCCCGAACCTGCTATCGCTGAAAACACATGGAATCATGGTGATGTTCATCGGTTTGCAAATATGGATTTTGAAATAATTCACACCCCTGGTCACACATTGGGCGGATGCTGTTTGCAATTGTTTGTCGAAGATGGACCAGACCACCTGTTCGCAGGCGACACTCTCTTTCAGGGATCTATTGGAAGAACAGACCTGCCTCACTCAGGAGGTGACATGGATCTACTCCTCAGAATGATACGTGAAAGATTATGGCCACTGTCAGATGATACAATTGTTCATCCTGGTCATGGACCAATGACTACAATTGGTGATGAGAAAAAGTACAATCCATTCCTAAGCGACGACCACCGTGGTCGTGGTGCTTGGCTTTAATCAAGACATCATTGAGGAAAGTTCAGACTCAAGAACAGGTAAAGCCTCTTCCCAAGTTGCAACTATTCCATAATCTGCGTGTGCAAAAATAGGAGCATCTGCATCTTTGTTTATTGCAACGATGTATTTTGATGAGCGCATTCCCGCCAAGTGCTGAATCGCCCCTGATATTCCAACAGCGATGTATAGGTTAGGATTGACCGTTTTTCCAGTTTGACCAACTTGCATGGAGTGAGGAATGTCATCCCATGTGTCAACAGCAGCTCGTGATGCACCAACTGCGGCTCCGATTACATCTGCGAGTTTCTCGAGATGAGAGAAGTTTTCTGGACTGCCCATTCCTCTTCCACCTGACACAATGATGTTTGCTTCTGAAACATCAAGTCTTGCTGAAGCACGAGCCATAATCTCTTGAACTGCAGTAGATACATCTCCAGATTGGTCAACAACTGAAACATTAGCAGCAGCCGATGAGGCTGCTGGGAATACATTAGCACGTACTGAGATTACAGAGTCTCCAGAAATAGCGACTGTTTGCATTGCTTTGCCTGAATAGATTGGGCTAGTGAGATTCATTCCATCGATTGAAACGACATCTTGCACAACTGAAAGGTTACGCTTTGCTGCAATTCTTGCTGCAATGTCTTTTGATTGCGGGGTAGCAGCGGCAATGATGATTCCAGATGGTGCTGCTGCATCGATAGCTGATGCCCAAGATGCGGCATCGTAATTTTCGAAACAAGCGCCCTTTACTGCGATTGTGCGTGATACTCCATCATATCCTGCATTGTCTGCCATAGAAGCATCTGTACAAGGTACGACGACTGTAGGGCTAGTTCCTAGTGCAATTGCTGCACTAACCAATTCTGCTGTAACTGCTGATACTGATCCTTTTCCGGTTTCTGCGATAATTATGCTTTCTGACATTTCATTCACCTCAAATTACGTTTGCCTCATCACGAAGTAGTCTGGCTACTTCCTGTGCCGAAGCACCGCCTTCATACTTCTTACCAGCAGGCTTTGCTGGTGGTGGAGTTTGTGATACAATCGTTACTGTTGCTGAAGGAGCATCAGCACTAACGACACTGACTTGAGCACGCTTTGCCATCATGATTCCTTTGACATTTGGCTTTCTTACTTTGATATTGCCTTTGTCACAGGATACTACTGCATTACCAGATACTGAAACCCTTGCAGATCCATTTTCAACAGGAGTAGTAACTGTTAACCCTCCCTCGAATGTAACATCGGTGACGTTTGAAACACTTGCCCATCCTAGGCGCTCTGCGATACCAGGGCCGGTAGATCCTGCGCCAGTATCTGCTGCGTTCTTTCCACAATAAACGACTTCAGCACCTAAATCAGTAATTGCTTGGGCTAAAGCAGATTGAATTCCATTAGAATCCATTTCAGACCATGAATCATTCCATACTCTAACAATTTCATCTACACCAATAGCCTTAGCATCCTTCAGAACTTTGTCTGCACCGGCTGGCCCAAGGGTTAGTGCTGTGACGCTTCCGCCTGCGGCTTCCTTGTGCTGAAGAGCGTTCTCGATTGCAAACTCGTCATACGGGCTAATAACCCACTTGACGGCGGACAAATCTACTCTGTCTCCACTCACTACAATTCTTGCATTGGTGTCCGGTACACGCTTTACTAAGACTACGATATTTGGCACATTTTTCACCTATCCCTTTGGAATTGGTTGTGCCAAGGAAATCCCGTTCATGAACATTGTCTATTCAAGTTGTGAGTTTGGTGACCAGTTCCAGAGTTTTTGGATTACTTTCAAAATAATCTGAAACAGGAGTTAGTCCGCGGGAAATACCCGCTGCAACTCCCATTTTTGCATCGAATGGATGTAAAGTTCCATCAGCAACTGCTGCCTTGAAAGATTCAAGGTCAGTCCATGTAGAAGGATTACCGAATTCAGGTTTCGGGGTCACAATTACCTCTCCAAACTCGGGTAAAATAATGTGTTCAATCAATTCATAAACTGGTGAATCAGGTTGTTCAGGGTCCAAGTAAGCCTTTCTCATCTTCTTCGCTAATTTCTTTTCATCATCATGAAGAAGAATTGCGCCGTTAGGGTCTGACTTACTCATCTTATGGTCAAAAGATTCCATCCTAGCTCCGGAAGATTTCAGTCCTGAGATAATTGGAGTGTGTAAGCAAGTTGCCTTGTACCAACCCCATCTATCCGCAACATCACGCATGTACATGTGGGCTTTACGTTGGTCCATTCCACCAATCGCTACATCGATATTCATCTCAAAAATATCTGCTGCCTGTAATGCGGGGTAATAGAATCTTGAAAGGTCACCGTCGGATGAGTCTTCACTTCGACCCATGATGGAGAATGTTCTGCGAACTCTAGCCAGACTCATATTCTTTGAACATCTAAGGACTCTAGCCCAGTAATCTCCAGAATCCATAATACTTGATGCGTATACAAATCGTAATTGGCCAGGACCATCTCCTTCGGATGGGTTTCCTAATAATGCTCTGAATGTCTCTTCCATATACTTCGCAGTGGTCTGAATGTCATCCATTTCGCCATTGAATTTGTCATTGACCCAGGCATGCCAATCAGCCAAGAAAATCAAGACGTTGGTTTCAGCCTCTAGCATTCTTTTCAACTGTAAAGAAAGTACCTTCCATCCAATGTGAGCCTTGCCAGATGGCTCGAATCCTACATAGCAACGAATTACGCCGTCGCCTCCTGCAGATGTACCATCTGCCAAGCAGTTGACTAGATGGTCAACTCCAACAGATTCATCAACATCATCAATCATCAATTTGAGTCTTGAAAGAGACTTCTCATCGAGTTCAGCAACCCTTGGGCATCGCTTGATGAGTTCATCCATTTTCCACACCTCAATCAAAGAAGATCGTTCAGTTTCTTTACTTTGCCTTCAGAAGGAGCGTTTCCTTCTTCGATCATTTTCTCAAGTTCGGCAATCATTGCATTTGCATTGTCAATGGTTTCCTGACTTAGAGAGTCACTCATTTCCATAGTTTTGTGAGCCATCTTAATTGCTGACTTAGCCTTTGAGAATTTCTTTGCTTGCTCTTTCGCTTTATCTCCACGTTGCTTTGAAGAGTAGCCTGTAGCTTTATCGAGGAAGTTGGACCATCTAGAACGAGATTCCATAGCTTGTTCCCTGCCGCCATCAGCGGAAAGGAAATCAGAAAGGTCTTGCCCTTTCATCTGCTCGACATCAACTAGTAATTTTCCGTCTGCTGTATATTCAGCAGTGACTGATTTCAGTATAGCAAAAGAGGCGATAAAAACACCATCTGCATTTACTTCAACATCGTTAAAATGCTCAGTTGCTAGTTTAGCAAGACCTGCATTACCACCCATTGTTTTTACTAATCCGCGCTTGACTTCGAATCTCTCCATGCCTTGGCCAGTCGCATGAGGGAAATAAGGGCTACCTTCGATGAGGGTGCTCAAGGCGGGGGCTTTTTGGTAGATACTCGCTCGCCGTGGTATGCGCAGAGTTGCTGTATTGCTGTGTCTTTTGATGCTAACTCCATTGGTTAGTGCATCTCCAGACCCTACAGTTGACTTGACTGTGGAAAGGCGTCTGTCTAATTTTGACATTGGAATCAATGGTGGTGTAGTGTCTCCGAGTGGACTTACAGTGCTTATTTTTGGTCACGATGGATTCGCACACGTAATCTCAGCAACAGACGCTGGTGATGAAGCAGGCGACATCATTCTTGAAAATGAAACAACAAATACTCTCAACGCAGCATCTTGGCACCCTGCAGGGAAAAGTGCAATGATAGTCGGAGATTCTGGAACTGTACTTAGATACAATTCTACTAATCATGCATTAGGTGAAGCAGAAGGTTCATCCTCAATCACCACTACTGATTTTGAGTCTATTCAATTTACTCCAGGCTCTTCCGTAGCATACTTGGGAACTAGTAACGGAGAGATTTGGAAATATTATGCAGATACGTTCACAATGATTGATAATTCTGCATCTTCAAGGATTACGGATATCGACTGTATGAAAAATGACAACATTTGTGTTGCAACAACTCTCAATGATGGTATTGCAGTGATCGACCAAGAAGATAGAGTAACTTGGCTTACCAACTCGAGATTCCATACATGGGTGGGAGTGGGTTGTGAAGATGCCACTATGAATTCTTGTACAGGTTTTGCTAGCGGTAAGAAAGTAGCTCCTGTAGAGATAGATGTATTAGATCCCTCAAAATCAGAATTGGGTGAAATCACAGGACTTGGTCAGCTGGATGGCGACACAATTGCGGATAACCCAGCATCTGATTCCTCATCGATTATCGCTTTGGGCCCTCTTGGAATGGTTCGCTGGAATCAATATAGCGAAGAGGCATTTTTGATGTTCTCAAATAACAACGCTTCAGAAGAAGACATTTTACTCAGTGGTGATAGTTATGCTATGGCATGGGAGACTTCCAAAAATAACGGATTCCTTGTTACCAGTGAAGGCAGGGTAGTTTCATTTGAGCCTGCAAGCGAATCAGATACTAGTGAAATCCCCATGTTCTTACTAGTTTTAGTTGCATTATGTGTGCCCGGAGTATTCATCGGATTGATTTATTGGAATAGCCCGTGGTTGCAACGGCTCTATGCAAAGTTAGTTGGCCGTAGCAAGAAAGGTGCATAAGAACACCGAACCTTCATGAAGTTCAGCCTACCGCCTTGCAAACATGGAGCCATTTGAGGGTCTAGATTTTTTCGATATTGAATCACTTTTGACCGAAGAAGAAGTAATGATTCGGGATATGGTTAGAGAATGGGTAGATGAAGAAGTACTTCCTAAAATCGAACATGCTTGCGAAGAAGGAATTTTCCCAGATGAATGGAGAGTTGCTTTAGGAGAAATGGGAGTTCTAGGTGCGCCTCTAAAGGGCTATGGCTGCCCTGGACTTTCATACGTCGCTTACGGTTTAATTTGTCAAGAATTAGAGAGAGGAGATTCAGGTCTACGCTCATTTGCTAGCGTTCAAGGCTCTCTTGCTATGTATCCAATTTGGGACTTCGGTACTGAAGAGCAAAAAGAGTACTACCTGCCAAAGTTGGCATCTGGTGAATGGGTTGGATGTTTCGGATTAACCGAGCCAGATTATGGTTCAAACCCAGGAGATATGATTACTAAAGCTGAAGATATGGGCGACCACTATCTTTTGAACGGTGCAAAAATGTGGATCACAAATGGTACTATTGCTGATGTAGCAGTTGTTTGGGCAAAACTCGACGGAGTAATCCGTGGATTTATTGTCGAGAAAGATGATGAAGGTTTTAGCGCCCCTGAAATGAAAGGTAAGCACTCATTGAAGGCGAGTGTTACCAGTGAATTAGTATTCCAAGACTGTAAGATTCCAAAAGACCGCATGTTACCTGACGTAAAGGGATTGAAAGGGCCATTCTCGTGCTTGAACAACGCTAGATTCGGTATTTCATGGGGCGCCCTGGGGTCTGCTATGGCCTGTTTCCATTCGGCCAAGACATACTCTCTATCGAGAATCCAATTCGGTGTACCAATCGCTTCTTTCCAACTTATTCAAAACAAGTTGGCTTGGATGTTACGTGAGATTACAAAGGGACAACTTCTGGCTTACCATCTAGGTCGAAAGAAGGATGAAGGAACTTGGTTCAATGAACAAATCAGTCTGGCTAAAATGAACAATGTAGACATCGCTCTAGAAATCGCTCGTGTTGCAAGAGACATTCACGGCGCAAATGGAATCCTAGACGAATACCCTGTAATGAGGCACATGGCTAACCTTGAATCGGTGAAGACCTATGAGGGAACTCACGACATTCACAATTTGATTATTGGAAGGTATATCACCGGTATTCAGGCATTTACTCGAAATTGAGTATTAAGGCCCAGTCCAAGTATTACAGTGCTTGAATTTTGAACTGTTAAGTGGGTCACTCCATACCCTTAACTCTTCAACAGCTCTTCCATCTGACCATTCACCCATATAGCGTAACTCTGGTGAATCAATCAGTTTAGCATAAGCCACATTTTCGTTTTCAGAGTCACCATCCATTCTAGCGACCAACCAATCAGCCTGTGATGCAACTCTTCGATAGAATCCCCAATCTGCTAAAGTATCGTGAGTTTCGCTTGCCGGTAAGTAATGGCTAGCCACTAATCTAGGGAATCCATATCTGTCGCTAGGCACTTCGATGAACATTGAATTATTTCCTAAAAGAGTATGATGATGTACTCCAAAACAGTCATCGACACTCATGTCATCTTCGCCTATTGCTACATGGGCTAAGAAATTATCAGGAATTCCTGATGTATTAATCTGCAAATGATCCTGTACAGGTCTTGCATAAGGCGTTTCTAAATCGATGAACAAAGACTGGCTGGCCCAACCATTTTCTAAAGCCCAGTCCAGTGCTAGTAAGGCATATCCTGCGCCCAAACTATGCCCTGCAATCATGAGATGGTCGTTATTCACATTGGATGGCATTATTGTTGTCATGAATTCTAATGCAGCGTAAATCGCAACAGCTCGGGGAAGATGATACGGGTGATTTGACATCCCTGCTTCTTCATGGAGTTCGTAGGTGTCATGTCCTGGCGGCATCACGTCTGAAGGGTACTGTACGAAAACAACAGCCATGCCTCTAGAAGAAAGTTCGTTAATCCAATCTTCATAACTATCAAAGAAAGGATACGCAAAGCCGTGAAGAAGGATTGCTAAAGGTATGTCTTTTTCGACACCTTCTGGAATTGACAGGTAGACTGAGAAAGTAACATCTTCTTCATAATCGCCCTGAATATCTGCTACTTCTTTTGGCATTGGATATTCGTAAACTGTAGTTTTTACCGAATATTGTCCGTCCTCTATCTCTAACTCTGGTGGGGAAGGTGAAAGTCCTGCCATGGCAGAAATACCCGGTCCAATTAGCCATACAGAGATTAGTACAAACCCGATGTGTAAAATCCGATTCAATTTTTTATTTTCTTTATTGAATGGATTATTAGGAAGACCTCCAATAATCAATGCACAATATAGGATTATGAATCCATAAACGGTTGGCAATAGGATAAATCCTCCTCGTAAGTATGCAATATCTAGTAGGAGGAACACAACCAAATATCCTGTTACTATACCTAACAATACAGTCGCAATCGCTTTTTCCAAATTACTTCTATCATTACATTTAGTGAGAATAATCGCAGTCAAAATCAGAATTACTCCAAATAATTCACTACGCCATTCTCTAAGAAAAAACGTCCAATCTAAGGCACTCAAAGCCATAGGCCACAATGCTCCCGCTATACTACTTCCTGTAATCAGTAGGTATATTGGTTCAAAAATTGATATCAAAAGTCCTGAAAGGAATAATAATACAATTTTGCGATTAGATGGCACATCCATGCCGTATACCACCTATTCAAACATCAGGAAGAAGTCCTAATTTCGAGAATCCAGTCCACACAGGGTTAAGCCACCCTGGAATAAATCGGTGTCGCAAATATACAGCCGCTGCTAGAGTCAGTTTTTGGAACTTGTTTAGTTTCACTCTCTTAGTGAAAACATCACCTTGCTGGCGCTCTATTTGTTTCAAGATTTTGTCATAGAATGCGATCATTGCTGCTGGTGAGTAACGAGTACGTCTTGGTAGTAGAGGTAGCAGTTGCTTAGCTTCTTCCAAGTAGGTTCTTGCTCGCTTTGCGTAGTGGTGAATATAAGGCTCCCAAGTAGTGTTGAGAACAACATCCCCATTTAGTTCAGGTTCATTGATTCCATTAGCTTCTAACTCATTGAGGGGCAGGTACACTCTGTTCCTTTGAATGTCTTCTCCAACATCTCTTAGGACGTTTGTGAGTTGCATGAAAATACCCCAAGACTCTGCAAATTTCTTTGCTCTTGGGTCATCATAACCATAAATTTCGATACACATTAATCCAACGACTGAAGCAACACGGTAGCAATAAATGTACAATTCATCGAATGTGCGGTATCGGTTATTGTAGAGGTCATCTTCCATTCCAGTAATCAAATCATCAAACACACTGCGAGGTATGTTGTAACGGGTTACTGTGTCCTTTAGTGCAAGGAACACAGGGTCTGTGCTACTGGTTGTGGAATAACATGTGGAAAGTTTCTTTCTGAAGAAAAATAGTTGAGTAATCTTTTCCAGATACAAATCCTCTTGCAGAATTGTGTCCTTGTTCTGAAGACTCTCGAGTTCTAAGCGGTATGCCACTGCCTCTGGGTCCATCTCCCCTTGAGAGCCAGGGAATCGGTCTTGCCAATCACCGTCTGCAATATCGTCAGCTCTGCGGCAGAATGCGTAAACAGCGCACATTGCAGAGCGCTGGTCTTCTGGAAGATATTTGAAAGAGTGGTAGAAGTTTCCAGCCTCTCTCATCGTTAATTCTTCACAGTATGAGTATGCTAATCGAAGCAATTCAACCGGTGGGTCTCTTGCCCAAATCGGAGCATCCAAGTGATGGAATGGATCGATTAATTCATCTTGCTCTCCTACAATTCCGATGAATGCTGCACCTTCTCGGAGTGCTTCCATTGCAGTCAGGCTCACAGCCTTAACCGCATCAGCGGTCAAATTCACAGCAGCACGAAGCCTTTGAGCAGCAGTCATGCCTTCCTTTCTGCCTCCAACCTCGTTCGATGCGCCGCCCTTGAGAGGGAATAGCAAATCGAGTGGTTTACGGCGTTCCAGCATGTCGCTCAGTAACTCTGCCTTCTTCATCACTTATCAGTGTGAGGGTTATTTGCCCGTTACGCCCTACGGGCGGTTACATCAGAATCTAGTTAGAGATTATTTTTACTTGAAATTGACCAAAAACCCATATTTTCCTGTTTTCTAAATCTGATAAATTTAGGATTTTTTAGAAATGTAAACAGTTACCAACTCGGCTCATCAATCGCCATTTTGTTTAATTCGAATTGTCTTTATTCTTCTTCAGGAGCCTAGCGACTCCCCCTGGGATTAACAGTGCTCTAAGCAGTTTACGGGCGTAAGATTTGATTTCATCTCTGGTGACTTTTATTCTTTCTTCAGAATTTAGGATATTTCCAGTGCGCAATAGTGTCACAGTTCTCTGTCCAATTAGTACAGGAAGCATGCATGATGCTTTGAGGCGAAATTGCTTATCTGGAAGCATTGCAATATATTCTACAGCTGCCTCAAGATGTTCATTTGTCAAGTCCAGATATTCATCATATAACGGTCTGAATGCATCAATATTTTTGTCATCCATTAGGTCGTCTGGTTTTAGGTTAAATCTTTTGAGATCTTTCTCTGGAATATAGCAGCGGCCGAAACGTAAGTCTTCAGGTATGTCTCTGAGGATATTTATCATCTGAAGTGCCTTACCAAATCTAATTCCCTTTTCGAAAAACTCCTTTTCTTTGTCAGGTGGTAGAGACATTAGGTGTTCTAGTGACATTTTACTCCAAAATACTCCTACAGAGCCTGCGACTCTGTATGCATAATCATCCATCTCTTCACCAGTTGGAAGTGCTGAAATTTTGCCTCCTTCATTAGCAGGTCCAAATCTTTCTAAATCTAGAACTTGACCGCTTACAATAATATCTAAGCACTCTAGCATAAGCGCTTGGTCAGTCTTACTATAGACTTGCAAACCCTCTACTACATCACTGACATTACGCAGTAATTCCGCCTCATGTTCATTGTTTTGGATTTCGGCCAGTTCTGTAAAATCAGGAAGTGAAGAACTTCTGCCTTGGGCAACATCATTGTACTCCCGGAGAAGTGCCAATAGGAATTCAGTTTCTCCATGTTTTGAATCAGCAATCGTATCAGCGACTCTTGCTAGAAGATATAGCAGTCCGATCTGGCCACGTACTTTCTTTGGAAGGTATCTGAGAGTTGGATAAAATGAACGGGAAGTAGTTTCGAGCAGTGTGTCGATTTTTTCGTTGATTAGCACCGCCATTTAATCCCCTCAATACAGCGGAATAGTTCTCTGTTCTTGACCCTGTGGGAAGGTGGTATTCTCTACCGACATATTCTCGAGTCAACCCAATACCCCATTCCGTAATTTGGGATTTCTGGGGACGTGGGCTCATCTCAAACCAGCCACATATCGGGTCAATTTGAACGCAAGGCTTTATTTTGAACGAACCCAGCCCCTCTACGAGGGGATGGGAATGCAGTGCGGCTCTTGCTTTGAAGAGATACCTACAGACAGTATATTCTGTCCCGAGTGCGGAGCACGTCAGGAAATGAGCCGTGCCGGGGGACTGCCCGGCGTTGGCGCTGTTGGACTAGGTGGCCAAGATGTCTCTGGTGGACGCAATTTCGGAGTTGTCTCCGGAGAGGCGGTAATGAATCAAAACATGGGCCAAGGTATGCCCGGCCAAGGCATGCCTCCCGGTATGTTGCCAGACATAATGGGACAGATTTCACAGAACATGCCCGGTGCCCCACTACCCGGCTCTACATTGCCGGGTGCCCCAATGCCAGGTCTTCCTCCATCAAATGTTACTCCAATGCCTGGACAAGTACCCCCTAATATTGGAGGTTCCAGAGGAGATATGCCGCCTGCGGCAAAAGGTCCTTCATTATCCAGTGGGGCAGTACCTGGTGGTAGTCAAATAGTCAATCCTGCAAATCAGGTTGGTGGTTTAGCGATTTCGAATAATCCTTCGCTATCTCCTACAGATGCTATGGTCAATCGAATTGCAGAAGCAGAAAGAAATGTCAAGAATGAAAGGAGAAGTCAATGGTTACAGATGAATCAAGAATCTGCAGCTAATGTTCTCTCCTCAATTGGCGGAGAGTTGCCTTCTCATCTAAAGAGTTCAGGAGATGATTCTAGTGCCGCGGAATTCTTGGCTAATGCTATTGGCTCAGGTAGAGATGATTCAGGAAATGAAGCATTGTTTAGGAGAATGTCAGAAGTTGCAGTTCGCAGGGTTGCTCGTAAGCGTGGAGTCGCAGTTGAGACTCCACAGATTAAGCACGATGATGGAATCCTAAACGTCAACGTAACCTATGTTGATGACGGCCGAGTATTGGACACTCCTGAAGACCTTTCATCAGCCTTTGAACATGCAATTTCGACCGAAGTGGCATTGAAAGGACTTGATGTTTCAGTTGTTATTGCATTATTCCGATCTAAAGATGGTTCAGTTGCCAAAGTAACTGGTGATTTAACCGAAACAGTTGTTGAAGAAAGCGACGAAGAAATGTTCGCTTGCGAAGTATGTGACGGATTGGTCAAAGAGTCTGACAATGAATGTCCACACTGTGGTGCGGTATTCGTAGATGAAGATGAATCACCTCCGGCAGGAGGACCTCCTAGTAGAGGTGGGCCTCCAAGTCGAAATAGCCCTCCTGGTCCATCAAGAGGGGGCCCTCCTGGTCCTTCTCGAAGCGGTGGCCCTCCAAAGAAGAGCGGACCTCCTAGCGGTGGTCCAAGTGGTGGCGGTCCTCCTAAGCGTGGTGGCCCTCCTAAGCGAGGTGGTCCTCCTTCAGGCGGTCCAAGTGGTGGCGGTCCTCCTAAGCGTGGTGGCCCTCCTTCTGGTAAACCAAGCGGTGGTCCTCCAAAGAAGAGCGGTCCCCCTGGTGGTGGCCCTCCTAAGCGCGGTGGCCCACCTGGTGGTCCTAAGCGGGGTCCACCAAAGTGATATTTTGAAACCACAGGTTTCAATTTAGAATAATTTCTCATGAGAGAAATTTCTATTTTGCAATAATAGTTCAACGTAGACCGGCTTCTTTCAAACTTGCAAGAAGGACTTGTCCTAGTTCACTTGGATCTCTAGCACAAGCAATACCTGCTGCTTCAAAAGCCTCAAACTTTTCTTCAGCAGTACCTTTTCCTCCAGAGATGATAGCTCCAGCATGCCCCATCCTCTTCCCAGGTGGTGCGGTTGCTCCTGCAACGAATCCTACGATTGGCTTCGAACAGTTTTCTTTGGCCCATGCTGCCGCTTCTTGCTCAGCATTTCCACCAATTTCTCCAATCATTACAATTGCTTCTGTCTGTGGATCTGCTTCAAAAGCAGCAAGGCATTCTATGAAACCAGTTCCATTAACTGGGTCTCCACCTATTCCAATGCAAGTCGATTGGCCTTCATCGATACTCATGGTCTGAGCAACAGCCTCGTAAGTCAGTGTTCCTGATTTAGAAACAATTCCGATTCTTCCTTTTGCATGAATATGTCCCGGCATGATACCTAATTTTGCTCCTCCTGTAACTCCTGGAGTGATTATTCCGGGGCAATTAGGGCCAATCAGTCTAACGTTTGCACGGTTTGCTACATATGCTGCAGCATTTACCATGTCTAGAGTTGGGATTCCTTCAGTAATACATACAATTACTCCTTTTCCTTTGACCATTTCAAATGCATTTGCTGCCTCAATAATAGCTTCACCAGCGAATGGTGGTGGTACGTAGATTACAGTAGCATCAGCATCTGTTTCAGTTATTGCTTCAATCATACTGTTGAATACAGGTAGACCTAGAACTTCTTGTCCACCTTTTCCAGGAGTGACTCCTCCTACAAGTTTAGTTCCATATTCTTGCATTTTTCCAGCATGGAACATACCTTGCTTTCCTGTAATTCCCTGAACTAGAACCTTAGCGTCTTCTTCTATCCAAATAGCCATTTCACTCACCGCCTCCGATTAAAGATACAATTTTTTGTGCTCCTTCTGCTAAATCATCAGCAGGATGAATATTAAGATCGGATGCTGCAAGAATTGCCTTACCTTCATCGACATTTGTTCCAGCGAGCCTGACCACGAGTGGAACATCAAGACCAAGTGACTGAGTTGCCCCAATTACTCCTCTGGCAATGATGTCACAGCGCATGATTCCTCCAAAGATATTGACAAGAATTCCCTTGACATTAGGGTCTTCTAGGATTATCGAAAATGCAGTCTTGACCTGTTCTTCATCTGCACCGCCACCGACATCAAGGAAGTTTGCAGGCTCTCCACCATACAATTTGATGACGTCCATAGTTGCCATTGCTAAGCCTGCTCCGTTGACCAGGCATCCTATGTTTCCATCTAACTTAACATATGAAAGTCCAGTTTCTTTTGCTCTAATTTCCACATCTTCCTCTTCTGACAAATCTCTCAATTCATCCCAGTTCTTGTGACGGAATTCAGCATTTTCATCAAAACTAATTTTAGAATCTAAAGCAACTATTTCATCGTCTTCAGTCTTTACGAGTGGATTTATCTCAACCATAGCACAATCGTTTGCAATAAATAAGTCGTACATGCTTCCTAACATTTTGAAGAATGACTTCAATGCTGCACCTGATAGCCCAAGGGCCATTCCAAGGTCTCTCTTTTGGAAACCTAGAAGTCCAGCATTAGGGTCAACACTGATTTTATGAATCAATTCAGGAGTGTTGTGTGCAACATCTTCGATATCCATTCCACCTTCTGTAGATGCCATGATTAAGACCGATTTGTCTTCTCTGTCCACTAGTAATGCAAGATAATATTCATGCGCTATTGCACATCCTGCTTCAACGTACAGATTATTGACAAGCTTTCCTTCATCTCCAGTTTGGATTGTTACTAACACATTACCTAAGATATTGCTTGCATAATTTTCAACATCTTCTCGAGAGAATGCAATTTTTACTCCACCTTGCATTACTTCTTCTCGAGTTTCAGGGTCATACATTGTACCTTTACCTCTTCCACCAGCGTGGATTTGGCTCTTTACTGCTACAATTTTAGATCCAAGTGAATCATATGCTGCTAGAGCTTGTTCTACACTTGTGCAATGGACTCCTTCTAGGACTGGGACTCCTGCTGCTTTGAGCAAGGCTTTACCTTGGTATTCGTGGATATTCATGTTCTCCCCAGCCCCCTCGACCAAAAGCCCGTCCTTGAATGATGCGCTTTGAATTAGTAGAGTTCGCGATGTGTTCAATAGCCAAGTGTAAGTCGCCCAAGTCATGCAGGTGGTCGTTCTCGCAGGTGGAATCGGTTCTCGATTGCGCCCGTGGACTAATGATGTTCCAAAACCTCTCCTTCCTATGCTTGATGCGACTCTTTTGGAAAGAGTCGTTGAAGGAGTTCCTTCAGATTTAGTGGATGAGGTAATAGTTGCTGGAGGTTACAAGGTAGAACTTATTCGAGAGTACTTTGCTAAAGCCGATGTTGACTTCGATGTGAGAATAGTTCCTGAAGACCAGCCATTAGGCACTGGAGGTGCATTAGGTAATTGCAGGGACGTAATATCTGGAAGATTCGCTTGCTTCAATGGTGATGTAGTTTCCTCACTTAATGTCGGACCAATGCTTGAACAGCATTCCAAGATGAACGTAAAAGGAACTCTTGCACTCTGGGAAGTAGAAGACCCAACTCGTTTCGGTATTGTTGGCTTGGATGATGAAAACAAGGTCACACAATTCAAGGAGAAACCAAAACCAGAAGAAGTGTTTTCTAAATTGATAAATGCTGGTTCATACTTGTTAGAAGATGATGTTTTTGACATCATGCCACAAGGAAAACATAGTCTAGAGAGAGATGTATTTCCCGTATTAGCAGAAGAGGGTAGTTTAGCAGGATTCCCATTTGAAGGATATTTCATAGATGCGGGAACTCCTAGCAGTTGGCATGACGGAGTGCTTCGATGTATAGAAGAAAAAAGATTCAATGTTGGCTCAATTTCTCAAGGTTCTTGGCATGAAGGTAAGAGAACCATTGCTCGTAATTCAATGGTTCAAACAGGATGTGTAGTAGCCGGTGAAGTTTCTGATTCAACACTACTTCGAGGAGCGAGAATTGAATCGGGAGCGGTTGTTAAAAATTGCTTAATCGGTGAAGATGCAGTCATTGGTATGGATGCCCAACTCTCAGGTGTGGTAGTAGGCCATCGCTCAGTAGTACCACCCGGTCATATTCAAAGCGAAGGCACCTTTTGAATCGCAGTCTCCAAAAAGGATACGCACTCAGGGTATGGCATGGATGCCCCATTAATCGTTGTAAATTTCAAGACTTATTCTTCCGCCATGGCAGGTGCTGCTGACAAGTTAGGGCAATTGATGGCTGATGTTGAAACCAGTGCGAGAATGGTAGCTGTTGCTAGTGCCTTTGATCTATCAAGTGTGAGCGCAATTTCAGGCTTAGAAGTTTGGTCACAGCACTTAGACCCAGTTGGCCAAGGCTCCCATACCGGATGGCTAGAGCCGCAAACTGCAATCGAAAGAGGTGCAGCGGGAACAATAATCAACCATGCTGAGCATAAGGTTTCGATTGAACATGTTAGGGACTTGATGGCAATGCTTCCTGAAGGTTTTCCGGTTTGTGCTTGTGCTGCTGACGTTACAGAGGCTCGTGCATTAGCAGAGTTAGGACCTACTTTCATCGCTGTAGAGCCTCCTGAATTAATCGGAGGCGATATTTCGGTAACAACTGCTGACCCTTCAATCGTCAGCGATACAGTAGCTGCGGTTAAGGAAGTTAATCCTAATGTGCGAATACTATGTGGTGCTGGTGTGAAAAATGGTCAAGATGTTGCTACAGCAATCGCTTTAGGGGCAGAAGGGGTTCTTCTTGCGAGTGGTGTAACCAAAGCAAATGATGTACCAGGCGTACTTAGAGACTTAGTTTCTCTAATTTGAATTCCGGGTTAAATTTTATATTCTCAGTAATAAATCGATTATCATGGCGGTAGAAGATATTTCATCCGACAAAACACCAGGAGTAATCAATATTGAAATTCCAAAAAATGGTACAGAAGATAATCAGAGGATGGCCTTAAAAATAGGTCAGACGCATCGAAAAGCATCACACATTTGCATATTTGGTGATTGTCAAAAAGGAAAAAGAGGCAGGAGTGATTTTTGCCGTACACATGAAATTGAGGCAAGGATCCTATCTGGAAAGTTCGCTCGCGAAAAAGCGATTGCAAAGATTGCAGCAAGAGATAATCAAAACCAAGCCGTAGAGGTCAATAGATTACCATCATCATCTCTAAGTGACAATAATAACATCTCTCGAAGTGATGGAACCCCTGCTCTAGTAGGTTGGTCATTGGGATTAGGATGTCTTGTTTTATCATGGCTTGTTCTTTCTTCACCAACAATCACAAATGCAACAATATGGCTCTCTTTTTTACTTTTATTGACAGGAAGTTGGTTGATAATGTCTACATCTAAATCTCGTGAAGAAACTATTGTTATATCGATATTAGTAATTCCGTTTGCATGTTTTACATTATTTGTGATGTTTGCAGTTTATTTGTTTACGAGTTCGTCTGGCGGATGTTACGGTGTGTGTGGGCTATCTGGCTGGGGTGGCCCGTAACTAAATTGATTTCTTTGAGGCTTTAGCCATTTCAAGTGCAGACTGTTCTAGTTTAGCTGATACAAATTTTGAACACAGGGGTGTTATGCATAATCCCTTTGATTCAGTCCTGTTTCTTACTCCACGGGTCTAATCCATCGGGATTACCGGTAATTCTGTACCCACATTTCTCTAGTTCCTGACCCAACCAAGGCTCGATCAAGAATTGGCCCTCTCGTGGCCAATGAAAACCTATTTCTTCCTCATCATCAGAAATTGGATACATCAAATCCCATCGAAGGCCTAATGCGGAGTTATCGTGTTTGAGTTTATTTCTTGTCGCTTTTACCTTTCCAGCAGCGTGTTGTTCATAGCGCCAATCTAGTGCCTTTCTACATCCTCCTACGTATATTGAACCGTCTTTCAATTGAATGACATACACTCTTGCGCCCCTCCGTTCGTCAATCTTGTGTATCTGTTCGCTAAATGGATAGACAAACTCCCAAACTTTGGTAAAAATAAACCATTCTTCCGGCAAATTAGATGTCTTTTGTAACCGAACTTCAATTTCATCATTAACACTATACAAATCATCGAATGATAGTTTTGTGTAGTCTCTATCTTTTCCAAATTTTTTTGTTAAAATATATTCTCTTACTTGAACAATCGATGAGAACAATTTAGACTTTAGTTTGACCCATCTAAAGACTTGGTCATCTTTGTTGCCAATCCTCTCACCTAAATCCATAAGGATACTAAGAAGTTGAAATATTTGTTATTTCCTGTTAATTCTTCCAAACACAAGGGGGCCCCTTGTAAACGACGTCGTGTCCATGGGTACCCTTGCAATTCCCCAGTTTCAATGGGGGCCCATGCGAATACAATTGACGTTTGGATGGTCTGGTGAAAAGTAATCAATCCAAACGCCATATTTAGGATGAGTTTATCGAGCGATTGAGCAAATTTACGGTTTTTGATGATGTGTAAATTAATATGGGTCCTATTGATTAGAATTATCATGGCAAGTCTTTGCATTTGTGGAACATTAACATCTTCGGATTTCCTTTGTTTAGAGTGTGGCAAGCCAATATGCTCGCAATGTGCACAGAGAGTGTTACACGGTGTTGCAATCAGGTTGTACCATTTCCCTTGCGAAAAATCACGAAATAAACTCGCATCTATTGATGAATTTATGGGGAATTATGATGAAGGACCATTTATGGGCGAGGGGCGATATATAGCTACTCATGAAAAATTCGCAAATAAACGGAGAATGTTGTTTTCGAAAAGTTGGGAAGACAGGATTGGAGCTGTTAAAGGCGTTGAAGAATTATGGTTTCGAAATCACAATGCAGAAGCATTGGATCTGTATATCAGAGGTATGAATGATAGAAGTAAAAAGGTAAAGATAGCTTTCCTTACTAATTTCGAAGAGTTGTTTAAGAATAGAAATAATCTAGAAAAGCGCTTACAGTTTATTCGAGACATTTCGAAAAACCCTACAGTTGGGAAGTTACTTACGACAATTTCTAAGTTGATAAATTCAAAACATAAGGATGTAAAACAGCTTGCATCGCAATGCTTGAAGATAACGATGAAAATCATAAGTCCCAGGTTCGAAAGAGAGTACCGTTTGATTCATTCGAATTAACGAAATATTGGATTTAAGAGAGTTCATCCGAATACCCATGCGAAATAGTCTTCTGGTTACTTTAATTGCAGCAGTCATAAACACGTTAGCATTTTACGAGCCGATTAATTAATACATCCTACGGCTAAGGGATTAATATGTCCGATGATGGAGGCGAAGCATTCATGTTGACTCATGCTGAAGCAATTGCTAACTATGCATTTGGTGATGATTTGATCTATGTTCAAAGAGATGAGGGATTGGCCACCTGTGTCGTATATGTCGGACTCGTTAGCAAACCTGGTGAGCAGATAGAATTCGATTGGGGAGATTACTGGCAATCATTAGATATTGATAATAAAAACAGATTAATTTTAACTTTGGTAGAATTCCATGATCGTGATGGACAAATACCAGAATAGTGGTATTTGAAGGCACATACAAATAGAATACATTCGTATGGGTGCCCCTTTACAAAACCCGTATTACAGAGGGTACCCTTTGTAACGCCCGTGTTCGGAAGGGTCCCCTCTCGAATCTACAATTATGACTCATAAATCCATTAACAAATATTCGGATCAGAACCGTAAGGTTATTTGGTGAGAGGAGAAGAGGAGTTTTTGCCCTAACGGGCCGAAGCCAGCCGTATCCTTCGGATTCGGTTCAGATATTTGTGAACGACTAAAGGAGGTGAATATGAAATATAAACGAAAGAACCCTAACAAAAAAATGGTTAAACTACGCGATTCCAAAATCGGCACTCCATGCCCAAAATGCTTGGTGATAATGGGTGATCCGAAAGAAAATACGTGGAACTCCGCGACAATCGAGCATATCGAACGTTGCGCAGACGGAGGTCTGAATAATCTCAATAATATCGTTATAATTTGCAAATCTTGCAACACAGCCCGTGGAACTACTGCACAACACATGAAGCAGAATAATATCCTTGGATATACAGAATGGGCCATACTTTCTCTAAATACTAATTGTTACTACTCAAAAGCAGTGATTACTGCTTACTTTTCTAATATTGATTCTTTATTTTGGCAACTCGTTTGTAAAAGGGGGATTAGTCGCCCCTACTGATATCTGGTAGCTTTGGCCCTTAGCGGCACATTTGTATGAATTACAATTCACTTGATTTTGGGTGAACGCAAGTGTATCGAATAATTGGATTCGGATAATTTGCAAGGGTTTATGCTAAAACCCATGTGAATACAATAGATGTTTCAATGGGCTTTGCGTGGGTCGTTTTAGACGCTACCCTTGTATTCATAAAGTTGAATCAACTAGAATTAGAATCTAATTCTGACCATGTCTAAATAGCATTGAACATTGGACAAAATCATGACACAAGAAGCAACTTCGGGGTTCTGCAGTTCTTGTAAAAAAGAGTCCTCTACGAACCACTACCACGGTTCAGATTCAGAAAAAATTGAATTGTGTAAACCCTGTTATGATGATTACCTCGCTAAAGAAATGTTACAGTATTGGAAAGACCACATCGAAGAAGAAAAGCGCCGAGTAGGAAAATCGTAGTTATCCGATTTTGTTTTTTTTTGGGAAACCTAATTATTTAAGTTCAGCAAATTTCCTAATATTTATTCAACTAATAATTGTGGATTTACGGGGAATCAAAATGCGTGTTCATACATTGATTTTTTTACTGTTTTCCATCATCTGTTTCGCATCTTCAAGCGCGATTGCGGAAAACGCAAATTCACTAGGCGAAGATTCCGATTCATTTCATATAACCGGTTTTGTAGTTCTTGGATTCGCTCTTGTTGGATGGACTTTCATCCTTATTTTATTGATTAATGCAATTTTAAAAATCTTCAAAAAGGCAAAAAACCATTCCGTAGCTGGATTACCGGTAAAGTGTAAGTGAGTAATGTCCTGAACACACCTTTTGAATGAATAGCAAGCACAGGTTAGTGGATTCATTGTACGATCAGCTATTGGCTTCTAAGTAATAGGCGACATTGATAATTGCAGCGAAAGAAATCCACGCGATGTAAGGCCATACTATCATGGATGCAAATGGAATGGTTTCGTAAATTAAATACGCATAAATTATTGTAAATATTATCATGAATACAATCATGATTAAGGAAAGCAGATATTTTTCTGAGTTGAATACTGAAGGCCATGCCAAATTCAATGCTAATTGTATAGCGAATAGGGATACGATTAACCAGTAGTTATCCAATTCATCTCGTTTACTCAAAGTGTTGCTGAAACTTATGGCAATACAAGTGTAAAGCACCAACCATATCGGTCCAATAATCCATCCTGGTGGTTGAAAGAATGGTTCGTATTCCGAATCGAAAGTCAAATCTCAACCTCCTGATCAATCTACACGGAATAAACATGTAGCAGGTTTCTTGAAGAATTTATGGCGATATTTCGCAATAATCCTGTACCCAATGTCCCTAATTGGAAGAGGGATAATCCACAGGACTGGAAACCACATTGAATAGTACCAGCGCATGTAGAGCAAGCATCTGATTCCAGCTGCTGAACGAATATACGATTTGCCATTTCTTAACAGATATACTGAATCTGCATTTTGTTGCTTTTCAGGGAAAGTAGCAATCATGGTTTGCGCGTCTTCTGATAGAATGGGTCTGTAGCCTAAATCCTGACCCTTTGCTAGCCTTTTGTCAATAAAGGTGGCTAAGCGATGGCATAAGCCGCAATCACCGTCTAAGAGAAGGAAATCCCTTTCCTTCATCCAATCACCTTCTGTATTGGCCATGTGTGGACATAAACCCCTTCAGACAAATGTACAAACTCTGGATTCATTATGTCGATTCCAAGGTCATAACATTCTGTAAGGCTATTTTTCACAATCTTTGCTTCACCATCTTGGAAAACCCAAGGCTCATGTAATGTGTATGCCATTTTCAAGTTCCCTTTGTGCTCTGTGTAAAGCGAATACCTCTCAAACAAGAAATACTCTAGTGTTCCCTTTTCTGCAATTCTCTTTTCACCCGTAGCAATTGCTTCACCTACTAATTCTACGCCATTGCTTGAACGCTTTGAGATCCATGAATATCGATCCTCATCAATTTTCAATCTGCATTTTGCATATCTGTAAGGAAGTCCATACTTACGTGGCGCATAGAAACAAGTGACTCGACTCTGTGCATCTAAGGTTAGGAATAGTACACCTGGTTTGCCATTTTTAGTGACATAGGTTCGAACATTAAATTCAGGGAATGTTGAGATTCCAGGAACAGCGGGTAGTAATCTCGGTCTCACGTTTCTCATTTGAAATGGAATTGTTCCGACATAGGCCTTCCCATCAAACAAATCTATCTCCAAACCTTCAGGAATATGAGGTTGAAGTTTTTCAGGGCTAACTTCCCAGTGCATGAAAGTAAGATTACGCCACTCCTGAACTAGAGCATGCGGTCTGTCCGGCATTGGGAATGGGAGATGATCTCGATTGATTGCGGCCATAGCAAACACTCAGAATAATCCGATATTACTAGCATGAATGATTCCATTTGCTAATGCCCATATTGAAATTGGAATCAAAGCCCAACCCAATGCTTCTGAGAATGGTCCTGAACCAAATGAACCGAAAGCGCGTGACATAGGGCCCCCCCAAGATGCCACAAATCGAATAATTAGAGTCAATACTCCTGCAGCTAGAATATGCACGATTAGCATAACTGGGCCGAATAGATAATTTATTCCTCCAGTCATAGTTAATGCCACAACTCCTTGAGTCAATATCGCCGGATTTGCTAGCCAAATGAACCATCCCATCCAGAATCCAATTAGTAGGTCTCTTTCGACATCTCCGACCTCTCTCCATGCTTGGAACCCTTTGGAATATAGATTATGCATGCGTTTAGCGATGAAACTGACTTCCCATGGAGTACCGTTTATCGAAGCGCGAATTGCTGCAGTTACAAACCAGGAAATGAGGGCAATATCAACCCAAGTTCTGTAATCATTATCAGTTGGAATGAGTGCCATTATCATCGGTATGAAATTTACCATAAGGAATCCAATTCCTCCTGCTAAGGTTACGCTAGCCCATAGAGAGCCAGGTGGTAAAGCCTCTTCAGGTGCTTCATATTTTTTCCTTGGCAATGCAACTAGTAACATTGCAAGACCTGGCCCCCAGAACATTCCGAGAGTTGAAAGAATCGACTGTTGGCCACCAAATCCGATGTCATCTACTGCCTTGATTAGATTTTCTTCACTTGTACTTCCGCTGACAGAGTAGGTGACGTGGCCGGATGAATCGATAATAACTATTGAATCTGAAACTCCCATAGGCATGCGCTTAGCAAATCGGCTCTCGCCGTCATCGATCAGTATAGGCCAAGATGCATTAGTGATTTGAGCAATCGTATCCAAGTCATCCATTCGAACATTTTCACCGGTTACAATTTGTACAGCACTAACCCTTCCATCCAATCTGTCTACAGCCTTCTCCATCTGTATAGTCTGGTCGATGGCGTTACTTGATGCTGGTAGAGTAATACCAATTATCACCGCTTCTTTACCATCTAATAATTCATCCAAAGAAACGGAGCCATTTCCGTTTTGGTGAAGGATGAATGAAGGTGCTCGAGCATCATCAGCTACAATGTCTTCTCCGCCTAAATCTGGTATGTCACTGGCTAGTGGAATCATTAGGATAGCCATTACAATCAAAGCACCGATAAGCGGTAGTGGTAGGATAATTCCTTTCCTAACCAAAGTTACTAGGTAAGCAATGATGGATATAAAGCCAGAAATTGACAACCACAGGAATGCACTCGCAATCGGTTCCTTGTCCTCTTCCACATTGAATCGAATAATTCCTTCATGGTCACAATTTTGACCAGCGATTCCATTAATTTGAGTATCAACAGTCTTCAAGCAAACAATCAGTACATTGTCACCAGCAGGAAGGGCGTTTTTCCCTGTGAAAACTTTTGCAGGACGCCCCATATCATCGGTTCTATCTACGTACTCACTGGTTGCAGTGAATCCTTCAGGGCGCATATCAATGTCGAAAATTCTCTTTTCATCGGGTTCAACCGGTCCAAAAATATTCATCGATGTAAATTCCTCATCTAAGTCATCGAATCCCCATGGAAGAGTTGCTACGAGTTGGATATGAGCTAGTTTGGAATCGTCAACAGTAACTTCAACCTCTGGAGAAAATAGATCTCCTTCGATAACTATGCCACCGCTAAATTCGTTAGAACCACCCCACTCGATATTGATGTTGTATGGGCAGTTTGTTGAAGCCGACATTGAGTATGTTATCACGTCACCTTGTTGCGCAGAAATATTTGCAAATTGTACTTCAGTGCTCATGTTATGAGCATCTGCTGAGCTTTCGTAAACGAAATCAGTAACGGTCCCAAAATAAGAGAAGTCACCGATTTGAACTTGAGTATCGATGGTTACTGGATTTGATGTCCGACACTGTGCTAAAGGGAAACCAGTCCCTGCTTGAACATACGCTCCCACATATGTTGAAATTCCGAATGAGCCATTGAACCCCATTTCCAAAGGAGGCATTGAAAGTACTCCTGTCGATTGACCTTGGCCAGCAGTAATTCCCATATTTCCTATGGACGCCGCTTGGTAATCACGAGTTAGATTTACGTCATTTATTGGGCCATCTAGGTAGATTCGATGGATGTCATTAACTTCCCATTCTACGAATCCAGGTTCATATGTTGCATCATCACCAGATGCATTTGAAATAAGTGGGCCAGTGGTTGGAATAAGTACGCACAATAGTGCGAATAGAGCAATCCACCTCCCCTGCATGTTACTACCCAGACACTAGGAGTTGAAAAACCACATCATAGATGTGGGCTTCCAAGATACAACCACATTGCAATTATTCCGGATGTTATTGCGGCAGCATTTACAGTTCCTTTAGTCATCATTCCACGGTTTTCTAATACCGCTCCTAATACGCTGTCCACTTGACATCCTAACCATCCGATTAGAGCGACTAGTAATGCTAATTCGATATTCTGGTCAGAGAAAAATGCTAGGATTGCAATTATTCCTGACCCTGCAGCAGCAGCAAGTTGGCCGTTAGGTGAAAAACCACCATTGATTCCCGGCTCACACTTTTTCATCGTTGTAATCATTCTAACTCTGTCATCAAGGCAACCTATCTCTGATGCAAATGTGTCAGCAGCTGCTACTGCAACCGAGGCAGAAAAAATCCATAATCCATTTTCATGATCTCCTAGATACCATGAGATAATTGCAACTAGGCCAGGGAGCCCTCCATTTGCGACTACATTGCCCCAACTGCGGTGACCATCACTCGATTCAGAGAGCCCTCTTGCAGATTTTTCATCAAATCTCCATTTTGTGGCTTTGTGTGATGTTCCAAGGAAACCGAGTAGAATAACTAACCATGTCCAATGACCTAGTCCACCCACAACAATACCTAGCGCTGCAGCGGCATAGACTCCGAGCCTATCAAGGACACGATACTTCTCTGATATGAGAATTAAAACGCCCACAATACCGAATGTAACCCAGAGGTTTCCCTCGGTTAATCCTGGTTCCATGATGTCAATCATCACTTTGCCTCCTTATACTCGCACGGGAATCACCGTCTATACCTTGCCCCTATTTTTAGACTGAAAGTTTTAGTTAGCGAGAACTACCATCAAGACGGGAGATGCATTACTGCGGCGAGAATCTCTCTGCCAATGATCCATAATCCGATAATCATAATTCCAGTCCACACTAAGCTTGCAAAAATTTGCACTACGATGTCAGTATCTCTGAATAACCAACCCACAATCCAACTACTTCCATTCCATAATGCATGACCCGCCATCCCTAATGAAATTCCGATCAACGGAGACTGTGGTAAGTTCCAGACTTTGTTAGGTGGCTTGTATAGCCAGCCTCTCACAGTTTTTCCCATAGAGGATAATTCCCTTTCAGTACTGATTACCTGTCCCGAGGCACCATCGTAAACAACCCATTTTGTTCCTTCTTCACCTAACCTTCTACCGTAAACTCCGCGTTTCATACACAAGTACCAACCGATTGATACTCCGGATAATCCAGTCCAAAATGCATGGCCAGGTATGGAGCCAATGCCTCTTACGATAGTGGTCGCTGAAAATGTGATAGCAGAATACTGGCCTGCTCCAAATGACATCAAGATATATTGTAAGTTTTCAAGAAGGGCAAAACCAAGGCCGACCGAGAAACCAATTTGGAAACCGCGTTTGGGAGAATCGATTAACTTGTATAGACTTAGAACAAATGCGGCTTTGCACAATTCTTCACCTACAGGTGCACTAATTATTAGACTTAGTAAATCTCCAAATGACCCCGGATCCATTTGAATACCTAATACATAGAGGAACTCTGGGAATATTAACGAGTTGATTATTATTGCAGGGATAGTTGATAGCATTCCTGCAATCAACATTTGTTCTCCTTCTCTTTTGTTGGTAATTAGTTGGAAGTGCCTAGTTGAAAATGCCCACCAAGCATGTACTGGTAGAGAGAAACCGAACAGCCATGCTGGTACGCCAACTAATATTGCTAATACAATCCATGCCGGATTGTCGTCTAACATCATTGGTAGCAATCCGAGGAATGCGACTAGCACGGTGATGCAAAATACAGTCCATAGAGTGGAAGTTGGTGGCATCTCCAATGGTGGTGAATCTCGAATTAAGTGGTGTTTGAATTTAGTCGGTACAGGAGTTAGTAACACTCTAGAATTATTCAATTGGTGCTGATTTGTACCTGATTGGTCAGGAGTTGCCATTATCAGATGGGTTAATTTTGGTCTTCGCACGTATAGGAATAGTGCCAAAAATGGGGCTAAACAAATAGATGAAAATATCGCTAAGAAGGAATCGCCAAAATATAGTCCGAATAGTATCGATACTCCTGCTTGAGCAATTATGTAAAGCAGAACAACAATGCCTAGCATTCTCCAAATGACACTCCACGTAGTGGATTTGCTAGCTAATGCTAGACTCTTGGGAGGAGGGGTTAGTGGCGCCATCATCCCCTGCATAATCCTTGCAGTGTCGGTCTAACTAACCAACATTTCCCTAAAGAAAGGTCCCCGCTCAGTTCGCCCATCACTCGTCACTGAAACAGCAGTCCGCTCAAGTGCGCTCATCATTGCAGGGGTTGCGGCTGGCCACTATTGGGCATTAACCATCCGGTTATGAAAAACAGTCATTAATTAGTAAAGACAATTTTCTCGAGTCATGAAATGGTCCGATTGGTTGTTCGCTCCTAGGATGGATCATCGAGGGTGGTCTACTCCCAGTGAGGCATCTAGACTCTTCTTGATAGCAACTCTTGTTCTTGTAGGATGGTGGTCTTGGGGAGCTGCTGGAGACAACATCGCAATTTGGTTTGGAGTGACTATACTAATTGCCACTCCAATTCTTTCATTGGGCTGGTATGTACTTTCTCTTCTAGCACGTAACAGAGATGTGCTACTACTTACGCCTAAAGTAAAGCCAGCACTAGAAGCAAAAGGTAGACTTCCTAATCAGTTCAAGAATCCATAGCCCCAATCATGTGGTGGTGCAAATGTTTCCTTGATAGAACGAGGGCTGACCCAACGTAGAAGGTTCAATGGCGAACCTGCCTTGTCATTGGTTCCACTACCTCTGGCTCCACCAAACGGTTGTTGACCAACAACTGCTCCAGTTGGCTTATCGTTGATGTAGAAATTACCTGCGCTGAATCTTAGAGCAGCAAGTGCTGTTTCTATGTGTCTTCGGTCCTTAGCGAATATTGAGCCAGTCAGCGCATATTCAGAAGTTGTATCGCACACTTCTAGAATCCTTTCGAAATCATTGTCGGGATAAACATGGACAGATAGAACTGGGCCAAATATCTCCTCAGACATACTTTCATATCGAGAGTCCTTGCAAATAATGGTAGTAGGTTCGATGAAGTACCCTTTCGAATCATCATATCCTCCACCTGTTACGATTTCACAACCTGAGTCTGCTTTTGCTCGGTCGATGTATCCTGTGATATTATCGAATGATTTGCGGTCGATAACAGCGGACATGAAGTTAGAGAAATCTCTAGGGTCGCCCATTGTGATCTTTGAAACTTCATCGCAGTAGTCTTCTTTGATAGCATCCCAGACACTTTGAGGCACGTACGCTCTACTAGCGGCGCTGCACTTCTGTCCTTGGAACTCGAAAGAACCTCTCAGCATTGCGACCAGTAATGCTCTTCTATCACAATCTGGGTGTGCAACAATGAAATCTTTACCACCGGTTTCTCCAACTATACGAGGATAGGAGCGAAGATTCTCTAGATTATTTGCAACATCTTTCCACAGTTTTCGGAACACTGCGGTTGAACCTGTGAAGTGCACTCCTGCAAGTTCAGAATGCGACATACAGATGTCGCCAACTACGCTTGCTTTACCTGGTATGAAATTGATAACTCCGCCAGGTAGCCCTGCATCCATCATCAACTTCATCAATCTATAGTTCGACACATAGGAGTTCCTTGAAGGCTTCCAAACTCCAGTGTTGCCCATTATGGCAGCACTAGATGGCAGGTTTGCAGCAATGCTGCTGAAGTTGAATGGTGTGACACTGAAAACGAAACCTTCCAATGGTCTAACTTCACTTGAATTCCACATGCTTGAAGGTGAGACTGGCGGTTGTAGATCTTCGTAAATTTGTCTACAGTAGTCGCTGTTGAATCTCCAGAAATCGATTAGTTCACACGCAGAATCGATTTCTGCTTGGTGACATGTTTTAGATTGGTTTAGCATTGTAGAAGCGTTAATCTCTGCACGTCTCGGTCCAGCTAGCATCTCACTAGCCTTCAGGAAGATAGCACAACGCGATTCCCAAGGCATGGTAGACCACATCTTGTGAGCATCAAGTGCTGCATTGATTGCATCATTAACTTCCTTTTCTCCAGCCATGTGTACTCTTGCGATTACATGACTGTGGTCATGAGGCATAACTTGCTCAACCACATCTCCAGTGAATACTTCTTCACCATTAATAATACAAGGAATTTCAATGATTTGGCGTTCCTGTGCCTTTAATTCCGCTTTCAATTCACTACGTTCTTTACTACCGGGAAGGTATCCCAAAATTGGTTCATTGACAGGGGTTGGGGGTGTGACGACATTGTTCACCATGCCCACCCCGAAGGGGTGTGGCTCAAAATAGTGCCCGTCAGTACAAGTGGGACATTTTTTGCCTTATTTTGGAAATTTTAGGCGCTACGACCATCTGACAATATCCGTTTCCAGGATTTAATTCGAAGTAATTGTGGTGATACTTTTCTGCCTCATAATAATTGGAAATTGGTGAAATTTCAGTTACTATTTCTTCATCAAAATATTCTTGGAATCTTGACTTTACATTCTCAGCAATCATCTTTTGATTCTCATCAACATAGAATATTGCAGAACGGTACTGCGTGCCAATATCATTGCCTTGGCGATTAAACTGAGTTGGGTCGTGTACTGTGAAAAACACTTCCAGAATCGTCTCGTAAGAAATTACAGATTCATCATAAAGCACTTCGACAACTTCTGCATGTCCAGTGACTCCATTACAGACTGCGTTGTAAGTAGGATTGTCCACATGTCCTCCTGCATAGCCAGGTAATGCCGATTCAACTCCTCTCATGTGTTTGAATGCTCCTTCAGTGCACCAGAAGCAACCGCCACCCAATACTGCCCTCTCCATGTCTAGCCCTAAAGGCGGTCATATATTGAGTTCTTCAGTCCCTGAATTGTTTTCATGGTTGGGAATAATCGTTAGTTTAGCGATCATTTCAGGAATTGTCGCAGTAGGGTTATTTTTGTTTAACAAGGCTAGAAAACCTGAGTCTTTAATCGGGCTAAATAGTGAGCCCGATGCGCCGCTTGAGGCTCCCAGTATGCCTGATTGGGACTGATTGACCTGCCCATTCTAAATAGGGTTGGCAGACGGCCACGGTTCAGAGGTAATGGTAATGGATGTGAAATTCTCCGATCTTGGAATTAGTGCCCAGATGAGCCATGAGCTCAAAAGGGCCGGATTCGAAGAGCCCTTTGAGGTACAAAGGGAAACAATTCCTGACATGCTAATGGGCAGAGATGTCTGTTGTCGTGCCCCTACTGGTAGCGGAAAGACACTCGCATTCGGTATACCTATGCTCGAGAGAGTTGGCCGAGGCGAGCCAAGTCTTCCAAAGGCGCTTATTCTAACTCCAACTAGAGAATTAGCAGAACAGATTTATTCAGTACTAGACCCAATCGCTTGGGGACTTAATCTGAAAATCATGGCCATTTATGGCGGAGTGTCCTACACTAAGCAAATTCGAAGGCTCGACAAAGGAGTTGATATCGTGGTTGCTTGTCCTGGTCGTTTGCTCGATTTAATCGATAGAGGGAATGTATTCCTCGATGAAGTTGAGATTGTTATAATCGATGAAGCAGACAGAATGGCGGACATGGGTTTCACAGAACCTGTTTGTGACATCCTCAACGAATGTTCGGAAGAGCGCCAAACAGTAATGTTCAGTGCAACTTTGGATGATGAAGTGGCCGAAATCCGCGAACAATACCAGACAGACCCTCAGATTATAGAAATTGGACCTGAGGAAATCTCAGTTACAGAAATGAATCATCATTTCTGGTTAATGCCTAACTCAATGAAAAGTAAGGTCAGTGCTGAAGCGATTAGAAAGTCCGGAAGAGGATTCATTTTCTGCCGTACTAGAGCCGGTGTAGACCGTGTTGCCGAGGAGATGGAAAACGAGGGGCTTCGAGTAACTAGCATTCACGGTGGAATGCCTCAGAAGAAGCGTTCACAAGCTGTTGATGATTTTGGCCAAGGTAAAACTCATGCCATTGTAGCTACTGATGTAGCAGCACGTGGTCTTGATATCAAGGGAGTTCATTGTGTAATTCACTTCGACCCTCCAGAAAACGGTAAAGCATTCAAGCATCGTTCCGGACGAACTGCTCGCGCTGGCGGTTCTGGTAACGTAATCAGTCTGGTTCAAAACCCACAGAAGGGCAAGTGGTCAAGAATTCAGAAAGAGGTTGGCCTGAAAATCAAGTTTGAGCCACCGGAATTCAAAGACCTCATTCAGCATGAAGACATTTCTCACATTGCCCCATTCCAAAGAGGGTACCGTAATTCTAGAGATAGAAAGGACCGCAGTGGTAGGCAAGGCCGAGGTGGAGATAGAAACCGCGATGGTGGCCACTATGGAAGAAGAAACCGTTCGAATAATGACTCAGGCAGAGGCGGTGGCCGTGGAGGTTCCAGAGGTGGCCGAAGAGGTCGAGGCGGCGGAGGCCGTGGCGGTGGCGGCGGAGGCCGTGGAAATTCAAGTGGAGACCGTGGAGATTCAAGAGGAGGTCGAGGCGGCGGAGGCCGAGGAGATTCTAGAGGCGGCCGTGATGGCGGAGGCGGCGGTGGTCGCGGAAGATCAGGTGGCGGCGGTAAACCGGCATTCAATCGTAACAATCGTCCTCCAAAAGGACCAGGCCGAAGTAGAGGCCGTGGCGGCGATAACAAGAGCAAATCCCGTAACAATCACAGACGAGGATGAGAGTGTTGTACTGAGGTGCATCTAGCATCTTAAACAGGGTTTCATATACTTCTTCCACTAACTTACCTCTATGGATGTGACTAGTCGTATGAATAATATGCCTAGGTCCTCTAAAATGCCTGTGAGAGGTGCTTGGTTAGTTCTGATAATGCTACTGAGTAGCATGGCACCTTTTGCTAGTGCAGACTCATCAACTCCAATAATATATTATGGAGCGCCGCTGAAAGAAAGTGCCGAAGAATCACCTCTGACATATTCCTTTTCTCCGGCAATCAGAGCCGCATTCACTCGAGTAAGCGACATCTCACAATATACGAGTGCTGAGTTGGAAAGTACCACTGAATGGGTTGTTGTAAGTTCAACTCCAATGGGTGAGGCAACTGGTATTCTTGCCAATACCTGGATTATAGAAGTTGAGCCAAGTGACGCATTACAACACTTTTCACAATTACAAGATAGCGGGCTAATTGAGACCGCTTATCCGTTAGTTGAAAGACAAATGATTCCAAGATGGACCCCTAATGATACGTATTTCTCAAATCAATGGCATCTAGAGAATACTGGCCAAGACAACGGGGTGGCAGGAGAAGATGTCAATATTACAGGAGCATGGAATGATGTTTTGGGAACTGGAATTGTAATAGGAATCGTTGATGATGGTCTTGAATGGGATCATGCAGACCTTTCTGCAAACTATGAATCAACCCTTGATTATGATTATTGCAATTACGATGGAGACCCAACTCCTAGCAGTTTTGATGCTCATGGTACAGCGGCTGCTGGTGTTGCTGCAGCAATCGGAAACAATGGCCAAGGCGTTACTGGCTCAGCTCCAGATGCTTCATTAGCAGGTTTGATGTTAATCGCCTGTGGTAATTCAGACAACGATGAAGCCAACGCTCTTTCACATCTAAACAATGATATCGACATCTACAGCAATAGTTGGGGCCCTCCTGATACTGGTGACTATCTAGGAACTGCAGGCCCACTGATTTTAGCTGCGTTTGAAGATGATGCTTACAATGGCAGAAATGGACTTGGAAATACAATTACTTGGGCTGCAGGTAATGGATTAGATGATGAGGATGATTCCAATCTTGATGCTTATGCAAATAGCCGATTCACAATTTCTGTAACAGCAGTAGACCATGATGGTGACCAAACCAGTTATGGTGAGCCAGGAGCAAATGTTCTCATCGCTTCGCCTTCAGACGGTAGTGGTGTTGGAATAACCACAACTGACCTTGAAGGCAATAGTGGCTACACAGGTGGCGATTATACCAGCAATTTCGGCGGAACTTCTAGCGCTACTCCATTAGTTTCAGGAGTTGTTGCATTAATGCTAGAAGCAAATAACAATCTAACATGGAGAGATGTTCAACAAATTCTAGTCGAGAGTGCTAGAAAGAATCACGCAGGTGATTCTGGTTGGAATACCAACGGTGCTGGATTCGAATTCAATCACAAGTATGGATTTGGAGTAGTCGATGCAGGTCATGCTGTTAGTCTAGCAAAGACTTGGACTACTTTAGGGCCTGAAGTGAATGTAAGCAGTGGCAGGATAACCGTTTCACAAACGGTACCGGACAATGCACCATCAACCCCTGTAGTTTCGACCCACACTTTTTCAGAATCCTTAGTGCTTGAATCGGTAGAGGTAATATTTGATGCCGACCATACTTATCGCAGTGACTTGGATGTCACTCTAATTTCCCCTGATGGAACAGAATCTGAATTAGTAAATTACTTCGCAAATCGTGATAGCAATAATGACTACAATGAATGGTTATTCAGTAGTGTCCAGCATTGGGGAGAAGTTTCAGCTGGTACATGGACATTGGAAGTTTATGATGATGGAAATCAAGATGTTGGTACATGGAATCACTGGGAATTGATCATTCACGGTACTGAAATCGATGTCGATAGTGATGGTGATGGAATTACTGATTCTAACGAAACCGATGTATACGGTACAAATCCTAACAATGCAGATACAGATGGTGATGGTTTGAACGACTATGTTGAGATATTCACAACAGGTACCAATGCAACCGATGCTGATACCGATGATGATTTCTTGAACGATGGAGTCGAAGTCAACATCAACAATACCGACCCATTCAACAATGACACTGATGGTGATGGATTAATCGATGGCTTAGAGGTTCTAACTTACTTCACCGACCCACTGGTAGCAGACCCAGATGCCGATGCAGATTCGTACTACTGGTTTGAAGATTGTAATGATTCAAATGACCAGGTCTATCCATATGCTCTAGAGATTTTGAATGGTATAGATGATGACTGTGACAATTTGTGGGATGAAGGTTTCAACGCAACTGATGGAGATGAAGATAATCTATCAGATTACTCTGAATACCATACTCATGGAACCAATCTGTCAAATTACGATACAGATGGTGACTTGCTTAGCGATGGTGATGAAGTTCTAATTCACTTTACCAATCCACTAGTTCCTGATAATGATTCAGATAGTGATGGCTGGTACTGGTTCCAAGATTGTGATGACAATAATTCTGCAATCAATCCAGATGTGGCTGAATCACTGGATGGAATAGATAACAATTGTCGGGATGGAATAGATGAAGATTTCATCGGACAAGATTCAGATTCAGATGGATTACTAGACTTCTTTGAATACTATAATTTGACCACAAATCCATTTGATCCAGACTCAGATGCAGATGGGCTAAACGATGGCACAGAGTACAATAATTTGTCAACAGACCCTATGAATCAGGATACCGATGGTGACGGATTAGGAGATGGTACTGAAGTTCTTCAAACATTTACTGACCCACTTTATCAGGACTTGGATAACGATATGGATGGATTCAGATGGTTTGAGGAATGTGATGATTCTAATCCACTAATTCACCCTAACGCTGACGAGATTTGGAATGCGATTGATGATGACTGCGATGAAGAAATCGATGAAGGAATCAATCGTGTGGATTTCATTTCGAGGACTCCTGCAAGAAATGAGGTTCTAGTCAATGCGACTTTTGAGGCGCTTGAGCTCTCGATTTCAATAGATATACCTGAGTCTGAAATTGGTAATCTTGATGTTTCAATCAGTTGGATCAGAAATGGTACAGTAATCGCAAATGGCTCAACATTTAGCGAGCCTGCTTGGAGTTGCGATATTAATCAAACAGCAGAGTTAGGAATCGTTCTTTGTAATCACACCGGCTTTATCGGACCATGGATAATCAACGCAATAATTTCTGACGGCCAGCAAGACATCTATGTCACTTGGTATGTATCATACGAAGTTTGGCATCCTCCTATTCCTGTAGACGAAGATGAGGGAGATGATTCTGAGACCTCTTCAACTTTCGATGTCACTTCAACTCAAATGATGTATATTGGATTGGGTGTAATCATTGTAATCTTACTAGTCGCTCTCCTAGTAGGAAAGAGACCACCAAAGCAACAGAAATCGGCATTCGTAGACACAAGATACCAGCCATTCAACAATCAGTATGATGCAGTTCCTTCAGCGCCGGTGCTACCACCGCCGCCTGGTTCATTCTAACCTTCAAATTCAAACCAATGCGATTCGCTATTGGTGCGGTACCATTGCTTGCCTTCATGCATTAGCCATGAGTAACCATTCTCATCGATTTGGTCAGGCTCTGCATTGATTGACGGGCCTGAGCCTATCTCAGGGATATCTTTCTCTTGAGCTTCAACGATTGGAGCTTGTTCTACATCAGTCATAGGCTCAAAATCTTCTGCAGCCATGAGTAGTTCAACATTCTCGAACTTATCATCTAACTCAGCACGTATTCTCTCTAAGCGAATACCTTGATGTGGACCGAGTAATCGTAGCATTAGGCTGTATTCCCAGCGTAGAGCAACCTGCTCTAACTCATCTCTAGATTGTGCTTCTTCTAACAATACTTCATAGCGAGAACAGCGTTTGTTACGTGTTACAAACCCAAATAGAATCCAAGAGAATACCGGTATTCCACCAAACATTCCGATTAAGTCCCATGCACCAAGTCCAATCTCAGTTCCCGGAATAACTATCTCAAAACTGTCTACAGGTGTAGAGTTTGGATCAAGTGGGTCTGTATTCGCTCTTCCTTCATCTGCATCAGTCCAACCGTCATTATCGTCATCAGCATCAGCATTATTGCCAATACCGTCTCCATCTGTGTCTAGACATTCCAGAGGGTTGTCCTCGAACGCATCAACCTCATCCATACATTTGTCTGCATCTCTGTCTCCAGGTGAAGCAACCCGTGGCAGTATGTCGATTGTATCGTTGTATCCATCGTTATCGAAGTCGTTTAGATAAGGGTCAGCATCTGTTCCAGATTGGTTGTCTCCCAATCCGTCTCCGTCAGCATCTTCCCATTGGGTTGGATTTTCAGGGAACAAGTCATACAATCTTCCAGCAGGGTTGTCTCCATATCCATCTCCGTCCATGTCAGACCATTGTGTTGCATCGGTAGGGAATGCATCTGGATTATTTCCAGTGCTATTGTCTCCGTATCCATCTCCGTCAATG
>CACLCM010000001.1 GCA_902605365.1 uncultured Candidatus Poseidoniales archaeon | reverse complement strand
TTGCTCCCCAGTTCACATAGTATGCAAATGCTCCACATTCTGCTTCAGACATGTTGTAGTCTACCGCCTGGGAAACCATGTTGTAACAGTAATCTGTAACGGTTGCTCCCCAGTTCACATAGTATGCAAATGCTCCACATTCTGCTTCAGACATGTTGTAGTCTACCGCATGGGAAACCATGTTGTAACAGTAATCTGTTACGGTTGCTCCCCAGTTCACATAGTATGCAAATGCTCCACATTCTGCTTCAGACATGTTGTAGTCTACTGCGTGGGAAACCATGTTGTAACAGTAATCTGTCACAGTTGCACCATAATTCTCATACCAGCCAAATGCTTCACATTCTGCTTGAGACATGTTTTCATCGGTGGTGTGAGTTACAGAATTGTAGCAACCAGTGAATGAAGAGCCGTCTTGCATGGTGTAGTTCTCCAAGTACATGTATGCACTACAAGAGGAATTGCTACTATCTGCAGAAACAGTGTGAGATACCATGTTGTAACAGATGTCCTGCCCATCATTCAGTGTTTGGTTCTCGTAGAATCCATATGACCCACATGATGAATTGTCATCAGAAGAGACGGTGTGGGACACCATGTTGTAACAGATATCTTGTCCATCATTCAGTGTTTGGTTCTCGTAGAATCCATATGACCCACATGATGAATTGTCATCGGAAGAGACAGTGTGAGACACCATGTTGTAACAGATATCCTGTCCGTCCCCCATATCATAGTCAGTCATGTACATGTATCCAGCACATGTTGCTGCGTCATCTGCAGAAGATGAATCTGTGTCTGCATTGTAACATGTAACCGAGTCATCGTGGACCATGGATTCGATAACTCTCCAGAATGAATATCCTTCTGCTTGGTGAGTTTGTGCTGCTTCTAGAGTAGTATCTGTAGTCATCTTGCTAGCATACCTGATAGTTGCTTGGGAGTAGATAATTACGATGTTCTTTACTACAGTATCTCTTGCTGCAGTTGCTCCAGCAAGATCTTCAGCCTGCAATGCTACAAGTCCTTCGTTCATTGCGACCAGGATTGCTGCGTTTGCCTTAGCGGTAGAATCAGTGTCAGAAACAGTTGTTCCGAAGTTACCTGCTCTCTTGTCGCCAGTAGCGTAAGGAGCGCAAGATGCGTGGTCGGTAGAACCGTGGTATAGTGCCCATCCTTCATCCCAGGCGTGCTGTGCACCATCGGTGCCCCAGTTACCATCTGCTGCCTTATCGATAGCAGAGTTTAGCTCGTGGATTGCGTATGCGGTCAGAATTTGATTCTGAGCGGCTTTCTCGACTGCCTGCTCACGCATTGCATCGGATGCTCCTTCGAACATTCCAGTTCCATCAAGTGCAGCCATCATGTAATCATCAAGAGGAGCGGCTGTGGCGTAGTACTCGGACAATCCGTGTTTCTTACCGTCTGCAGCAGCATGCTGAGCAAGTGTCTTCATGCTTCCATCGCTCTTCTCAACGTTTGCACCATCTTGGTAGATAGTTTTGATACCGGCCCAGTCAAATGTTTCGACTAGGTCTTTGATATCACAGACGTCTGCTGCCATGTCGGCATAGACTTGGACATCTGAAACGTAGGTATATCCTCCATCAGAACCAAACGATTGCTCGTCAGTTGATTCATCATCTTTTTCTTCATCATCGCTACCAAGACATCCAGCAAGAGCTGCACTGCACATAAGTAGCATCATTAGTATAGATTTGGTTCCATTTTTCATCATTGGATTCACCCGATTTAGGTCACCCGAAAAGAGAGTCGTACATAAAGTTTAGGCCCCCCTAAAAAGAGGTCGAAAATCTCATGTCTAAGTAACTGTTATTGTGATTCAGTATACTGTATAACGATTTTTTCTTCGAATACGTCTTCTTGGGATGATGTGACGGGCCTTGTAATAGATAGCAGAGACAATTCGCCACCAGCATTTGGGAACCCAACAATAATGACCGTTGCAAGAGTATTGTCAAAGTCATCGCGTTTCACATTGAATCTCGCGATGAAGTAATTATCTTCGCCGTATTCGTGGCTTCCTTCAGTTTCTAATTGTTCTAACCAGAATGAATCTGGATCAATACTGAACCCAGGAATTTGTGAATTCATAGCCTCAATGGATTGGCGCATCCTTGTGTCGTGCATTCCAAGCATGACACCGAGGGCAATGCTAGAGGAATCTTGAGAAAGGGGGCAAAATGTATGTGCCGTCCTAACATTTACAACACCGATAACTGCTCCATCATGTAACCAAGTATACTGCTCACTAGCAGGCCAAGAAGATGCATATGGGTTTTCTGTAGAGATAGGGGACCCCCATTCTTCAGCACCAACTGGAGTGGAAACGGGATAAAATGCAAAAGAATTCAGAATAATTAGCATGATTAAACTAGCAGCTATACGACGATTCCTAAACTTGGCCCATTCTTCTCTACCCGCTGGACTAGAGAGTGATATCCCCAGTGCAATTGGTATAATTATGAAAATACCCCAAGGTATAATCCAAAGGAGTAAAACTCCTACTGAAAGAGAGATCATAGTTGTTCTATCAAACTCTTCACTACGCCACTTGAGAATTCCAAACAACGCCGCAACGAGGACAACAGATGCGAGAACCCCCCCTAACACATCATGGCCTGAACAGTTGGAAGGATAAGTTCAACCCTCGATATAGAGTATGAGCGGCACATTGTAATGTGTGTACGCTGGCTTCGGACATCATGGAGACTTGCCTGACTCTGGACGAAGTGTCGTGGCGACACAAAGTTCGAGACTTCTCATCATGGAAACCATGGGCAAAAAAAGACGGACCCGGTATTCATTCCATCAATCTAGAAATTAGAAGTGGCTCAATTCTAGGTTTAATCGGCCCAAATGGAGCAGGGAAAACTACTCTCATGAGGGCAATATGTGGCCTGTATGAATGCGAAGGATTCGACAAATCAAGTAATTCTAGAAGAAACGGCATAGGATACATGCCTGAACAGGTAAGATGGGAAGGGCGTGTAAGCGTAAAATCCGCATTGAACACAATCGCACTAATGCGAGAAGATGAAATCGATTTGGATAGCATAATCAAAACAGTCGGACTCTCCTCTAAATCAGACCATTTTCTTGATGATTTATCCCAAGGCATGCGTCAGAGGCTTTCACTGGCATGTGCCTTGATTGGAAACCCAAAGGTACTGGTTATGGATGAGCCTCTAAACGGCTTAGACCCTTTAGCTCAGAGAGCCTTCTGTAATCTACTCAAAGATTTAGCAAAAAAGGGAGTTGCTGTAGTAATTTCATCACACCAAGTTTCAGATTTAGAAAAATTAGTTGACCGAGTTGCTCTTTTACATCATGGACAATTACTGATTGAAGGTACTCTTCCTAATGTCAGAAAGGACCTAGGCTTGGAAAAGGAATCCGATATTGTAGAGATGATTTGCTCAGTAACTGGAATCAGTCCAGAAGAAGTGAGTCTTGAATTATCAAACGATGATTTACTACCATTCAAAAACCTCGGAGGTGAAGAGGAATGAGTGCACTCACATTAGGTTTGCACATCATGAAACAACGCCTCTCCGCAGGTAGAATGTTAGTGATTTGGCCACTATTGGCCATGTTCATATTGTTTTCAAGTTGGGGTCTGTCCGACCCTAAAGCAAACCTTCCTGCTGAATTGATTATTGATTCAGCATACGATGTGATGTTTGCTTCGACTGCATTTATCATATTTTCAGCAACTATGGGAGCAGTACTGATTTCATTTGATGGAATAAGTCGCGACCGCCTTTCTGGAGTTTTGGAAGTGAAATTATCTCAGCCAATTAAGCGTGCAGTATATGCTCGCTCGCTATTGATTGGCCACTGGTTAGCGATATTCTTACCAGTGTTAGTATTGAATTTGGTTAGTTTGCTAATAATTTGGCACAGGATGGATGATCTACCAAGTTTGGAAGAATTATTCATTTACACTCTCGCTACAGGATTGCTGTTACTTTGGTATACCTCAATTCAACTATTGGCATCATCATGGGCTAAAGACATGGGTTCATCGATTGCTGTCGGTTTAGGAGTATGGGTGCTATTCACATTGTTGTGGTTGATTCTAACAACAGTTGTTGCAGGACTTTCAGGAGTAGGAGTTGAGAATTTGAATTCCTCAGAGTATCTTAGAATCGAAGCAATAATGGATTTATTCTCTCCAAATGGCGTATATCATCACCTTTTGGAATTGCCACTCAGTGACATAGACCGGGGGATTTCACCATTATCGACTAGTATTGCAGCAATACTGTGGAGCGTAATTCCTCTGCATTTGTTCATTCGCAGGATAGAACGTATGCGACCGTGACAATTGAAGCAACACTCTAAGTGCATTCTGCCCGTAGGGCAGGGTATGAAGGGAAGATTTTCTGCACTTCTGCTAGCCGCCTTAATGGCAACAATGTCTCTAACCACCGCCACAACTGCACAGGATTCTGGCGGCGGAATGGAGGATGTAGATTGTTCAGGCTATACTTTTGAAGACCTTTTCGAATACAACAATGCTGTGTTTGAATTCCAAATCCTAGATGACTGGGCAAGCTCAGACCTATTCGCAAACTCATGGGTTAACGAAAGCCGTGCTGCGGTTGTACGTGACAACCTAGACGGTCTTTTCGAGGGATTCCCTGGAGGAGATAACGACTGGATTTCCACCGATGAAAGAGATGCAGTCAGAGAGATTGGTGCAAAGTGCATTGCAGATATGTACACTCGAATCGGAATTAGAGAAGGTATGCCTCACCGTGGCGGAGTTGACTGGAATGATGTTGAATTCGTAGAAGAGGGCATTGGATTAGAGGAAGTAGATCTGATTCCTGCAGGTAACCCTGAGGAGAGGTCTTGTGCAGGTAGGTATGCACTGGCAAGTAGTGATTGCCAAGAAGTACCAACTTCTGCAACTGAGAACCTCGAAATCTCTATGTTCGTAAAAGATGGAGAAACTCATAATTCTAGATTCAACAAATTACCTAACTCTGGTGCGAGTGATTTCACTGTTGCAATGAATGCTACTAATGTAACAAGTGCAACTATGGAGTTTACTTTCCCGTTTGTAGATGGTATGCGAATGGCAAACTGGACAATACAAGATAACGGCATTGAGAACTTAGAAGCCGGTTCAGTAACCGAAGTTCCACTACCAGATGGTAGTGTCAAAGTCATCCTAAGTATTGGATATGACAAAGCAGATTGGCCTATGATTCGAAATGTGTTTTTCGACATGACCACAACTGCACTTGAAGAAAATGACGTCCCAGTGTGGGTCAATCCACCTGAGGACAACACAATAATTCCAATCACGAAAGACGGCAGTGAAGTAATTGCAATCAGTAGTGACACAATGGCTGATTGGGCTAGTGACAACCATGCATGGGGATTGGATTGTACTTTCGCTGAGGACGGTTGGTCGAGTAGAATGAATTCAGCAGGAGAACTTCTGGTAACTTCTGGTGTTTCAGATTCGGGAACCGCGGATTGCGCAATTGTAGACCCGTATGGCGAGAGAAATAATGCTACAAAGTCCTGGAGATTTGGACAGCCGGCAAGTTTCTCTGCACCTGACCAACTTGCAAGTTACAGTGACTCGGTAAACATCGAATCTACTCCATCATTATTGGTTCAAAACCTTGCAGTTAGCCTTGCTGCATCTCAAGATGGAGGAGATGGCCCTGTGACACAAACCAATCTAGGTTCTACATCATCCACTGATGCTGTACAACTTTCAGGAATATCCCCCGGTGCGTTCATGATTCATGTTACTGCAACATCTACTGGAATGTTAGATTGGGATGTAATGATTGACCTGTCTCTTGAAAAGACCAATACTCCACCTGTAATCACAGTCGAAACTGACCAGATTGATGGTTCACAAGCAACCTGGGCTTCAGACCAGTTCTCATTCACACTATCTGGTGAAGTGTATGACCCAGATGGCGGTGATGTACAACTCTCTGCTACAATGTGTGGAGAAACCACTACAAGTTTCACTGGAGAAAGACCAAATTGGGATGTTAGCCTTTCAATCGCAAAATGTGTTGCTGATGGATTGACTCAATATGATGTAACTCTCAGTGCGACTGATTCTGTTGGTGAAATCTCAATTATCGAAGTTAGTGTATCAGATCCTTATGCCGGAAATGTTGTTGAACCAGGAGACACTGATAGCTCGGCTGAAGAAAGCGGACTACCCTCAATTGGAATGTTTGCTACTATGTTTTCCATGCTAGGAGCGGCAATTCTACTCCGTAGAGATTGACCGTCACACTGAAAAGGAGTACTCCGAGGCGGGGTTATGTTCAAAGGTAGGGTAGAGAGAGTCAGCCACGAAGGTGGATTGCTCGTTAGTTACTCGGGAGCGTGCCCTGCCCTTGGTTCAGTAATGATCGATTCTGGTGAAACATACATCGGCAAGGTCGATGGAGTAATTGGTAATCTAAACGAGTCACTAGTTCATGTCGCCCATCTTGACAGAAAATCAAATGCCAGTCAAATGGTAGGTCTAGAAATTACTATTCGTACCAAAAGGCCAAGAGATAATCGGCAATCAAATGACAATCGAAGAGGACGCGATGATAGTCGTGGCCGAGACGACCGTAGAGGTCGTGATGACAGGCGTGGACGTGAAGACCGCAGAGGTCGTGATGACAGAAGAGACCGTCGCGGTAATTTTTCAGACAACGATTGGGAATGTCCAAAGTGCAATAATTCCAACTTCGCATTCAGAACTGAATGTAAACGCTGTGGTGAGCCAAAAAGAGGAGGCTCAAGTCAGCGTAATGACCGCAGAGGCGGTAATGACCGCAGAGGTCGTGATGACAGGCGTGGACGTGATGACAGGCGTGGACGTGATGACCGCAGAGGTCGTGACGACAGAAGAGACGGTCGCGGTAATTTTTCGGACAACGATTGGGAATGTCCAAAGTGTAATAATTCCAACTTCGCATTCAGAACTGAATGTAACCGCTGTGGTGAGCCAAAAAGAGGAGGAGGCTCAAATCAGCGTAATGATCGCAGAGGCGGAAATGACCGCAGAGGTCGTGATGACAGGCGTGGACGTGACGACCGCAGAGGTCGTGACGACAGGAGTGGTCGTGATGACAGAAGAAGAAATCCAGATTCAAGAAAGTGGGAAGGTAATGACCGCAGACCTGGCGATAGGAGAGAAGCACCTGAGCCAAGAGCTGGCGATTGGGAATGTCCTCAATGTGGAAAATCAAATTTCGCTAAGAGAAACGAGTGTTTCAGTTGTGGACGCTCGAAAAGAGTAGGTGGACCAAGAAACAAAGGGCACCACAGGAAACTGAAGGACCCCCCTCCCCTACAATCTGCAAAGTATGGTCGTAGTGAGCGGAGGAATCGTGAATGAGCGGTGAAAGTCATTATCTTGATGCTATTGAAGCGGAAGAGAATGGCGAATTTGATGATGCTTTAGAGCATGCTAGATTAGCAGTAAAAGCCGACCCCGAACATTCGAATGCTTGGTGGATGATCGTCGAACTATTGTCTCCTGATGGTAAATACCCAGATATTGACCAGGCTTCTAAAGCATTAGTTGCTTGCAATAAAGTGATTGAACTTGACCCATCAAGGGTCGATGCTTGGATTAAAGGTGGTCGAATCATGGTCGACCAGTTAGGGTTGCACGAAGATGCTCTTCATTGGTGGCAACGATGTAGAGATGCCGCTCCTCTCGAATCAGTACCTATTGTTGAACAAGCAACAATACTGTCTGATTTAGGAATGTATGCAGAAGCAAGAGACCGTCTAAGTTCTCTGTTTGAAGATAATTTAGACATTGCAAATTCTCAACTCGCTAGAATTACTCAACTACATCGCACACTGGAGAGGTCTGCTGAACAAGACCCTAAAATCCATTTCAAACCATGGCAAAAAAACCATGGAGGTTGGACTGCAATTAAGATGAGAGCCAATAAGGCTCCTGTTTCCGAGAATATGCTTTTCATGCTCACTACTATCCCATTTCTTATGATGGAAGTATTTGCATCTAGATGGTTATTTGGAGAAGGATGGGGTGCATTCTGTCTAACAAGTCTACTAATTCTAGTTACAGTAATTATTGGAATGTCATTTACTCGTAAACTATACCACAGAGTGAACAAACCTGGATTCAACTTGTTGAGAGCGATTCAATTTGAAGCAAGTAGTGGAAAGGTTGTGATTCCAGAGGATATTCGTGGAACAAAACTGTATATGTTCTTGTTTTCAAGGCACCCACCTGCATTCCAACAGCGCCTTGAGAAGATAATATCTGCAAACAGGAAACTTCCAAGGAATTGGAAGATAAACATGCCTGACTTCGAAAGTCACTATGATGAAATTGGATTCATCGAAGAAGAAGAAGATTCAGAATTATCTTCTTATGAAGAAGAGTAATCACGTACCTGCAGTATAATCTGTAGAATATGTAATCTGTTCTTGAGTTAGTTCATCGATTGAAAATCCAAGAGTCTCGAGTTTGGTTTTGGCAAGACCCATGTCTTGTTCTAGACTGATATCGTAGACCTGTGCCTCTAATTGATCGCTCTCAGCAGCAAGCCTGCACAGCGATAAGAACTGATTTGCAAAACTCATGTCCATAACTTCTGAAGGATGTCCTTCTGCTGCTGCTAGATTGACTAGTCGGCCGTCAGCTAACAGGTGAATTGTATTTCCATTCGCCAAAGTGTATTCATCGTTTTCAGGGCGTATAGTGCGCATTGAAACCGACCTTTCTTTCAACTCAGCAATATTAATTTCACAATCATAGTGACCTGTATTGGAAAGTAGTACCCCGTCTTTCATCATGTCCATGTGCCTTCCAACTATTACATCCTTCATACCAGTAGCAGTACAGAATATGTCTCCCAATGGAGCAGCTTCATCCATCTTCATTACTCTAAATCCATCCATTACTGCACGAAGACCAGGAAGTGGGTCGATTTCAGTGATGATGACATTGGCACCCATTCCACGGGCCCTCATTGCTAAACCTCGACCACAGTGTCCGTAGCCTGCAACAACGAATGTTTTTCCTGCAATCAGGACACTAGTCGAACGAATAATTCCATCTATTGTTGATTGACCTGTTCCGTAAACATTGTCAAAGTCCCACTTAGTAATGGCATCATTAACTGCAAGAACTGGATATTTCAAGTCACCAGCAGCAGCCATAGCTCGCAAACGGTGTACTCCAGTTGTTGTTTCCTCGGTTCCTCCGATTACGGTTTCTGCAAACTCAGACTTTTCGCCATGAACTCGCACAATCAAATCTGCTCCGTCATCTAAGGTCAACGTAGGTTTGAATTCGAGAGTCTTGTCAATACACCAATAGAAGTCTTCAACAGATTGTCCATGCCAAGCATGGACTGAATATCCTTCACGAGCAAGCCATGCTGCGACATCATCTTGGGTAGAAAGTGGATTGCAACCAGACCAGGATATTTTTGCTCCTGCTGCCTCAATGGTTTCGATTAGTACAGCCGTTTCTTTGGTCACGTGGAGGCAACCAGCAACTCGCATTCCTGCAAGTGGTTGGTCAATCTCAGCTTGTGCGCGAAGTGCAGCTAAGACGGGCATCCTAGAGCGGGCCCAATCAACTCGCAAAGCACCTTCACTCGCCAGTTCCAAATCGGCTACAGTGTAGTTGTCACCCTTGTCCATGGACTGAGGCGAGCGAGCGCACCTCATATGTCAATCGGTCACAGGACCCTGCCCTTGAGAGGGCAGAGCCTATCCAACTATGCTTGCTATTGCTGTTGTTGGAAGTGACCAGCGTATTGCTGAGCATATGTCCTGGCTGTTTCCTCTGGATATCCTTGAGCAATCAATTGTTGAACATATTGCTCCATTGGATCCATTTGTGCAACTCCGCCATATCCTGCAGCTGTTGCAGAGAAGTCTCCACTCATCTGGGAATCGCCCATTACATCTTCTTCGTCGTTTCCACGAAGTACAAAGAATAAGGACAGTATAACAATCATGAGAAGACCGATTCCTCCTCCTAGATACAGCATCAGATTGTCATCTTCTGATTCTGCTCCTTCGGTAACAGGGGCTTTGTCAGGTGCACCATCTCCATCGGAGTCAGTGTAATCTCCAGACCATACACACTCTTCATTCTCCCAAATCCAGTATGCATCTGGCTCTGCGTCAAGAACTTCAACAGGAACTGTTAGACCCTGACATTCAGGTAGAGTGATTTCAATGTAGTAGATGATAGGCCAACGCTTGTCATCTCCTTCATACACCTTCAGGTATACACGCTCTTGCTTGGTTATGTTATCGAATAATTCTTCGATGTTCAAAGTTAATTCGAATCCATCTCCATCACCAAGAGCAGGGGATTTAGCCCACTTGCCCTCTAGTTGTAGGGTGTACTTTGCGACTGCAGTTTCATCGAACGTAGTGTCCAATAGTGCTGCTTCAACATAGACATCGCCTTGTTCTGCACCATCAACAACGTTTCCGGTTAGAGTGATTGTATCACCAACAACCTTTGTGCCATTCATCGATAAGTCGATTTGTACAGTAGGTTCTGCATCTCCGAATCCTTCAGGAACTACTGAGAAGTACATCTTGTACTTGTCAGAACTCTTTCCAGCCTGATCATAGACTACAAGTTCGATACGAATCAGAGACTCTGTTTGTCCACTTGGGTCAACAGTAACGTTACTGAATGTGTAAGCCCAAGCTCCATCACTAGATGATGGTGTGATGAAATTGTGCCCTTCCAACTTGTAATTATCTTCATCGTAAGGCTTGTCGAACAGTACAGTCCACTCATAGGTTTCAATTCCGTTACCGGTTAATGCATCAGCATCTGAAGAGTTTCCTGCATCGAAATGTACTGTTAGAGAGCCTGATTCATCCAGGTTGATTCTCTTTAGAGGCCAGTCTATTCCGGATACAGATTTGACTCCACGGTCCTCTATTTGGTCAGCGTATTCTTCCCGCATATCGATTATTGCATCAGCATCAGGACGGAATTCGTCTGCTCGAGTATCATCGGTCATTACTGTGACACTGATGGAACGTGAGTGTCCAGCATCGTCATGCAGGTAAAGAGTGACTTCCCATGTTGCTCCTTGAAGACATCCGGTTGCGGATGACAAGTCTACCTTACAGAAATTGACTGTTGGGTTTGCAACATCTGTGTGGTCGCTTCCACTAGCCATTGAGGATCCTTCCCAATCGGTAGGACCGCTCATTACCCAATCTGTCGATAGCACTTCAGAAGTACTGGTAGTGTGACCAAATGTGATTTCTGAGTCACTCTTCATGTAATGGTAAGCATATCCTCCTGTAGATGGATCGAAAGATGGTACTTCGCCATTTATAGTCAAATCAAGACCATTACCAAGTGTTCCAAATCCATTTGGATAAGGTGATACGTGGTAGGATAGCATGTTACCCAATAGTGGGAATGTAGTACTATCTGCTCTATCGGAAACGCTAGATACATCGATTGTAGTAACGATTAATCCACCGTCAACATAGCTACATACTCCCAGAACAGTGTCCTGAGAATCTGCTTCTGATTGTAATAGTCGCTGGAAAGAACCTCCTTCCTCAGAGTAGTCTCCACAAGCACGTGGAATCGAAGTTGCAGAAGCGCTCTTGGTATTGATTATCGCTTCAGTAACTGTTCCGAATTGGTCGAATCCTTGGAAGGCTGCTAAGTCTACACCATCGAGAATTGGGTGGTAAGGGTCAGCAACTTCCATGTTGTTGTAAGTAACTCGAGTTTCAGGAGTGTTACGAGGCTGAATATCCATATCGAATGGTAGTAGGCTCTCTCCTGTAGACGATGAGTAATCATAGTAATCTGTAGCACCAGACAAGTGAACTTGTACTGTACCACCAGACGACATGAAATTCTTCAACACATTTTGGTTTGAGGAGCTTCCAATTATCTCGAAGTATCCTTTACCGCCTTCTTCACTAGGCTTAGCGATATTCACATCTTGCCATGGCATGATTATCTTGTCATAGTGAGTCATCCATCCAAGGTCTAGATAATCATCCCAGTCGAGGATATCATACTGTGTGTATGACATTCCAAGCAGAACTAAGTCTTCCTTAATTGCAGAGACTCTAGTAGAATCTCCCGAAAGAATTGCTACATCGATTTGGTCTGCGAATGATGCATGGAAGTAGCGTACATTTCCAGAAGTACTACCGTCAGGTAAAGTTGCATGGTAACTAATGTTGTAGGAATGACCATCCATCCAACCGTTCCATGGAGTGAAGGAAACCGAAGTTCTCTCGTGAGCAGATAGAGTCTGACTTGGTCCTGCAGTAGTAGAGTGAACTGTACTGCCATCCGCTTCATCGACTACTGTCATATGGAATGTATAATCTCCTTGAAGTACACCATTTGTTGCAGATAGAGACCAGTCATGCATCTTGGCGCTATCAATTGGCAAGTGACAATCTAGGATAACATCTGACAGACAGGATATCTGATCTGGCTTTCCTAAGGTGATATCTACACTCTCAACTGAGAAGATCACTCTGCCTAAGTTGTTAGCAAGGGAAATCTCTTCGAATCCGTACCAAGCTGTTCCTTGGGTTGTGTTGTCGAATATTGATTCAACCTCAATCTTGTAAACTCCAGATACGAAGTCATGGTTTGAGATTGCAATGGTTCTGTTCTCTTCAGCATCTAGGTCAATTACAGTTGTAGAGTAAGATGCATCCTGGCTGAATGTGAACTCCTCAAGAGAGATGTTATCGAAAGCAACTCCACGAACACCGTCATTTTGACCATTGTGTCCATCGTCGTTGGATTGGAATTCGAAATTCAAATCGACGACTGATCCTGCAAGACTGATACATTCATCGGTCCACAAGTTCGAATCTGGAGAGGTTGTATTGACTACATACAAGTGAGTAAGGTCAATACTTCTGCTTTGTACCAATCCGTCACTGTTGAAGAACACGTTGTAAGAACCTGCTCCACCATTGACGTTAGATGGGTCACCGATGTAATCAATCTCAGTATTATCGAGCGTTGTCTCGTTTACAGGGTCGATGAAACCGTTTCCATCTTCGTCTACGATACAGAATCCATCTTCGTTGTAATCGATCCATTGTCCGTAGATTACACCTTCGTAATCTGTTCCTCCAACGTTCCAATCAGCGGTTAATGCTGCGTAATCATTTACAGAGGAAGTTGCTCCAGATTGCTGGATTTCGAACCATGTCTCTGCAAAGTACTCGAAGTTCAATGCAACATAATCTCCAGACATGTTGGTCAAATCGATACCAGGTATTGTTAGTGTTTCATTCTCCCACACATCTCCGAAACTGTTTGCTGTGTTACATGGGTGTCCGAACCAGTATGCGTGAGAACCGAAAATCTTCTCAGCGCAAGTTGAATCATCAAGAATTCCACCGTTTGCATTGTTGTCATCGGTGTATCTAAATCCAGACGAGCCGCCTTCGAATCCTTCTTCACAAACGACTAGTGGGGAACCGCAGTATACATCGGTAGGTAGTGCACTGTAGACCTTGGCTTCAAGGTCGAATGTGACATTTGTATTACCAAGATGCTCAACCATTACTTCGATTGGGAAGTTACCTTCTGCATATAATCCACCAGGATTAAACGAATCTATCTTCATAACAGCAGGGTCAAAGATATTGAATGCTGTAATGTAACCAACAATGTCGTCGTTAGCTGGCTGTTCATCTTGTGCATAATTCAAGACTGCAGATATGCGATATGTTGTTCCATTAATGAAATCAGCAGTAATTGCAGTAGTGTAGTCCTCGTTAGGAGCCAAGTTGTTCATATTGATAGTTGACTGTTGATTTTGGACATTTGATGTGAACGCTGTATTCTGTTTCCAGATTGTTACGTTATCGATAGCGAAACCATCTCTTCCAGACCAAGTAGATTCGTTAGTTCCTAAGGAACCTTCCCATCCAGACTTGAAGCGGAATCTAATATCGATTATGTCTCCTGCGAAACTAGATAGTTCGAATGCACCAAGGTCATCTTCGGTAAAGTTACCCCAGCCGTATTGTGTACCAGGTATTGCTCCACCATATCGGAAGATAGCAGCGTCTAGGCCAGTGTTCTGTTCACTCTCAACTCTTCCTTGGTCATAGCCACCCCAGTAACTCTCTCCCGAGGCACACTGGTTTGCGAAGTAAGCACTTGTTGGGCATGCGATGGTTACCCATCCTTCATCATCAGAGAAAACTTCGATAATTGCTGCATCATCCCAAACTTCAGCTAGAACGTATCCATTGGTGTCTTGAGTGTAAAGATCTGCTAGACCGAGATGCCTGAACATCTCAATACTCATCCAAGCACGGTCTGCACCTGTCAAATCTACGTCATTCAGAACTAGTCCTTCATCCCAGTTTGGTTCATATCCGGACCAAGTGTCTCCACTTGAGTTGGTCTTCATGACACCAGACCACATGAAATCGGTTGGGTTGTTTGCGTTAGCAGACTGTGCGGGGGCATTGTTACCAGAAGTGTGGCCAACAGAACTGTTAGCAGCGACTTCTTCGTGCCAGTGGCTTACACCATAATACGCTTCAGTAGTCCATCCACACCCTGTGCCACACCCAGATTTGTCCTCAGGGTTATCCCAATCCATAGCATAAACTGTGACATTGCTAGATGCTGCTTCGTCTACTTCCTTGATTTCAACGTCAAGAGTAGCCTGTCCGTTTAGGATATCCATTCCAGTATTGGTTACTGTTACTTCGACTTCACGAGTACCTTCTCCAAGTAGTCCAACATATGCGTCGGTTGGTGAAATATCGATATTTGAAACCGCCAAGTCTTTGTTATCCATCTCGATAACTACGATTCGGTCGTATGAGCCATCCCAGCCAAAGTTATCGTCATAGGTGAATTGGTCGTATGATCCGTGACCGACAATCAAGTCAGGTGCACTGTTAGCCCCGCCAATAACCTGCCCAATTGCAACAGTGGTTGGCCTCATTGCACCAAAGTACTCTAGAGGATTCATATGTCCACCGTTACCGTTTGAAAGAGTAACCTGTACGCTTGTTGGTAAGTTCAGATAGTAATTGGTAGTCGTATCTCCTGTAGAGGATGTTGCGTTGGATTGCTTGAACTTAGCAGCATGAACGAAATCCGGTTCACCGTCACCGTTCAATTCACCAACAGTAACTTCCCAAGCGATATATGGCCCGAAATACACTGTCTTTGAAGGAGAGTAGGTGTGTGTTGATTGCGTAATTGTTGCATAGGTTACGTTTTCAGTATTTGCATCGTTGATTGCAACTACGTCGATGATTCCATCATTGTCTAAGTCTGCAATATCGAAACCACCAAATTCAGGTCCTAAAGCATGAACGTGTAATCCTGCACTTCCGGTTGAACTCCATGTTATCGTAGCAGGGAAAGTGTTGGTAAGACAATTAAATTCGACTACTGTAACGTTGTCAGACTTACCAGGATTAGTTGCCGCGCCGGTCAGGTAATCTACACCTTCTGAGCGAACTAACCAAAGGTCATTGTCATCACAACTTCCGCTTACCGGATTGGTCTGACTAGGTTCTCCCCAATCACCTAATTCCAGTTCCCTGTATGCATTCTGAGTAGAATCTCCTAGACTTGTGATTTGTCCTTGAGTGCTTGAAGTGATTGGTCCACGGTATGTGACAACACGCTGATTCTTCAAGTCAGCTAACAACTCTAGAGTGACGATATCGTCGTTGCCATCTTGGTCCAAATCAGCTACTGCAAGGTCCCACATCCAAACAACATCGAATTGTTGTCTGATCGTGAATGTGTCAACGCTACAGCCGTCATTTTCAACGATGGTAACGTTACCTGGTTTATCGACTACAATCGCACCTGTTGCATCTTGGCGTAGAGGCCTGTTACGTGCATAGATTACGATATCTATAGCGTCGTCACCGGTGAATTCACCGACTTCAACCTGCTGAGTGTTTGAGTGATCTTCGAAATCAGCATCTTGGTTCGGGTTAGCGGAAGTCCAGATATCTGTGCGCTTCTGGAAATGTCCATTTTCATTCCACAAAACCGAAATTCTGGTACTTCTGTCGTTTGCTGTTACGATGTCCAAGTCTCCGTCACAATCGAAATCTCCCAATGCAACATCAACAGGGTCTGTATCAGTCGTATAGGTACGAGAAGTCGAAGCAGAAACTAGGTTCGCGGCAGTTGTTGAAAGTAACATTATCAGGACTAGCAAAATTGCTCTTGCACGCCCGTCGTTATTCATAGTCTTCAAAAACATCATCATCACTCGTCTCTTCGGACTTCAACTACCACTTTAATTGCTTTGGGAAGGTGTGTTTTGAAATTAAAATAAACTGGCGCTTAGTATAACGATTAGCGCCAATATCGAATATTGGACTAAATATTCACAATCCAGAAGATAACCATGCCGGAGATGGACCCCAACCGGTCGCATCTCCTCCGTGGACCTTGACAATTTTACCTGCCCTGAACATAGATTCTAGGAATAGTTCGAGTTCGAGACCTTCTCTATCTCCAAGATAATCACTTGCAGCCAAAGCGATAGTTTCGGTAGAAATCGCCGTGACACCATGGGCTCTGACCACTATTCTGAGCAATTCCTTCAACCAAGATTCGGCCATAGGGTCTACGACCATAGGTCCCTGAGCCGGATGTGGCTCCTCGATATCTTCGAGTTGCAACCTTAATTCGTCAGAAGTGGGCCTTTGCGGCTTTTCCAAACCAGCCTCAACAAGTTTTGCAACTAAATTCAGTTCACCGATTGGCCTTCTAATGATTGGTATTCGAGATGGATCGGGTTCAGGACCCATGTCTTTTGGTTTACCAGAAGGTAGATGTGTGTCTTGATTAGAAATTCCAGAAGAGGTCATTTTTGTGCTATCAACAGCCATTGGCATCATCCAGCCAACTTTTCTCAAGCCCAGTTCAGCAACAATGCCACGAACCCAATCCGCCTCACCTTCGAGTAAGACATCTATGTCTTCCTCTTCACTGCGGAAGCGGTAGCGAACGTATCCCTTCAACTCCTGCATGTGGCCTCCCTAAGGGCGAGGGGAAATCAACCCACCGGTCTCACAATGCTAGTTTTCTTAGAACTGTATGCAGTATACCACCGTTGCGATAATAGTCAACTTCAACAGGAGTATCTAGTCTCACATCAGTAGTAAATATCACGGTACTACCATCTGATTTGTTGGCAGTAACTGTCAATTCTTGGAGTGCCTCGACATCATCCATAACCGGGATATCGAATGACTCAGTGCCATCTAATCCCAAAGTATCTGCACTCTCGCCCTCCTTGAAAGTCAATGGTAAAACACCCATTCCAACCAAATTAGAACGATGGATTCTCTCAAAGGAAGTTGCTATTACGGCTTTTACACCCAACAAATAAGTTCCTTTTGCAGCCCAATCTCTACTACTGCCAGTTCCATATTGAGAGCCAGCCAAAACCACCATTGGAGTATCGCTAGCCATAGCGGCTTCAAACACAGAGGTTATTTCACCAGTTTCATGGTTTAGTGCATATCCTCCTTCTGTTCCAGGCGCCATTTGATTTTTCACTCTAACATTTGCAAAAGTCCCACGCATCATGATTTCATGATTACCACGGCGACTTCCAAATGAGTTGAAATCTCCTTTATTGACCCCTCTTTCTATCAGCCATTTACCAGCTGGACCCTCAGCGGGGAATGCTCCAGCAGGGGAGATGTGGTCAGTTGTGATTGAATCTCCTAATTTCAGTAAGACCTTTGCTCCAACAATAGGTTGAATTGGATCGGCCTCTTTTGACAAGCCTTGGAAGAAACTTGGTAGTCGAATGTATGTTGAATCTTCTTGCCATGGGTATAGCGGTGATGCTTCGCTAGGAATTGAATCCCACCTTGGCTCTTGCATAACTGTGGAATATTTCTCACGGAACATTTCAGGATTTATTTTAGACAAAGCAGCCGATAATTGCTCATCACTAGGCCATACATCATCAAGCATTACTGGATTACCATCGGTAGAGATTCCTAAAGGTTCAGTTACTAAATCAACGTTCAAACTACCTGCTAATGCATATGCTACAACCAATGGCGGACTTGATAGATATGAAGCCTTGACTTTCTGATGGACTCTGCCCTCGAAGTTACGGTTACCAGAGATGACAGAACCTACGATAAGTCCTGACTCATCGATAGCAGCCTCTATTTCTTCTGGAAGTGGTCCTGAATTACCAATACATGTAGTACAACCATATCCAACATTGTTGAAGCCTAATGCTGCAAGGTCTTCATCTAATCCATTAGCCTCATAATAATCAGTAACTACTCTGGAACCAGGAGCTAATGATGTCTTTACCCATGGTTTGACCGATAGCCCAAGTTCTCTAGCATTACGAGCCAATAATCCAGCAGCCAACATTACACCTGGATTGGAAGTATTGGTACAAGAGGTAATTGCCGCAATTACAACATCGCCGTGATTCAAGTCGTATTCATCACCAACTAGGGCAGATTTGGATAAATCAGATTCGGATAAACCGTGACCGCTATGCCCTACTTCATGGGTTAGAGATTCTTTGAAATGTTGTGCCATATTAGACAAATCGACCCTGTCTTGAGGTCTTTTTGGACCGGCTAAAGCGGGTTGAACTGTTGAAAGGTCGAGTTCTAAAACTGCGGTGTAACTCTTTTCTGGAGAGGATGAATCATACCACAGCCCTTGGGCTTTGCAGTAGGCTTCAACACTCGCTACATCATCATCATCTCGACCAGATAATCGCATGTATTCAAGGGTGTTATCATCAACGGGGAAGAAACCACACGTTGCACCGTATTCAGGTGCCATATTAGCAATAGTTGCGCGGTCAGGAAGCGATAGTGCCGCCATTCCTTGCCCGAAGAATTCAACGAATTTACCAACAACTCCATGCTCACGCAACATCTCAACGATTCTCAAAGTCATATCTGTAGCAGTAACTCCCGAGTTCAATGCTCCATTAAGTCTGAAACCTACAACATCTGGAGAGAGCATGTAAATCGGCTGTCCAAGCATAACCGCTTCAGCCTCGATTCCACCCACTCCCCAGCCAAGGACTCCAAGTCCGTTGATCATTGTAGTGTGTGAATCTGTACCCACTAATGAATCAGGCAACCATACACCATTTTCTTGGCGAGCAACCGTTGCTATCCATTCAAGATTTACTTGATGAACAATACCTCTTGAGGGTGGAACTGCACGAAAGTTTTCTAGTGATTGTTGACCCCATTTTAGGAAGGTATATCTCTCCATATTTCGATGATATTCAATATCCAAATTTAATTCAAGAGCTTGTGTGTTAGAACCTGAAACATCTACCTGCACAGAATGGTCTATCACCAAGTCTACTGGCACCTGTGGATTTACCTTTTCTGGGTCTCCACCCATCTCGACCATCGCATCTCTCAATGCTGCTAAATCTACTACCGCCGGAACGCCAGTAAAATCTTGAAGGATTACTCTTGAAGGCCTGAAAGGTATTTCTCCACGTTCCCCATTCGCCTTCCAATCTGCGATATTACGAACATCTTTTTCGGTGATTAAGAAGCCGTCGCAATTCCTCAGTGCACCTTCTAGGAGAACTCTAATCGAGTAAGGTAGCGAAGAGGTATCGAGTCCAGATTCATCTAAAGAATCTAGGGCATGATATATCCCACCTAATGGGAAATCTCTCTTCGAAGAGAAGGGCCCCGAGTCGCTCATAGAGCGACAGCGGTAGGCCGAATCATATCAATGTGCCTAGAAAGAACAAATCACCAGAATTGGTACCATGGCTTGTCATCGACGATTCCCTCATCGGTAATCTCAACGGATACAAGTGTTACATCATCTACTGGCTTGTCACCTTGACTAGTTTGAACATTTGAAATCGCATCAATGTATTCCAAGCCGTCAGTTACTGTCCCGTATACAGTGTGACAAGACTCTTGAGAACAGTCTTTGCCTTCATTCCAATCCAACCAAGTTGGAGCAGAATCACTAGGCACGATATAGAATTGAGAACCATCTGTATTCAATCCTGCATGTGCAGCAGCAAGAGATCCACCCTTGTGCTTGAGACCATTTTCATGCTCACCTGGAAGTGACCACTGATTGATTTGACATGTTTCCGCAGTGTAATCTGCTCCTGAAGAATCCGTAGTCTGGCCGTTACAATACCCATACCACTTAGCAGTATAGCCACCAGAACCGCTATTCATCTCAAAGTCGCCACCTTGAATCATGAATCCATCGATAACTCTGTGGAACAAGACATCGTCGTACTTACCCGAATTGGATAGTAAGATAAAATTCTCAACATGGATAGGTGCCTCAGCACGATGCAAGGCTATCGTAATCTCCTCGACTTGTACCTCGCCAACGCTATTTGTCCAGGAAATTGTCATTACTGCTTCTCCGTCCTCAAACTCGTCACTACCGGTTACAAATTGTAATGCGGCCAGAATTAGCAATAGTGATACAACTACGGCGAATATTCCAGCTGGAGTTGGAGTTCCGTTATTCATCATACGAGGAATCAATGTTTCAGAAATGTGCTTATCTTGCATTTCATTGCGGATTTGATTGTAAAGAGCGCTCGATTGCTTATCTCTAGGGTTAAGACTCACTGAATCTCTAAGTAATTTTGCAGCCTTACGGTAATCAGATTTTGAATTACTTTTACCAGCTTGAAGATACACAGCTTGGCCTGCTAAACGGAGCGTAGTTGCCTCTTTACCATCTGGGTCTGCCTTTCGTAAAAGATCTAGTGCACCATTGGTTTTACCCTTACCAAGTAGAGCTTCTGCTTCTTTCCATGCTTGGGCAATTGACTCATCGGCCATGATACCCCGAAACTGCTTTCAGTTTTGAGGCCTACCCTTACTTAAAATTGTGAAATACCATCAACACATTCAAAGAGCGTGGGCCAACGCAAGGGGCCAGTGGAAGACTCCCCGTTAGGGGGGGCGCAGAGGTGGCAAGCCGAAATGGACCAAGTTGTAAATGATTTTACCATAAATATAGCAACGGCAAATGGTACCGGTTCACAGTCTGCAAACCTAATCCTCCTGCAGACTCTTTTCGACATGGGAATCCCAGTCAGTGGCAAGAATTTGTTTCCCTCAAACATATCCGGTCTTCCAACTTGGTATATTGTTAGACTATCAGAAAAGGGATATCAGGCTCCCGGCGATAGAACTCACATCCAAATTCTTGTTAACCCTGCAACTTGGGAAGAAGATTTGGCTTCCCTAGAACCGGGCACGGTAGTTATCTGGAATATGGATTCTAAAATGCCAATGGAGCGGGAAGATGTAATCTCCTATCCTGTACCGATGACCAAAATCGCAAGGAAACTCAACCCAAAGTTGGCTAGAATGATTGCCAACGTCGTTTATGTGGGAGTTCTTGCTGAACTTTTAGGCATGGATCAAGAAGTTCTTGAAGCAGCAATCTCGAAGCAATTCGGTGGAAAAGCAAAGGCCATCGAACTTAACGGAGAAGCTGCTAGATTGGGAAGAGCATATTTTGCTGAAGAATTGACGAAGAGCGACAATTATGCAGTTGAATCAAGAGAAATTGAAGAAGGCGGATTCTTTATTGAAGGAAATGAGGCCATAGCATTAGGCTCAGTGTTTGGCGGCATACAAATGCTGGGTTGGTATCCAATTACACCCTCCTCAAGCGTAGCCGAAGGGATTATTTCGTGGCTGCCGAAACTCAGAACCCATGAAGGAAAAGCAACTTACGCCGTTATACAGGCTGAGGATGAATTAGCTGCAGCTGGAATGATTATTGGTGCTGGTTGGGCAGGTGCTAGAGGCCTTACTGCAACCTCCGGACCAGGTATTTCATTGATGCAAGAGTTCATTGGACTCGCATATTTCGCAGAAGTGCCTTGTGTATTTTGGGATGTTAACAGAGTTGGGCCATCTACGGGCTTACCAACTAGAACCCAACAAGGAGACTTAACTATGGTTTATGAGAGCAGTCACGGCGATACAAAACACATTGTATTTATTCCAGGAACGGTAGAAGAATGCTTCGAATTTGGCTGGAAGGTTTTCGATGCCTCTGAAAAATACCAAACACCAGTATTTGGGTTCTCAGATCTAGACTTAGGAATGAACAAATGGGCCTGCCGTGGATTTGAATATCCTGACGAGTCCATAGACAGAGGAAAGGTTGTGTTAACACAAGAGCAAATGGATTCTATCGAAAACTACGGCAGATACCGTGATGTCGATGGTGACGGAATCCCATACAGAACACTACCAGGATCTGGCTTAGACCCAATCCTATACCGCGGAACTGGCCATGACGAAGACGGAACATATTCCGAAAAGCCCGATGTTTACTACAAACTCATGCAAAGACTAGGACGTAAAATCGACGGAGCTAGGGATTACCTGCCTGCCCCCATAATAAAAGAGGATGAAGAGCAGGAATTAGGCGTAATTTTTTATGGTTCAATGGAAAATACAATTGATGAAATAGAAGACATCGTTGAAGAAAACTCGGGGAAGAAAATCAGCACTTGCAGAATTAGAGCGCTACCACTTCACAGCGAAGTTGAAGCATTTATGGAAAAACACGACAAAATAATTGTTGTTGAAATCAATAGAGATGCACAATTATATGGAATTATGAGAAAAGAATACCCACTTCACCTACTTAGCAAAATGCTAAGCGTAGCATACAGCGATGGAATGCCTCCAAGGGGCAGACTATATGCCGAACGAATATTAGAGGTACTTGAGGAGGCAGAGATATGAGTGAAAAGCGAGTAAAGGTCGTTAAACTCAACGTCATTAACGAGCCAAAAGACTCCTACACAGGAGGGAAATCCTCACTTTGCCCCGGCTGTGGGCATGATCAAATTTCAAACGTCATTGTAACCGCAGCGTGGGATAACGGATTACAACCACATAGAATTGCTAAAATGAGCGGAATTGGATGCTCAAGTAAAACTCCTGCCTACTACCTAGGGAAATCACATGGATTCAATACAGTCCACGGCAGAATGCCATCCGTTACAACTGGAGCTAATGTTGTAAACAAAGACCTGACTTACATTGGAGTTTCGGGAGACGGAGATTCTGCATCGATTGGTATTGGACAACTTATTCATGCGATTAGGCGCAATGTGAATATGGTTTACGTCGTTGAAAACAACGGAGTTTATGGTCTAACAAAAGGCCAATATTCAGCAACAGCCGATGTTGGCTCAAAAAAGAAGAAGGGACCAGTAAATGAAACTCAGCCAATTGATTTGTGTGCCATGGCAATCAACCTAGGGTGCTCATTTGTAGCACGTTCTTTTAGCGGTTCCAAGAAACAACTCACTGCTTTGATGAAAGCGGCAATTTCTCACAAAGGGTTCGCATTGATTGACATAATCAGCCCTTGTGTTACATTCAACAATAATGATGAATCTTTGCGTTCGTATGGATATGTGAAGGACAATCAAGCAGAATTACACTCTGTGGGATATATACCTCACTTCTCACCACTAGAACAAGTAGAAGTTCCTGCTGGTTCTTATACAGACGTGACTCTTCACGATGGCTCAACTATGAGGCTGGAAACAATCTCAGAAGATCACGATATATCTGATGCTGTTGCAGCTTTATCCGCACTTCACAAAGCAGATGCAGACAAAAAGCACGTCACAGGCATACTCTATTTCGATGGAGAAAAGCCCTCTCTTGACGTAGATTTAGATTTGCACGACACACCTCTAGTCGAAATGGGAGAAGACCTACTAAGGCCATCTCCTGAACAACTTGAAGATGTTATTGCTGCACTACGTGGTTGAAATTTCAAACCGCTTACTTGAAGAATGAGAGGCTTTTGGCTCGTCTGCTAGTCTCTTAGTGTAGCGGTCCATCATTGTGGGTTCTGGTCCCGCAGACCTCGGTTCAAATCCGGGAGAGACTACTTCTACCTTCTAATCAAGAAAATCCTCTATCATCTTATGACTCATTTTAGGGAGTCCTAAATATATACCAGTACCATTTGGGATTCTTCATGATGAGAAATCTAGCCGCTATTTGGATTCTAATCATTTTACTTTTTACTGCACCGATTTCTGTTATGGAAATGAGTTCATTAGATGTTCGTGATGAATTGTTTGACACGTCCGGAAGAGATGGCGATGATGATTATTGTGAAGAAACCTACAGCTCTGAATCATCGTGTAATTCAGACAGCCTATGTGAATGGGATGATGAAGACGACCCTGACGACAGTGATTACCCTGGTGAATGCGAAGGCCGGGAAGATGACGACGATGATGACGACGATGACGACGATGACGACGACGACGATGACGACGAGAATGGTAACAATGGCAATGGTAATTCAGGAAACGGAGGCTCATCAGGTCAAGATTCAGACAATGATGGACAAAATGATGATGTCGATTCCGATGATGATAATGATGGAGTAAGCGACCAACAAGACGCATTCCCTTACAATCCAAACGAGCATGAAGACACAGATGGTGACGGTGTAGGAGACAATGCTGACAGTGATGATGATAATGATAATGTCAGCGATAGTGAAGATGCATATCCTAAAGATAGCTCTGAGCAATACAACAATGATAACGACGGCATCGGAGATAATGCAGATCCTGATGATGATAATGATGGTGTTCCTGACGAAGATGATGCTTTCCCGAAAGATGCATCTGAGTGGCAAGATACCGATAATGACGGATTAGGAAACACGGCAGACGTGGATGATGATGGAGATGGAGTCGTCGACTCAGAAGATGCATTCCCTCTAGACCCAACCGAATCCGCGGACCATGATGGAGACGGAATTGGAGATAACGCTGACCTTGACGACGATAATGATGGAACTCCGGATTCTGAAGATTCTGAGACAGATTATGTCGAAGTGATAGTTGACCTAGATGGAGATGGAACTCCAGATTCTGACGATGATGATGATGATGGAGATGGCGTATTGGATGTAAATGATGCATTCCCATTGGACCCACAAGAACAATTCAATTTTGATGGAGATGCTGTTGGAGATAATGCCGATATCGATGATGATAATGATGGCGTAATCGATTCTCTAGATGCTTTCCCATTCAATACAGCAGAATGGAATGACAACGACGGTGACGGCTTGGGTGACAATGCAGATACCGATGATGATAATGATGGAATATTGGATGAAGATGATGCATTCCCATTGAATTCAACGTATATTTCAGATTTAGACGGGGATGGCCTGCCTGATTCTATCGACCTAGATATCGATGGAGATGGCGTCAATAATATCGATGATGCATTCCCTAATGATTTCACCGAATGGCGTGACACAGATGGTGACGGAGTTGGCAATAAACTGGACATGGACGATGATGGCGATGGCGTTATCGATGCTTTGGATACCAAGCCTCTCGACCCTGGGCAAGAACCTGCATCCACAGACAATACAAGGACTAGTGATTCGTCCTCTAGTGATGAAGGAACTATTACTATCGATATTCAAGATATACTGATTCTACTAGCAATATCATCTATGCTAACTCTGGGCTTCTTATGGCGTGCCAAGAGAGGGCAATCTGAAGAAAATGTTGACGAAAAAAAGGAGGTTGAAGTATAATGGGTGAAGTATTAGAGCGTGTTTTAAAAACCGACCTAAAGAGTATGTTGAACCCCAACCTTTGGTTGTTAATTGTAGCAATACCTCACACTCTATTCGGCGCACTAGTACCGATGTATCAAACAAGTTATGCGTCTACTGAATTTAGTGCAGCATCTTACGGATTGGTAACTGCTGTAATGCTGTTAAGCATATATTTGTTCAGCAGTGGCCGCTCTTTAGCAAGAATGACTGCTTTCCTAGGCACAAGCGTTTTCTTGTGGATTATTTTGGTAAGAATGGTAGCAGAAGGTGGCGGATTTCAGGTTGAAGCAGAACTGACACCTCCATTCATCTACAGTATCTCTCTGAATATTGAACTAGCTCCACCTCTAATATTATGGGGAATGCTTGGACTTAGTGGATTCCTTCACTGGAATATGAATGATTCTGAAGTTGAAGAAAGTGAGACTAAAGAAGATTCAGACCACGAACTAAGTGAAATTCTAGAACTGAACAATGATACTTCCGAAACTGAATCAATCGAAGAGATGTTAGAAGGTGATTGATTGTCAGATCAATTAGCTTATCATGATGATTTAATCGAACAAGGGTACACTGAAGAGGAAGCTCTTGAGCATACGCTGAGATATTTCCCTGAGTTCTCATTAGATGGCAGAAAGCCAGACCCAGCCCCGCCTCCTGGCCATGAAGCGATACCTTCCAAACCGGTATCAACTGCTGGAAAGAACACTGATTCATTCAATTTTGATAGAATGATATTCAAAGCAGGAGTGTACTACGATAATACCAAGGTCAGCATCAAAGAAAATAAGAAAATCGTTTTCTCAATTTTAGGCTTAGTTGCCGTAATTTTTGTTGTTTATCTTGTGTTCCAAATCCCTGCATCAACCCATCCAATCGAAGGCTCTTGGACTAAGGCTGATGGGCAAATATTCACTTTTGATATCGATGGAACATTTGAAGATGGAACTGGAAATGATGCTACTTGGGAAATTGAGGATGATGTGGTCACCTTAACAAGTGAAATCAACAATGGTAATGGTGAATCAACCATAATCGTGCAAACACTGAAACAAGGATTTAGTGATGATGAAAAAGCGATGTGGATGAGTTGGATCAGCCTAGAAATCGATGAAGATGATTCTTCAACAGATGAGGTTGAAGGTACCTGTATTCTACTTGTGAAAGATTCAAACTCATATTCAGAGGATTCTGCTAAATACGAGACAGAAAGACCTAGTTGGTGCGCCGAGTAGGAGTTGTGTTGATGGAAGATGAAAATCAAGAGTCGTTAAATGATAATGATTCTAAATTAAATCAACACCTTGAAAATATAAAATCGGGTTTAGAAATAACTGGTAAGAAAGTTGTGGACGGCACAAGCAAAGCGATTGATGCCACTTCAAAATGGACATCTGAGATGGCCGTAAAGGCGAGTCAAAAGAAGGATGAAATGATTGAGAACCGGCAAAAGAAAAGGGAGGAGTTTGTGGAATCTCTCAAAGAGGACGACAAATACAAAAAAATACTCGTCGATAACGAGAAATTACCTCCAATGGTTACAATTCCTACTAAAGAACATGAAAAATTAATTCAAGATATTCAAGCACTTGAGAAGGAAGTTAAGGAACTAAAAATTAAAGTTCAAAATAATACAAAACTGGAAGACAATGATTCCGAAACCGTAGAAAATTCTTCAGATTCTGAGACCGAAGAAAAACAGTCAGATAATGTAGAGCGAGGATTAGGTGGAGAAGTTAATCACTCAATTAATCAAATCCTGGTAACTCTAGGTTTCTCAGTACTTTGGGCTGTGATATTGATAGTCATTGATTTCCAGCTACAAGATAGAGGAATTGAATTTAGTGGAATGGAGACCAAAGCGGTGGTTTGGCCATTAGGAACTGCAATTTGGACACTATTCCTTCTCACGAGCCAGTCTAAAGCAGGTACCTTGTTGTCAATGGAATTACCTAATCGAATCAAAACTTCAATTGGAGTTGGCTTAGCAACTACACTGTCTCTAATGCTTACAGATGGTGAGATGCAAGCGATAACCAATGTCTGGGGATGGGCGATGACTATTGCTCTATGTGCATTCTTGCTTAGTGGTTTCTTTAGAGGAGTTTTCTCTTCAATGCGAAATCTAAAAACTTGGATAAATCCCAAATAAAATTCAGATTAATCTGTGATTAATTCAGGAGATACATTTTTCCTAATGACCTTATTTCGATAGATATGAACTGGTTCGCTAGATGGGGGATTCTGGCCCTCTTCGGACTATTCATTGCTTTAGTGTTAGGTGATGGGTTCGATATTTGGAGCTATGTAGGTGGTTTACTAATTATGACCGCAATACTGGGTTCTATATTTACAGCAATAATTAGTGCCAATCATGCCCTGATTGACTCCATGGTAGCAAGTGAGTCTTCACCTCAAGAAGATATCATTGTTATCTGCCCTCATTGTGAAGCGGAAATCAATGTAGGAACTGATGAAGACGATTTGTATGAATGTCCAAGTTGTGGACAAGATTTTGAATTCTAAATCCAGACATCGTTTTCTGCAGTTAGATCACTATCTGCCTCACCGGTATTGATCACGCCTTTTGGCTCAACCAACATTATTTTGCATTCTTTTTCGGCTGTAGGTTTGTGAGTTACGCCCTTGGGAACAACATACATCTCACCTGCATTTAGTTCGACTACTTTGTCTTCCATTTCGATTTTCATTGACCCTTCTATGACGATGAAAACCTCATCTGTATCGGAATGGTCATGCCAATCGAATTCGCCTTCTAACTTGACTAATTTGAATTGATAATCGTTCATTTCTGCGATTACTTTAGGCGACCAGTGGTCTGAAAATTTAGCCAATTTCTCTGAGAAATTGATTTTGTCCATGCTTCGTTGAAATGGTCCTATTACTTTTGATTATTCGAGAACTTATTCTTCCTCTGACCAAATAGTTCGCATAGCTTTACCGGTTAACTCTCCAGCTTCTACCAATTCCATATCGTGGACTTCAACCAGATGTTTCAGTAATTGATGCTGAGCAACTACCTCACCACATGTTGGACACTCAAGAGTCCTTGCGGGTTTGAATCCTCTAAATTCCATTCTTCCTTGAGGTGTGGAAAGCATTCTTGCAGTCTTGGTAATAGCGTATAGGGCCATGATAACAAATAACAACAGGCAACAACCTGAGCCAAAGCCTGAACTTGCTGGTGTAGGATATTGTTCGAGTTTTATGTCTTGGGTGATTGATCCTCCTGATGCTTCTAGCAAGTCGAGGTCGATTGTATGAGGGAACTCTTCGCCTCTAAGTTTCAACAGAATCCTAGTCCCGTCATCGCTTTCATCAACACCAATAGCCAAGGTGAAATTCCCATATCGGTCGGTCTGAGTTGTGGCCCCATTGAATTGTAAACAGTTACTTTCTCCTGGCTCACAATCGATGGTGATGTCGTATAGTTGGACTTGAGAATTGTCTGCATATGTTGCTCTACCAGTAATGATGTAAGTTTCTGCACTAACTGTAACACTAAGGAGAGTTAGTACCAAAATTGGTAACATTAGCCTCCTCATAGCCCGCTACTAATTCTGAGGTTTATAGAATCTTGATTAGTTCCACGAACTAAATGTTCAATTCGTTTGCAAGTGCATCTGCGAGGTAATGATATTCATCGACATGGTTGTACAATTGAGCTGAGATTCGAATATAACGTCCCTGAGGTGATTCCCACGACCATACTGGGATTTGGATGCCATATTTCTTCTGAAGTGTCTCGTGAAGTGGGTCTGGTTCATGCAAGGGTATTCCACCGCTTGAACCGCTAGGTAGAGGCAAAGTTGCAATGCATGAAATCATATCTTCAGGACAGGGGGCTGAAATTCCTAAGCGTTGGCACAGAATATTCCTGCCTTCAATGGCTAGGTCGTGATTTCGCTTCATGATGCTAGGCCAGCCACCTTCGACTAATTTTGCCATTCCGTCTATCAGTACTGGAAGAGTACAATGGCCCGTCAAGTCACGAGTTCCTGTCCAGTCAAATTCATGCCTAAAGCGAGTAGTATCTCCTAATGGGAAACTCATTCCATGGCTGATTGTAAGAGGATGGATCTGAGGTTGTAGGTCTTTGCGAACATGGAGGAAAGCAGTTCCTTTTGGAGCACATAACCACTTGTGGCAATTACTCGTGGTGAAAGAAGCACCCATACGGTCTAAATTAAGTGGAACCATTCCAATTCCATGTGCTGCATCAAGCATGACGTGAACACCTTTGGATTCTAAGTCGTGGACTATTTTCTCAAAAGGCATCAGTAATCCGGTTGGACTAGTAACTGTATCAATCAATGCAAGAACTGTTCTTGAAGAGACACCAGACATGATTGCATCATAGGCAACATCTGCGTTATCAACCGGGAATGGAATATGGCACGTAACCACTTTTGCACCCCACTTTTCGCTCACATAATCGATGGTGTTTTTACAGGCCTGATAAGCATGGTCGGGTACGAGTATCTCATCGCCCTGAGCAAATTTTAATGAACGCAGAATCGTATTTACTCCCGATGTTGCATTTTCTATTAAGGCCAAATCTTCAGGGTCACAGGTTAGCATCTTAGCGAGGGATTTCCTAGTTTCTAGCATCACACCATGCAGAGTTTCTTCAAAGAAGCGGACCGGTTCATTCTCCAGAATATCTTGCCACTTACGCTGTTCATCAATAATGAACTTAGGAGATGCTCCGAAAGAACCGTGGTTAAGAAAAACACAAGTTGGATCAAGAGTCCAATGATGAGCCAAAGCACTGCGTTGTGGTCTGTCCATGAAGTCCCCAACTGTACAGTTTTATTCAATCTGCTGACTGTCTACTAATAAAAAACAAATCATGACCACAAAAAAACCGATGAAATACACTAGAGGTTTTGTTGCCGGGACTAGTAATAAGTACCGAGTTCAAAACGAATTATCATGGCAGATGTAGGCTCGCCACTCTCATATTATTGGCGCGCTTCAGGTTCATTCTTGGGATACTGGGGCTTACTTGCTATTTTCAGTATTTTTGCAGCGGTTTTCCTGATTTTCCTTTCTTACCTTATATTGAAGGCAGGTCCAAAAGAGGCTAAAAATCGATTTATGGCATTGATGTTATTTACTGAAGCACTGAGATGCGCTACAGCAATGTTGTTCTGGGTCTATGCTTGGCCTGAAAGTTTCCTGAGCGTTCTAAAGCCTGCAAGAATAGTTTACTACACTATGTCGTTTCAATTATTTGTTCTGTACATTTTGGCAGGCGCATTTTACAGTGAAAAGAAATGGGCTAAGAAAGTTAAAGACTTTTTCCGTTTCCATGGATTATACGTTCTCCCGATAATCAGTTTCACACTAATTATTGGTTTAAGCCACCTTTTGGGAGGAACAAGTGTAGCGATTGGAGATATTGGCTGGATTTACTGTGAAGGAGTAGGCGCTGGACAAGGCACTACCGCTTCAGGCAACCCCTTGCCCTTTGAAGTTACATGTCCTGAAAAATATGCATCAGTATATCCCTTGACATACTCTAATGTCGCACTTGGCCCACTAACACAGGTTCTACTTTTCATCCCGCTTATTGGGGCAATAATTGCAACAATCGCAGTAGGAAAGTCGCAGAAGAGAATAAATTCAGAAGGAAATGCAAACCTCATTGGAGAAGTGCGTGCAGTTCGACTAGGATTCATTGGCAAGACTACTTTACAAATTGTGACAACTATGATTCTATTTACGATTATTTCTATTCTCGGCGAATCGCCAAATCTGAGTACAAATCCTTTCAATGCAGACCAGTATGTCCCTGCAATCCTAATTGCACTAGCTCCACTGATGCCAACCGCCGTTGTATTAGCTGCATTGTTTGAAGGTATCATTTTTACATATGCAGTTATCAAAAATGACATGTTTGGAATTGATGAACAATTACGGAAAACATTCAGCACTGCAATCTTCGCTGGAGTGGGCGCAATTCTATTTTTAGTAAGCACTGAAGTGATGGAAACTATATTTGACCAAGGTTGGATTGGAGGCGTAATAATTGGTTTACCACTTATTATCCTGCGAAAACCGATCATCAAGACAATAGGTATCATCTCGTCAAAACTTCTTCCTGAATCTCACACAAAGGAAGAATTAGGTTACCTTGAGATGTACTCTCTTGCAAAAAAGGATGGAAAGATTACCGTAAATGAACGTTCTATGTTAGATCTCCAAGCGAAAGCTTACGGGATTAATGAAGAGAAGAAAATTTACCTTGAAGAATGGTATGACAAGTTGGAAGAAGGTCGCGAGACTCCTGAAGGACTAGCCGAGAAATATGGCTCAAGCGGGATAAATATGATGAGTGTCTTTGGAACTACTGGTCTAGCACCAATCGATGAGAGGGAAATCAAAGAGGCGTTTGAATCAATGGACAAAAATAACGATGAAGTAATTTCGCCAGAGGAATTTTCTCAATCTCCGGAAGTTGCGAAACTGCCTCCAGAAACTCAGTCTGAATTTTTCAAAGAAATTGATTTGAATCAAGATGGATTTATTCAATATGATGAATTTAAAATCCAAGCGCAGATGACTGAATCAGAAGTTCTTCGCATGGATAAAGAAAATGCATATTCCGAGGCATATGGAATCGCAATGGAAGATCGGTTTGTTACTGATGATGAGCGAAAAATGCTCAAATTCCAGGCTAAAACATTTGGTATTTCAGAAGAAAGAGCCGCTGAATTAGAACAAATTTACGATTCACAATTAGAAGACAGTGAAGAGTAGATATTTTATTTGATATCTACAATTACAAGCAATAGTATTACAATGGACTAAGTAAGAATAACTCTCATGTTGTATCTGTTGAATCCGAGGTATTGGTTTGAAGCCGTGAAGTACAATCCAATTAGGGCTGTTTTCTATGCATGTTGTGTATTGAGTGGAATCTTGTATACCTGGGCAAGTAGCCAAGGTGTTTGATTGGACAATTTCCGAATAATTTCATTCAGGATTATATTGACCATCAGGCGCAATTTGAGGCAGCATATACTGTGGGTCGGTAACTAGAGCATAGATTAGCACATCCATACTTTCCAACAATTCCTTCGAGCATGGCTGCCATTCATCATCAATACCATCACAAGTCTCAGTATCATTCAGTAAGCCCATATTTGCGACTTGAGCCCAGTAGAGGTATTCGATAGCCATGCAATCGTATTCGCACGTTACATCGTCGTAATGATACCATGCATCCTCAGGATATTCGCCAGGATGTTCAACGAATTGACCACCTCTTGCTTCGTCCATTGCATCACTTAGCAACGATGAATTAGGTTCTAAACCAAAAGCATCTGGATACAAATGAACATGACCAATATGATTGATTGTGTGCATTATCTCCTCGATAGTTGCATCTGCGCCCCAAAGCCCTGGATTTTCAGGATCTACTTCGTTTGCAAATAATACTGCACCTACGCCATTGCCATTGTAATTCTCCTCGAAATCCAAAAGAGCAGGAGATTCAGCAATTTCTTCAGAATTGAACATCGGAACAAGAGCATTCATGTCTTGCAGCCTTGACAGCAAGGCTTGGTCATCAGCAACCCCATCTTCGTCATTGTCTAGTAATTCTGCTAATACATCAGCTGCATGCAGTACTTGTTCGTCACTAAGTCCTGATTCAGCATACACGCCTAATCCAAATACTTCGACATATTTGGTGAAGCAAGCCATTCCAGATTGGTTAACGTGAGGGTTTTCTTGGATTGTGAATATAGATGAGTTTGTAGATTGAGCAGGAGTTTCATCTCCACTTTCACTACACTCTACTGGCTCAGGTTGAGTTGTTCCGTTTATGTGGCCTAATCCTCCACCTGCGATGTTGAATTCTGTAGATAAGTTAAATGATTCCTGTCCATATTCTTGGGCATTTGTGTCAACCCAATTTTGGGCGTATTCCAAGGCATCCGAGGAGAAGAAATTATCCTCCAAGTCAAAGGCAACATCTTCGTAGGTTTGGTCAGCATAATCATCTAAGAAACAACCAACTGAAGCACCATAGAGTAGTTCATACTCTGCAATGAAGGAATATATTGCTGCCTTGAAAGCATCTTCAGGCCATATCAATTCACATCTAGGATAGTCCTCCTCATCATCTTCATCAATCTCATCTATGCTAATCCATGGTCCCGAAGGGACATCTAAATTATCGTATGATGGTGTCAGGCATCCAATTTCTTCTGCTGCATCTTGAGAATCCCTTACAAAATCTGCAAACTGCTCGTGCCACTCTTCATCATCTACTAAGAGAACAGGGGTGGTTTCGTACCCCCCAGTTGGCTCTCTTATGTCGCTTGCATAGAAGGTACACATGACATAATATCCATCATAATAACGAATTATGCCGCCGTCGATTAGGTGTATGTCGTAGCAAAAATCTTCCTCATCTCCTACAATACAAATTTCAAAATAATCTCCAGTGTAAGTTGATACATGCTTTTCATCTCTAGCTACGTCAAAACAAACATCACCTATGGGCTGACCTTCTACGACTGTGAATTTATCCCAATCAATTTCATCATCTAAAATGACATTCCACTCATCACAACCCCCATTGATTTTTGGTAGTCCATAATACAACCACTCATCAACCCAAATCAATGCTACACCATTTTCTTGCCAGTACACTTCACCAAAAAATTCTGGTTCCTCATCTTCATCTTCATAATTCAGACATCCTGCAAATGCTCCTGAAATAACGAGAAGTATCGAAAGGAAAACGGCTTTCATGCTCAAAACTCAAGGATGTAGGTGATAAACTAATCGTAGGAAAATCCTCCTCAAGACACACCGTGCGGTATGGCCGACCATATAGCAACCCGAAAATCCACTTTTACTTCTGCTTCTACAAGCAGAAAAAGACGGACACACCAACCCAGTGTCCGAACTTTTGGCCGTCGCGTGAGTGTAAATACCAAGCCGGATAAATCTAGATTGATGGCTAAGCAGAAACAAGCAGAAGAATGCGTTCTCTACGTTCGAGTATCAACAACTCGTCAAGCGGAGGATGGAGTGAGCATAGATGCTCAAATTGCCAAAGGAAAAGCTAACGCAGAATTTCGTAATTTACTGCTTCCTGATGAGAATATTTTCATCGATGACGGAGTGAGTGCCAAGGTGCCATTGTGGTCAAGACCTGCTGCTAAGCAGATGAAGCGTTCATCCTTAAGCAGAAAATTAAGCACATTTTTGCTTACAGAATGGATAGATTATTTCGCAGCACCATCGATTGCCTTGCTACAGTAGAAGAATTAGATGAATTTGGAGTAGGAATTCAATTCTGTGAATCAGGAGGGCAACCTCTTGATTTGTCTTCAGCAGTTGGCAGGATGCTGATTACCATCTTGGCTGCCTTTGGTGAAATGGAGAGGAATCTCATCAGCGAGCGAACCTGTATGGCCTTACAGCATCTCAAAGATACAGGAAAGCGATTCACCTACGATAAATACGGTTGGGATGTGGATGAGGACAACAACTTCATCGAGAATGAAGAGGAACAGAAGTGGATTGAATACATCCATGCAAGGTATCACGAAGACGGCATTAAGGTTTCAGAGATTGCAAGAGAATTGAATGAGTGTGGCGTTCCTGCCAAGCGAGGAGGAAAATGGTCTCACAAACAAGTCAGTCGAATTTTGGTTAGAACTAATTACTAAAACTGCTTTAATTGGTGTGAATTGATTGTTTAAAGCCAGGGTTTATATCCAGGTGTTGGCACACAACAAATGATGGGAGAGCGAAGGAATCTGACAAGTGTTGATTTGTTCGCAGGGTGCGGCGGATTAACTAGAGGTTTGGAAGGGGCGGGGTTTAGATGCGTAGCTTTCAATGAGGTAAATGTGAATGCAGCAGCATCCTTTCGAGCCAATTTCCCTGATGCGATACCATTTGTAGGAAACATAGTCGATGTGTTATCCAATGACATTATCAAAAAGGAACTGCTACCAATATTAGGAGGCATAGGTAAACTTGACTTGCTTTGTGGAGGCCCTCCTTGTCAAGAATATTCACGTAGTCAAGTTCGCAGAAGTCAGAAAGTGGAAACTAAAGATATCCCAACAAGTTACCTTTTCCAAGAAATGATTAGAGTGATCAATATACTTCAACCTAAGGTTTTCTTATTTGAGAATGTGGAAGGCTTACTTACAGCTAAATGGAAAAAAAAGAAAGCAAGGAAAGGAGAGGTATTTAGGAGGGTATGGAAAGAATTTGAGAGCATCGAAGGATACAAAATCCAACCAACATTACTTCATGCGTACAATTTCGGAGTTCCTCAAAACCGTCCACGTGTCATGATCATGGGGGTTAGGCATGACGTTTATTCGAAAGGCGAATTCGACATGATTAAATTTAATCCCCGTCAAAAAAAGTTCTTTCAGGGAGGAAAGTCAAATTATAGTGGTGAATTAAGGAACAATGGCGGATTATTTCCTATTGGAAATGGACTAATTCCTCCTGACATCATTGATGCAATTGATGATTTAAATTTCCAAGGTTGGATAGAAGAAAAACCTAGGCATCGTAAGAAACCAAAAACAGAGTACCAAAAACAAATGCGTGCCATGTTAGGCGATAATTGGAGAAAGCATCTCCTTACAGATCACGAGTTTTCAAATCATCGTCCATCAACTGAAGAGAGATTTCAATTCATGATTGATAATCAGTGCAATATGAAAGACTGTCCTGAACATTTACGCACTAAGAAAAACAATCAATCGTTTACTCCAAGAAGATGGAAGGGAAATAATCCTACAATGACTTGTCAATCAATACCAGATGATTACGTTCATTATTCAGTTCCTAGGACATATTCTGTTAGAGAATGGGCTCGTCTTCAAACATTACCAGATCATCATGTATTCTTAGGGCCAAGAACTACTGGTGGAGATCGTCGTGCGGGAAAACCAAGTGAGGGTATTTTTGAAAGAGAGTGTCCAAAATACACTCAAATTGGAAACGCTGTCCCTCCATTTATGGCGAAATCGATTGGTGAAAGAATTAAATCAATATTAACTTACGAGTAATAACATGGAAGAAAGACCCAAGTATGTATTCACTGCAAATAACTGGGGTAAGAACCTATTTGATTCCAAACCGTCTCTCAGGAAACTACTTCGTAAATTAGAAATCTGTGATTATGAAAAAATGAAAAATGGCAGGGAAAATGGAGTTGTGGTGCCAATACAAATTCGAATTGGAGAATCCAAACAGATTGGACAAATGTCAATTTATCGTTCGAGAACAAGAGGTGATCGACGATTTGGAATTTCTAACATCAAAGATCTCGGAAACCTAGATGATGAAATGGAGATTTATTATGACGAAGAAGAGGAAGTTTTAATTTGTCTCATCCTGCAAAAAACTCTGACTATCGAGCATAATCTGGATAATGATAATGAGACAGTAATTCAATATGAGGAGTATCCAATTCCAAGTTCTAATGAAGATAGAATATATACAAAAAGCGAAGACCTTACCTTAACTCAAGAAACTATAGGCACTTTGCTTAATGGAACAGAAATTTACGTAATGCCAATGTTTCAAAGACGTTACAAATGGGAAAAAACCGAGTTTGACACTCTATGGAGTGATATCGATGATATTTGGCATGGCAACGAAAACAGTCAATTCTTGGGCGCTATTTTGGTTAGTATCTCAAAGCCAGGAGCGGGATCAAGCACTCAGGAAAATTGGGTAATTGATGGGCAGCAAAGATTGACCACATTGTATGCTCTAATTTGTGCAATCACCAAAGTTGCCCAAGATAATGGGTTTGGAGATATAGCAGAGAATTTTGCTGACCCTTTGACAGTGAAAACAGGGACAAGAAAAAACACACCCACAATTGTACCAACTATTTCTGATACCAAACAATTTAACGAGATTCTAAAATATCTAATACCAACATTAGGACAGCCAAAATTAAATCAGGATAAAGGTAAGAATGTTAGATTAATCAATGCCTGGAAAAACGATCTAATTAAGGGAGTAAAAGCTAGGGTTAGAGATTCAAAGGGAAATGTAGTCAGAGAAAAATTAGAATATTTGTTTGAAATAATCAAAGATCGATTGTTTTTCACGATGATTATTCTTCCAAATGAAATAAACCCTTACATGATTTTCGAGCGTTTGAATAATACTGGAAAAAAGCTATCAGCAGGAGACTTAGTCAGAAACCTCATTTTTGAAAATCTAATAGATATGCCAGAAGCTGCTAATGATCTTTATGAAGGAAGTATGCGAGAGTATGAAGAATCCTTTTCATTCAAATCGAATAACAACGTCAAATCGAAATTGGATGATTATTATTTTCCTTTTACATTAACTAGGCCTATTGAAAATGTCACAAAAGGAAAGATGTATGTCCAACTAAGACATTATTGGAAAACGAAAAAATCTACATCAGCGGCAATGATTGCTGAATTAAAAGAAATGGCCCCAGTGTACATCTCTCTTTGTCGAGAATTCCCAGAGAATGAAATATTGGAGGCCGATGGTGGCAAAACAGATCCAATTAGAACAAGTGAAAAGATTTGGAAACGGCTGCTTCGTTTACGAAGATATAATCCTCCTACAACGACGTTCCCGTACCTTATGGAATTACTTCAATTTTACAGAAGAACTCAATCTCAAGAGGATGAGGTTGCCAAGTGTTTGGACGTCATTGAATCATATCTAGTACGCCGTAACATCTGTAGTTTACAAAACGCAGGATTCACAAACTTTTTCAGAGGAATGTGGAAGACATGTGGAGAAAAACCAGATTCAAACTCATTACTTAGAAAGTTAAAATCAACATCTGGATATGATTATCCTGACGATGAATCTGTTACTAGAGAACTTAAATCAACAAATATGTACTCAAAAAGAGCTTTGGCTAGGTATTTATTGAACGAATATGAAATGTCTGGAAGTAAGGTGGGCCACAAAGATTACGTGATTGAAAAATACACTGAAAGCACCATTGAACATATCATCCCAGAGACATATACAAAATGGGTTCCGAGAATGGAAACATGGGAATTTTCTGATGAAATTAAAATCCTTGAAGGCGAAGAGCCAGATTATCAGAAGTGGCATCAAAAATATAGTAACACAATTGGGAATCTAACAATTTTGCAACCATATGAAAATAGTGAGGCGAGTAATTTTGATTGGGATTCAAAATTTGGTATGACCGAGGAACCGAAAAACTGTAAACAGTACTATTATTCTAATCAGGCAAAGTACAGAAGAATAAAATTAACAGCAGAAAAATATTCGTTAGGATATGACAATTTATCGCATGATGAAAGATCGAAACTTCTCACGAAATGGATTTTATCAAGGTGGCAAGAATACGAGTGATGTACAAACTCGATAGTTGAATTTGATTAAAATAGGTCTAGGACACACCGTGGCCTATGTTCTTGAAACCAGATTACAAACTAAATCGGGTTAGAACGATTCTTCATCACTTTTAGAAAAACCACTCAAGAATTCCCACAGAATACGTGTAGATTCTATCCCTGTCGGATTCTTCCTGCACGACCAAAGTAGGTCGCCAGCAGAATCTAATTGATAGTCAGGACAGTCTTTTGCATACGGATTATGACCTGCATAGTTTAGAGTCATGAGACGAACTTCTGCCCCGTTATCACAATTCGAATATCCTCGAATATCATAATCTGTCTCAACTGTTATCATTTCAGGAGCTAAGCCGGAGCAATTGTTCATCTTTCTCCAGTCTTCAAGATTCTGCAACGCTCCTTCCTTCGCCCATCCTTCTTCTTGGCCAAAGATATAGAGTGGTCCAGTATTACCATACAGAATTAGATCATCTAATAGTCCATGTACTTCCATGAATGGAACCGGTGAATAATCTGGAGATGGTGCGGTAATCAAATACATCGCCATACATCCCGCAGCTGCAAATACTTCACTGGCTTGAGTTGCAAGCATTTGTGTCATCGAACAGCCATTTGACCATCCAGAGACATATACCCGATTTGCATCGACAGGTTGTGTTTCAATCAAGTGCTCTACCATTCCTAAGAGGAAACTCATGTCATCAATGCCCTCTTCAAAGGCTATTCCGCAACAAATATCACCCGCATTCCAAGAGTTCTCATATCCATCTGGATAGACTACCATGAACCCCTGTTCTATTGCTAAATCAGCAAAACCAGTCACATTGTTGTGCTTATCCATGTCTTGGGTATAACCATGAATATCAACTACAAGTGGTACTAGAGTATCTTTCTCTACGCTATTGGGAACTAGCAGTTTCCAACACCTCTCAAGATCATCGTATTCTTGACAATGGATGGAATAAATGTCTTCTCCGTTAGCATCCTGATTTTTTGAATTTGAATCTTCTTCATCTCCAAAACCAATACAACCAGATAAGGTTGCAGAAAGCAACAGAATCGCCGCAAAGGTGGGACCAGTTACCCTCATGTCCTGCGCCAAAAAGAACCGGTTAAAAAAACATCTTGTATCTTTTCAGTTTGGAATTCAAAGTACTATTATCAAATGTATTTACTGCTCGTAGCTACTTCCCTCTTATGGGAAAATGTAGGTTGAACTTGTTGCATTAGCAATCCGGTTGACACTGTGGACAATAGTCCAACCTTCTGCCCCCAGGGCGGGTATGAATGATTAGGGAATTGCAGTTATGGCATTCCATATCATTTCTAGTGAATACCCAATGCCTAGCCTGGCCTCTAGTTTGTCCAAAACTACGTAATTTGTCATACATTTCCAAGTCGACGGTTATGCCAGGAACATCGAATGATTGACGAGATAAGAAGAGTGCCTGCTCAGCTAAAACTTTCTTTTCCTCATCGCTCAATGAAGAAACTGTTCTATCGGGATGCAGGCCAGAAGTGAATAAGACCTCACTGCGTAGATAATTGCCAATTCCAGCAAAGAAACCTTGGTCTAGTAATAGCGATTTCAATCGGCGTCTCTGGAATCTCTTGTCATTCATGTGCTCAACTAATTCAGTTACAGTAGTTTCAGGAATTACGACATCTGGTCCAAGTTTGGAAAGATAAGGATGGCCAGATAATTCCCACGGCTCCATCAGCAAAATGTCGGTTGCAGACCACAGTCTACAAGTGTGCTTTTCTGTTGTAAGAGCAACACGTAGAGCGCGATTCCATTTTTTTGGAGCTGTATCCTTCAAGTTAACAGTCCATCTTCCATACAATTGATTGTGACTGTACATTACGAAATTATCGAAGTGGATCAGCATAGCCTTTCCACGGGCTTCAACTCGGTTTACCGTCTTACCAAGAAATTGTTCATGAGATTCTGAGAACCTTGGAATTGTAATTTCAACATCCTCGATGACCATGCCCTCCAGTGCTTTGCGAATCCTATTCGCAGCACGATGGATTTCAGGTCCTTCAGGCATAACTTTCACTAATCTAATTCAATTAATAAGGTCTGTATTACTCTATGATTGGCAACAAGTTTTCAAAAGGAGAACTACAATCTTTGTAATGTGTCAGCGTTCGCTTCGTCTTTACTAGACATTCCGAACGGAGTGGAACGCTGGCACTTCGTTACATATGACCAACTGAATCAAGAACTCCTTCCTGCAATTGAGGCTAGTAAACTTGGACTGATATTTATTGAAACTACTTGGAAGGCAAAACAACTGCCCTACCACAAACAGAAATTAGTACTGCAATTATCGAATCAGAGACATTTCGCACTTGAGATGCAAAGGCTTGGGCACCCGATTAGGTACATTTTCAGCGACAAAGGATACTCTGAAGTTCTTGCTGAAATAATAGATGAATACGGAGTGGTTACAGCAACTAAGCCTGCTGAACTTACTTTGAGAAAAGCGATTTCAAATCTGATTGATACTGGAAAAATCAAGTTATTAAATCACAAGGGATGGTTAACCACAACTGAAGATTTCACCTCGAGCGTGGGCGATAAACCTCCGTGGAGAATGGACAAATTCTATCGCCATATCAGGAAAAGCCAATCGATATTGTTAGATGAAAATAGTAAGCCATTAGGTGGTTCATGGTCATTAGATGACCAGAATCGCCTACCGTGGGATAGTGCGGTTGAACTACCACAGATGCCCAGTTTCAAACCAGACCAGATTACTAATGAAGTAATACAAATGGTTGAGAGCAAATTTTCACATCATCCCGGGAAAATTAACCAAGAGAATATACCTGCATCCAATGAAGATTCTACACGCCTATGGGATTGGGCAAAATCAACTGTTATGCACTGGTTTGGCCCGTATGAAGATGCTATGACCAAAGAGCACAAAACACTGTTTCACACCACTGTTTCATCTCTGCTAAACCTAGGCAGATTGATGCCAAGAAATCTGCTTGAAGATACATTGAAGTTGGACATTCCATTAAACTCCAAAGAAGGATTCGTACGCCAAATAATTGGGTGGAGGGAATTCGTTCGTCACGTACACGAATTAACCAATGGTTTCGAAGTTGAGGATGGAGAATTATCATCACGCAGTGGAGCCGGATGGGAAGGTGAATGGAGTAACTCTAGAGTTACACCAAATGTTCTTGGAAACGATTTTGATTTACCTCCAACATATTGGGGAGAAAAAAGCGGTATGCTGTGCTTAGATACTGCGGTTTCTGATGTTGTTGAAACAGGTTATGCTCACCACATTCCTCGCCTGATGGTACTAGCTAATATCGGTAATTTGTTGGGAATTAATCCACGTGAATTAACCGACTGGTTTTGGGCCATGTTTACTGATGCCTATGATTGGGTAGTCGAGCCAAACGTACTAGCAATGGGGACTTATGCTGTAGGTGATGTGATGACTACTAAGCCATATGTTAGCGGAACTCCTTACATCAAAAAAATGGGAGATTACTGTGGAGATTGTTCACTTCACTTCAAAAAATCGTGTCCTATGTCTGATATGTATTGGAATTTCTTGGAGGAGAATCAATCTCACTTCTCCAAAAATCATCGCATGGCAATGCCAATGCGAACGCTTGCTAAGAGAACTAAAGAATCAAAAGATACCGCTAAAGAAGTGACTGAATACGTAAGAACTCAAATGTCTAAAGGTTTGAAATTAGACCCTGTAGAGTTAGAGTCCATCAAGGCTTGATTTCTTCACGCGAACCGCATTAGGAATTTGGAGACCCAACTGATCATCATAATCGACATGAAAGAAGCGATAGCATACTTTGCCCAAGGTCTCTTTTTTCTTGGAGGAGGGAACGGATCTATTCCCATGTCAATAGCTGTGGCCAACATCTCGAGATCCTCCTCAATTGTGACCATGGAGGTGCCAGACCATGTTATGTCTTGAAACCATTTGTGTGTTGGCCCGCAATATGAGCGAGGTCCCGTCCGGTGTGTCACTGCCAGATTTTGAGAGAAAACCTCCCCGTCCATCTGCGACTCTAATGATAACACGAGATGGCGATGATGGCGTTGAAGTCCTTCTTGGACAGCGCTGTGAAACAATGCCCTCATTCCCCGGATACTGGGCATTTCCAGGTGGTGGAGTCTCACGTGTTGACAAAGCTGCGAGTGAAGTTATCGGAATTTCTGTTCAACACTGTGCGATTTTGCGAGAACTTGTCGAGGAATTAGGACTGGCTCCTCAAGGCGGTAAATTGGTATCTGTAGAGGAAGATTTCAGAAGAATGGTAGTCGATGACAAGGCGAATTGGTTCCCTCTTGCACTAGACGGTGACATTCCATCTGATACCACCGGTATGCGAATCATATCGATGAGGACTACTCCGCCATTTGGGCCGATGAGGTTTGAGAATACATTCCTACATATCCATTCCAAGGAACATGATGAGTTTTCACTGGTTGGTCAAACTGAATTTGAAGATGCGAGATGGATGCGTCCTCGTGACATAATCGGAGCATGGCAGAATAATGCAATCAAGGTAGCACCACCGGTTGTAACTCTTCTAATGGAAGTAGAAAGATGCCTTTCGATGATGGACCAGGACATGACAAGGGTCGCTATTGACTTAGAAGCACGTAAACCAGGTCGCCGCTCAATTCTTTTCGCTCAAGGAGTTGAGGTCGTACCTGTAAAGACTGCAACTCTCCCTCCTGCTGACCATACGAATTGCTACTTGGTTGGAGACCCAGAAGGGGATTTCATTGTAGTAGACCCCGCATTTAGACATCGAGAAGGAATGGAAGATGTTGCAGAGGCTGTCGAGAGGCACAAGGGCGAATTAGTTGCCGTATTCTATACTCATAGCCATGGAGACCATATCGCAGATTCTGGGCTATTGAAAGAGGCTTTTGACGTACCGATTTGGTCAGCAGCACCTACTGCTGATAGAATACTGAAAGATGGTGAAGTTCTCAAATTAGGAAACCAAGAATGGACTGTTCTTCACACACCTGGTCACCATCCAGAACATCTCTGCCTGATTTCTGATTCAGGATTGATTGCAGGAGACATGGTTGCCGGAATAGGAACTATTCTAGTCCCCCCACATCAAGGCGAGATGGTGACTTACATTGAGCAGTTAGAGCGTTTGCTGGACTTGGACCCCCACCTAATGTTCCCTTCTCATGGACCAGTTATACCACTTCCATACCGTACTCTAGAACATTATATTCGACATCGCTCAATTAGACACGACAAGGTATTAGCTGCTGTTGAAGCAGGTCATTCAGTCCTAGAAGAAATTGCCAAAGTCGCTTATTCTGATACTCCTAATGCACACCCAGGACTATCTGTTGACCAGACACTGTCTCACTTGCTATCCCATGAGAAGGGTGGAAATGTAAGAAGCACTGACGGTGGATGGGTGCGGCCATGAAGGATGTGATGAGCGGACTTGACTTGCGCGCTGTTGTTAGCGAGTTGCAAGTAATGGTCGGTGCTCATTGCAGAAAGTGCTACCAGCCACACTACGAGCAAGTAGTACTACGATTAAGGTCCAAAGAAGGCGGAAATACCGATCTGGTAATGGTTCGTGGAAAGCGAATTTACACCAGTAAAAGAGACCGCCCAATGCCGCAAATACCAGCACCATTTGCAATGGTATTGAGAAAATCCCTTTCCAATGCCAGACTCAAAGTAATCGAGCAAATCGGATTTGACCGTGTTTTGCGCTTTGTTTTCGAAAAGGGGCACGGAATGCTTCATCTCTATGTTGAAGTATTCAGAGACGGTAATATCATTTTGACCGATGAGGATGACATAATCATCCAACCTCTTACTCACAAATCATATGCAGATAGAGTTCTCAAGAAGGGTGTTGCATACACCTTACCCCCTGCAGCAACCAATCCTTTTGACCTAGATTTTGACTCATTTTCTGAATTGATGAATGCTAGTGAAAGAACACTTGGTAAAACTCTAGGAGGAGGATTGAATCTTGGTGGAGCATTGGCGACTGCTGTTTGTGCGGATGCAAAACATGATGCTAATGCAGAGATAAAAGAAACTGATTTACAGAAAGTATGGGATTCATTACAGAACTTATTGCAAAGTGAATGGAAAGGTCATCTATTCCTAAAAGAAGGCGGAGTGGACCAAGCATGGCCATTAGTTCTCTCAACTCTAGAAGATAGAGAGAGGAAAGATTTCCCGACTATGTGTGAGGCTGTTGATGAGTGGATGGGATTACATGACGCCCATGCATTATCGAGGAGAGAGGCTGAAGCGCTAGATGTTGCATCGCCTGGAAGAGGATATTCAACAGATGTAGAGCGTCTAGAAAGGCGTCTTGCACAACAGGAAAAATCGCTAGAAGGTTTTGGAGATAAGGTCGAGAAACAACAGGCAATAGGCCATATGATTCAAGAAAACTGGACTCATGTTGAACAATTATTAGCACAAATAAAAGAGGCTGTAGACACTTTGGGTTGGGATGGGGTAAAGAAAGCGGTAAAGGAAATTGAATGGATTAGTTCAGTTAATGCAGCGGAGAGGAGTTTCATCGCATTCTTGCCTGATGAGGAAGGGAATCCTGGCAAACAGGTGTCTCTAAACCTCGATGAAACTGTCCATCAGAACGCACAACGATTTTTCCAATCAGGCCGTAAGCAAAAAGACAAGTCTGCTGGGGCAATTCAAGCATTAAAGGACACGAAATTAGAACTTGCAAGAGCTCAAAAGAAGCATGCTAAAAGAGAGGCTAGCGGACAGATTGCAAGGGTGAAAAGGTCGAAACGCCTTTGGTTTGAAAACCACAAATGGTCAATGCTTCCAAGTGGTCATTTGATGGTTGGTGGGCGTGATGCTAAAGGCAATGATTCGGTTGTCAAAAGGCATTTGTCGCTGGGAGACCGTTACCTCCACGCAGACTTACACGGAGCGCCTTCATGCTCACTACGAAACAATCAGGGATTCATCGTTGATGCTCAGCCACCTGCACACATTGGAGAAGACATTCCGGCTTTCCGCTTAGTCGACAAAGTAGAAGCCGATTTGGATGATGAAACAACAGAGATTGCAGCCACAATGGCTCTTGCTTGGAGCAGAGCATGGAATGGAGGCGGAGCTCATGGAACTGTGTTCTGGGTCAAACCAGGGCAAGTTTCGAAATCTGCAGAAACTGGAGAGTATGTCGGTAAGGGCGCATTCATAATTCGTGGGAAAAGAACTTGGTACAAGGACATCGATTTGAAACTTGGAATCGGCCTAATTGCAATAAATGGAATTCCGATGCTAATGGCCTCAACACCTGAGCACATTGCAGATATTTGTAACAGATATATCGTGATCGCCCCCGGCCGTGAGAAGAAGGAAAATGTGGCGAATCGAATCTATAAATCGACTGGCTTGTCTGTAGATGACATCCTACCCATACTGCCAGGAAATTGTGAAATTATCGAAGATGTAGGGCTTATCAAATTCAAGAAGGTTGAGAAGGATGAGTAATGTAAGGTTCGGTGCAGAAGCATGGAATGCTAGATTTTCAGGAAGTGGTTGGGCGTATGGAAAAGAGCCCAACGCTTGGCTTGAGATGAGGATTAAACCCGGTTCAGGAAAGGCGCTTGTTCCTGCAGATGGAGAAGGAAGAAACGCGGTTTGGATTGCATCTCAAGGATACGACACCACCGTATTCGACCTATCTGATGTTGGAAAGGAGAAGTGTGCTTTATTGGCTAAAGAAAGAGGTGTTGAAGTTCACTATGAAGTGGATGATTTGGCAATCCGTGATTTTTCAAAACAGGAATATGATTTGATCGCATGTTCTTGGTTTCACGTCCCTTGGTCAATGTTTTGTGAACATTATCCGCGTATGCTTTCTTCGCTAAAACCGGGTGGAGAATTCATTTGTGAAGGATACCACACCAGCCAAATAGAAATGACAAGTGGTGGTCCCAAGAGCCTTGATTTACTCTGGGACCTCGATGAAGTGATGGAAGTAATTGGTGAAGGTTTCACAATAATTCATGCTAAAGTCGAAACTGTAGAATTAGAAGAATCCGACTTACACAGAGGCCAAGCGCACGTAGTGAGATTACATTTATCGAAGAAATGATTTCCAAAAAACCGGGAAATGTTGAATACCAACCAAATAGCGCATGAAGGCATGAGACTGAAGGCGACTGTGCTAATTCTAATCTTCCTTCTCTCTGCAATGCCTGTACCTACTGTTGAAGCACAAGTTGGCGCCCCGGATGTAAGTATAACCTGTGATGGAGCCGTAGCAATTCAAGTATATCCAGGGGCTACATTAACAGGCCATGCAAATTGTATTGTTAGCAACCCTAATTCATATCAAGAAACAATCGAAATCCAAGTTCAAGCTGATGGATTAGCAGTATCTCATCCTGGTTCAATTACACTTGGGCCTAATGGAGAAGAAGAGTTTGTTGTGACAGTTAAAGCCAACCAAGGTATGCCTATGTCTACCAGAACCCTAAATGTCAAAGCGACTGTTACTGAAGCCATGGGAGTTCCTCCTCCAAATACTGCCGAATCTGAAGCTAATATGATAGTTAATATTATGCAATATTCAGGATTGCAAGTGGAAGCTGTTGAATCGTTAATAACTTTACAAACAAAAGTAGATTACAATCTACAGTTTAGGGTTTACAACCTCGGAAATGGCATGGATAGGTTTCTATTGGCAGTGGAATATGACTCTCTACGTGTTTTGGAAAATGCTGGATTTTCCATCTCTTTACCCATGGTTAAGGTGGAAATACAATCGATGGTAGCACCAATGACAGTTCGTGTAATAATGAGAACTCCAACTGGTTACGAAGATTGGCCAATTAATTCTGAAGGCCAGCATGAAATGACATTCGAATTAGATTTCATTGCAACAAGTGACTTCAGTTGTAAAAATGAAGGTAACTGCCTTACTGAGACAGTAACTACTACGATTACCGTATTTGCAGAAGCGAGTGAATCGGACAAAATTATTTCAGGCACATCTGATAATCAATTGCTGATCTATGGAGGAGGCGGAGGAGGTATACTCCTTCTTCTAATTTTATTCGTAGTAATGCGAAAGAAAAAATGATTGTAAATCTAAGGGTTTAATAGTCCCCAATATAACTCTGCCATATGCAAAAAAGAAACAATTCTAAACCAATGCTATACTTTGGTTATGGCTCTAACCTCGACAAAGAAGATTGGACTAGATGGTGTAGGCAAAGAGGATTCAAGCACGATGGCATGAAAGAAATTGGACCTGCTTGGATTGATGGTTTTGTTCTAGATTTCAACTACTTTTCAGTAACTAGAGGAGCAGGAGCTGCGAATCTTAGATTCCTTGGTTCAGGCAGAGCGGCCACCCCAGGCGCTCTATTCGAAATAGATGAATACACAAGAGATATCCTAGACAAAAAAGAAGGTCATCCAAACCCTAAATATTACAGAAGGGAAAGAGTAACCGTTTTCACGCCTGATGGGCAATCGCATGAAGCCTACACGTACATTCACCATACCAGAGAAAAATCGTTCCACCCACCAAATGAAGAATACGAGAATCTGATTAGAAATGGATTGAACCGATTAGGAATGCCTACTAATTGGTTGAATGGAGCTATCAGAGAAATCCCGAAACCTAAATTTGACCTTGTATTTGTTTATGGGACACTGATGAAAGGAATGTTGCGTCATAACGTATTAGAGGAAGGTTGTGAATTTATTTGCAAAGGTACTGTTCAAGGAGAGTTGTACGATTTAGGAAATTATCCTGGACTCGTAGCAGGAGAGAGAACAGTCTATGGAGAGGTGTTCCAAGCAGAAGATATGCTTGATGTAATTCAGACTTTAGACTTGATTGAAGGGAGCGGAGGAAGCGACCCCTTGTTCTCTAAATCAATCCAAAAGGTGAATACTGAACAAGGTGAAAAATGGGCCTATGTCTATCACTATGCGCAATCTCTAGACTCGTATCGTGAAATAGAATCTGGAAACTGGAAAGATGTCTCGCAATGAAACTACTTTGCTAATAATGCCCCGCCTGAGAAGGCGCCTAAATAGAATCCAAAGCCTATTATGGAGAATATCGAAAGTTCACCAAGCGATGGAGATAATATTGCAGCAACAAAGAATATTCCAACATAACTTAGATGAATAATACCGACGATTTTGGTAGACTTTTTCATCAGCAATAATATTGCTGAAGTTATACTCGTGAGAAGGAATACTAGAGGGCTAAAGACAAACACGAAAGCCGCAATAATAAGCGCTATACCTTCTGAACCAAGACTGAAATCATCATCTGATGAATCGCCACTTCCAACATCTCCACCATCTCCACTATCCTCGCTAGCTGCTTCAGCAACTTCGCCGATAAATCCGAGCATCTCCAATCCTGAAACCTCTACGATACCAAAGAATGAAACATATGGCATAATGAGAGACAGCAATATTACTGCAACTCCAATCCATGGAATAATTTTCTTGGAAGACTTCTCTTCTTGAACGTATACGACTTGTGGTTGGTTCATATGAGGCATCGAAATAGATGCAGGCGCAGGTGCGCCAAATGTGGCTCCTGTAAAATCTGGTTGAGGCATTACGGGCGCTGCTGCAGGTTGTACTACTGCTGGTTGTCCGGCTGGAATCCAATCCGTGCCGTTCCACATCCATTGTCCATCATCGCTTAACTGCATAAACCTCCGTCGAAACAATCACAAATATACCTTACCGTAGGAGAAATTTGGAATTATTCACAGGAAATTCGCATTGCTACGGCATTCCCGCCACCTAAGCAAAGAGACACGATTCCACTCTTAGCCTCAAGTCTGCGCATTACTCCAATCATTGTAATTAGACAGCGAGTTCCGCTGCTTCCGAGAGGATGGCCTAGAGCGACTGCCCCGCCATGAAGATTGAATCTATCATCTGGAATTCCTACATCTTGAGCAACTGCACATGATGCGCTTGCAAAGGCTTCATTGTGTTCGTAAACATCAATATCCATAACGCCCAGGTTAGCCCTTTCTAGTAACATCTTGATCGCTGGAACTGGCGCATACATTACACGGTGAGGTTCTACACCTGCGGTGCAGTAGTCCTCAATAATTGCAATTATTTCCCAGCCATTTTCCTTAGCAAAATCTTCATCAGCAACCAAAATTGCAGAAGCACCGTCATTGAGAGTAGATGCGTTTCCTGCAGTAACCATGCCATCTTCTTGGAATACTGGCCTTAGACCTGCAAGTTTCTCTGCAGTAGTTCCTACACGTACTCCTTCATCGGTTGAAAGTTCAGGCATGTCGAATCTTTCCCAAGCAAACCAGCCGTTAGCTTCTGCTTGTGCTGCCTTGTTTTGGGAACGTGCGGCAAAAGCATCCATCTTTTCTCGTGAAATATTACATTCATTGGCAACGATTTCTCCTGTATTGCCCATGTGAACATCGTTGTAGACATCCCATAGTCCGTCATGAACCATAGTTGGAACCATTTCTTTTTCTTCGCCATTTCGCTTCTCGAACTTAGGAGCATTTGTCATACTCTCCATTCCACCTGCTACAATGGCCTTGTATTCTCCAGCCTTGATACTATTTGCAGCCATCATTGCCGCTTTGAGAGAAGAGCCGCAGACTTTGTTGATTGTTGTAGCCGCTGTAGAATTAGGAAGTCCAGCTCCTAAAGCAACCTGACGAGCAGGCGCTTGTCCCGCACCTGCCTGTAAGACTTGACCGAAAAGAACCTCGTCAATTATGCCGCTAGATGCATCGATATCACATCGATTCAACAACTCTTTTACCGCACGAATACCCAACTGGACTGCACTCAAATTAGAGAGGCTGCCCCGGAATTTACCGATTGGAGTTCGTGCAACACCGCAGATAACCGCTCTAGGCATGAACGGCCCAATGGGGCTTGATTCTTCAACCTGTGCGTTGAGGGAAGTGTTCTTGTGTAGTGGTTACTCGCCGAAGCATGGCCAAGTTCAAGACCGGCATTGAGACCGACCGTCCTAAAGATGAAATGAGAAATATCGAGGTTGAAATCGATTTCACCCCTAATGCTCTTGCGAGTATCCTATACCGCCAAGGCAACACCCACATCCTATGTTGTGTAACCAAAGAATCCAGACTACCTGGATGGTTCCCTCGTGACGCTACTAAGGGATGGGTTCATGCAGAATACTCTCTACTTCCTGGTTCCACCGATTCTCGATTCCGTCGAGAAAGAAGAGGAGCGAAGGGCCGTACTCAGGAAATTGAAAGGCTGGTTGCCCGCTCTCTAAGAGGTGCAATCGATCTCGAAGCATTAGGCCCAATTGCACTTACAGTAGATTGTGATGTTCTCAATGCAGACGGTGGAACACGTTGTGCATCCATTACAGCAGCAAATATCGCTCTAAGACTAGCGGTTCGAAGACTGATCGCTAGCGGAGATTGTTTGCCAATAGACCTACGTCCATCTCGTGATGACCGTGAAAATGGCTGGACACCCCCTCAGTTATCAAAAACAGAAGCACGTAATCACGAAAACAAGGTAATCCCACATGACCTATCAGCAATATCTGTTGGTTTAATCGGCGATGATGTATTCCTCGACTTGGATTATATTCTTGATTCAAATGCAGATGTTGACATGAATGTAGTGGGGACATCTGATGGTAAATTTGTCGAGGTTCAGGGTACTGGAGAAGAATCTACATTCTCTTATGATGAACTTCAGGCATTACTAGACATGTCACGGCATGGACTTGCACAATTAGCTGATATGCAGTTAGTCGTGCTAGAAGACATCGAGTGATTGAGCCGTAAGGCTTGAAATGCTGATGCCTGTGGCGAGGTTATCCCGGGTTAGTAGCTTAGTTGGGAGAGCGCGGCACTGAAGATGCCGAGGTCGCTGGTTCAAGTCCGGCCTAACCCACCATAATCTGAATTAGTTTACTTCGTGTTTGCATTCTGAGAATACTTGGTCATTTGAGCGATTTCACTTATGATTTAGCATAGCCTTCATGTGCCTATGCCCCGTAGGGGCACACATGGCGTCCAACAATATCGATTCTGATATGGACGCTTTGGCCGGAGAGGTTGAGGAAACCAAACCTATCGACAAGATTTCTAAGGAACTCGCCGGAATTAGAAAACGCCGTAACACGGATTCAAAAAGGCGTTTTCCCTCAGCCATTGAAGACTGGACTTTACTGATGGGATTAGGATATGGCGCACTTTACGCACTCTTGCTATTTGGAATGTCAGGAGGAGTATTTGGCGAAGCAACAAGTCTCGATCACTGGGCTAGTGGCACTATTCTAGATAGCGGAGAACAATGTGAAGAGGTTCTTGACACTCCCTGGATCCACGCATACCCAGACAATGATGCTGAAGTTTTGAAAATCTCAGGCAGAAACCTTGGAGAAGGTATGGCAATCCTGAATTGGACTGTATTAGCAGATGAAGATTCATCTACACCCGAACCCAGTGGGGATGAAGTCGAGAAGCGTAATGTGAAAATTGACTATTCTGAATGGGAAACTGGAATGTATCAAGTTGTGATTTTCATCGACATGTATCCTAAGGATGTTGTATATGAAAATATCACGGATGAGAATAGAGATGAGTTGAGAAAGAACGACACTGAGAGGATTTCTAAGGAATTTGAATTCGAGATTAGTACTTCTGAAAATGCTCTGTCATTCCTGCCATTCGTAGATTCTGAAGTTAAGAGAGAGGGGCATATCGTTGAAGATGGTCCACGTTCTTGCTGGTCTGTAACCGACCTTGGAAACTGGGGATTCGTTCTGATGGGGGCTGAACTTGGCGGTGGTCGTGAAACTGCAATGCTGACGGGAGGAGCTGCTGGCATACCTGCATGGTGGATGGCTTTCATCTCTCTTTCCTTGTCGGTTATTTCCCTGTTTTTGGCTTATCCTGTAATGTACAAATTATACCATCAGGAAACTGACGATATGCTATCTAGAACCCACATTAGAAAGGTGGTTGCTGATGTATTACGAAATACTGAGAGGCGGCTTCATATCAAGATAGACTGGGACCTTTACAAAATAGAGGTTCGGGATTTGTCAATCGACATCATGGTGCCATATTCCAATACAGATGGAACATTTTCCGATGTTGCAGATGTTAGATCAGATGTTTTGAAAGAAGTGCTAGAGGAATTCGCACTATTCAGAGTTTTCAAACCAGTTCAACTAACAGTACGCTCGATTGGTGACAATCAGGCTATCGACTTCGAAACAGGAGTTGGTGTGGGAAGTGGAATGGTAGAAGGAGAGGATATGGAAGACCAAGATTACACCTCGTTCTTCCGTGACCTACACATGCTATCTAAGGTTGAAGATGAAGTTAGAGAATCGGTCAAGGGTTACTTCCGCTCTAAAAATGACTTAATTTTGCAGATGGCAACTGTAACCAGTGAAGACTCCATCATTTTCGTAAGAGTTGCTTACAAGCCAAACCAGAGATTTGCTTTCTTCAGATTCAAGGACTCTAATTCTGAAATTGAGAAACATTTGCGAAAGTACATCTCGAGAGAGAATCCAGAATTGGTAGGTACGCAAGAATTGATCGTCAAGGGCCGTAATCTAGTTTCAACTCTTGCGGACCGCTCAGGAGCAGGGCGTGTAGAAACACTCTCCTCAAAGGGAGACAAGGATTCCAGAGTTGCTGCTGTTGCTAAACAAGACGGTTTAGGCGGCCGTGTCCTTCAAACCAAATTGTTCGGAGATATTCTTTCGACGGTAGAGTATACTGCTAATGAAAAGCGTGAGATGATTAACAAATGGGGATTCTGGGGATTGATCGTGTTTGTGTGGATCCCGTTCATGGCCTCGGGAGTTTTGGTTGGAGCAATGCTAGGATTATTGTCGCGTATGAAATTCATGCGTGTACTGTGGGCTACATTCGTAGGAGGAGCCGTTGCTTCTCTAACATGGGCGTATACTGCTGAAGGCATCGTTACTGTGATGCACAAGTACAAACTTGAAGCTGCAATACCTATAGCCATTATCGCATTCATTGGAATGGCATTCCTTCACATGCGTTCTACCAAGACGAGGAGACAAGCAGAGTTATTCGAAGATACACTTCTAGATTCATTCCATGCCGATATACGTGACAAGTACGGCAATGAGTGAGGTGTAAGGATGGTTGGAGACCCCGCTATATTTGGGATACTTACCGTCTCTGACAGAGCGCATTCTGGAGAATACGAAGATGAGGGAGGCCCTGCAATACTGGGCTTTTTCGAGGAGGCTGTTGCCTCACAATGGACTCACCACTATCGAATAGTTCCCGACGAGTTAGAATTGATTTCTGAAGCCCTGATTGAGATGGTTGACGAATTAGGTTGTAATGTGGTAGTTACAACCGGAGGGACAGGACCTGCCCTAAGAGACGTCACTCCAGAAGCAACTGAAACTGTATGTGACAGAATACTTCCTGGCTTTGGGGAACAAATGAGAGCCGTTTCCTTGGAATTTGTGCCTACGGCAATACTTTCTAGACAAGTCGGAGGGGTTCGAGGCAATTGTCTAATTTTCAATTTGCCTGGACGCCCAAAGGCAATACGGGAAACCATTGATGAAATTTGGAAGGCAGTTCCGTACTGCATAGATTTATTGAGTGGGCCATATATTGACATGAATGATAATATATGCAATGCCTTCCGTCCAAAAAATGCTAGAAGAAGGTGAAAAGATGGCAGGAAATATTTTGATTACTGGAGCCAAAATGGTACTACCTACTGGAACTGTGACTGGTGACTTACGAATTACTGATGGAGTAATATCAGAAATTTCTACTGATGCAAATCTTGAGCCACGTAATGGTGAATTATTGCAAGATGGAACTGGATTACATCTACTTCCTGGAATTATTGACCCGCAAGTTCACTTCAGAGACCCTGGCCAACCAGAAAAAGAGGACCTATACACTGGTTCACGTGCAGCTGCTAGCGGTGGAGTGACATCTTTCCTCGACATGCCAAACAATGTACCGAGTCAAACCACATTACAATCCATGCATGACAAGTTGGAAATTGCATCAAATAAGTGCATAACAAATTATGGATTCTTTATCGGAGCTACAGAATCAAATGTTGAAGAATTGAAAAAGACGGTGGGCACTCCTGATTCACCGATCTCAATTCCCGGTATTTGTGGAATCAAGATATTCATGGGCTCATCAACGGGAGATTTATTGGTCAATGAATCAAGTGCTCTCAAGACTATTTTCGACAATACTGCAGGACTGATCGCAGTCCATGCTGAAGATGAAGACCGAATGAATGAAAGAAAGAAGGGTATCGAAGGTCGTACAGATATGGCTGCCCATGCTGAGTGGAGAGATGACGAGACTGCATTGATTGCGACAAAGAGAGCGGTTAATTACGCACAGGATAGTGGTCATCGCCTGCACATCCTCCACCTTACTTCAGGAATTGAAGCCGATTGGTTAAACGAAGTTACGTCATTACATGGAATAGAGGGTAAGGCACACGTCACAACTGAAACGCTACCTCAACACCTGACACTTGATGAAAGAGATGTTGAAGTGCAAGGAACCAGATTGAAGATGAACCCCCCTATACGATATCAAAAAGACAAAGATACGCTATGGAAGAGATTACAAGATGGTACAATCAATTGTATTGCAACTGATCACGCCCCTCACACACTCGAAGATAAAGCAAAGGGATTCCCTAGCGCTCCAAGTGGAATGCCTGGTGTAGAAACATCACTTCCAGTTATGCTAACTCACGCTGCAAAGGGCGAGTGTACAATCGAACAAGTTGTTCAGTGGATGTCTAGCAATGTTGCAGAATGCTACCAAATGGTCGGCAAAGGCAGGCTTGAAGAAGGCTATGACGGAGATATTGTTCTAGTTGATATGAAGAAAGAACAACTTGTTGAAGATAAGAATACGTGGTCCAATGTTGGATGGAATCCATTCGTCGGAAAGAAATTGGTCGGATGGCCGGTTTTTACCGCAGTTGCGGGCACTCCAGTGTTTGAAAGAAATGATGACACTGGTCCAAAAGGGCAATGTCTAGTAGATGCTGGACAAGCAGGAAAACCTCTGGTCATGTTGCCTTGGAATTAATTTTCAAACCCAAATAGAAAAAATATCCGCTAATATTTTAACTGATGGATATATCTTCCAAGCGGGGAAACACAATGAGTGGACTTGAAGAAAAACTTGGACCTGGACATCAACAGATTATACTTGGACTGCTAATATTCGCATCCGGTGCCCTTTGGGGAGTCATGTTAGCTAACGGCGAAGATACTGATTTGAAGGATCTTTTCGTATCTGCAGTGATTATGCTATCTGGTGCAATGATAACCTTGTTAGGTGTATCATTCGGTACAGATAATGAAGAAGATAGAACTAATGATTTGCAAGACGCAATCAGCGATTTAACTGGAATGCTTAACAATCTACAAGCAAAGATTACCGGTGACGATAGCGACGCAGAAGAATAATTACAAGTTGTATAACTTGGAATATTTACTCTCAACATAGTTGAGGAATGCATCTGGACTAGGTGCTTTGCCTGTTGCTGATTCAATTAGCTCTGAAGGAGTGATAACAGACCCCTTATCGTGGATTTGTAAGCGTAGCCAAGATAGCATGCTGGACCAATCTCCTGATGAGATTATATCATCGATATCTCCTAACTCATCAGCCATTGATTCAAGCAACTGAGCCGCATATAAATTTCCTAGAGTATATGTTGGGAAGTAACCGAATGCACCCATAGACCAATGGATATCTTGTAAGCATCCAAGCGAATCACTTGGCACATCGATTCCAAACCAATCTTTCATCATCTTATTCCATGTTTCAGGAATATCTTCTACAGCCAATCCCTCATTGAAAATCATCTTTTCAATCTCATATCTAATCATGATATGCAAATTATAAGTTACTTCATCCGCTTCAACACGAATGAAATCAGGCTTTACTTCGTTTGCCACCAAATCTAAAGTTTCATTACTCCAGTCTGGACAATCTGGGAATTGTTCTCTAAACCAAGGCATTGCTACATTCCAAAACGCTGCAGTTCTTCCAATTTGATTCTCCCAGAATCGACTTTGTGATTCGTGAACACCTAATGAAACCGCCATGCCTACTGGAGAGTAACTGTGCTCTCTAGGCAAACCCTGCTCATACAATCCATGTCCTGATTCATGCATTACAGCATAAAGACAGGAAAATGGGTCTTTTTCATCAAACCTTGTGGTGAATCTAGTGTCATCTGGCCATAGTCCTGCACAGAAAGGATGAGTTGATCTATCCATACGACCTGCCTCAAAATCAAAGCCCATCGCTTTGCTAACTTGGTTGCAAAACATCTCCTGAGAATCGATTGGGAATGTCATATCTTCAGGTAATCTAGGGATTTCAGTCCCTGATTCCATAATCTTCGACAACAAAGGCACTAGCCTTTCTTTCAATCCTGCGAATAGTGGGTCATAATCAGCGACCGTCATTCCGACTTCATATTCGTCTAGAAGGACATCATATGGTGTCGATTCACTACCAAGGTACTCGACTTTCTGGCGAGTTAATTTCACCATATTCTCCAAGTGTGGAGCGAATTGACTAAAATCGCTATCACTACGAGCTTTTTGCCAGGATATTAAAGCCTCACTTCGTGCTTTGGTAAAAGAGGATACAAACTCAGTTGGTAGTTTGACCGCTTCATCATATTTCCTTCTCATCTCTTTGACATTGGCTGTAAGGAAATCATCCAATTCCTTATTTTCGAGTGATGAGATTAGTTCACCTAACTCTGGGTCGATTAGTCGGCTATGTCTCTGCCCGGCTAACCAAGCTAGAATTTCACCACGTGCCTTTGCTCCTTTAGTAGGCATAATTGTTTCTTGGTCCCACCCTAAGTGGCCTTGAATTGCTTCAAATCGGTATAAGTCATTAACTCTCAGCATGAATTCTTCTTGCTCGCCCATATACCATCGTAAAGTTGCTTATTCTTCAAGATTTCATAACGAATTGGGCACAATTTGAAGGCGTATGCGTGTTTGCGCTATACATGGTCTCACCCTTCCGCCGTAAGTCGAAGGATGAAAAGCCCGAAATTGAGGACGACCTTGAAATCGATGAAGTGGTTGAAGCTGAAGTCGATGAAGAGGAAATTATTGAAGAAGAAAAAATGGATTTCGATCTTGAAGCTGCTCTACTAGAATCCGCAAAACGTGTAACACATACATGTATGGACATACGAAGGGGTGAGAATGTCCTGATTGTTTGTGACCCAACTACAGGAGAGATTGGACAAGCGCTTCATCGGGCTGCGACTGAGCGTTCTGATAGAGTACTACTGATTGTTATGCCTAAAAGCCGTCATCACGGAGAGGAACCCCCTTCCCCGGTGGCTAATTTGATGCGACAGCAACAAATCGTAATTGCTCCAACACGATATTCTCTAACGCATACAAGAGCGATTAGGAGTGCTGTCAAAGAGGGGGCAAGAGTTGCAACTATGCCCGGTATGACTCCTGAAATGTTCGTAGAAGGGGGGATGACTGCTGACTTCAATCAGATTAAGAAGAATTTATCGGAATTATCTAGCACACTTCGGAGGAAGCGTTTGATTCATGTAAAAGATTCAAACGGCACAGATATCGAATTTGAAGTATCTTGGAGAGATTGGAAATTAGACGATAATGGTATTTGTAATAGGCCACGAATGATCACAAATTTACCCGCAGGTAAAGCGTTTGTTCTACCGCGTGAAGGTTCAATGAACGGCACTATTTTCATCGATGGTACATGGGAGTCTACACTTCTGGAAGAACCGTTAGAACTGACTGTTGAAAATGGAATTGTAATTGATATCAAGGGAGACTCTACTGCTGCACAGATTAGACAACAGTTTGGAGAAGCAGCCTCGAGACTTCGTTCAAAAGACAGAGAAATGGTTTGGACAGTTGCTGAATTTGGTTTCGGTATGAATCCAAATGCTAGAATGACCGGCCATGTTCTTGAGGATGAAAAACAACTTGGAACATGCTACTTTTCGATAGGCGACAATTCAAGTCTTGGAGGAAGTGCAGCTGTTGGAATTCATATTCCTGGAGTAATTTCCAAACCATCTGTTTGGTTAGATGACACCAAAATATTGGATGACGGTGTATTCATCGCCTGATCAACGGATTTGAGTACCACATACTGGGCAGAAACGCCAGTTAGGGTCAACTCCAATTCGGCAACCCCTACAATGGATTCCTGAACGAATTGTAGGCTGCATCGGTTGAACTGGTTGGTTCCATCCTTGCTGTTGTTGCTGCTGTTGCTGAGCCCAAGCCTGCTGCTGCTGTTGCTGCTGAGCCCAAGCCTGTTGCTGCTGTTGCTGCTGCTGTTGAGCCCAAGCCTGTTGCTGCTGCTGTTGCTGCTGCTGTTGAGCCCAAGCCTGTTGTTGCTGTTGCTGTGGTTGAACTGGTTGAGGATTTTGAATTCCTGCCCTGACCGGTTTTACTGGTTTAGGCAAAGCCATCTTTTCGATAACCTCTGGCTTAGATTTTAATTCTTCAAGAGTAACTTCTCCATCACCATCGATATCGGCTTCAGCATGTAGTTTGGTAGCTTCTTCAACATCTAAACCAGTCGCTTGAACCACTTCTTCAATAGATAGGCCACCACTTTGGTTAGTATCTGCTGCTTCGAAGGCATCATCAAGAGTCGGTTCAGGTTCAGCCTCCATTTCTGGCTCTGGCTCTGGCTCTGGCTCCGGCTCTGGTTCGGGTTCAGGTTCAGGTTCGGGCTCTTCCTCAACCATTCCAAAGGCTCCTGCGAACGCATCTTCAGTTTTCTCTGAGTCTTTGCGAACATCAACTTCCACCTTTGGTTTTTCTATTTCTGGAAGTGGAACTGGTACATCGTTAACCACAGGAGCTGTCTCCTGCTGCGTTGGAAGTGGAACTGATACTGGTTCAGGTTCAGGCTCAGGTACTATCACTGGCTCTGTCTCAATTGCTTTTGGCTTTACCTTAGGCTTGGTTTCTACAACTTTTGGAGTTGGTGTAACGTATGCTGCTTCGACTTCTTTGGCGATAGCACTTCCGCTAGACAAACTAGCGATAGGTGTTACATGTCCTGCGACATCGAATGCTGCTTGTACTTCACTCGCTAGTGAAAGTAAAGCATCCTTATTCGCTGCTGGGTTTGACATCAAAGATTCGACACCTTTGAGATATTTTGTCGCTTCACCCTCTCCTCCAGTCTGCTGAGCGATAGCGAATAATTTTAGCAATCGCATCGGATCTGCTATCTCGCTCAATAACTTGGAATCATCATCAGAAAATTGTCCTTCACTAATGGCCAATGAAAGTTGTTCTGGCAAAGACATAACTCCAAGATGTCCTGCCACGAGGAAATAGATCTCTCCTCCTTCACAAGATAGTCTCTCGCTGGCTAGTTGAAAATCGAAGTCTCCTGGTTTGAGTACAAGGTCTGACAACAGAGCAAAGAATTTCTCAAAAGCATCTTCACGAGACATCTCCATCATCTGATGAAGGGCATCTGATGATTCGAATACTCCGAAATAAGCAGCGGCATCATCGACTTCGATACCCTCTGGCATCGAGACATCGGCAACATCGTCACTCATGAATTCCCTCTCCTCTTCCCTTCCAACTGTCCGCACTTATTGAGCCTGATGCCTTACTAATAATTCCTCATTGTTTGGACAAATCAATGATTGCTCTGGATTGTGGAGCAGACCAACCAGTAGTTTGGAGTTGCATTAGGATTGTTCGTTCTGTTTCACCGTCTTTCAAAGCACCCTTTGTCCAATCGATTGCTGCAGTTCTATCATCTAATTCTTGAGGAGCGAATAAATCAGGATCCATCTCTGCTACTGCCTTTCGAGCATTAGCATCGCCAATTGGTTTACGCTTGGCGACCTTCTTACCTTTACTCGGACCTCCTGGGCCTCGACTTGGGCCGCCTGGACCTCTACTTGGGCCACCGGGGCCTCGACTCGGCCCTGCAGCGCTTGGAAGACCTCTACTAGGTCCCGCTCCACCAGGGGGGCCTCTACTAGGGCCACCTGGGCCACGGCTTGGTCCTGCTTGGCTAGGGGGGCCTCTACTAGGGCCACCAGGGCCTCGGCTTGGTCCTGCTTGGCTAGGTGGGCCTCGACTTGGACCTGCATTACTAGGAGGTCCACGTGATTGGCCTCTTCCGAGAATATTTGACATGAAGTCATCATCGTCGTCATCGTCGTCTTCATCCCAATCATCATCATCGAAGTCAAAGTCATCTCCGCCTCGGACTCTAGAAATTATGAAAACTATCAGTACAATGATGACAAGTCCTCCTCCTCCAACAATAGCAAAGAAGGTCATTGAATCCATACCCATGATTAAATCATCTTCAGATTCAGGTTCTGCCTGTGTTTCTTTCTTACAGCCACTAGGGTAAACTTCCGCTCCAGCTACAGTTCCTGGACAAGCATCAGCATCATCGGTTACTCCGTCATTGTCGCTATCAGATTGGTAATCTGCACAACCAAAGTTGATTCTTGCTTGTTCTGTTCGGTCCCCTGCAGTACTAGTGTTCAAACATTGGTCTGCATCATTTCCATCAGGGTTATCACCCCAACTATCCAGATCTCTATCTTCCCATTGCGTACCATCCGCAGGGAATTTGTCATCTCCAAGATAGTCGTGATATCCATCTCCATCTGTGTCTAAACATCCGAAGCGAGATTTCATTGTTGAATTGCCCCATTCTTCAGGACAATCATCAGAATTGTTGGCGCCAGGTGCTTGTGAATCTCCATATCCATCTCCATCCATATCGTGCCACTGAGTAGGATCTAGTGGGAAAGCATCGCCTTCATGAGTTTCATTATCTGGATTGTAAGAGTAAGGGCCTTTGAAGCCATCACCATCGATATCTTCCGCTAAAGCAGCTTCATCTAAGCAGCCATCGGACAGAACTGGTATGCCTGCTTCAGTGCCTGGACAATCATCCATCAGGTCGTTAACTCCATCCCCATCAGTATCCTTTTGAGCCAAGTTACAACCATTTTCATCGATTGTTAATTGCGGATTTGAGTCTGGACATAGGTCATAGGGGTCAAAGATTCCATCTTCATCAGAATCGACTAGATTCTGGCTATCTGAACATCCGACACTGTCAACATCTTCACCGATAGGAGTGCTTGGGCACATATCCTCTGCGTCTGAAACATAATCTTGGTCAGTATCCTTTTGATAATCTGAACATCCAATTTCATCAACAGGTTGTCCGGCTTGAGTATTATTACAATCGTCGAAATCATCAGATACACCATCTTGGTCATAATCACTTTCTTCACCGATTATAGGACAGCCTACTCCATTGGTTCCGTTGATTACACCGAAGTCATACGGGCATCTATCAGGGTCACTTCCTTGCTGGTTATCTCCCCAGCCGTCACCATCTGTATCTGCCATTTGTGTAGGGTCATCTGGGAAAGCATCTGCTGAGTCTTCTCGACCGTCACCATCTGTATCAGTACAGCCATAGTAGGAGACTATCAGACCAGATGAGTCTACTGACGAAGTAGAATTACCTGCCTCATTAGGGCAACTATCTAGCATAAGGCCTGCTCGATTAGTACCATTATCCAGTGCAGTCCAATTATTTGGATAGCCATCGTTATCGGTATCATTTGCTGCTGAAGGGTTTGTAGGGAATTTATCTGGAAGAGTTGCTCCATCTGATGAATTATCTCCATATCCATCCCCATCACTATCAGCCCATTGTGTACTATCATTTGGCCACCAATCAGCGCCATCTTCCTCAGTCCACTCTTTGCTTGTTCCAATGTCAGATGGGTCTGAAGCACCATCACCATCTGTATCTACACAGCCAAGTCGATCTCTCCATGAGAATCCTTGAATCCAGAAACACTTGTCTCCAAATTCTATATCCGAATAATTATCTCCATAACCATCATTGTCATTGTCTTCCCATTGCATACGGTTGTATGGGAATAGGTCAGGAACGCTGCTTTCTACCGAGCCCAAGACGGTTACATCACAACAATCAGGACCATGGTTATCGCCGAAAGAGTCACGATCTGAATCTAGAGCTTGTTTCCAATTTGTTGGATATCTATCTCCATCTACGAATGTTGCGTCATTGTCAGCCCAACCATCTTGGTCATAATCATCACATCCATAGTAACCCCACCAAGATGTCCCGTCATCGTTTGCACAGTCATCTATGATGTCTGACCAACCATCTTCGTCATAATCATCACAGCCGTTTCGGTCATAGGTCGATAATCCAAATGAAGATGGGCATTCATCAGATGATGGTCCTAATGAATTGTCTCCAAAGCCATCTAAATCAGAATCTTGCCATTGATTGCCAAGCATTGGCAAGTCATCATGGGAATCAGGAATAAGGTCTCTATCTAAATCACTAACCATCCTCATCAGGAGGAAATCATCTGTTGAAGATTGGGAATAAGCCATCATTAGAGTTCCTTCTACATCCAGTACTGGAACGACGTAATCTGTGGTAATGGAAGGGAATACGGTTGAGGTTTGAATGCCAGTAGTTGAAGTTTCATTTACTGTGCCTGTTGTCCAAACCAATTGGTTTGAGGAATCGGTAGTGGTTAGATGCCACCTTTCTTGGGTCTGTGACAAATAATACTCAGTCATGCTATCAGGAACTTCTAGAGAACTTAAACTCCAATTACCACTATCCTCGATTATGATTCCTTGAGAGGCGGAATTATTTGCATCGAAGATGATGATCTGCCCAGCCATTGCCATATTGTAATTGTCACTAGCAACCAACCCTATTTGTTTTGCAACACTCCAATTGTCGCCTGTTCCAAACCTTTCCCTCTCATAAACGGTTAGCTGATTGGAATCCATTAGTGATATTACCAACTTGTCATCGACTCCATCAGAGATTTCTATTTCAGCACTAGTCGAAGCATTGGCGATATCTGTGACCGTAGAGGTCCCATTATGATATTCAACTAATTGTAGTGCTGTAGAGTTTGAAGAATTCGCAACTTGAATGAATAGAAGAGTATCATCTACCCAGATTGAGTCGAAGTCATCTCCAATTGTTGTATTGAGGATTGATTCTTCGCTCCAGGTGCCATCTAGGGTAGCTAATGTGACCATATTCTCATCATCAACGTATACCATTCTAGACAGTTCATCCCCATCGACGAACATATTGATTGGGTGAATTAAATCAATCCCTGTACGCATTGTACTGGTTGTGAAACCATCTGCTCCCTCTTCGGTGTAGAAGATTGATGAGAATCCAGGAGAGGCATGGCCAATCCTCTGATAACCGTTAGAATCGATATCTGAACCCATTAATTTGCCCAGTCCAGTTCCCGAGTTCAGTGAATAATCTAGGCCTGTGTTTCCTTCAACGGTCATTGTAGCAAGTGAACTATCTGAGGTAATTAGAATGAACAACGGTTTGCCTGAACTAGAAATGCCCATGTGAGCGTCGTTTGCTGTAGTTAGTGCTCGTGTCACCCATCGCCCTGAAGGAGTTCCATCTAGGGTATTTTCAACAAGATTGACACTGGAATCTGAAAGCATTACCATCATCGAAGGGCTACCTCGAAGAGGAGTATGCATATCGATTCCAACAACTGGATTGTCGAATGAGAAATCGACGTACTCCCAATCCCTTTCTGACATTATGGTTAGTAGTGGGCCGAACTCATCACCACGAGTTAAGTTTCTAGAAGAGTAAAGAATTTCTCCCATTCCATCCCCATCTAAGTCAATGCCTGAAAGAATATTCAATCCGACATTCTCACCATTGGAGCCTTGAGCGAATAATTGAGTATCGGTTCTAGGACCATTGGAAGAACCGAGGTAAAGGTCGATATTTCCTGACTTGGCACTAGATGGCGACATCAATAAGAAATCATCAAATCCATCTTCATTAATATCCCCTGCAGGAGAAATTGTTTGTCCCAATAATTGATTGGCATAGCTACCTTTCAGACTCCATGTACCGGCAATTGGTCCTGTACTAGAGCCTGCCCACATGTGGACCTTTCCTGAATGGAAAGGTGTTGTTTGAGCATATAATTCGCTGATTAAAATATCATCAAAACCATCGCCATTAACATCCCCTATGAATGCCATTTCAACACCATACAACTTACCCGTATCGAGTGGAGCATGCGTATTGCCTGTACTATTGAGAACAATACCGGTAGAATTGCCAAAGAAGAATTCTACAGAAGAATATCCAGTTGGAGTATCTAGACTACCTGTATTGGAGACAACCATATCTAGGAAACCATCACCATTTATGTCACCGTTTCCAATGACTTGACGTCCAAACATGGAACCAAATTCAGATTGTGTTACATTACCATGGTGAATCATAGAGGTTGCATTTCCTTTGAGAACCATTACTAATCCATTCTTAGTTAATGTCGCTTGAGCATTCTCTTCGATTAATTTGTCAGCAACGACTGCCAAGTCAGTACATCCATCTGATTCTACATCTCCTAAAGATGTCAAAGACCATCCAAGGTTGTCATCATCGCTACCATTCATTTCCCACCATGCATCGGTGGCTACTCCAGAGGAAGAGCCCAACCTGATAGAGATGTGGCCTGAGTTGTTGATTGCCATGCCCGGTTCACTCGAAGCGATATCATCAAACCCGTCACAATTGAAATCACCAATCGCTAATCCAGTGCCCAACATTGAGTCACTAAATGAACCTACCAAAATCCTGTCAGCTAATGCTCCAGGTCCGCCGGGAGAGCCGTAGTGAATTGAAATTGTCCCATTTCCTTCAGGGTCTGTGTAAACCAAGTCGTCCTTGCCATCGCCATTCAAATCACCGCTTGCAACGGTTCCTTCGACCGAATCATCATCATAATTGATGAGCCATTTTGGGTCAGGGTCAATTCTGCCAGTATCCTTACCAGCGAGACTACGCAGTAGTGAAATTGTGTTATTTCCTAATCCGTCAGATTTCGAATAGGTTATTTGCCCAATATCGTTGACATCAAGATCCATACCAATAGCAGAAGTTACCGTACTTCCTCTTGCTAAGACTTGTCTTGTCTCAGTTGTATCATTGAATTTCAACAAGCGTAATTCACCTTCAGAGGGGTTTGTGTAGAGAATGTGGTACATGCCATTGGAATCGATTTCGACTTCTATGTCGTCATCGACTGGCCCTTGGTCTAGAATTGTATTATTCCAGTACGCTCTGTTGAACCATACGTGATGTAATGCCATATCGACATCTTGGAATATGATTTGAGTTTTTGAATCTGAATCTAGAGAAATGGTTAGTCCTCCACTGAATACATCTTCAACAATTGTTCGCAAATGCCATGTTCTTTCCGCATATACTGCATTTGGTTCTGCTAACCTAGCCAATCGCAAGTCATCACCGACATTGTACACAATTTGAATTCGATGTTGAATCCCTATTGCGATTGCACACTCATCGGCTTGAACGGATAATGTTTCGACTAGGAGAGTTTCAAAATTACCGTCCTGAGAAATGGTATGCATGTTTACATCAGTGCCATTGATTGAACAAGCATAACCTGTACCATCTTCGGTAACTATCAGGTCCATTGAGACGTTAGCATCCACATCATGCGAAGTCAAGTCCCAATAATCTAGAACAGATTCCCCTCTTACTGTCCAATTCTTGCCATCAATACTGATTAAATCCCCTTGTAATTCATGCCCTGAACCACTAGAAAATGCGACAGACTGTGACGGAGTTGCCTTTTTCGAAGACAACTCAGGAGTTGGAAGGGCGACCATAGGGGCGAGAATTTGGATCACAAAGAGAGCGAAAATCGCGAGGGGTATACCCTTGTTTCTCCATGACATAACTTCCATCACATCTACCGTCCTACATTACTATTCCCAAGGGATGATTACACGGCCCCCTTTAAGGGGGCCGAAATAGTTGAATTGGAGCGAACCGCTTGAATCGGAGAATATTGTCCCCTAATCATGGCCGGCATGGTGCTAGTTGTGGCGAACGGAAATTGGGGAGATGAATCCTTGGTGAATGACCTAATCGGAACCGCTGATTTCATCATAGCATTAGACGGAGCTGCTGACCGTTTTGAATCATGGGATGTTGTTGTTGGAGACCTCGATTCAATCTCAAATCCTGAAAAATATGAGGCAGATAAAGACCAAGAAAATACAGACTTGTCAAAGGCTTTGAAAAGGTATGATGTTGATGCAGTGGTAGGTATTTCTGGAGGTAGACTGGACCATCAAATCGCGTCATTTACTACTTTATTCGAAACTGAATCTGATGCGATTCTATACTTCGATAATTGGAGAGCATGTAGAGTCGGTTCAGAAGGACTTGAAATCGAATTAGAAAAGGGTTCAATTTGTTCTATTATGGCATTTGGAGAAGTTAAGGATGTTGTAATCTCAGGTGTAGAATTTGAACTTGCAGGAGAGGATGTTCAAACCGGTAGTAAAGGAGTCGGAAACAGGGTCACTGAAGATGTGGTGAAAGTATCTCGCGAGTCGGGGGATTTACTATTCATTTGGGAGGCAAATGCGCCCTGATAAATCGTGAATACTCTTCTTTACCATCCCAGGTTCTTGCTCTTTCATCAACTCTTGATGCTTCGACTGTAGATTCGTATCCACCCCAGTCCTCAATCAACTTGAGTTTCCATGCCGCTCTAGCAGAATGCCCAGGAAGCAATGTCCTCCACATATTTGGAATTCGACCAGGAGTGATTAGGTTGACTTGGTCTACAATAGACGTTGTACAAGTTTTACCAAATGTGTGGTACCATTCAGGTTTTTCTCCAAGAGAATTTAATCGGTCACATAAAGCGTTGAACAATGCCTTGTCTTTACCGGGAGGAGTCTGAACTCTGAAAAGGTGAACCTTGTGCTTTCTGCCGTTAGTTCTCAGGTGCAGTGCGTCTCTTTCTGTAGCTACAAGCAAGTATAATTCAAAGGCACGCCACAAACCTCGCCACGGGTCATATCTCTCTCCAACCTCTCTACGAGTTTCGAAAGAGAATGTGATAAATTGTCCATCACCAAATTCGAACGTTAGCATAGTATGTGCAAGTCCCTTTATCTTGTGGAAATGGTCTATTACATACCAGACATCTGTGATGTCGTCGACATCAACACTGGTGTCTATCCATTTAGAATCGTGATCTCTCTTACCGCTCCAAGTGAAGTCTCTAACATTTTTCAATGAAACTTTCGAGCCTTTGTAAGATGCTATGCAGTGGTGCGCATTATCAGGAACCCAGTTCTTTTCTAAACCCGGGATTTGGGATTGGAGGTTTACATACCGCCTCCACATGGCTTTAACGAACATTATTAGGAGAGCTGAACCGCTGAGAATCATTGTCCAAAACGCAATGTCTCGTAACAATTTACCACCTCTTCCAAGTTAGAGAAGAACGGTCCCACCAATCCATTTCACCGTCATCATGACGTCGCCAAAGCATTCCATTATCATCTAGGTGAGTTGGTAATCCTTCTGCATCTGGCTCGCCGATTTCATCTAGCATTATGTTGCCCATTTGGTCGTCTTCAGGGCCCTTCATCATCAGTACAAATACTGCAATTCCAAGTACAAGCGCCAAAATTCCGATTCCGAAAATTCCGACATTTGAGGTTTCAGTTTCTTCACCACGGGATAGTACTGGAGCATCATCATCTGTGGTAACATCAGGGGATGGCATTCTAATTAGCATAGTTCCGCCAGTGGTTTTTATTTCCTCATCATTGGTGACAGTGAGAAGTATTTTGTAAACGCCAGAATCCCATTTTGAACAGTCCAAACTACTTGCATTTGCAGCCATTCCTATGGATGGAGTGATGATCCAATCTTTGGTGTAATCATCATGGTTTTCGCCAGCTGCTTGTACGTGTGAAATGGTACATGGAGTTCCAACCAAAGCATCGTTACCGTTTATTTCAATTGTAAAATGAGGAGGAGGTTTGTTAACAATAACTAATTCCAATGTGTCTGAAGTGGTTTGCCCTAGTCCATTTTGATAGGTTTCGCTAACGATGTAGGTACCTGCTGGCCAGTTACTGCAATCCAACTTGTAATCAGAATCCAAGACCTTGAATGGTGTACCGATAATCGACCTAGTGCCTACAAAGTCCCAACGAGGGCCTGTTTCATCAATGAAATCTCTAGTAATCTCACAACTGTCTCCAGTTTGCATAATCTCTGACCCAGACAGTACCAAGTCTACCGAAGGTACTGCTAATGCTGGGCTCAAATCGAAAGTACCGATATTTATTGATTTGAGTAATCTACCGTCAGCATCGCTAATTTCCAAAATCAAACGATGCTCTCCAGTGGCCCACGAATCATATGTTAGTGATGCATTTTCTTGGTCATCGAAAGACATCAAAACCTCTTCTTTAACAGTGAATCCGGAATGTTCGCCGATTAGAGTTAGTGTCAAATCAACCCACTGCTGAGTAGAGTTTAGAACTACTACGACTCTAATCGCATCCATCATTCCATCTTGGTTACTATCCAAACTATCGTTTCTCAAAGCGACTAAATTTAGCCCTGCGGAAACGAATGGGTCCGATTCCTCTTCTTCGGCTGTTACTTGGCCCACAAGTGAAAGTGAGAGCATTAACGCGATTAGGAACCACTCACGCATCCGGTCCACCTCCATCATTATTGGAAGTCAGGCCCTTCTCGAGAGAAGATACCGAGCGAGAAGAACGAAGAATCATTGCAAGACCGGATGAGATTAACATGGATACTCCCAATATCAGATAGGATAACCAACTGGATGCTGGCTCTTCACCCATTGTAGATACTGCTGCATTCCATCCACCATATTCATCAGACCAACCGTCTCCATCCTTATCTGGACAGCCTTGAACATCTCTGGTAGATGAACCAGAAACTGTAGGACAGTCATCTCTTAGCGAGCCCATTCCTACATCTCCAAACCCATCTTCATCAGCATCTTCCCACTGCAACCTATCGGTCGGGAAAGCATCTCCTTCACCCCATGGGGATGCTAACCAATTCTGTGATGGGTCAGACCAGCCATCACCATCTGAATCTCTGCATCCAAGTCTATCAAAGAAGGATTGCCCACGCTCATTTGGACAAGCATCTCCTTCATGTCCATCCGAATTATCTCCAAACCCATCGCCGTCGTTATCACGCCACTGGGTTGGTTCATGCATGAAGGAATCTCCTAGGTCCGACCAACCGTCTCCATCGGTGTCATGACAACCCCAACGGTCTCCGCCTGAGGTTGGGCCAAGTGAAGTTCCTGGAACATCTGGGCAAACATCTGCAGTGGTTCCTCGAGGATTGTCTCCTCTGCCATCTCCATCTCTGTCATGCCATTGAGTAACATCTGCTGGCCAAGCATCTCCGATTCCACCAGGACTTGCTAACCAGTGAGTAGTAGGGTCAGACCAACCATCGCCATCCGAATCAGGGCAACCCCAGCGATCCATAGCAGAGTTTCCTTCAGTTGCTACACAACCGTCGCCACGCCAAGCTTCTCGCCAGGTTTCACCATCGAAATATTCGAGGTTGTCACCATATCCATCATCGTCTGTATCATGCCATTGGCTTTCATCTTCGGGGAAAGCATCTGCGAAACCATCAGGGTGAGATATCCACCAGTCATCAGGATTGGAATATCCATCGGTATCTGAATCTAGGCAACCGAATCTGTCCGCCCAACTAATCCATCCACTTTCAACTTCTTCTACAGTACTAAGGGGACAAACATCTCCCTCAAACCCATTTATGTCATCGCCATAACCATCGCCATCTGTATCGCGATATTGACTTGGAATAAGTGGGAAGTCGTCTACTTGAGAGGCTCCATAAGATTGGTTGTCACCCCAACCATCCCCGTCTGTATCTAGCCATTGTGATGGATTATCTGGGAAATCATCGATTTGTAAAGCGCCTTCACTTTGGTTATCTCCCCAACCATCATTGTCCCGATCTTTCCATTGTGTCGGATTTTCTGGGAAAGCGTCTGCCCCACTACCTGCTGTCCAATTGGCATCAGGATTAGACCAGCCATCATTATCTCCATCAGGACAACCAAAGCGGTCTTCTGTAGAATAACCGGTAATGAATGGGCATGCATCTGGTTCACTAGCATTTTGATACCAGTTACCGATTGACCAATTTAAGCGAGTGTCATTCCATGTAACATCTGCCCAATTGTCACCAAACCCGTCCTCGTCGGTATCATTCCACTGACTAGGCACGAATGGGAAAGCGTCTGCTGAACCGTTTGGATGAGCAAACCAAGCCTCTATTCCATCCAAGCCACCAGGGTCGGCATCCGACCAACTGTCCCCATCAGAATCGAGACAACCAAAGCGGTCAGATGTGGAATAGCCACGGCGGTAAGGGCAGTGGTCTGGTTCGAATCCATCGATATTATCACCAAATCCGTCGTTATCAGAATCCATCCATTGAGTGGGTTCAGTAGCGAAGGCATCAGCTCCGTTATTCGGGCCCCATCCAGTATCTGGGTCTGACCATCCATCTGAATCTGTATCGATGCATCCTTTGCGGTCGTTGGTTGAAGTTCCCGGTGTCAAATCACAATCATCTTCATTGTCGATAAATCCGTCCTCATCAGAGTCTCTATCATCTTGATTCAAGGACGGTGTTAAGGTGTAATCTACACCGTCATTACACCAACTATCTTTGCCTTTAATTTTAACATAAACATAGTCAGCAGTAGGCATAGTTGTTGAAAGAGTGGTTGAAGAACCAGCATCACTCATGGCCTGACTTGCAATTTGTGAACCTGCTGAATCGTGAAGTGAAAAATCTGCTTCCCAACCATCACCAGGACACCACCATGCGGCGTTATTCATCGAACCAGAAAATCCAACTTGAACGATATCTCCCTTGTAAGCGTAAATCTTCCACCAATCGACTGCGTCGTTTGGAGAACAGCCATCATCAGAGCAAACATAGCCGTTTGTTGACACCCCATTTGTGAGCGGAGTCGCGTTTGTTATGTCGTCATCCGCTTCCACGACGGGTAAAAACGTTAACAAGCAGACTGCGAGGAAGAACACCGTCCACTGCCTCGCGCGCATGTACATGCATGCGAGGGTTTAGTTTTCAAGACAACGCCGGCATTCAAATGTCGGTTGCTATCCAAATTGGGCGTTTTATGGCTTCTTCATCGGTTGTAATGACAGGTATTGGAACGTCACCAACGACTTCTGCTCTGACGAATTTTATGTACCGTTGTTCTTCATTTTCTTCAAAGGGATGGAGGCCAATATTTTGCTGGTATGCTATACCAATCCAGTCGGCGCTAGGCCCGTGAACGGTCTCGAAGAAATCGTGAAGAGCATGGACATCGCCGTTTATTTCTTCATATTCGTTTACGATGTGTAGAGGCGTTTCGTCACCCTTAATCCATTCGAATTGATCTCCAGTGTGTGGCTGGTAAATTGCTCCAGCCATCAGATACCATTCATCTCCAACACTGTACCCGTCATCGCCATATTCTAAACCATACCAAGCCACAGAGACCATGTTGTTCTCACTTATTGATACGAATGGGTACATCGTAATTCCACCCGACTCACCCCAGTCAGGAGCTATGCTCCAACTTTCTTCCCAGGTTTCACCGTGGTCATATGAAATTGCCATGAGCATATCCCAAGCACCTAAGTCACCAAATGGGCAATCAGCCCAAACTACTGCAACTGTCCCTGCTTCGTTGTTATTTACGACTGGGTATCCTTCAGGACAGTTTCCGTTTCTAGGGCCTAGTTGCTTGGGTACGTCCCAAGTTCCATCTGAAGGACCAGGTCCAGTTCCTCGACCGTATTCATTGCTTATTCTAATCTGAACTGTTCCTGAACCAGTATCTGCATCTTCTTGGGCAACGTAAACGTAAGGCCCTTCTCTTTCTGAGGAAATTGTTGACCATCCTCCTGGCATTGAATAGCATTGTGAGAATGAGTCGCCTCCATCTTCCGAATGGTAATACCAATATCGGCCAGAGTCGCCAGTACATTCAGGAGGAGAAACACCCGAATTGCCAAGATAATGGATGATTCCATCCCCTTGAGCAGCAACCCATGGTCGGTCATCTGCGGCCATAGTGTTCATTCTTTGACAGACTGAACCCATTTCATAGGAATCTCCACCTTCTGTGAATCTGTGCCACCAATTATCTTCAAGAGTTGTATCTAGATAGTAGACTACATCTTGATTATCTACAGCAATATCTCCTTCATCGCCTAAGCATTCTGATGCACCACCTGTGAGTGAACCGATTGCCGAATTTGCAAGGTTACCTGGTGTTGGCTCGAATTGGTCCCCATGGTCCCAAGTTGTGCCGTTATCAGTAGTTACCCAAAACCAAGAAGCCCAATAATCCCAAGTAGTCATGGCTCCATCTTCACATGCATACCACGTATCGGTAGGTCCACCGAGAATTGGACCGAAAGGTGTGCCTTCTCCGCCCCATCGCAAATCTTTGTGAGCGGTGATTTGCATATTACCCATAGAGTCAATCGAAAGTGATGGCTCATAACCAACACCATAGCCTGCATAATCGGCATCTTGACCGTTATCCATGTCTATACACTCTTCGTGACGAGGCATGTAAATCGGCTCACCAAAGGTGATTTCTACAGGGTCTCCTGGATTGAGTGGTTCTGCGATAACTAATTTTGGAGCACTTACAACATCGCTTAGAGTCGATGCAAAAATCAAGAAAACTACGGATACTGCGAATGTGACACCCAATAATCCATTTAGGACTCTAGAATCATCTTCCGCTACTAATTCAGCATCCTCAAAATCGAGAGCAGGCGGAAGATTACCCAATCTCTTGCCAGCCATAATTATCTCACCAGTATTTCGGTTTTCAATCTTCGTGGGTTATGCCCTCTTCGAGATAGCCCGCATAAACACCGCTTCATAATCGGAAGCATTGTGCTCATAGGTGTATTTCGACAATACCCTTTCACGCCCCAGCCTAGCCTTTTCTGCTGTTCCTTCACTGGACAACATTTCATTCACACAGCGAGCTAAATCCTCAGGGTCTCCACGTTTGAAAAGACCGCCGACAGTTGAATCTACCATTTCGGTTAATGGCTCTTGGTCGACTGTTGCAACTGGAGTTCCGCTAGCTAAAGATTCGAGTGGGATTAGACCTTGCCCTTCATAGTATGAAGGATAAACAACTAGGTCTGCAGAACGGAAATGTTGAGACAATTCACTGAAAGAAAGACTGCTTTGAATGTGGATCGATTTCTCAATTCCTAATTTCTTAGCATTCTTTTCCAAACTTGATTTCATGTGTCCTCTACCAACAATTACCAATTTTGCATTTGGGTTTTCACTTAGAATATTGGGCATTGCTCTGAGTAAAGTCATGTAACCTTTACGTGCGACTAAGCGTCCTACTGCGAGCAACATTGGGGTATCGGTTTTAGGCGAATGTGATAATGCAGCCTCATCTCCACAGCCGTATTGCTCTCTAATTCTTTCATGCTCTAATTGTTCGCTTTCATCATCGATATTTGCCGGCCTGAACACTTTGTGGTCGCAACCCCAAAGAATTACTTCACAATCAAAATTCTCGTCTGGACGATACCATCTTTTGAACTCTTTAAGAGTAGATTGTGAATTAGATACACAAATCGTGGATTCTAAAATTCCCGCCCTTTCATACTTTGAATACCAACCAGCAGTTGTTAGAATTGCTAGGTCATTTGGATTTCTCCAAGTTGCGGATTCTCTAGCGGCTGCAGCGCGTTTTACTCCCTCTTTTTCGCCTAACCAAGAGCCGTGTAAGCATGACACTACTGGAGCAATATGTTGTTGTAGCCATCTGAATTCTTTTCTTTTCCAAGACACCAGAGGTAGATGAGCATTGATGATATCGATTGGTTTTTCTGAATGTAATTTCTTTAGAGCTTTGATTGAACTCTTGCCATAAGAACGTGTGAATGCCATTGGAAGTCGAGCCCACCTAACTGGAATCACATTTACACCCTCTTGAGAGGGAACTACATCTGAATGGGAACGTGTGATAATACTAACCTCATGACCCAATTGCACAAAATGTCCGGCTAAGTGAAAAACAACTGAGCCAATACCCCCCCACCTAGGAGGATATTCTCCTGACACTATGGCTATGTGCATGTCGAACATTTACTCCACCTCGGGTCGTCTAAATAATCCAATGGATAGGTGCCTTCAAATCAAATCCTTGAATCGACAAGACATGGCGGGCAAGTTGCCAGTATCTGTTACAGTAATTCTTCCCACTAGAAATGAGGAAGAAGCTTTAGCCCCAACTGTCGATTCCATACCGAGAGATTGGTGTGATAAATTAGAGATAATGATCGTAGATGGAAACTCTACAGACAGAACTAGAGAGATTGCATTAGAGAAGGGAATACGTGTTCATTTAGAGCCTCGAAAGGGGTATGGAAGAGCATACCGTAGTGGTTTCGTTGCTGCAAAGGGAGACATCATAGTAACCATGGATGCAGATTGTACATACCCTGCTGAAGTAGTTCCTGAGTTAGTGAAGAAATTAATTGATGAAGATTTAGATTTCATTACATGTGACAGGCTTACTCTTGCTGAAGAAGGTTCAATGTCCGGTCTTCATGGATTTGGAAATTGGATGCTTTCAATCAATGCTCGCTTAGCATTTGGATATGGTATCAAAGATTCTCAGTCTGGAATGTGGGTATTCCGCAAGTCAATATTCGATAACGAAAAGATGCGCCCTACCAATGATGGAATGCCATTATCGGAAGAAATGAAGATTCTTGCTCGCAAAGTATTGGGCAAGAAGAAAGCGATAGAAGTCTCGGTTCCTTATCGACCTCGAGTAGGAGAGGCTGAAATCCACACATGGGGCGATGGTTGGAAAAATCTACGATTCATCTGGGCTAAGAGATTCGGACTTCATCGCACTCGTACTGAATGGGGACCTTTAGATGACAATCCAGATTCTCTAAATGGCGACATACCTGAACAGAAATAATCACAATAACTGTGGTTTTTCAGGATTCTCATCGAGGTCTTCTTCCGATATTTCACCTTGGTTTTGTTCTGCTTCTTCTGCTAGAACTTCTTCTGTCTGAGTACCGAAAACTCCCCACGAGTCGATTAAGTCGATATCGGCTAATCGCTTCTTTCTCCTGATTATTATCATTCCAACAACTATCGATAATAACAAAAATCCAACAACAGATGCTGCTGCAATAATCATAGCAGAATTATCTGTTTCTTCTTCTTTGAATTCTATACTTATGCTCGTATAGTCCAAGTTCTCACCATCTATTGCAGTGACTTTCAACTGAGCAGTACCAACTTCCCCTGGTGTGATTTTAATTTTACCAGTCCAGATTCCATCTCCATTATCATCGGTTAAATTAAACTCCCAAACTTGTAGATTCCTTGTTAAGGTTGCAATTACTTGATTGGTAGTTCCATCGGGGTCATCTAGTTCAATCGAGACATCAATTGTCACAAGTTCGTCAATAAGGACGGTGCTTGGTGATGCTGTTAGGTTTGAAAGGTCAGGGCTACTAGATGCCACTGTAATGTTTAGATGGACTTCATCAGTACCGCCCCTTCTATCTTCTACAAATAGAGAGATGTGATGAACTCCCGGTACAAGATTGGTAGAATGAACTGCATCGTTTGAGATAACTGTTGGATAAATATCTCCTGGAACATATAACCGCCATTCACGACGTGTTATATCGCCATCAGCATCATTTGTACCATTTGAATCTAGCAAAACAGATTCTCCTGGTTCGAAAAACTGGTTATTCATTGGTGCATAAATAATAGCACTAGGATCAGATTCTATCACGAGCAAATTTACTAACTCACTACGAGAAAGCCCAGTCTCATCTACCATTTCGAAAGTTAGTGTGTGCTCTCCTGCATCGAGTTGAATTGAATGTACTTCCATCGGATTGACATCAGTGAGAATTTCACCAGAAATATCACTTATCAAGCTGAACGTGAAGTTATCACCATCATAATCGATACTGTCACTGACATCAATTTGAATTATGTCGCTAGAGTGGTAACCGATAGTAAGGTCTGGTTGAAGTAGACCCAAAACTGGAGCGGATGACGTAACATCTAGGCTGATACTAGTTGTAACAGGAGAATGAATGCCATCATCAATAGTAAGAGTGATTGTATGATTTCCATTACTCAAGTGTCCTTCAAAAATCAACCAATCCAAGCCGTCTTCTTGCAGAATGCCATCAACATCAGACTCCCAGGTATAGATTAGATATTCTGAGCCGGTTGCGGGCTCAGCTTCAGCACAGTGCCAAGAGATGTTAGGAGGGAATGTTGAGCAAGCGCTATCCCAATCGCCAGAGCCTGAAGCATTGAACTCGAAAAGATGGCTAGAGTCGTGACTAATTCCAGAGACTGGTGATTGGATTACTGCCTTAGGAGGGCTGTTTTCTATAACCAAAACCGTAGAGTTCTGACTAGTTGAATTGATGTGCTCCATTCGTCCATCATTGACGCTTAATGTGATAACATGAGCACCTCTAGAAAGGTGGCCTGTCCAACTACTTTGATTGGATATTACCCCGTCTAGAGAACTTTCCCAGAGATATGTAATTTCATCACCTTCAGGGTCGATTGTGGTACTTACCAAATTTATCTCATCTTCAGAAAGATTACCATTTCGATTGACCTCAAAGGAAGCAATTGGAACTTCGTTATACAACTCAACAGGTATTGTCCACTCACTTGGTGAATTGATGCCATCAGAAACTGTCAAGGTCAAATCGAAAGAAGTGTAAGACATATTTGCAAACGATAAGTATCCAGTACCGTTAACGCAATCAGAAATTGGCTGATTGTTATCCGGCCAAGACCAAGAACAGGACAAAGTATCATTTTCAGGGTCGTATGTGCCATTTAACCAGAACTCCACCGGTTTAGAAATCGGAGTAATTAGTTCACCCCAAGGCGATAGTGAGGGGTCTGTGTAAACAACAATTACTGGCTCTTGATTGGCTAATTCTATGGTGCGAGTTTCCTGAACACAATTACCCTTATCATCACATATTTCTAAAGTGATATCATGAATTCCATCAGATAATTGACAACCAAATGTATCCTCAGAATTAGCCGTAAATGGCACTCCATCACTTGGACCGTTCGGATATTGCCAACTTCCAGTACAAGATGATTCGATATTACCATCTAAACTACTAGTCCAAGTAAAGGTCAGTAAGTCATCATCTAAATCCCATGAGTTAGAAGAGTCAAACAAAACTTCACCTTGAGACGAAAATATGCTTTGGTCAGCAGGAGAGTCCCACATTATGAAAGGGGCTTGGTTTGACAAAGGAAGATGACACCAGACCATTCTATCTTGAGAGAGCGAAGTGCTGGTTGAATTAGCGACTCCATCATACGCACAATCAATGGTGACATTTGTGTAAGGACTCTGTCCAAGGCTAGTGTATTTTTTACCACGCAGATCTGGGAAAGTGACTCTTCCGATATCATTTGTCGAATCTGAAATTGAGGTTTCTAACTGGTCAAACCCGAGATGTACTGCAGAACTTGGCACTCCATTGGAATTGTTATTGACCACCCATACATCTACGTCCCATGCTTCTTCAATCCAACCGTTGCCTACGATATTTGCACTAGCATAGTCTAGATTACTAGGTTGGTGTAAGTGCAGATGAGAATCTGTATCTAAGTTCATAATATGCGAACCTGAATCGGTAAATTTAGTCCAATTCAATTCAACATTGATAAATGTCAAATCTCCTGTACAATCAGTTGTTATTACATTGTCAGAACCGGATAACTGGTCATGATTGGATAAGTTTAGACAACCGGTACCTGAGAGGTTGGCATTAGATAGTATGCTTTCTCTTTCCACATTATGGTCAGCATCCCAAACTAGGCCTTGATGTGTACCATGCACATCTAGACCATCAATTACGCCTTCAGCACCCAATATGTCGATTGAAGGGCCACTGTAATTTATCCAAGCTTCGACATCAGACAAGTGGAATTGTCCGCCTTGAACACCTATATTCAAGCCACTATTGTCAATTGAAATTGCAGGACCTGTAACCGGGTCATGAATATCTAATCCTTCTAGATATATGTCAACCGAGTCTGTGATGACTACACCTCTGTTATCTCCAATAGATGAACAAGAAACACAACTGACATCTCCTGAAGCAGATTCTATGTCATTTGCTCGGTTGAATTCGAGGCCTGCATCTCCATTGTAGGAACTGGAAAGGTTGGATAAGAATACATACCTTGCATCATCAATATGTACTCCTGAGTTGCCATTATTATTCAGTTCTAGACCGTCCACAATAGTAGCTGCACTTTCGAGATAGAAGCCTTCTTGACCGTTGTGATGTAAGTTCCAATCATTTCCTTGAATGGCACCTCCATTCAATGCAAATACACCGGGACCTGTTGAATTTGACACTTCAAGACCATTGAATTTCGCAGCGAAATAGGATGAGCGTACTGAGACGCCAGCACCATCTGCACCACTTCCGGAACCACCTGTATTATTGATTGAAAGGTTGGTAAACACTGTTGATGAATCTACGAAATATAACTGAACTCCGACCGCATCATTATCTTCCAAATGTGCCTCTTCAATCCATGCACCCGTGGCGTTGATTTCGATTGTAGCAGTTGCAATACCTGGTGTCTTTGCATCAGGACCACCTGTGCCGCTAATCACCAATCCTTCGATGATTGCGCTCTGGTAATTAGTATAGTTTGTGTGGTCTTCTTTGTCGATAATTAAGGCCTTATACATCGAATTAGTTATTTCTAAATCTCTAATTACAGCTCTAGTGGTAATGCCATCATCGATATGGCGAATTATAGCACCGTGATCTGAACGGTCAACTACTGCGTTTTCAAAGAGAGGTACACTGTCTTCGACCCAAATCCCAGCAGCTTCAGCCAAGGTGGAACCAGTCACATTGACAATTGAAACGTTACGGAATAAACCACCCGAATTACCCCACATATTCACACCTCTAGTGACTGCATCATTGACAAATAGCCCATCGACGTTAGGGGCTGAACCTGCACCGACTGAAAATCCAATACCATATCTCCAGTATGTTGGGAAATTCCAATCCTGACCTGCTTCATCAATTACCATATTACGAATTGTTGGAGTTGCTTGGTTGAACATGTCAACTGCTACATCATCAGCATTCCAAACCGTAACGTTAGCGATGTATGGGTCTGAACCATAAATGGTAATCCCATATGTTGAGTGTATTATTGAGGCGTTATCGATTCTACTACCTCGTCCATTGGATGAGGAATTAAATTGAATCCCCATGTGGTCACCGCCACCTGCGAAATCAAAGTAAACAGGGCATGACGCCGTACCTTCCACCGTAATTCTACCTTCTACAAATATGCGGACGCCACTAGACATAGTGACATTGGTACATGCTGAAATCACTAACTCATCTGTAACATCGATAGTATGAGGATTATTGAGAACAATATTTCCTGACCAAGTAGTTTGAGCGCGGCCACTTGTTTCAGTGGCTTCTACACTCGAAACAAATAATGGAGAAAAAGATGAGAGTAACAATACGGTTAGTACGCCTAACACAGAGGCAGGACGTCCACTCACCATAATTTCAACTATAACCCAATAGCATTAGACTATTCCCCTTACAAGTTCAGAATAAATCACAACAATTTGTGCATCATTTCTGCAGCATTCTTTGCCGCTGTAGGGCAAAGAGCCCTCTTCCAAAGAGCGACAGATTCAGCCATCGATGAGAACTGATTATGTGTGTTGTGTGTCGCTCTTAAAAACCAAATCATTGCCGCTATTCTTCTGGCAGAAGATAGGTTATTTTGAGCATCAGCACTAGGTATTTCAATACGATTAAGCAAGTTTTTTGCCCTCTCGCCTTCGCATGATTGGACCAATGTAATTTGGAGCATAGTTGATCTTAAACCTGATTTTGCAAATACCAAATCAATCAATCTTTCAAAATTAGGTGAATTTTGAGGAGTCTGTGCTATTTCCGCACGGATGTTAAGAGCTTGTAATTGAGGGTCATCAGCATGAGATATCGATTCAAGGTCTTCCCTGATTTCAGTAGCAGCACTCCATTTCGAGTTTGCAATATACCACGCGTGCCTGATGTGTGCCATTGCTACTAATACCACTTTTTTCATTTCATCTTCAATTTCGGATAAGTCAATCATATTCAGAAGATCCGGTATCCCCGAATCTGGAATTTCCCCTGGTAAACGGTCATCCATTCGCCTTGCTGCTTCTGATAAAATCAATTTTGCATCAGATTTTGACATCTCGATTTCTTCATTTTTACCTTCCAGTAACGAAAGTGAGTATTCTAAATCTGGGGCATCACAATTTTGTAAATGTCCAGATGCTATTTCCGACTCTCCGCGTTCGATAGCGACTAATGCTGCGATTCTGTGTAACGATTTGGTGGGGCTACGATAAATCGCATCTCCGATTAAGGTAGCTAGTCCTGCACTTGAGCGAACCATCAAGGCTTCAGCATTGGAAAGGAGATGTGACTCAATATTTCCACCCGATTTCAAAATATGATGCATCTCTACCAATCTTGCAAGGTCTCCTTGTCTTTGCGCCCAATACTTTGCTGCTAATGCATGGTCTTTTTCTGATAGCATAGTTGAACGTACATTACGAACTAAGTGATGTAATTCAACACCACTCTCCATCCATCTGAGAAGAGAATGGTCATCTAATTCCAGAAGATATTCTTCATGTTGAAGGTGGTCTGTTGGCACCGGAACTGGCAGTAGTGATAACTCGTCTAAAGCCTTGATTTCATCGCCGAGGTCACCAAGAACTACTTCCTTCACCCATTCTTGCAAATCTGAACCGGCTTCAGGAAGTTCTGATTTCTCATCATGCAACTGCAATGCCAAAGGATGTCCACCCAGCCGCTCAGCAATCAATTCTTTATCCTCTAAATGAGGGGGTAAAAGGCAAATTGCATCTTCAACTTCAAGGGGAGGAACATCAGCAATTTCAAAACCATCACTGATTGGTACAGGGCCTCTACTTGCCATTATTAGGTTCTCAGATTTTTGTGCGAAGGACTCCAATCGACCAATGTGACGAAGGCTCACCTCTTGGAGTTCATCGAGAATCAAGACCTCATTTTTTGTGGATTGTAATGCTGCTGATTCGCTGGAATATTCAAGTCCCCATTCGGCAAATATTTCAGTTATATCTTTGAAAGACTCCATCGTTGCAAAGCGCACTGTTTTACCTTCTTTGACTAAAACATCTGAGATCGATCTGAGTAAGGAAGTTTTACCGATACCAGGTAAACCTGTTAGGATTAATTTATTTTTATGTTTTAGAGATTCTATCAATGAGTCTCGACCCTGTAACATTGTCTTAGAAGGCGGGTTACCAAGCAATTCTCCTGCTTTCTTTCTCTTTGGAACAATAACTCCTTCACATTCGGTTCTACCCAAATCGGTAACGTGGTACACCTTGCGTTTTCTACTGCCTCCACCGATGACATGAGCCTTACGCTCAACTACCAATTTCTTGCTCAACAACTCATTCAAAGGAGCGTGCAATGCTGAACGAACTACTCCTAAATACTCCGATAACCCGGGCAAACAAAGGTCTCTAGGTACATCCCAAGCAGATTCTAAGTTACTAGAAAAAGTAGCAAGCCGGGCGAGAATCCTTGCTTCTGGCCCAGTCACCATGTTAGTTTGCTATCGCTCATCAACCATGTTTCTTGCCCCTAACTGTTTGGCGATGTATTCTTCATGCACCGACGCTACAATGCCACTATGCCGGTGGACTCTGCGTTGGTTGACCTCCCGGCGAAACCGGGGGTTTACCTCTTTCGTAACACGAATGGCAGAGTTCTTTATGTCGGTAAAGCCACGGTTTTATCACAAAGAATTCGTTCTTATTTTGCAACCAATCCTGACCGAGCGATGATTCCAGAATTGGTCAGTAAAGCAGATGACATCGAGTGCATCGTCACCAATTCACCTCAAGAGGCTTTGATTCTTGAAAGGCAGTTGATTAAGCAACACAGGCCAAGGTATAATTCGATGTTGAAGGATGATAAATCATACCCCTATCTAGCATTGTCAAAAGAAGAATATCCGCGTATAAAATACACCAGGCATCCCGAAAAGGACTCATGGATTTGGGGTCCATTCCCTAATGCTGGTGCAGCTAAACAAGTTGTTCAATTGTTAAGAAGACATTTCGGAATACGCGATAAAGATTGTAGAGGCAAAGACGGATGTTTAGCAAGCCATATTGGATTATGCCGTGGACCTTGTGTTGGTGCAACAGATTACGATCAGAGAGTGCTCAGTGTAAGGAGAATCCTTGACGGAGACGCTAGTGATTTGATTGAGGATTTAGCGAAGGAAATGGACGCGCATTCCGCTGCTCAGGAATATGAATTGGCTGCATCTGTTAGAGATACTATCAAGGCAGTACGCAGCGTTACTAGTCAACAAGTTATCTCATCTACAGTTTATAGAGACTGTGACGCAATAGGCATAGGGGTCAGAGGAGAATTAGCTGCTATCGTGATAATTCACGCAGATGATGGAGTAATCAAAGGTCAAGAAACATGGCCTCTAATTCACAGAGGAGATGAAGGAGATTCAATATCCACTTTCATTGTTGAACATTATACTACTCGAAGGCCACCTCGGTTATTGCTAACTCCTATTCCTATGACAGATACGGTGATTCAATGGCTTTCAGAACGCCGTGGCTCTAAAGTTGAGAACAGAAGTCCTTCAAGAGGAGATTTTGTTACTTTGACTAATCTAGCAAAGCAAAATGCCGAGATGCAAGTTGAAAGACTCGCAAACAAAACGTCTGGTTCTTTAGAGCAAAAAGCCGCTGATGAAGGAGCCACACTTTTGTCAATGGAATCATTGAATCACATTGTTTGTTTCGATATGGCTCAACTTCTGGGAGATTCAAGAGTTGGAGCAAGTGTTTGTTTTCGAAACGGCAGACCCGCCAAGAAAGAATATCGAACTTATACCGTCAAAGGAGATGCGATGGATGATTTGCGGATGATGAGAGAAGTTGTTGAGAGATGGATTAAGCGTGTAGAAGATTGGCCAGATTTGTTGTTGATTGATGGAGGTGAAACTCATCTGGCAATTATTGCAAACCTATTGGATGACCACGGCGTAGGTAACCGCATGGAATTAGCAAGCCTTGCCAAGAGAGAGGAAACGATTCACAGAGATGGTCATGATGATATGGTTCTTGATCGAAGAGGACGTGTTCTAGTACATGCAAGGGACGAAGCGCATCGTTTTGTAAACAAGTTTCACCGCAAATCACGAGCCAAAAGTCGTCTTTCAGACCCGCTTGAATCGGTAGAGGGATTAGGTGCTAAGAAATTGCAATCTCTTCTTCGACACTTTGGAGGAAGACAAGGTATCAGTCATGCTACGGTTATTGACCTCAAAACAGTACCAGGAATCGGTCAATCATTAGCTCAGAGAATTTACGATTCCCTTCACTAATTCCACTTATCATTTCCATACTTGTCGTCTGCATACAAGTCAAAGTCGCCACTGCTAGGCATAGTAGGGTCGTATCCTGCACCTAAAGCTGCAAATTCAGCATCTGAAAGTCCGCCCTTTCCGGGTTTGACAACTTTCGTGGTGTTAGCCGCTTCTCTCTTACGGCGCTTCTTCTTCCTTCGAGCCCTAACTCGCCAAACGATTAGAGATAGAAGAATAGTAGGATAAATCCATATCTGTGACAGAATGAACCACCATGAAACTTGGACACTGAATGTAAATTCGTCTCCTGCAACGAATGACTCTAATGAAAGTGTGATTTTCTGCTTTCCATCCTCTGTGGTTACTTCTTCCCAACCATTGGCTGTTTGGAAATCCTCTAATGTTATTCCATCTGGTAATAGAATTGTGATTTCCCCTCTCAATTCAGAATCTGTATCTTCATTGATTTCTAAATCACGAGCCTCAATATTGAATACGAATGGTTCTCCATCCTCATCCAAAGTCAATCCTGAACCACCCATTTGTACAAATTGAGAGCCGATATTTGTCAATGCATTACTGAAGGCATTTGCTACAGAAATAATTGGAGTTTGGAGCGCAGTAGCGACTCCAACTGTGGGGTCACCATCTGTAATTCCACCCCAACCGTTGGTAACACCTGCTTCTAGGGTAAATTCAGGAACCCGAACTTTGAGTGTGATTGGAGTCTCATCGCCCATAGAGACACCAATACCACCTAGATTTTCAAGAGAAGTAATGATTTGGACTCCAGATAAATCGAGTTCTGTGGATTCTTCTTCATCGCTTAAATCGTCTGCCCGATTATGCAATTCATTGGTGACCTCTTCACCAATATCTCTTACGAACTTTTCAAACCCTGAAGTGGTTATTTCCATTGAAACATCTTCATTCCCTCCGGCATCTACATCCTCAGTAAGAGGTTCAGCAAGACGGTCTGCAATATCAAATCCGAGCCTGATTAAATCGGAAGGTATTACTTCAAGGGAAACTGTTGTGTTCTCAGATTTCATTTCGTCCAAAACTTCATCTGGGATCTTAATTCTATAAACATCGATGGATGCCGAAAAAGAAGCGGTCAATTCTATACTTGGGCCCCATTCATTGAAATCTAAATCACTTACATCCATCTCAACATCTAAGTTGATACAGGACCAATCAGCCTCATTGGCTGAACAAATTTCATTGCCGTCAGAATCCAAGATTGCGTGGTCTGGACTATATGCTGCAGGTCCAGCCATTGAAATTGATAAATCATCCTCGCCATTTGTCCTCTCTACTAAGATGATTGAGGAGTCTCCAGTAGCAGCTTGCATCCACATTGGTAAGATTAATTCTAGGGTCAATTCAGTGGGTGGAAGATTTGCTGGAATCATATTTTGCAATAAATCCTCACCAAATTGTGTATCTATTGTGAGTCCAGAATCTAGTAACTTCCGTAGGTCGCTTTCTTGAATTACATCAAGAATGCCAGTGGAGTCACTCACTTCTTGCTTAACTAAATCTAGCAAATGTAATTCAAAGGTACTAGAGGTCGCCCTTAGGTAAACTGGATGAGTCCCATCCATTGCATTGGGGCCTTCAATGCAATAATGGACATCGGTTCCCGGAGGTAAAGATTCGGGACATCCACTATGTGTGTAATTGAGCCCACCCCCTGGTTCAGGTATTCCTATCGCAATGGATTGAGATACCCAAGACGGATTATTTATTTCGATATCTCCGACCCCGGGCACTGCATTTTCAATAGAGTCTCCAACGTTATCCATAGGGAAATTATCTGTAAATGATTCTAGCTCAACTAAATCGTTTTGATATGCTAGGCGTATTCCATCTGAGGTCACCCAAGGGATCTTGGCATTCGAAGTTACATCGACTAATGACACCCCCCAATCCCCCATTGTTGATTGGTCAAGATGGTTAATTCCTGCCACAATATCTATCCAAGCTGAACTTTCATCAGAGAGGTCGAGAGTTACATCCAGGGTAATTCCAGTATCTTGAGACAAGATTTCAACGCTATTTGTTTGAGTTGAATTACGGTGACCGATTTCTACATCGACACTCTGGCTGATTCTAGAGCCAGCAATTGGTGCATCTAGATTGTCGATTGTCCATTGTGCAGCCATGTAGGAAGGTGGGCCTGATTTCACGATTTGAACTCCTGATGAGTCAACGCTCTTAACCGTAGCAAAGTCAGGTGGATTAATCACGAATACCGATGAATGTCCCGGTTCACTAAACAGGTCAAATTCAGAAGTGATATCTGAGCCCATTACAAGCATTCCACGGTAAACTCTGTCCAGTGTTAAAGGGTCGACTGAGCCTAGATTGAAGGTAGATGTGGAAAGGGTTACGCTCGCGGTTACTGAGAAGCAAATAGGGGGGTCAAATACATTGTCTGAAAGACCTGCTTCCGCAGCTGTATCTGTATCAGGGTCATCGCTACAAGTGGTGGTAATACCTGAATTAGAGATTGAATTAACATAATTTGTATCGATTGAATTTACAGAACCAAAGCCGCTATCCAATAACTCTTCAATCGTGCTATTTACTTCCAAAGCCAATTTCTCTCTAACGGTAGGAGTGCCTGCACCTGCAGTGGTTTGGTCAAAATAATTGCGAATGAGGTCGGCAGGAGCGCCATCTTGAGCACTCAATCCTTCAGCGGCTAGTGCTGCATTCATTATCGCACCATCCAGACCAATAGTTGTGCGATTGAATTCATGTAATGCCCAAGACATCTCCATGTTTATTGTAGAAGTATCTACCAAATCGAACTCATAAACTCCGGCAATCCAATCCTGTTGATTAGGTGTACCGTCATCGGCCTTATCCCAAGTATCACAAACGCCACCATTGAGTGTACAACCCTGCATACCTGCAGCGGATGCTAGTGGCAACAATATTGAAATTGCAAATAAAAAAGTCAGAAAGAATGCAAGTCTAGACTTCATACAAACAGGTTTGTGTTGCTGGGACATTTAACATGCTTTGCCTGCCAGCAGTCAATTATGGCCCTCTCACGCGCATACCTGTGCACGCGAGAAATCGCTTCAGATGAGTTTGAGCGGTTGAAAGAACAGGGCTTGTTGAATCCTAATCTCAAACCAATGCCTTACGGTGAAATGATTGCAATACCGGTTATTGAAGGTGAGATTGAACTTGATTTTGACATAGTTGAAAAAACAAATCCCCATGATAAATTGGAGAAATTACTAGAAAATCCTCCACAACGCTGGGATAAGTTGGGCGACCTAGTTATTTTCCAAGAAGGGACCGACACTTCTGGTTGGCCATTAGAAGAAGTTGCTGGGGCTCTAGGAGCTAATCGAATAGCAATACAAGCTGAGATAGACCCTGGAATGAAAAGGCAGTCCCAAATGAAATTAATTCACGGTGAAAACGGATGGGTAATTCACAAAGAAAATTTTGTTGAGTATGAATTTGATGCTACAGCGGTAATGTTCTCATCGGGTAATGTCACTGAACGGGGACGCATGGGGACCATTGACTGTGAGGGGGAAGTGATAGTCGATGCATTTTGTGGAATTGGATATTACACCCTTCAATTCCTTGTTAGAGGGGGAGCCAGTCACGTACATGCTTGTGAAATAAACCCCGATAGTATTTCGGCATTAGAGAAGGGACTGATTAGGAATAATGTGGCAGAAAAATGTACTATCCACCCCGGTGATAACCGAGTTACTATGAGAGGTTTGAAAGGAATTGCAGACCGTGTTATCCTCGGTTTGATTCCTTCTTCGATGAATGCATGGGGGTTGGCGATAGGATGTCTCAAGCCCAGTGGTGGAACTATTCATGTTCACATGAATGTCCACGAGGATGAAATCGAGGAATGGGTTGGAAAGACTACAGAATGGTTTGCAACAGTAAGTGGTAAGAATGCGACTGCATTACACTTGGAAGATGTTAAGCAATATTGTCCACACATCAGACATGTGGTACTAGATCTGAGGATTGATTAATCGATTTCTTCGTCTACCAAATCCAACAAAATCGCATCTGGCTCGTCTTCTTTAGTTCTAGTGAATGCTGCATAACCCGCCACTGCGATTACAATTATTCCCAAACCGAGAGTTGTTTTTCCGACTGCTGTTGACAAAAATGATTGCGATTCTACTTCGCCTCCAGATTTATCATACGGAATAACTCCAATCATCTCGACGTTAGATATGTGAACTTCCCAAATAGGCCGGCCTGCAGATGATGCTGGGTTGACTACGATTTCTTCACCAGTTGGGTCATCAGATGTTGGAACCATAGCAATCGCCCGGACATGACTCATTCCGTTCCTCACTATTCCAAACGTTGCATATCCTTCATCCTCCCTATTCTCAGGGTCTAGGCCATGAGCTTCTGTTTCAGCGATATACCACTGTGAATCTGCACTATCAGGGTCTTGACTTCTAGCCATACCTATTGCCCCATCCACATGTGACAAATTTTCATGATGCTCTAGAACGATATTTTCACCTGGACCACCGCTTCCGCAGGTTAAACTAGTGGCTGGATAAATCCCTGCTGCTTTACAGGTAGGGTCGCCTGATTGAGTTACGAAATCATCGATTACGCGATGGAAGAATATACCGTTGTAGATGTCATTTTCTACATTTTTAATCATGTTCTTTGTTGTTATAGGAGCCCATTCTTCGAATAATTCTATGACAATTTCTCCTTGAACTGCAGATTCAAGATGGCTTGGTTTGTAATCAACTTGGATTACTAGTACAGCATCTCCTGACTGAGGTGTATCCATCGGTGAACCTTCTAATTCAGGACCATCGCTCCAAGCCGACATATCAACTTCGACATCCCTCCAGTCCTCGTCTCCAGTCTCATAGTCTACACCAGAAACTGAAGATAGCATGAGCACACTGAGTAGTACAGCTATTGCCCGCATGTTTGACTCCAATCGCTCAAACATGATGAAATCATTCTTCCAAGGCTTCTCTGGCTTTTCTTGCGTGAATAAAGGATTGAACGCAGAAATAAGTGAATGCTGAGCCAGTCAAGAGTAGCATAAGCATTGAACTTGAAGCATAATTCAGACCATCTCCCATTACCATGAAGAAACGAGTGCCGCCGATAGCACACAGTAGTCCAAACGTTGCGGCGATGTGCATCCAAAGTTTTCTCTTTTCAGGCATTTTCATTGCCAGTACTCCCGACAGTAGGAGAGGTATTCCTAGCAGAGATGGAAAATACGAAGTTATCGAATTAGAATCTGATAACTGAGAAATTACAACTCCCCAGAGAATTAGAAAACCACCATATCCTGCGGTAAGATTGGGTATTGTTTGGCCTGCTACAGTGTAATGTTCGCTCATATTTACTCCTATACAATTCACTCTTTGAGGATTTGTACTGATGAAGTCAAACAAGCGAAGGCTGATGAGTGAGAAATGGTTCGTCGCGTATGATGGAAGAGGAGGTGTTCGAGGCTGAAATCACGCCGGACTCGGGCAATGGTGCTCTTAATTTCACTCTAGGGGCAACTATTGCTGTTGCAATTGTATTCCTTTTCTTGGGCATTGGAATAGGTCAAGTGGTAACCGATGAGATAGGTTCTAACCAATCGACAGAGTGGTGGCAAACACCTTTGCATGAGAGACATAAGATGGATTTGAATCTAACACAAGCGAGGTCGGTTTTGCCGCCCCCATCTTCACACGAGCCATATGAGGTGCTCACATACACAGAACACTATGTCTCTGTAGAATTACCTGCTTCCGAAGAGGATGCAGGCTTCCCTGAGGATGATGTTATGCATGTTGCTTTGTGGTTGCCAGATGTTCCTGAAGGAGTAACTGTTCCAGTAATAATGACAATTCATCCGTACTACGACTTTGGTGGTGAAGGCATGCCTGGTGTTGGCGATGATTCGAATCCAAACACAGTTCCCGATGGTGGAATTGGCGCTTGGGTGTACGACAATTTCATCTCCCATGGATATGCACTCGCACAATCATCAACTTTTGGAACTGGTAAATCTACACACTGCCAAGATGTCAAAGGATTGGGAGAGCAAACAGGAATCCAAGCCGTTGTAGATTGGCTTGGAAAGCAGGAGTGGTCGAACGGTAATGTTGGGCTAATGGGCAAATCGTATGCGGGTACAACCAACTGGGAAGCTGCACAAAATCCTTCTGAACACTTGAAAACAATCGTCCCTATTTCAGGCTCTATTGGCGTACAAGAAATGTTCTATCGAAACGGATCTAGTGAGTTTAGAGCCCTAGGTTATGATGCAGCATATCAGGCTGCTACCAGCGATCTAACAACTGATGAGTTGAGAGTTTGTCAAGATGATTTGATAGGACCTCTTAATCCGTTTACAACTCAATTATGGGCACACTATGGAGGTGCAGAATGGAATGATTACTGGGATGAAAGAAGACACCTTCCAGACGTATTAGAGAATTACAAAGGCAGTGTTTACCTTGTGTGGGGAATGCAAGATTGGAACGTTGACCCTTACCATGCCTTCCCTACCTACCAATTGCTCAGGGATGCGGGAATTCCTGCTAGAGGAATCATGGGGCAATGGGCACATAATTATCCAGACCAACCGCAAGTACATGGTGGATTAACATCGGGATATGGCGCTGAAGCATATCCACAAATGAGCAGAATGGATTGGGCTGTCGAAATCTTTGGATGGTTCGAATATTGGCTCAAAGGAAACGGCCAGGAGCCTGAATCTCACGTTCAGATGCAACGTAATGATGGTGAATGGCATGTCGAAGATACCTGGCCACCTGAAGACATGGAATGGGAGGTTATCACTCTGGACCAAGTTACAGCAGACGGTTCTTCAGTAAGTGCAAATTCTGGAGTTACTATGACTATTCCTGCATCAGAAAATGCCCGCTTCATCTCTGGCCTACCTACCCTGCACCTATCGGTTTCAACTCGCTGTGATGGCGGTCAAATATTTGCCACAATGTATGATGCAACAGAAGGTCTACGGATTGGACATGCTACTATGGATGTTAGATACAGAGATGGCGGGCATGAAGCTCAAACCGTCATTCCATTTGCCACTTACACAATGCAAATGGAATTCAATCCAATAGATGCAATAATTCCTGCTGGAAATGATATCTCAATCGTTCTGACAGAAAGTGGAGAAGATTACCTTCCAAGCGCTTGCGCTCCATTAGGAATGGGAGTAAATATCGACTCATCATCAACACTAAGTCTACCGCTAATTGAGAGAAGCGAAAATGCCCCAGAATGGTTCGAGGTTCCAAATTGGTGGGATGTTGAAGAATGAAGGTTCTAGCCTTCGAAGACTCTGTCGATATTGAAGCGCTGCTGCTTAGTGGCGGAGTTGACTTTTCCAATATTGAATTCAAGCAATATTGGGACTCTAGTAAGCATTTACAACACATTCTTGACTTTGGACCTGACATACTGATGCTGGACCATTACATGCCTCCAACAAAGGGATTGGAAGTATTGAGGAACCTACTTGATTCTGAAATCAAAAGGCCCAAGAAAATAATTGCAATGAGTTCTGCCTCAATGGCAAATAATGCAATGGTAAAACTGGGTGCAGATATTGGTATTGTGAAATTCGAGGTTTCCAGTCTCGAGATATGGCCTACTCAATCGTGAGGCTGCCAATCATTTTGACCAGGCTTACGGTACCACCAGTAGCCATCATCATCCTTCCACCATTCGATACCATCATCATCGGTGTAGTAATTCTCATCCTCTTCAGTAGCCGTAGGGTCCTCTAGACCGCTTTCTTCAGCCATCTGTTTCTTTAGTTGCCCAATTCCATCTTCCGCATCAGCGAATACTCGGTTTTGAGTTCGGATTTCATGCTGATGGTCGCCCGCTGCGATTGCATCATCAGATTCAGCATAGAAATCAGCAGCCATTGACTGACGATATTCTTCGAATTCATCTCGTCCATAAGAGCCAGTAAATTCTGTTCCTTGAGATTTCATCAAATCATCAAGATTCTTACGCTTCCCTAGATTTAGTTCTGGAGAATCCGGCATGTCGCCATCGTCATAGAATGAGTCACTGTCATCTGTTAACTTAGAGAATGTACGTCCCTCAGGGTCCTTTTCTTCGATGTCTTCGAGCAACAGATCATGCTCTTCGTCATCGATATTGCCCTCATCATATTGCTGGCCAATAGCCTTGACTAATTTCTTCAAGGTTTTGGCAAGAGCTTTGTCGCTTCCTGCTTCTGAAACAACCTTGTCGATTTGTTTCTGAAGGCGTTCATAGGGGCTGCCTGTTAACGCACCGAGGAATCTCCCCAAGCCACCTTTCTTCTTCGCCATGGTGCTTTAGTGGTAGCGGGGGTATTCAAGTATTGCCCGACAAGACTAATTTTGCGACTTCTTCATGTCTAAGCACTTCTTCGCCGTTACATGGTGAGCGACTGGTTAGCAGATGCGGTCGCCATCTACAATGATGAATCGCATAACCGTCGAGAAGAATATGTGGCTCAGGTACACTTTCCTGCCAGTATTTTGGAAGAGATTCTTGAATGGGCTTTCAAGTCATTACCAGATGAAATCCTCGTTGGTCTAGATGTTTCCTCAAATCGGAACCTTCCTGAAATCGAAGTTGAATTCCAAGGTGGGAGCCAGAAGACCAATCTTTTCGCCGGTCAAGGTTATCGAATTAATGAAGCAAAGATGGTTAACCGTGGCAACTCATTTTCGGTTCACCATTTACCAGAGGAGTGGACAGATGAAGTGTTTGGTAGCGATAGAGGACCACGTGCTGGAAGGTTTACTCATTGGCTACATACTCATCCTAATTGTCCCGCCATTCCTAGCGAAGCAGATGCTGATGCTGCTCAATCTACAGATGGTGTTGACCTTATTCTTGGAATTGAATTCTCCCCGGAAGGGCCACTCCCCTGGTTCGATGGAATCGAAGGAGAAAGGCGTGTTATAGGTGAAAAGAAATCTTGGTTTTCTAGAAAAGACAAGCGAAAGGTGTTGGGAGTTGCGCCAACCGGACACCGCATCCATTCGCTAGAACTAATCGCCTTTCACAAGGCAGGATTAGGAGTCAATGTCGTGTTTGTAAACGAAGATGGTATCGCTTATTGACAGGTGGTTTCGAAATCATATTCCAATAGATATTCTTGAATCTCGTCTAATCTATCGCTGTTAACTTCGTAGTCGTATGAGCCAAGTCTTGACTTACTGAATAAGTCAACTGTACCACATTCGTTGGAATAATGGATGTCATCTGGAAATTGGAAAACTAGGGTTCTGTCAACGATATGACCGGGGCTAAATGTCGTGGTAAATGAACGGTCATGCGCCCATTCTTCCATCGCATCGTGAAGTTCTTCTTCTCCCACATCTAAGGCAATTATACGATAGTCACAGTTGTGAGATCCTTCTGGACATTCGTCTGGCATTTCAGAATAGCCCAAAGGAATACTCATGATATTCATCAAAAGTAATCCTGCAACATACATTGCGGGCAACCATTGCCATTTTGCAGCAGACATATCCTCACCTGCGATGCCAGCCAGATTGGGACCACTCGTAGACAATTGGTTGGCCTGTTGGAATCTCTAATTTGAGAACTTCTTCCTTCGACAAGCCTTCTATTTGCATTACTATTGAGCGTAAACTATTGCCGTGAGCTGCTACGAACACATTCTTCCCCTCTTCTAATGAAGACATGATTTCTGATTGCAGATAAGGAATTGTTCGCGCCGCTGTCAATTCTAACGACTCACCATTTGGAGGTGGTACATCGTATGAACGGCGCCAAATGTGAACTTGCTCATCGCCATACTTGTCACGGGTTTCTTGTTTGTCTAGACCTTGTAAATCGCCATACATGCGCTCATTAAGTTGCCATGAAACATGCACTGGAAGAGTATTTTCTCCTGAATCATTTGATTGAGCCCATTGAGCCATTCTCGATTCATTTTCACTCATCGAATCTTCACTATCAGAGTATTGGAAAATAGGAGTTTTACCGGAATCATGCTGTGCTAAAGCTAGCATTGCAGTCATCTGTGCACGGATTAAGGTTGAGACGTGGACTTCATCGATTGGAAGCGATGCTATCTCTTTCCCACCGGAAATTGCTTCCTCAATTCCTTTGTTGGTTAGTGGAACATCAACCCAACCAGTAAACAAATTGGCAGCATTCCACATTGATTGTCCGTGCCGCATGAGGATGAGAAGCGCCATGTCTCTCATTACAAGGGGCGTGGCCTATGCTCCTTCAACCTTCTCAAGGTAATAGCAGTGGAATTAGCCACAATGCGAGTAATGGAGCGATTCCCATTGCAAAATCTCGCAGGAATAATTGCATCAATGTTTTACTATTAGCAATCGAAATTTTCTCAAACTCCTCTTGCATCTTGTCATCAATCTTGTCAGAAACAACTCCTGCACCTCTTCTAGTTAGTTCAATAGCGGCTCCTGTAGCCACTGCACCAACTAATCCTGCAGGTGTTAATTTACGAGCTTTGAATGCCAATAGCCCCCATGCTTTCAAGGAGGTTTTTGCAACTGCAGCCACTACAGCTTCATCTTCAATTTCCTCAGCTTTATCTCTTCGAGAAAACTTTCGAAGCCATTCTCGTAACTTGAATCCAGTATCTGCCATCTTCTTCAAACGAGCAATATTTTGTTTCTGAATTGTCTTCAACATTCTTCTTACCCGCATTACACGATAGAAGTCGAAAAGAAGCCACAAAGATGCTAGACAGAATAACAAAAACAATCCAAACCAATTAGATTCAGACCATGAAGGCCACCCAAGTGGATCTGTTGTAAATCTAAATAACAATACAACTGCAATGGGTAATGAAAATGCGAGTATTTCGTTGACTGCGAGTAAAGTATAGCCTCTGACTGGCAATTCTCTCAGTCGCTTCAAAACCCAACCACCATGCGGGGCGAGTTGCTTGGTGACTGAAAGGAAGGGTCTAGCGAGTAGTAAACCTCTGAGTATTGCAGGAATAAGGAGAAACCAAATGTACAGGTCCCACACGTCATTTGGTGGGATTTCGGCCAATCCTAATGGTTGGGTCACACCCATGCTTAGTATTCCTCCTTTTTGAATTAAGGGTCAACAGCGATGGTTAAGAATGCAAGCAGGGAGATTGCCTAAATAGGTCTTTAAGCCCGACCAAATAGGAGAAACGGTAGCCATGTATGCAGATTTCAAATCTCTTGAAGCAATCTCAGCACTGGTTAACATTGTACTTGCAGTGATTACATTTGTATTAGCTAAGAGAACGAAGACTAATGCATGGAATGAATTATTTGCGGCAAAATTACTTGCATTTTTCCTGTTTTTCTCTGGACTTGGGTTGTTTAGTAGTTACATGCAAGGTGGGGAATTGTGGACCGGACCCAGTACCTACAGTTTGTATCAGTTCCCAGAACAAACTGATTCGGTACTCTTTTTCTCGATGCTAGAAATTGTAGCAAGATCTGCTGAAATAGCAATCCTGTGTGTGATCCCTCTATTCTTCCCGTTTCCGTTTTTACAGACTGCAAACTCTAAGAAAATTGTATCTGCATTTATCTTAATATTTACATTATTTATTTCAGGCCTACACGTTTTCTATCCCTATGAAACTTGGTTGATTAGGCTTGGACTTCATGGAATACCAATTATTCTCTTTGGATTCACTTACGTTAGGTTTTCTTTGAAGGAATTACGATTTGGAGATGAAAATGCTAGAGTAATATCTTCGGCTTCAGGATTACTTGCAATTGCATTTGTTGGCTATTGGTTGACTGATTGGTTGCTCTGGTTGACAATACCTGAAAAGTGGTCAACTCCAGTTTGGGTAGCAAACATCGATCCTGAACTCAATCCAACATACTTCTTTATTGCAAGAAGTGTACTTCTTGGAAGTGCTGTAACTACCCTCTTAGCGATGTTTATCGGAGAAGGTCTGCGCGCATCGAGAAAAGGAAACAGCGTCTTGACCAGCGTTGTATTTGCTTGGTTCATAGTAGGAATTATCAGTTTCATTGCAGATTATAGTATATTTGACACACTTGAAGATTGCATATACGCTACATGCGATGGCTTGCCTGAATCGTGGTTAATTTACAACACATTCACTAATACCACAGCAGGATATCTTGTTCAACCACTGCTGCTGATGTATGTTTTACTGAATTATAATTTAGTTGATACTTCTGAAGACGGAAATGGCCTCTTTGCAAGAGCCATGGTAATTGTCCTGGTAGTCATAGCATCCTCAACACTGATTGAAATGATTCAATCAATTATTCCGATTGGTGAAATTATTACATCTGCAGTATTAGCAATTGGAATTGCTGCTGCAATTGGATGGGAAAGAAGAATAATGGAAAAATTCTTGCAATCTAAAGAATCAACTACTCAATATTTGGAAAGTTTGGGAGAAATACAATTTGCTGAATTTGCTGATAATGAAACTGATGTTTTACAGACTTCTGTTTTAACAATCATTATTTTCGGATTGATTTTGTCGATTCTGAATTCGGCGATAAAACTGGGGTGATTAAATGGAAGAAAATACGTTTATTCAAGATTTAATGAAACCTACTGCGACATTTGTTGGTGACAAAGATACACGCTCAACATTAGCCGTTTTTGGTGTTGCTTTACTTTTGATAACTGTAAAAATCTACTATTCATTGGGAATAAAAAACTCTGAATTACATGATGAAGTTAGATTTCTTGATGACTGGTCAATATCTTTTGAAGAATCAACATATGCAATATCTGAATCGGTTATAATTGCAGATGGTACAGAAGAGGTTTTAGATTTTGAAATCGATTTATCAGAATTGCCTGATGATTTTAGAATTGGTATAATACAAGTCCAAATATCATACAGTGAAACATCCCAAAATGTTGCAGATCCCTGCGATTCAGTACAAGCTACACTTGTCCAAACCGAATATCCAGCACAGTGGCTAGATGAAAATAATAATCTGAATGGCGGTTCGAATTCATGCGAAACAATTAACCTCGAATTACTGACTTATCCAGGATATAATGGAGAGAGTTATGAGACTGAAGCCGACAATAAAGTGATTGCTTTAGACCCATGGAAACTTGACGGATACGGAATTGGGACGCTTACGCTAGAAGTTAGTGTTGATGTGCAAACTTCGCAAATCCCTACCCAGAATAATGACAATGATGAAACGATACAGATCGACATTACAGTTCTTGGATTCATGCCAAATATTGCAATGATTGATTAAAATTCTAAACCGAAGTAATCAAGTCATATTGCTCATTCCAACTAACATGGTGTTCACTCACGATATGTCTCAATGGCTCAGTTTCTCTATCGACGAAGAATGGCTTGAAGAGAATATTTCTTGGCGAGATTTTGGAACAGGAGTTCGCCTGGGTAAACTAAAGCGAGAAGAAAAGACATCATTGGTACTCTATGAAGCAAACTCAGAAGTTGAAGTTGATGCATTCATGCCACATAGTCATCCAAGAGGAGAGGCGTATCTTGTACTAAAAGGAGAAGTCTGGGATGAAGATGGAACTTACCCCGAAGGCTCAATTGTCTGGATGGATAGTGAAAGCGAACACACACCGAGGACACGTGGAAAAACACTGATTCTTGTTCTATGGCCTGAAGGTGTAAAGACTGCTTGAGGTAATTCAGATGTGGACCAATATTTCAGCATACAAGTTTCTTGATATGCCGAAATTCGAAGAATTAAGAGCACCACTGAAGGAGTTCTGTGATTCTCATGGAATCTATGGAACCATTCTTTTGTCACCAGAGGGAATCAACATATTCCTTTCAGCACCAAGAGAAAAAATCGATATTTTTGTTGAACATATTAAGTCAGATTCTAGGTTTGAGGACATCTGGGTAAAGTACTCTGAATCTGATGAATGCGCATTTAGAAAGATGAATGTTCGCCTCAAAAAAGAGATCATCTCAATGGGAGTTCCTACTGTAAAGCCTCACGAATATACAGGGACGCACATCGACCCTGAAGTGTTCAAACAATGGCTGGATGATGGGAAAGAAGTTACAATTCTCGATACACGTAATGACTACGAAGTTAGAATGGGGACCTTTGAGGGAGCTGTTGATTTCGATATCGAAAGTTTCCGAGCATTCCCTAAGGCAGTAGAGGAATGTGATATTCCAAAAGATAAGCCAGTGGTAATGTTCTGCACTGGCGGTATTCGTTGTGAGAAAGCCAGTGTAGTAATGCTAAACGAAGGATATGAGGAAGTCTACCAAATCAATGGTGGAATCCTGAACTATTTCGAAAAGACTGGTGGAGCACACTGGGATGGAGAATGCTTCGTGTTCGATAGGCGTGTCGGAGTATTGGGAGATCTCAGTGTAACAGACTCTGAAGTTTGCTGGGCTTGTAGAGAGCCGCTAACTCCAGAACAAGCGCAGAGTCCTGATTTCGTAAGAGGAGTTTCCTGCCCCTACTGCATCGAATAATTCCCTTGAGAAAAACGGGCTTTCATATAGTGACCCACTAAAGTTATTGTATGTCTAGTAAACCTAAACTTGCAGTATCAGCATGTCTCCTTGGAAAGAAAGTACGTTACAACGGCGATGCTGCAGAATTTAGGGTGCTCAACCGCGTTTGGAGTGAGCATCTAGAATTAGTCGGTGTCTGCCCTGAAGTTGGAATCGGCATGGGGGTGCCACGTCCAACCATCAGGCTAGTCAAAGGTGAAGAAAGGATTTCGCTAGTGAATCCAAAGAATGGTGAAGATTTCACTGACAAGATGCTAGAGTATTCAGAGATTCAATCTGATTACCTAATGTCTATTGGTATCAGTGGATTCGTATTCAAGAAGGATTCACCAAGCTGTGGTCTTGAGCGAGTTAAGGTATACCGTGGTGAAAATCCGCAAGCAGTTCGAGATGGTGTTGGCATGTTTGCAAAGGTATTCACCACGCTATACCCCCACATTCCAGTAATAGAGGAAGGACGCCTAACCGATCCTCGTCAAGCAGAACATTTCCTAGCGCGTGTTCATTTCTTCAACGACTGGCAAACAATAGGAGAGTCTGGCTGGAGTGCTAGTAAAATTATGAAATTCCATGCTGAACACAAGTTATTCTTGTTAAGTCGTGCACCTGACTCTAAGAGAGCATTGGGCAGAATCATTGCTCAAGGATTCGATAATGATGAACACCCAGAAAACGTTGCTCTGAAGTACATGACTGAAGCGCAAAAGGGCCTATCTGTACTCACCAGACGTGGGCGAATTGCTCATGCAATGGAAAGAGTCATCGGAAAACTACCAAACATGTCCAAACAAGACAAAAGAGAACTCTTGGAAGTCATTCATCAATTCAGGAAAGGACTTCTACCAAGATCTGCTGCAATGATTTTGCTTAGCCACCACATAAACAGACACGATGCAAATAATCCAATCCATCAAAACTTCATCTCTCCAATTCCAATGAATATGGGATTGATGGCCAAAGTCTGATTCGCACTAACTGGCATCAAAGTCATGAGTAAGAGATGTATCAGGGTACCATGAGCGAAGCGGTATTTGATGCCGAGATCGTGGAAGATGAGAGTTCTTCCAAGGCTAGTGATACCCGCTCGTTGAACGCTGTCCTAGGTGGTACGATTGCTATTGCGATTGTATTTCTCTTGATGAGCAAAGTGATTGGTACAATCGTAGAAGAATTTACCATGGATGAATCAATGTTTGAATATGTCCCTATTGAAGAAAGATACAAGCAAGACTTTGTCACTAATGGTTCTCATTCTTACATCCTTGAAAATGGAACCTTAACCGGTCCGGATGGAGCGCAATTGTGGTCGGGAACACACCATTTCGTAGATTTTGAATTACCGATTGAAGAGGGTGGAGCTGCACCTAACGGCAAGGTCAGTCTAGCAGTTTGGATTCCTGATGTTCCAGAAGGAACCACTGTACCTGTTATTGCAGAATTTGGACCCTATTTCGATGAAGCATCTGTTGAAACTCCCGGTATTGAAGAGCCAGGTACATGGTTGGGAACAATGATCTTGGAGCAAATCGTTCCTCATGGCTTTGCCTTCGCTCAAGTTTCTGTTATGGGAACTGGTAGGTCAAACCACTGTATGGATTTGATGGGTACCGCTGAACAACTTGGGGTTGATGCAGCAGTCACTTGGCTGGGAAGTCAAGATTGGAGTAATGGAAATGTTGGGATGATTGGAAAATCATACGATGGTTCAACTCCATGGCAGGCTGCAATGTTTGGAAATGAACACCTCACAACAATCGTTCCTATTTCTGGTTTAATCGGCGTGATGGAGTTGATGTGGCGTAACGGCAGTAGTGAAGCTCGTGCGCCGATTATGCACAATGGCGTGTACGGGTCCTACGGAATTGACGGGGATTTGGAAGATGCAGGGAACATGTGTCCTGATTATATCGCTGGGCCAGCCACAGGTGGCGCTGCTTGGGCCTGGGGCAGTGAGGCTGCAGGTGATTACTGGGGCGAGAGATATTTCTTGGATAGAGTCCTAGAAAATTACGAAGGCAGTGTATATTTGATTCAAGGGATGCATGACTGGAACGTTGACCCACATATGGCTATTCCAACTATCAACAAATTGTATGATGCGGATATAGAAGCAAAGGGACTGTTCGGACAATGGGACCACGATTATCCTGACCGCCCTCAACAGATGTACGACAGAAGTGCAGATGGCAGAGGCAGAGAAGCCTTCCCTGAGATGGTACGCATGGATTGGATGCAAGACCTTCTAGAGTGGTTCACATACTATCTGAAAGAAGTTGGCCCACAGCCATGGCTTGGAGTTGAAATCCAATCTAACCAAGGCGACTGGCGATTTGAGGACCGCTACCCTATGTCCAATACTGAAGAAGTTTGGTGGGAGTTAGGTAGCACGGAACTTGCAGCGATGGGCGGAGGAAACACAATTCGTCCAGATGCTAGTTCAGGACCTGTTTATGAAACTCCTCCACTAGAAGAAGCACTCTACTTTGGCGGAACTCCTAGGCTGCACGTCAATGTGAATACAGCAACTATTGGAGGACAAATTTATGCACTTATGGAAGATTGTTACGAAGGCACTTGTATCCACATCGGTCACGCAATTATGGATCTAAGATACCATGCAGGTGGCTCTCAAGAGCAGTCTTGGACTCCAATCTTTGAAGAGATCACAGCAGTGATGGAGTTTTTCCCAATGGATGTAGAGATTGATGAAGGACATACTATTCGACTAACCCTGAGGAGTACTGGTGAAGATTATCTTCCTTCAGCAGCCTCAACAATAGTTACTGTTGTCGATTCAGGCTCTACTCTACAAATGGATGTCTTTGACCCTGCAACAAGAGAATATTATGATACTACTTTGTGTACATCCGATATCTGTACGAGCAATTCTTAATTTTTGATTGTGAACTTCAAACAAATAGGTAAGCAATGTTTGAAATCAACATTATTACGGTAAGATAGACGCTAGTTTTGTGCAGAATATTGAACAATTTTTTGTTACCTTCATCTGTAGCTCGATTGGTTGCAGGTATGATAAGATAGCAAACTAAAGCGAAAAGAGTAGTGCTGCCAGCAATTGCATAATGGTAAATCGATAATTCATCATGCGTTGCAACGGTTGCAAGTGTGGCAGAACCTAACAAGAAAATTGCAATGAAGAACTTAGGCCAAATAGCCCTAATTGCAATTCCAAAATTTTTGATATCCAATTTTTTGAACAAGGTTGGTGCAATGATTGACGTTTGGAGAATAATAAAACCGACAATCATCCCTGGAAAGAAGTAGTGCATGCCACATTCGAATGGCAATAAGCAAATAATCAATTCCTATTCAACGGCGACGGCGTTTCTGGCTTCTTTGAGCACGTGCTTGGGCCGCCTTGGCTTTGTTAGCGCCTTTGCGTTGTGAGCGAGCACGCTTGTCCCCGACCTTTGGGCCACGAACTTGTGCATCTTTCTCATTCGAACGCTGGTCCTTCTGCATTTGGCGCCACTGGCCACCAATCAATTGGAGAATTTCTTCTTTGGTAGAAGCGCCGATTGATTCACTAGCTCCTTTTTTGGAAACCCATAGCCGGCCTTCTTTACCATGAGGCCTGTTAGGATGTGAAATTTTTTCTTCACGCTTGATTTTTTTCAAACCCAATGCTCTTGAAGCGATGAAAAGACCTTCTAAGTCTGGTTTTAGAACGCTAGAATCTCTTGGAACACGTCGACCACTACGACGACTAACCTTGGCATTGAAGTAGCCAGGCCAGACTGCAATGCGGTCTGGATTGTGGTCCATATCAAACCCTCAGAGGGCGATTACCTTTGAACCCATTCAAAGTACAACACCGTTTAGAACGCCATCGTGTCCTGGACGAGAAGTAATCTTGACTTGGCCTTTATCGGTCTCTACGACTGCACCCTTGGTCAGGATGTTACGACGAATGTAGTTTGAGTTTGCGTCATTTTGGATGACGTTGGTGATATTAGCGATTGTAGACTTGCCATCCTTACCGTTGATTGTGCAACGGTTGTCGGATAGAACACGAACAAGCGTGTTTCCACCGGTCTTACGGTAGATTTTGCGCTTTGGCTCTCCAATAAGAGCAAATTGCTTTTCCGAGGAGATTTCGGTACTTCTCTTTCCACGAGAAGAAACGCGACGTCCTCCACTTGACTTGCGACGTGAGATTCCGTGCCACTGTCCCATTATTGTTGTCTCCAGCGGCTTGGCGACCAGCCGTTCATATTTGAAGGGTATGCCTCAAACACATTGTGCTGTATGTGAGACAATACACTTGTTTTCGATGTATAGAGAGGCCGTGACGGTGTCATTTGCCATTAATGGACCAACGCCTGCAGGAGTACCAGTGAACAATAGGTCGCCCTTTGTAATTGGAGCCCAATGAGCGAGTTTGTCGATTAATTCGCCAGGAGTCCAACTCATTTCTTTCAGAGAACCTCTTTGAACTTCTTCGCCGTTGATTTCTAAGCTATATTCTGCTCTGTGGTCATACTCAAACCAGTCACCAATTACTGCACTACCAGAGAAGGCTTTTGCTTCTGCCCATGGCAATCCATTTGACTTCAAATGGTCTTGAACACTACGTTTAGTCAAATCTAATCCTAGAGCCATGTGTGAAGGCATTCCTTCATCTCCGATTTTCAAAACCAGCTCAATTTCGTGATGGACATCGCCATCACAGGTCTCGATTTGGCCAAATTCGATTATCGAGGAAGAAGGTTTGAGGAAAAATACCGGCTCTTGTGGGATCGGATTGCCTAATTCTAGAGCATGTTTAGGATAGGTTCGGATTGCACACCATACGTCCATATTCAACCGCATGGGTCACGCCCTCATCAAACCGAAGGGTCAAACATCAGGGACCACAGGGGCTAACATGGCGAAGGACTGGCAAATCAAGAAGCGCCGACCGGTTAGACGCAAAAATATCGCTCCTTTACTCAAAGACCTAGAATCCGCTTTAGGTATTGATTTAGCAGTCGATGGCGCTTTCCTTGAAATGGCAGATTACGGGCCTTGGAAAATGGTGTTAGTTGATCGAGTTCCATTGGCTGTAGAGTTGATGAGCCCTGATGATGAGCGAGTCGTATTCCTTACTTTACGAGGCTTCCTTTCTTACCCTTGTGAGAAGCGTTTCGTTGAGGTTGACCATGGAGCAATTCCTTTCTTGATGAAGGGCGCAGATTGTATGGTTGCTGGCATCCATAATGCTGATGAAGAAATCAAAGAAGGAGATTTGGTCTGGGTTAGAGACCAGACTCATAAGAGGCCATTAGCGATTGGATGGGCCACTAAAGATGGGCCTTCCCTAATCGGTGAATTAAAAGGCAAGGGCCTAAAGAACATTCACTGGGTTGGTGACGAGTTATGGGAGATGGAACTATGAAAACAAGAATGATAGTTTGTATTTTGATGAGTATTGCACTACTGAACACTACCTATGCTGCTGATGTAGAAGGCGGAGTAAATATCGAGCCAGTGGTTGAAGAAACTATTTTTGATGCAATTTCTCATACTGAAGTAACTACAGATTTAGAAAATTGGGATATCACAATGACTCTGAATAATGATGCATTCAACAATAATACCACATTCGATTTGATTACTCAGATTTGTAATAATGATGGGGTTTGCTTACCGCCAGAATCTGCTGTTGTTACAAGTGAGGATAACCGAACATTCACTTCATCTGTGACTACCATAGAAGACCACACATACGTGAATTGGAGAGTTAAGGCAACATATTCCAATGACAATGACACGACCGAAATGTTCCCTTCATCCGGTTTCTACAAGACTTGGTCAGATTGTTGGCTAAATGATGGAGAATGGGGCGGCGATGGATGTCCTGAAGATAGCGAGGAAGATTCTGATGGCCTTCCTGCTGTAGGCGTTCTAGCAACTCTAGGAGCGATTTCTCTAGGAGTGATCGCTGTTGCGGTCATTCGTAAAGAATGAATTCGACTAAACGCTCGATAAAACGGCGTTGTTCAGGTCCAAAATCAGTTATTGTAACCGTTACGCCTTTGTTGTCTAGAGATGGTTTTAGGAAACCTCTGCGATTAATATCTGAAGGTACAAGGGGAAGGTTTTCTCTTTCTAGAGTAAACTGAACTCCTTCTGAAACTTCTTCTAACTTCATTCCTTCACAAATAGCATCCTGAATGAGAGCTAGAAGTTCTGCAGGACTTTCTCCACCACCATATGCAGAAAGAAAACCAAGGTCGGTTTCATTCTGTTCGATTAAATGATCTAGTCCTCTACCAGTCATTCTTTCACCTCATATTGGAGTTTTTACGTGATTCCAACCAATAACTTGTCCTGTTGTGGCATCCATAGCCAAAGAGAGCGTGTTATCCCACAGTGTAGTTATTCCATTATTCGTGGTAGATGACGACCAAGAGCGAGTTAAGTCCAAAGTCGTAGCACCTGTATCTCCTGAACTTAATCGGTTTATCCAATCGGTATAATCTCCATCCGGAGTTACGACCAAATGTCCAACTCTAGTTTCTGAATGATATTCTCCAGATGATGTGAAGAACCCATCATCGCCACTAAGTTGAGGGAATCTTGTCGAATCAACGAGGTCTTGTTCTAGCATACTTATGTTCAGAGCTGAAGGTATGTCATTGCGGCTATGTGCCACACTATCATCGTACCCGCCATGCGACACATAATTGCAATTTTCTTGGCTAGGTTCGCCCAACACATCGACTACAACCCAACCCGAATTAGGACTGGTACTGACCCAAGAGAGATTCCAACTAGTTGTAGATGAATCGCTTCGGTTGTCTCTAGCTCGCCAAATATATCCATCATTATCCAATGCTGAATTGATTGCAGTTGCTTCTGGTACAAATCCTGCAGTTACACATCCCACAGCCATCTCTAATGAGTGAGAACGAAGTGTGGTATTATCCGGTAAATGTAAGTCGTAATTGCCCCAATCCGATAATTCGCTAGATGAAGGAGCATAGGCTCCGGCATTGGGTACAGAAGAATAACTACGACCTAAGTCGAGCAATTTACTTCCCCTTGTCAGTGAATTTTTAGACATTTCAAGGCTAAGGCTGAGGCTGCCATCGGGTAGTATGATGTCCGCAAGTTGGTCAGAGAATCCTCCGCAAGATGATTTGTCACCATCTTCAGAAATATGAACATCTACGTTTTGACGAACTGCCCATGGTGAATCTTCTGTCACCCACATAGTAATCCTAGCGTGACCGAAACAATTCTCTCGGATTTCACGATGCTCCATCGCAATCTTCCACATTTCATCATCTCCTACATCATCAGGACCAATGACGTTCCATTCCCATCCCAAGTGGGTTCCATTGGCATCTGTTTGAATCAGTTTAGTTCCCATCATCTCTCTAATTTCCACCGGAGATACTACGATTGCAACTCCAGGTGCAACCTCTTCAAGAAGACCTAGAACACCTCCTAAGCCAAACGACATAGTTGTGCCTTCACGATATATTGGAGGGTCTATTGCTGGGAAATCGATTGTCCAATCTGCTTGGGTTGAAATGATGTCTCGCTCTGATAGTTCTGTCCATGACTTTGTATCGATTTTCAAACTACCACCAGTTGCCTCTGGAATAGAGCTGCATTCGTTAGTGTTGAATGGTGGCAATTTGTACCTGTATCTTGAGAAGGTTAGGTCATCGATATTACGTGTTTGAGTTTTCTCAACTGTTAACCAATCTAGCCCATAACCACCTTTGGCCTGAACTGCTCCAAGTAATGACTCATCAGATTCGAAAAACAATTCATTGCTACCGCCATTAGTTACCGAAGTGGTTCCTTTTCCGGAGAACTCTAATTGCATTCGGCAATAATCTCCGTCTCCTGTATCGAAATTATCCTGTACGAGATCTATGAATCCTTCAGTAACTTCCAAATCACCGTTCAGTAGTGTATATTCCATAGAATCCCCATACCGTAAATCATCGGCAGTGAATGGTTGCAATTGGCTATTGACATAATAGTACCAACCGCCTGTTGCTATTAGAATTGTAAGAAGTACTGCTGCGACTTTTGGGTTCTTAATTTGGTCTACGAACGTCAATGGTTTATCTGAGGATTTGGAAGTGACAGGGACTGGCGCTTCTGTTTCTTCAATGATATCAGCCTCTATCACTTCGGCCACTAGGATTTCTTCCTCGTCTTTGGAAGGTAGTGGTACGGTTTCAACTTCTTCGAGTGAAATCGATTCTTCGTTGAGATGTTGGTCTAATCGTTCTACCAATTCGGCTTTCCTACCGGCCATAGAAAGTCCATTCTCCTTACACATAACCTTCAATTTGGCTACAGTGAGAGAGGACAAATCATCAGATGCCGGTTCACTCATCAATAAAGACGGAGACTTCACCCTCTTTCAAAGATGGGTATAGTTGTGGCCCTTACAGGGCCATATCAGGCCTCAGGCTCGACATACGGAACATATTGACCATCTTCGACAACATATACCGTTTGGTCGTAAGAGCCATCAGGTAATCTGCGGAAGAACCAGCCATCTCCTTGGTCTTCGTAAACATCTGCAACCGCTTCTACTTGTTCTTCAACCACAACAGGAGTTTCTACAACTTCTTGGACTACTGGGCTAGCAACCTCTGGCGCTCCGCTAGGGCCCGCAGCTGGTGGCCCAGTAGGGCCTGCTGCGGGAGGTCCAGTAGGTCCTGCGGCCGGAGGTCCAGTAGGCCCAGTTGGCGGACCACTTGGGCCTGCTGTAATACGAGTCGAAGTTGTTTGAGCCAATACTGCGTCCTCAACACTAATCTCGCTCTTTGGTTCAACCAAACCTTTCACAAATTTGCCATGCTTTTGCGCTCCAATAAATGCGAATGCTGAAAGAAGAAGGCAAATCACTCCAATTGTTGCTAGAGGGAACTGCGCTGGATAAATATCAATTTCTGATTCAACATTTATTCCTTGGAAGTTTTGACTCTGAGTATCTACTACAATCTGGATACAATATTTACCAGGGTCAACAGAGAATTCAACATCATATGTTTGTGACTCAACCGGGTCGTTGATGAGAAGATAACTATTGGGATGTTCAGAATTCCCTTGTTGCAGAAGATTTCGAGTTTTTTCTACTGAACCATCTGTAGCTTCACAGCCTTCAGCATTCTTGATCATGAATACCTCGATACTCTGTACATCGGTAGGCAAAGACTGAACGACTATTTCCATTTCCACAGGGATATCGGTGAAATCTTCACCACCCGGTGATAATCCGATAACATCTACTGTTGTATCGATAGAGCCAATTCCTTCATCGACAGATAGAGTCAAACTCATGAATGGGAATAAAGCAAACCCGAATAAAACAACTGCTAAACCGAGGTACATGAAGACATTCCAGCGTGATTTTTTGAGTGCCTCTTGATGTTCTTCGATGGTGAGTTCAGGAGCTTCTTCTTCTTCGGAATCAACCGTAGGTTCTTCAGAAATTTCTTCGCTCATGTCCGTCCCATCGCCAATCAGAACTTGAATTGAACGATTGTTTAATGTTGGCAAAGGACTGAAAAAGGTAGGGGTTGCCTCGATGACCATGACGACAAGGTTGGCTGTTCTTTCGCGGGGGCCGCGATTGTATAGTACACGTCGTTTAGTTGAAGAAGCGAGACTGCGAGACTTGGATGTTGCAGTTCTTGACCCTATGCAGTTTTCGTTATTCGTGGCTGAACAGGATATTGGTATCCTTCACCAAGGACAAAAATTCGATTATGACGCGGTAATTCCTAGAATTGGCCATTCGATAACAAAGCACGGAGTATCAGTTCTAAGGCACCTTGAACAGTTAGATGTCTGGACTGCAAATACTAGTCAAGGAATCCTTCAAAGTCGAGATAAATTACACTCTTCGCAGATTCTTGCAAGAAACAGAATCCCAACCCCTAGAACTGCATATGTCAGAGATATGAAAGATATCGAACGTGCAATCGAAGCGGTTGGCGGATTGCCTGCTGTGGTCAAAGTCACTCAAGGTACTCAAGGACAAGGTGTTTTCCTTAGACACACTCTGCATGAGACTCGCAATCTAGTTCAAGGGTTACTCGTAACTGGTAAAGCGGTTTTGATTCAGGAATATATTGCAGAAAGTCACGGCAAAGACATTCGCGCCCTGGTTGTTGGCGGCAAAGTTGTAGCATGTATGAGGCGAAAGGCTCGTGGAAGAGAATTCCGTTCTAATTACCATCTAAACGGGACTGTAGAAGGTGTTGAGATTAGTGATGAGTACGCTGAAGTCGCTTGCAGAGCAGCTAGAGTTCTCGGCCTGAATGTCGCAGGAGTTGACCTTCTTGAGGGCAATAATGGGCCTCTAGTTTTGGAAGTAAATTCATCACCTGGCCTAGAAGGTATCGAGAAAGCAAGTGGCGTAAATGTAGCAGCGGCGATTATTGAATATGTAATGTCGGAATCTGATTTTAATGAAGTCAACGTTGACCAGTTATTGAGAACTATTCCTGGCCAAGGTGTTCTATCGGTTCATATGCGTAATCATCCACACTTAATCGGTTTACCAATTAGTGAGATATTCAAGGGAGAAATGCCTGTATTCGCATTATCCCGAGAAGGTGACCTGATTTGGAATCCAGAACCAGATATGAATCTAAGATTCGGAGATTCTCTGATATGTTACGGAGATTTGTCTCTATTGCGCGCTAATGTCAAAAGAGCAATTCTAGACTTACCACCTGTTTCAAACCCTGAAACTGGCGAGACTGATGTCTGAATTGAATTGATTTTTGAGGGATTACAGAGCCCTCTCGCAGACCTTATCACTCCTAGCGATTACCGCTAAGCATGCACAGGAGGTTGGTTTTCGCAATCCTTCTGGGCCTATTGGTAGTTCAAGTATCACTTTCAAGCGCACTTGCATATCCAAATGATGTCAAAGCACAAGCCGATGAAGTTCCTCCTGCTTGGCCTGAAGGGAGTGCTGCGTATGACAACATGGTGGCGATGGCAGACTTCGGTTACAGAAAGATTGACACTCAGGCTAACTTTGACGCAAGAGACTGGATTGCTGAAGAGTTAGAGGGGATGGGATATTATGTTGAAAGGCAACCTTTCCAAACTCAAGAATGTAATAACTGTGAAAATTTGGTTGTAACCATCAATGGAACTCAAGAGGATGATTGGATTGTTGTAGGTGCCCATCATGATGCGATTTGCTATTCTCCTCCGCCTCTAATCGGACAGACATATACTGGTTGTACAAATTCAGGAGCTTATGATGACGGTACAGGAAGTGGATCACTACTGGAATTGGCGAGAACTTTTTCGGAATGGAACCAAACTCCTTCACACACGTGGAAATTAGCATGGTGGGACTATGAGGAATGGCAGGGGTCATCATCTTCTGAAGGAGGAGGGATGGGTAGTCTTCATTTCGTTACCGAACAGATTCCTGATGATGTTAATGTCACCTATGTCAATCTCGATATGTTCGGACTTAATTGGCCAGTCCCTACACCATTAGCAAGTCAATTATCGGGCTGTGATGAGGATTATTGGACGCTTTACATGTTCACATCTCCTGTTTCAGATTGGTCATATTATGAGAATAATGGATTAGAGGTTACAGATGAAATGCGTTCGAATGCTGAATGGTTTCAAAACCATCTCAAACAAATTAATTCGGACCTATCTCATCCTGATGAATGGGTTCGTGTTATCGATGATACCAAAGGAAACTCCGACCATTTCAATTTCATAATGAACAACCATACTGCCACTTGGTTAAGGGGTCAGCATCAGTATATTTTCGAAGAAGGTGATTCTTGTGAACAAACTCCAAAACACTCACAAAGCGATAATGTTGCAGTAATTAATACTCTTGCAGGAGGACGAAATAATTTGGAATCTGGTCTACAAACTGGCTTAGATGTCGTTGCAACTCTAGCATGGCTAGATTGGAATTCCAATGAATCGGATATGACTAGCGAAGAAGATTCGGCATCTTCTATGTCGGTTGGCACTGGTAGTATTTCGGGAATACTGTTCTCGCCTTGGTTCTTAGGAATGTTTGCAGTTGTAGGATTCATTACTATAAGAAGAGACCAATTCCAATTAGGAATGATTTTGGAAGATGATTCTGAAATTTCAGGACCTAAAGAATCCGATTCTGAAGGTAAAACGTTGATAGATAATTATCGGGCAAGAGTACTGACTCTATGCGCTCTGTATGTCGCCCAAGGAATACCTTGGGGATTCATCACTGTAACTTTCGTAACATTCCTCGCAGTAGAGGGAGTTGCAGCAAAGGAGTTAGCATTTTTACTAACTCTAGGAACTTTACCTTGGTCACTGAAATTCCTATGGGGCCCGGTAATAGATCGCTTCCAATACCGCCAGTTCGGAAGAAGAAGACCTTGGATTTTAATCGCACAAACAGGAATGGTCTTGATACTATCTTCGATGTTATTCATTCCTAATCCGGCAAGCAATGTTCAGTTGGTTGCGACGATGTTTTTGGTCTACAATATATTCACCTCTCTACAAGATGTCAGCACAGATGCTCTTGCGGTTGACATACTAAAGCCGCATGAAATGGAGAAGGTCAACAGCTACATGTTCACATCCAAAACCGTTGGAGGAATAATCGGTGGAGCGGGACTAGGGACAATCATAGGTAAAATCGGAATCACTGGTGCAATATTACTCCAGATTCCAATCCTCCTAGTCATCATGCTGGTCCCATTATTGATGAGAGAGAGGCCCGGAGAGAAATTATTCCCTTGGGATGAGGAGATTACGATAGAAATCACATACCCAGATGGGACTAAGGCAGAAGAAGAGGAACGTACTTTCAAAGAAATATTGTCAAATGTAAAAACTGCATTTTCACTTCGCTCAACCCAGTTAGGAATCGCCCTTAGTTTGGTGATATCTCTCTCATTCTTCCTCGTGCCAGTTCTACCATTATTGTTCTTGGCAGAATTGAGTTGGTCTCAAGAAAAATTCAATGCCACGAAGGGTGGAGTAATACTTGTTGTAACTATGATTGGATACATTGTAGGAGGTCAGCTTGGGAGAAAGTTTGGCGGCAAATCAGTGATGATTTATTCCGCGCTTGGGGCTGCACTTGCCACTGCATTTTGGGGAATGAGCGAGTCACTTTGGAGTAGTAGTTTGTTCATGATGTCTATATGGTCGATTCACACATTGCTTTGGGCAATGGTTGCAATCAACGTATATTCATTGATGATGAGGATTACCTGGGGCGAAGTTGGTGGAACGCAATTTACTGCCTACATGGCTATGATGAATTTGTCAGCGGTTATTGGCTACCAATTGACTGACCCTCTTGCAAGCAGATTTGATTATCCAACACTATTCCTTATCTCTGCAGTATTGGAAACTGTGGTGATCATAGGTGCTATCTTCATCGACCCAGATGAGACTAGAAGATTACTAGAATAGATTTCTGGACTCGTATCACAGGTGTTCGCATGGGTAGCGTCTAAAATGACCCACGCAAAGCCCATTCAAACATCAATTACATTCGAATGGGTAATCGGATAACCTCTTGTAAAGTATCCGAATGAATATGTTGATACTTTTGACTAGTATTATATGTTCAACTAACTTAGTAATCACATGGCAATTGATTTAGCACCATATATCCTCGATGAGGGCGAGTATGAAAGATTAATTATTTCTGACATATCTACTTCATCTCCACGCAAGAAATACGGTAGGCGCTCATACTCTATGACATGGATTCACGCAATCAGTCAAGCACATGAGGATTATAATTTCCCCTGCTCTATTTTTGACTGCTCAAATTATTCAAAAAAGTCAATTATGGTTACATGTGAAATTACTGATTTGAATACTGAAGACGACACATTTTCTGTACATGATGACGATAGAATCACGACTTACGATGAGATAATTACTGCAATTCCAGTATGCATTTCTTGTGAGGCAAAAACCCGAGAACAAGAGGTAGTGTACATTCATGAATCCCCATGCATAATTGATTACGAAGCGTCGCGCTAACCAAAATTGCGACGATTACAAGCCTCAATATGACGGCCCTTTCGAAACCCATGCCAATACCCCCGTTTGCATGGGTACCCTCTCGAATGAGGGTGTTTGGAAGGGGGACCCATCCGAATATCAGACTAGATGGTCTTCAACATCTACCAATGTATATCCCAATGATACTGTTGATATTCACTTTAGGGTATTACGTCACTCCATTCGGAACTCAATGCCAATTGATTCCGCTATATCTCTCGCCTTTTTTTGGCGTGGTGGGTTGTATGGATTCTCGGCTTCCGCCAATTCGGAAACCACAGAATCGATATCAAGCTCCCATTCCACCCCCTCGCTCGAGCGGCCGTGGATCATTGCATCGTCCCCATCTTTGTCGGTCTCGAGGTAAACTGCTTCTGAGAGGCGCCTCTTCTCGGAGAGTAAACCGAGTCCCCTAAGCGGAGGGAGCCCGAGCCCGAGAAGCGTAGCCTGGTAGACCAGTCGATCCCTGCTGTGCTGTATGCGCAGGCGTTCCTTGATTACGCCAGCCCACCATAATAAGAAGCAAAACAATCCAACTAATGTAAGGGGAATCCCCATACATACAAACCCCACTAGTCCCCCGTCTTCGTGATATGGATTCATTATCGAGAAGAACAGTAACCAGACCCCCACCCCTCCGAAAATAAACGCTCCTGGTACTACAAAAAAGGAAAAAGCGATGAGGCCTATTACCGAGACGGGTTCCGTTGTGAAATCCTTGTCGAGTTTCGAAGGAACGACTTCGTCGTCTCCTAGGCCTGAGTCCATGTATGTAGATGAGGGGGACTTTTTTTAATTCATTTATCATCCATCCTAAAGAATTCTGTCGATATCATAGAGTGGCCCTTGTGCCTGCATACGTGATAGAGTGTTAATGGGACACCCATGTGTACAAGGGCATACACCAGGGTAGTGTTTAGAAAAGAAATTGAGTATCAAATAATCAAATATGGATAATTCGCAAGGGCCTATCCGAATACCCTTCCGAATGTGATTGTTGTTTGAATGGGCTTTGCGTGGGTCATTTTAGACGCTACCCATGCAAACGGGGGCATTCACAAGTTCTCCCTATGATTCGAAATTGCATATTGTCTATAAATCGAGTATGTGTGGGGGAATTATGTTCGCCTGGCTAATGAATTTCATTTCCAAAATTTTTGGCAATACTGCTACAACAAATATGAAACAGAGGGATGAAAATTGGATTGGTCCAGATGACACAGAGAGTGGTCCTGGTGTCGCTGAGAATTGGTACTTGTCATACGATGGTCCAGCGCCTATAGTGGAGGACATCTATGATGAAAATTACGGTGTCGACAGAGGAAATGGAGCTGTTCCAATTGAATTTTATATCAAAAAGTGGGGTATTCCAGATGGATTTGGAAAAACCGATTTTGAGAAAAATATAGCAGACAAATGAAAAATAGAGAGGGTCATAAAACCCATTCTCATTTTATTTTACGATTCAAAGTAGTATCACTGAATCGCTGCTAACGCCACCCGTTCAGTTTGATGCTAGGAAGTCACTAGTTGCTGCAGCGAATTCTTCTTTGCTAGTTTTACCATGCATTATACTACGGATTTTCTTTGCGCTAGGTAACCCCTTAGTGAAAGATACTGCATGTCCTCGCATCGATTTTAGTTCCAGTCCTGTAGTCTCTCTAGCCAACTCAATGTAACGATTCCAACACCATCTTCGAGTTGCAAATTGCTGAGCTGTTTCTGTAAGATTTTCCCAGTTTCCTTCATGGGCTTTTATCCATGGAAGGTCTTCTTTTTCCATCCACCCTAAACCAACTTTAATTTCTCCAAAAATTGAAGGTCGCCCAATTGCTCCTCTGCCTATCATCAATCCTGCAGCATTGGTTTGACTAAGACATGCCTTAGCGGAATCCGAATCAACCACGTCTCCATTTGCTATGACTGGTAATTCTACTGACTCTACAACGCTAGTAATGTAATCCCAATCTGCAACACCTGAGTATCTCTGCTTGAGAGTTCTGCCATGTACACACAGACGCTGTATTCCAACATGCTCAAGTTCCTGACAAATTTCTTTCGCGTTAAAATCGCCTTGCCCTGTTCCTAAACGCATTTTGGCAGTGACAGGAATATCTACTCTGTCAACGACTTCTTCACACATCGAAACCAAGTTTTCAGGTTGGCCCATCAATGCGGCGCCTGCACATATTTTGGTGATCTTAGGGGCGGGACATCCAAAATTTAGGTCGATGATGTCCGCACTATCAGACAACAGTTCTGATGCTAGAGCCATGTCTTTGGAAACTCCGCCAAAGATTTGAGGAATAAACGGATTCTCTGCTTCACACGTCTCCATTTTCCTCCACGAAGTTGCAGCATCACGAGTCAGTGCTGTAGAATTAGTAAATTCTGTAATTGTAAAATCTGCACCGCACTCCTTAGCAAGTAGCCGATATGCTAAATCGGTCACTCCAGACATTGGTGCTAAGAATAGAGGACGAACATCTCCATCCCATTCACCTGGCTTGGGCAGGATGAAAGCACTCATCTTTCATCACCCTAGGGGGTTGGACTTACTTAGAAAGTAGATTCCCAGTCTTCTAGGTCTTGAGCTTCTGCCCATGCCTCGTCAGTTGTCTCTCCACGTGCTTTCAAAACTTCACGTGCTAGAATCCAGTAAAGAAGAGAAAGGGATTTGCGACCCTTGTTGTTAGCAGGTAGTGCTAGGTCGACATTTCGAAGATTGTTGTTAGCATCACAGATTCCAACGATTGGAAGTCCTGTGTTTACAGCTTCACGTAGTGCTTGCTGGTCTGCTGCAGGATCTGTAACGAACAGCATATCAGGTTCTACGTAGGAACGTAGAGCAGGATTGGTCAGACTCCCTGGAATGAAACGACCTACGCTGGCTCTTGCGCCGATTGCCTCTGCGAACATGCGTGCTGGGCGCTGTCCGTATTGGCGGGCACTGACAACCATGATGTTGGCTGCATTGTAGCGACCAAGGAATTGAGAGATTGCACGTATTCTGCTATCTGTGATTTCGATATCAATCAGGTACAATCCATCAGAGCGAACCTCTTGAATAAATTGTGCCATATCTGCGCTCTTTTGTTGAGTACCAATGTGAACAGCATGTGTCTCATAGGTTTCACGGTCGATAAGAAGTTCAGTCATAGTATTGACTCCAGCATTCGGGCCACCATCCACCCCTAAATAACCGCTTCGTCCGAGGTAATGTTGGTTTCAAGGCGCAGTATAGCGAAATCGGATTTCAACATACCGGGGTAACCTTGATGGCAATCGACCCTCAGGATGTAGAGTAGGGGGCCTTTAGTGACTACTGAGAGAGCCAATGAATCCGTAATCGCAGTTGAAAGCGATGATGGTTTTTGGCGCAATAAGGAAGGTGATGCTCTCCATGTTTCCGCTAGTGATTTGGAGAGGCACGCATATTGTCCGCTGTCTTGGGCATTGGCCCGAGATGGTAAAACGGGACGAGGAGATGCAATTTCTGCAGGTAGAGAAAAGCATGCTGAAATACATCAAAAAGTATCTGGTTTCAAACAAAAACAAAATGAATTGAAAAGAGCATTAGTGATTTGGTCATGGTGGTTCGCGATAATCATTATTTTCATTTCAGATGCAATAATTTTCATGACTATTTCCAATACTAGAGCTCCAGAGGATGTTGCAAGATATCTAACTATTTTAGCGATAGTTTGGCTGTTTTTAGGACTGATTGCAGTATATCTCCCGTGGAGAAAATGGTTTGATAATCCGATTCAAAGGACCAATGAATTTGATGATTTAAAAAACCTAGATGATACAATTCTTCCTAACACATTTCAGCCGTACGGATTTATTGGCGGATGGGGGCAAGGTGGAAGGGTCGAAGCCGGTTTGCTAATGGGAGCCACCATATTTGGCCTTCACGCAATTGGCTTGACTTGGGCGGCAGATAAGGAACAAGCTGGATTTATTTTGGTATCTATGGCAATGCTATGGACACTGCTCGCTTCTTGGCAATTGCAGAGAGCACTGCTTGCCGATAATGCGCTGGAAGTTGCTAGAATGGAAGCTGGTATCGAAGCAGATATTGAAGTAACTTATTCGGATGATGAATCAAAGGCTGGACTCTTAGTTGATGGTTTTACTGGGCTACGGGGAAGACCAGATCAAATTGTCATCGTCGAGGGTGAATTTATCCCTGTTGAGCAAAAGACTGGAAAGATACCGAAGAGCCCTCACAAGTCCCACAAAATGCAGTTATTGGCCTATCTCCATTTGGTCGAATCTACAACTGGTAGAAAACCTCCTTATGGAGTGCTGAGGTATGGAAGTGAAAACCTACATTCGATTGATTGGAATGACTCAAACAAGCATTCCCTCTTTTCTGCCGTCAAAGAAATTCAAAGATTGATGACTGAAGGCGGGGCGGAAAGAAATCATAATCGCAAAGGAAAGTGCGAAAGTTGTTCTAGAAGATATGCTTGTGACTCTAGACTAGTCTAATCGTCATAGGTGCAGCCTTCTTCACCATGGTACTCCCAACAGTACCTATCGACTTTGATCAAAACTTGGAAGGAATCTTTGTAGAGATTACCAATTTCTTCTCCATATCCTCTAGCATCAACATATAATGTCCAGGTCCCCTCAGCAAGAGGCTGTTGAAATGTTGCTACGGCTGGCCTTTTGGTTTCGGTTAACTCCTCATACCAAATTTGATTTCCGTCAGCATCGGTTAGTACTGCTTTGACATATCTTACTTCGGTCGGAACTGGTATGACCAAGTCAAGAGCCATAGCCGCAGTGATGTAAGCACTGATTTCTGAAACATCTGAATCGACCTCAAAATAGAAAGAGTTGGTATAGTTTGTACTATATGTGATATCGGTAATATCTGTAACAAATACGTGGTCGACATTTATTCGTTCAATTTCCTGAATCAACTGTGGAGGTTCACGAAGGTCTTCCATGAATTCACGAGCAGGAACAAGTCCGATGCACCCCATGCTGGACGCCATTAGAATGGCCAGCATGACGAAAGCAGACATTGCCTTACGAGGTCTCATCATACCACTCCACTATCCTATAATCTATCAATAAAACCCCTCGATGGTTTGAAGGGTGTGCGATGTTTAGACACATTTGCCTGAATGAAGTCAAGAGGGTCAGCCGAGCTTACGCGATGACGAACCCTGTGAGTACTGACAGGCATCATTACTCGAACTTAGCGCCGCATGTAGCACATTCGTTGGCATCAGCCGCAATTTCCGCACCACAAGCACCACACTCTGCGGTCTTGGCTTGCTTAGACCTGCGCCTTACACCTCGGCGTCTCTTGGTTTCAGCGGCAGCAGCAGCGACTGGATTTACTTCGTCGGCTTCTTCATCGACCACTTCTTCATCGAATGAGAAATCCATTGCTTCTTCAGGAAGAACATTTCCTGCAAGTGAACGATCTTGTATTCCCATACCGATGTTAACTTCATCTCCAGGCATTACTCCTTCTTCGCCTGTTATTTCGAATAGCCTTCCACGAATATCTGCATCGCTGGCGCTTAATTCGCTGCCATCATCCAAATGAGCCTTGATATTCTTTTCATCTAGAATTGCATCAATATCGTGCCCTTTGAAGGTCTCATCTATTGATTTCAAGGTAGTAGTAACCACCGACATGGCTTCTTCGTCATCCGGATCGAATTCGTATTCAGATGCTACTCTACGGTCATAAGCGGCTTCAACTTCAGCCTCTGCTTTTGCAATTCCCTCATCCCAGTGTTCTTCTAAGTCATCTGAATCATAACCGAATTCCTTGACCGCTTCGTCAAACCCTTCATATCCTGCAGCATGAATTGTCTCTGGGTCGATTTCTTCTTCTTCGACAAGAGCGATTGTTTTCTTCTCGACAACCTTCTGTTCGCGCCTTTCGAAATATTTGGAGACATCTTGGGATGAACCACAATATGGACAATCAGAAAGCAAATCTGGTATAGATTCACCACAAGCATCACAATCGTGGAATTGCTTTCTTGCTTTCTTCAAATTGAATCCACATGAATGACATCTGTCAACTCCGTCATCCAGTTCTGCATCACAAGCGGGACAATAGTCAAAGATGTCTCTCTCAACTTCTTCCTCTGTTTCCCTGGTTAGAATTACTGCTGCAACTAATACTGCAATTAGAACGAGACAGATTAATGCGATCATTCCAGCGGTTTGGAAGGTCATATCTCCTACTTCATCAGCCACATTATTGCTTGACTCCTTGGTATCCCAATTCCATGTTTGGACTCCGCTAACATCCAAATTACTTGGCCTTAGGTCTATGTTTGTAAATGGTGCATCTGCTGTAAATGTACATTCAATAGTGAAGATTTGGCCACCCTCTGTGACATCGATTGTAATTACCTCGAATACTACTCCCAAGCCATTTTCGCAAGAATAGTTCACCGAACCTGTCTCTTGGGAGGCTACTTTGATTGAAACTGTATACTCATCACCAGCCATCAATGGTGTTGAAGCTGGCTCTCCTGTTGAATCAACAAGAGACATCGAGGTTTTCGACCATGTCAATTTTAGTTGAGCAGTTACTTCTATGCTACCGTTGGCATAAGAATTCAAAGGATTTGCATCATATGAACTAGACAAAGGAACCCACTGTGCTTCAAACTCTGCTGTATGAGCCCCGCTTTCTGTTGACAATGTGCGTTGCCAAATGTGAGTGTCTCCGGCTTGAATTGTAATAATAGAATCAGAAGACTCACTGGAAGTTTGCCCTTCCCACGTGTATATCAGATATCCCTTGACCTCAATTTGTCCAGAGTTTGCGATTGTTACTGTCCAGTCGACATTATTGCCACTTGTTACCGAAGGCTTGGACGGTGATGCGTATGGGTCTACTGAAACGTCAGGAACATCATACTTGTCAAAATACCCAGATATTCTGTCATTATTTGTCGATTCTTGAGTGAAGTTAGCAGAGGTAAATGGATCTATTATCACTGTAACCTGATGGTTACCTGGAGCCAATACTGAGACGTAATCATAGATTAGGTCATATGACCATGATTGTTGAACCGATTCCCCGCCTGTGAGGTTTACGTAAAATATCGGCAAAGGAAGGCTCTGACTATTTTGGTCTAGAATCTCCAGTTTCATTGGCACTTGTGTAGTCCCTTCTCCACCAGTTCTTTTCAAGACACCAGAAATAACCCAAGGGCCCTGTATACTCCCAGACTCGATTTCAATCGACAAGTCCCCTACGTGTGACAAATCCATTCTTGCATTAACAGAAAGTGAATTAGAAAATTGGTTGTTCTCATCAGCCTCAATAACTGCATCATCTAAATCAACTGTAACCTCAACATCGTAATCTCCAGCAGCAGGAGCGATTAGTGTGTGATTTACCCACACATCTTCTCCTGCTAATATTGAAGGGACATCTAGAATCTCAGTTTGACTGTCCAAATCTAATTGCAAACGACTAGCTTCTGCATCTTCGGAGCCAGTATTACTGACCAAAGTTGATATTTCAACTGAATCGCCAGAATAAACAGATTCCGGGCTTGTAGAAATTGACGTTACCTCTAGGTCGGCTAAGCCAGATACCATTATTTCAGTGAAGAACATTTGTTCATCTGAACCGGTTGAATCGAAAGTAATCCATACTTTGTGTTCACCAACGGTTAAGCCAGACTTCACAACTTCAACATCGATTGTAGATTTTGCCGGTATGTCAACTGTATCGGCAACAATCAACTTATTCGATGCTACTCCATCCCAATAAAACTTGTACAGTACATCATCTACAGCAAAATTGTTGTCATTATACATCGTGAGGCGAATTGTGATTGAACTACCTTCGACAGGATCGGAAGGAGAGATAGAAACAGTCGAAGATGAAGCCTGAACTCCACCACTATCTTCAGCACTTACTGACAATGGCATGACTGCGAGAACCATCATTGCGAGGATTAGAGTGGTCACAGTTGGCCTTGCCATGAATCCAAGAGGCGGCGGGTAGCACTTGAAACAACCGATTAAGATAACCTCCTCGGCTGCATATTAACAATAGACAACACACCCCGTAGGGGGGTGTTGCAATGCGAGCATTCAAGGGCGAGTGGTGATGTCAGGTGTTTGATGAGGCGATTCATCTCTGTACTTCTGGTCGTAGTCATCATGACTATTGGGCAAAGCGGAGATATGCTTCTTGCTGATTCTAAACAAGTCAAATTTGCTGAAAGCGACATACAATTGGTGTTCTCTAACGGTCCTTCCCAAGGTGAAGATGTGAAGGGACTATTCACTCTGAGTTTCTCTTCAACTGGAAGTGGAGTATTATCTAGTATCGAAATTGAAATTTCATCAGATAGCAGCAATTGGGATACAGTAGCCAATCTAACTACGACACCTTGGCTAACTCATATCGATACAACAGATTATGCAAATGGAAGTTGGACATTTAGAGCAAGAGCATGGGACTCAACTGCTAATAATCACACTACTTGGTTTACCAGCGGAGAATTTGATATCGTTAATCAAGTCCCGATTATCACATCATTCACATTGTCTAACACTGGAGTTGGAAGTGGAACTACAGCTATTGACAGAGCCTGGTATTCGCTAGATGCGAATGCAACATTGGGTTTCTCTTGGGCTGCAATGGATGACGATTTAACACATGCTAGTCTTGCTAATGTCCCCGGGCCAGGTACGCCTAGCGATGATGGACCGGGAACTATTGCATATGGATGGGATTGGAATACCGGTTCCCTCTCTGAAGGAACATACAATCCAAGGCTGACCGTATGGGATGGCTCAGGACTATCTGTAAGCAAAACTATGTTCATTGGAATAGATAGAACATCACCTACAATGTCTACACCAATTATTGGTGAGGGAGAAGAATGGACTGATAGCAACTCAGTAACTATTTCAGGTTTGGATGACGCTACCGATGATGGCAGCGGTTCTGGTTTATCATATGTGCAAATTTTGCGAGATGGCATTTGGAGTGATGTATCTACATCAAGTGTAACTCTCGTTTTTGATGAAGGAGAACACGTGATCTCTATGCGAGCTGTCGACAAGGTTGGGAACGTTGGAGACTCCATCGATGTAGACATCAAGGTCGATGTTAGTGAGCCTGAAGGTTTGGGCTGGACTGTTGATGAATTGACAACAAGTCTCATCGGTTCGGCTAACATCTCGTTCGCAGCTCAAGACCTAGGTTCAGGAATTGATTTGCCAAACTCCAAACTTCAATACGGATTTGATTTGAATGGAGTAGGAGCAACCCCTGACCAATCGGGGAGATGGATTGACGTGGGAGTATCAGGACTAGATGGAACTGTTCCATTGTCTTCATGGGCCACAAAGTCTCGCCAATACCTAATGTTGAGAGCAGTCGTATTAGATGAAGCGGGTAATCAACTCACAACAATTCCAACCGCATTCCAAGTACTTCCGGGCCTGGACCTATCATGGAATGCAACAGAAACCAATGTTGACAGATTAGTGGTTAGACCTGGAGATACCAATGGAGGGATTGTAATAACGAGTCTTCTAGAAGCAAACCAAGCATATGGTGGTGCAGTAACAGTTTACCTTCAAGCCGCTCCTGCAGACCGTAGTGCAGATGTAGATTGGACTACAATGCAGTCTGTTGTAGTTGAAGGGGGCAATCTTTCTGATGAATGTACTTGTGAATTATTGATGTGGGACTATGTTGTTCCTAACACTGGACAATGGGATTTGAGATTAGTAATCGACCCCAATGATATCATCGATGAGAGAGATGAGTCGAACAATAATCACCACATGATGGTTACAGGGGCGACTGTCAGTGGAATTGGAGTCGTGACATCATTCGCTCCAGGAATGATCGCTCTATTGTGTGCAGGTTTCGCAATCACTTGGTTCCAGAGGAGAAAAATCACTCCTCCTCCCAACTGACTTCCTCATCCTCAGATAATTCCATCATAGAGGATACTTCTTCAGCATCTTCAGGGTCTACCTGTGCCGCTTTCAACCTTCGATTACGTCTTTGAGATACTTCTGCCAAACCAGGTACTAGGTCGGCGAAATCTTCTGATTCTTCGGAGACATCTTTGGTCACAATGTAATCAAGAGAACGTGCTTCCATTCTTGACTTTCTGCGCTCTTTCTCTAGATATTTGATTACGGTTCCATGTTCGCTACCACTCGCTAACATCTCGATTGCTTGCCTGGCACTAATTAGCCCTGAGCCTTCGCCAACAAGCACAACTGTGGATTTGTAAATTGAAATCTCAGTACCAGTGTGTTGCTCAATCATCTTCCTGATTTTACCTTCAGAACCGATAATTCTTGCACGGATTCGGCGCTGTTGACTCGACCTTTTTCCGACGTGTTCTTTGAGGTCAACCATTTCAAAAAACCAATCGTCTTGTAATAATTGAATCGCTCTATTAGGAGCCATTCCTCTTCCGACTGCTTTGATTACATCGGGTAATTTTAGAGCCTTAACAGGGTCATACTCACCCGCTTCAGGCCAAGTAACATCGATGTCACCACTTGTAGAATCAATCTGAAGACTCTTGCATCCTGCAGCGACTTCAAGTTCACGCCTAGTGGCACCTTTGGCGCCAATTAAGACCGCAATACGGTCTTGGGGAACTCGCGGCAGTGATTGGCGCATAGCCAAAGCGGGAAGCCTATCCTTCTTCAACCCATATGCAGGCTGGTTCACTCTTCTTCAGTCTGACCAACGTGAGAGAGGTCCATTTCAAGTACGTCATACATGGCTTCCGCCAATTCAACATCAAGACCATTTTTGTTAGCCCATTCAACTAATCTAGTAACATCCCTAACGAGGAATTCTTGACTCTTAGGGTGGGACTGAACTACCGATTGGCCAACATCGATTACTACTGGTCCGTCATCATGCCACATGATATTGTACGGTGAAAAATCACCGTGAACCATGTTTGCTTTTTGCCATGCGACGGCTAAGAATTCTAACAATTCTTGATACACTGGTTCAGGGTCTATCACATTGACGTCACGAAGTCTCGGTGAAGGAGCTGTTTCAGTGCCAAGATATTCCATGACCAAGACATTTTTGTGAACCCCGATCGGCTTGGGAACAGCAAGGCCCCATTTTGCTAATCGGGATAAATTTCGGAATTCTTTGCGCACCCAAATGTCAACTAAATCTCTATGGCGACGTTTTAATCCTCCAAATCTAGGGTCTCCTTCTATGTATTGAATCAGATTTTTGAATACTGCATTTGATGTATGGAAGATTTTGACTGCAACTGGACCATTCTCTCCAGTTCCGTGGAATACATGTGCTTCCTTACCCCTTGCTATTGGGAAATCAAGAGTATCAATCATTCCAGATTTCATTAATTTGTAGAGACTCATCAAGGTTAGACGGTCAAAGACCGCATCGAATACTCTTCTGTCAACCCAATCAAACGGTCCATCTCCCAATACTCCTGAAAGACCTTGCTCGATTTCAGTGAACATTCGATTGTATTTCTTATCGGCCATCCAACCAGTTCCTTTGGTAGATTCTAGGCTATCTACAAACTTGGAAGACTCATTGTCTAGATGAGTTTGGTCAGCATCCAAATTACGCCTTTTACGGTTATTACGGCGTTGTTTGGTGTTTTTGGAGAGGTCTTCATCCCAGTCATTATTGCGCACTTTCTAGACCTCCTCGCATAGTAATGAGGATGACGTGGCATTGAAAGTATGTTCAGCCGAAGAGATCGTTGATCTCGTCGTCATCATCATCTTCCGCTTCCTCAACGGCTTCTTCTGATTGTGCTTCTGGAGTATCATCACCAGATGCGAATAATCCATCCTCATCTTCAAAGTCATCAACTTGGGTATTCATTCCAAAGATATCTACGTCAGGAGGTAGAACTCCTTTTCTTGAAAGGTAAAGAGCTTGAGTCTTAGTATAGCGATGCTTTACATCTGCTTTTGCATCTTGGAAATCCCAAGGCCATACAATAATCAGATCTCCATCACGGACCCACTGACGACGACGCATTTTTCCAGGAATCCTAGCCATTCTAGTCTCTCCATCCGCACAGAGTACAGTTACTCTGCGGCCACCTAGGATTTGTTCTGCGATTGCGAACATTTCGTTGACCTTTGTATTAGGCATCTTGACACGAATTTTAGAGGACTCTGCTCCTGCTGAACCCATAAGACGAGCTAATTCTTCCTCGTCTACTCTCTCTTCGCGCCTGCGGCCCATAACTCAATCCAAAAGCCCTTCCTACTTGAAGGCTGATACTAATTTCAAGCTAGTTTTAGGCTCTCTGCGGCACGGTAGCACATATCGATGAGCGTGTCTGCAGATAATCCAAGAATTATAGTCGCAACCAAACAAATCCAGATTGCCATGCGAATAGATGCACCATATGGAAGTGGCTTTCTGCGGCCTTCTTCAGGTATGTCTAGGAACATCACGACACCAATGCGTAGGTAATAGAATACCGAAATTGCACTGTTGATGAACATGGCTAGTGCAAGCCACCAGACCCAATGGAGGTCAGAGAATGAGATTGAACCATTTACCCATTGGTCACCGACACTAGTAGACACTATGCTAGCAATTACTAGGAATTTAGACATGAAACCTGCTAATGGTGGCACACCCGCCAAAGCAAGCATGAAGATGAACATTGAAGTTCCGATTAGAGGATCTCTGCGTGCTAATCCAGATAGTGCAGATAGTCGGCTAGCGCCACCCTCCATCTCTAGTAGTCCCAGTACGAGGAATGCTCCAAGTTTGAATGCTACAAGTACGAAGAGATGGAATAAAATCGCAGCAACTATTGCTTCAGCGTAATCTGCAGGAGCCTCGACATGGCCCCAGTGCCATGCACCAACCGCTGTCAGTGCTGCCATCATGTAACCAGCGTGGGCAACAGATGAGTAGGCTAACATACGCTTTGGATTGGTTGAGCCCAATGCGGCAATATTGCCCCAAGTCATAGTCACTACCGAAAGTGTGGCAAGGGTGTAAATCCAAATTGCGCTACCATCTGTTCCTGTATCTGGTAAAGCGATCACAAGGAGTATTCGAATTAATCCAATCATTCCCATTGCTTTAGACGCAGTAGCCAATACTCCCGCTATTGGAGAGTTAGCTCCAGCATAAGCATCTGGTGCTGCAAAGTGGAATGGTGCCGCGCTGACCTTGAAACCGAATCCGACCAGAACTAGACCAAGAGCTATTGTTGCGAGAATACTTCCATCTGCCCAATTAGCTGACAATGTTGACAGTTGGAGGCTACCGAATTCTAGGTACAGAAGAGATAGACCATACAAACCAATTCCACTAGCGACTGAACCTACGATGAAATATTTCACACCGGACTCAGCGCCTGCTTTGGATTCTTTGTGGAATGCGACTAAGATATATGTCGCCAAACTTGCAAGTTCTAGTCCGACGAACAGAACGAACAAATCTTGGGATAGAGCGACCATACACATTCCCAATGCTGTTGTAAGCATCAAGATGTAAAGGTCGGCCTGTCGACGATTATCATACATTTCTTCAAGACTTTTATTCCCTTTGAAAGTATGAGCTGGCACTCTGTCAAGACTAGCCATAGATGCCATCAAAATCGCTGCAAGGAATATTATCTCAAAGAAGCGAGAGAAGGCATCTATCTGCAACAGAGTGACATCTCCACTCGTAACCGTAGTGGTACTCAATCCTCCATCGATTGTTTCGATAACCATCATGCCCAATGCAACAAAGAGTGTTGCTGTTCCTAGCATTCCAGGGAGTGCAGGTGAACCTGTGGACTTGAATCTACGACCTCCAAACAACCAAGGAATTCTAACCTTGGTCAATGGAACTCTGAACTTTGCTTCTCCTAAGTTAGGAATTATGAATAGCAATACTAAACCTACAACTAAAACCATTTCAGGAGCGAATGCTTGCCAGAACTCAGTTGAGAATACTTCTGTTTCCATTCAAATCCCCCCCTTTTTGAAGACTCCCTCGAAGAAGGCAACAGTCCATTCGTCCATCATTCCCAAAGCAATGAATGGGAAGATACCAAAGATTACAGTGAATATTGCTAAGATAATCATTCCAATATTTTCTGATAGAGTAATGTCAGGAGGAGTTTCACCGTTTAGTGATTCAGGAGGTTGTCCTTCATCTCCACCTTCGAAGATAGTTCTCTGCATAGACCATAGGTAGTATGCTGCAGTGATTGCTAGGACAAATCCAGGTAGAAGGATCCACCAACCATATTCTGGCCAATAAGCGATTAGAACCATCAATTCAGCAACGAAGCCAGCAAGCAGAGGAAGACCTAGGCTAGCCATCCATGCAAACATCATGTACACAGCAAGGAATGGTGACCAACGAGCCATTCCGCGCATTGAGCCGATTTCCATCGAATGATAGTGATGCTTGAATGCACCACATACTGCGAACAGCATTGGGGAAATTATTCCGTGAGCGAACATCATGAAGAGGGCTGCTGCATATCCAATAGGCTGCATACTTGCGATTCCAAGTAGAATTACACCCATGTGGGATACTGAAGAATAAGCTACCATTCTCTTAAGGTTCGTTTGACCAAGACATACTACTGCACCCCATACTAGAGAGATTAAACCAATAGCCATGATTATGTCTTGATAGAATATTAGAGCGTCGGGGAAAATTGCAATTGGAATTCTCAGCATTCCATATGCTCCCATCTTCAGCATGACACCTGCTAGTAGCATAGAGCCCCCTGTAGGTGCCTGAACGTGCGCATCTGGAAGCCAAGTGTGGAATGGAACCGCTGGTAATTTGACCAAGAAACCAATCATCAACATTGCGAATAGAACATATTGCATGTCTTTACCGAGGAATACATTGTCCCCCATATTGTATGCTGAAGCGTTTGAGAACAATACTGTCATGTCGAAGGTTCGACCGGTAACAGTTCCATATTGTGAACCGTTTCCTTCAGGTTGTAGGAAATAGAGTGTAATCAGACCTAGTAGCATAATTACAGATGCACAGAAAGTGTAGATGAAGAACTTCTGAGCTGCGTAGCGGCGGTCTTTACCGCCCCACTTTAGAATTAAGAAGAACATAGGAATCAATGTCAATTCCCAGAATACATAGAACAAGAATAAATCAAGCGCTACGAATACTCCGATTAACGCTCCACCCATCATCAATAGAAGCGGATGATATGTTGCTCCATCTTTTTCATTCCAGGTCATTATTATGGTGACAGGAACAAGGAATGTAGTCAACCAAACCATTGGGAAAGATAGCCCATCCATTCCAACGTGCCAAGATACACCGATGGATTCAATCCAAAGATACTCTTTTTGAAGAGCGTATTCATTGTACATCAAATCCCAATCGACCATGATTAGCCAATCGAAGAATAGAGCGGTTGAAATCGCCAGTGGTATCAAAGACGCACATAGTGTAAACAAGCGAATTGGTGCTGCAAGAATCTCCTTGCGTGAACGTGATTCTTGACTAGCGAATGCCAGCAAAATTGCACTGATTATTATTGGGAATCCAACTAATGGTATACTGATCCAATCAACAGTGGTATCAGAATCACCAAGTGAAGGGAAGAAAGCCATCAGGCCAGCGACTACAACCAGTAAGCCACCGACTAACATGAACTCCTTGTTTTTGATATCCATGGTTTGACTACCGCTCAATCAAGCCACCCCCCATAGTAACATGAAGATGACCAGTGTTCCTAAAGTAGCCATCATAATGTAATCTCTAGCACTTCCGGTAGTCAGTGAACGAACTCTTCTAGATACTTCTTGGCTAGTAGATTCAATGGTTTTGATTACACCATCTATTACCTTTGAATCGAAGATAGCGGATAAATTTGCAAATCCTACTACGATTTTTAGCATAGCAGCGTCATAAATATCGTCGAAGTGGAGCCTCTTGTGCAGGGATTCTGATAGGCTTGAGTTTGCCCATGCGCTGTTATCGAAATTGGATTTACTGTTGACCTTAGCAGACAAGGAAATCGCCCACTGCATCCAAGGTTTTGCCTTCTGTCCATCATCCAGACTTCCACCATAAAGGGACATTGCAAGAGATGGACCTAGGATTAAAGACAAGCCAATTGCAACATAAGTAAGTATGAATAAGAACATGTCATGATTCATGAATACATGCTCCAATTCATAGCCAATACCGTCAAAGAAATTGGAGTAATGGCCGTTATTGAAATCTCCTAACCAATGGCCAGCGTGCATTCCAGCTAAGATGAATGCGCCCAGAGTCATGAATGTCAAAATGACTAGAGGAATTGGAATCCAAGCGGTTTGCTCGTGTACTTTCTCAGCAACTTCAGTCTTTGGCTTACCTGCGAATGTCATGAACCACATTCTGGACATATAGAATCCAGTCATACCTGCGCCAATTAGAACAAGCATTGCTGGTAACAAGAATACTGGTTCCTTTCTAGCGACTTGCCAAGCACTGGAAATAATTCCTTCCTTGGACCAGAACCCACCAATAAGTGGAATTCCAATAATGGACATGCTACCGAAGAACATAGCAGTAGCCGTAATCGGCATCCTGCTTGCTAATCCGCCCATATTTTCCATAGATTGAGCGTCAAAGTGGTCATCGTGGTGATCATCATGGTCATCGCCATGGTCGTCATCATGACCATGGTGTGCTACTTCATGGTGCGCATGGTGCATTTCGTGAATTACAGAGCCTGAGGCCATGAACAGCATCCCTTTGGCCATTGCGTGATTGAATAGGTGGAATAGAGAAGCACCCATTGCGAATGCTGCCAATTCCTCATACCCGTTATTTGCAAACCATAGAGCGGAACCTAGACCAGTGAAGATGTATGCTAACTGACTCATTGTTGAGTATGCAAGGACTTTCTTCAGGTCCATCTGTACGAAAGCGATCAGTGCGGCCATAACAGCGGTTATTCCACCGATACAAGCGATTACGATTGCAAGGGTGGACAGTGCGCCCAATTCAGCTCCGCTGAAGAATGGGAACATCCTTGCAACTAGGTACAATCCTGCGTTAACCATTGTTGCAGCGTGAATAAGAGCGGATACTGGAGTTGGTCCTTCCATAGCATCCGGTAACCAGACGTGCAATGGGAATTGTGCAGATTTACCAACTGCACCGATGAACATCATTCCTAATGCAATCTGCAGGTCGCCAGGGTTAACTTTTGCAATATTTGCAGGGTCAAAGACTACAGCGTAGGACAAGGCGCCCTGTGTGCCCGCATAAGGCTGGAACAAGTTCCAGAGCATTATGAGACCTATCACAAGGAATACGTCACCAACACGGGTGGTTAGGAATGCTTTCTTTGCAGCATATGCTGCACTTGGGCGCTCATAATAGAAACCAATTAGCAAGTAGGAACACAATCCCATCAATTCCCAGAAGATGAATAGCCAAAGGAATGAATCCGCAAGAACCATACCTAGCATTCCGCTACAGAATAATACGAATTCCGCATAGAAGCGATGGTTTCTGTTATCATTGATTGGATCAGTATTCATGTATCCAATCGAGAATATGTTAATCAGGAAACAAAGGAATGCTGCAACGAATAACAGCATAACAGTAAGATGGTCTATGTAGACACCTACACCGAATACCTTGGTTGTAATAGCCCCTGTTTCAGGGTTCCACCAAGATGATTCAAACCATGTGAAGATGTTAGCAGTACCAACATGGTGCATGTGTTCTTTGATTACTAACAAGGCAAGAAGCAAACTTGCTCCCATTACTGTAAGGGCGATTATTCCTCCTTCCTTGACATTCTTAACCCAGGTAGGAGTTCCGTTGAACATCTTACCAAGGAACAGTATGACTGGGAATGCTAACATAGGTAGCAGGGGGATAAGTACCGCATAATCGATGATTCCAGACTCACTCATGATATCACCTCAGTTCTTTAGAAGATTTACCTCATCGAGAGATATCGTCTCATGCTGTCCATACATTGAGAGGAAAATCGCTAGTCCGATAGCGACTTCTCCTGCTGCAATTGCGATTGCGAAAACTGCGTAAACCCATCCAGTTACATCTCCCCAATGGCTAGCAGCAGCTACAAATTGTAGATTGACTGCATTAAGCATCAATTCGATACACATCAAAACGACGATTGCATTCTTACGACTAAATGCGCCCCAAAGACCGATGATGAACAAAATGGCGGCTAAGCCTGAAACCCATGCTGGGTCGATCATTGCTTTTCACCTCCATTGAGTTCCCACTCTAGATTGATTAAGCGTTCATCACGAACAAGGTATGCTGCACCAACCATGGCCATTGCCATTAGGAAACCAAGAGCCATTAGAGGCAATGCCCAATCTCCAAACAATGCAGATGCTAAGTCGCCTGTGGTGAGTACTTCATCAGAAGAACCCTCCCAGACGATATCTGCAGAAACTGCAGAAATAATTACTGCGCCCAAGAATACAAGGCCAACTCTGGCTAAGATAGAAAGGAGCCTCATTCGAAATCCTCCTCCAATATTTGACGCCTGGTCAGCATTATACCAAACAGAACAACCAACATTACGCTAGCAAGATAAACTAGAATCTGAATTACCGCTAAGAATTCAGCACCCATTAAAATGAAAACTCCAGCAACTCCTATGAAACAAAAAATCAAACACATCATTGAATGTGCAACTCTTTGCATGTAGATTAGCCCCAGAGCACCGCCTATGACGATGGTGCTCATCAGAAAGAACAGGCCTATCTCCAAGTAGGATGCTAAATCCATAATCAGGCCTCCCCTGCAGCAGCAGCCTTTGCCGCTTTCTTGGCTCTCTTGTCACGCTCTTTGCTAGCTCTCTTAGCTAATTCAGCATCGACTGCTTCTTGGTGGTCACCGATTAGAACTCTAGTTCTACTAGCGTCCATCCAAAGTTCTTGCCTGCTAAATCCAGACATACCATCGTACTCATTTGTCATGAAGAATGATGTGAAGTTACATGCTTCCATGCAAAGGCCACAGAACATACAGCGGCCTAAGTCGATTCTACCTGAAACGATTTGGTCATCGGCTGGATACAATGTTTCCAATGAAACAATGTCTTCTTCACCGCTGTCATTCCAGCGCATTCTTGCACTGTCTCCGGTTAGATCTAGAACTTCACCGAATCTCCACTCTTGTGGAGCATCTTCATGAGCAGTAGCTTGATTGAACGTATCAAGAGAGGCAAATACTTCTGGCTTTTCGATTGCAGCGAACTTTCCGACTTCAAGTTCTGCGCCATATCCTTCCCATTCGCCTTCAGCACTATCTAATACGTCGACTCGTAATTCTGTGGTCATGTGCAAACAAGAGTTTGGACATACGTTGACACACATCTTACAGGCAGTACATGTTTCCCAGATGACACCTATTCTTCCATTGTAATTTCCTGGAACGAATAGCCAAGGTTCAATCTCTTCAATTCTCTCATAAGGATAACTTACAGTTTGGGGTTTCCAAATGGTAGGTGTCAGGTCGGTACCTGCTCGGTCCGGAGTATAGTGGTGTGCAGTAATGTCATTGAGATGTTTTGTTTTCTCTGCGCGAGCGATAGCTCCGTCATCCAAAAACTCTGGATGAGTTGTATTGTGATAGCCACTTGAGAATCTACGACCGATGAACTCATAGGTTCTAAGAACGGTCAATCCTGTTATCTTAAACGGGTACCAAAATAGGTTTCTAAAGTTGGGCTTGCCATGTGGATGTGATGCCATATTCTCACCTCACTCCTGTCCTGCGATGTGCGTTCCCGCAGGAGTCATCGTTCGAATGTGATACATACGCTCTTCATTCTCTTCGATATTCTCGTCTTTCATTAGTACAGTGAATACACCAATCCAGAACAATGTTGTCAAGATAGGTAATCCCCAAGGAATATTGTATCCTAGGACTGTAAGGTCCCAAGTCCATCCGCCAGCAATTGTATCAGACATTGCGCTGGCATCAAAGAAATACAAACGGTATACGAGTGAAAGTACGACTTGAAGAACTGCTAACGGCAGTAACATTCTCCAACCGAACTCTAGAATCTGGTCGGTCCTGATTCTTGGCAGAGCAGTTCTAGCCCAAACGAATACTACTGTGAAAATAAACCAAGCCTTTAGCAGAGTCCAAATCACACCTGGAATCGCTAGCCATGCATCCCCAAGGTAAGGTATCGAGCCAATTGTTCCTGCAAACGGTGCGTGCCATCCTCCTAAGAAGAAGTGAGCAAACAAGATACTTGCTGCGTAAACACGCATGTATTCTGCTGCGAATAAGAGACCGAATCTCATTCCACCATATTCAGTCCACCAGCCTTCAACCAATTCTGCTTCAGCTTCTGGCATATCGAATGGAATCCTTTCAACTTCGGCGATCATACTAACCAAAAATAGTACTCCACCAAGTGGCATTAGGAAGAACAACCAGGTTCCTGAAGAGTGCTGGAAATGAACAATCTCTAGGAAGTTGAATGAACCTGCCATGATACAGACACCTAGGATAGAAAGTAGTAATGGAATTTCATATGCGGTTAACTGTGCAGCGCTTCTGATACCTCCAAGTAGAGTGTACTTGTTGTTCGAAGACCATCCTGCAAAGAAGACACCTAGAGGTGCGATTCCGAATATTGCGAATGCGAATAATACTGAAAGTTCTGGATTCGCTCCGTATATACCACTTGATAGTGGAATCATTCCCAGAATCATAATTGTAGAGGATATAACCAGGAATGGTGCTAATTCAAAGATGATTTTATCGGCTCTAGAAGGAACCATGTGTTCCTTGGTAAGGAATTTCATTCCGTCCGCAACATTCTGGAAGAAACCTGGGAAAATGGTAACACCGTACCAAGAGCGGTTGCCTACACGATTGACCATTTCGTGCTTGTGTCCTGAGTTACCGGCTACTTTGTTTAGCCAACCATTGATTGCGCCAATCGGTTTTCCTAAACCGTAAGGAATCATGTTCCACCATTCGCCTGCAGTTACTCCATTCTCTCCAACCCATAGGGAGCGAAGTGCTGTTGTAGCACCACGACGGTCATTTACACGAGCGTAGAATTTTCTTTCAATCCACAGAATCATGAACATCGATAACATGATTCCGCCAAATACAGTTAGACATGTCGAAAGCGTGTAAACGAGGAATGCGATATCGTTAGCTGAAGATTCAAGGAACGTATCTTCCAACAGGAAATTCGCCCCTTCGCGAGTGCGGTAGTAAATGAAATCGTGAAGCCCTAACCAATCATCCATGATAATCACCTCAACGGTCACTTTCCCCTATACATGGGTCGAAACTACCCATGATCGCAGGTATGTCTGCAACTTTGTAACCAATCATAGTCTTGGCAACATATGGAATTGTAATGAATATCGGAGAACGTATAGACAATCTATACGGATTCTTACCACGGCTATCGCCACCACCTTGGATGTAGAAGTTAGAAACACCGCGGGTACATTCGTAGGTGCTGAAACCAGTGGCGCCTTCTGGTGCACGGGTAGGCGCCTTGGTTAGAATCATTTCATCTCCAGGCTGATAGTGGGTATTTGCTCCACCAGGAATCTTTTCAATAGCATCTAAAAGCATGCGGCAAGATTGTCGCATCTCTTCCATACGGACACGATACCTGTCATAGCAATCCGCTCCTTTTACGCTAGTAGGTTTCTCGACTGCTGGCTCCCAATCGACTTGGTCATAAACAGAATATGGATTGGTCCATCGTGTATCTGTATTTACTCCTGCAGCACGAATATTAGGCCCTGTTACTCCAGCGTCGAGCTGGTCTTCCGCAGTAGCATATCCAACTCCTTGGAGTCTGACCAACCAAATTGTAGATTCGTCCAATAGCATCTCGTACTCGTTAATTCGGTTTTCAAAGAGCTTTACTTTGGCTTTCAATCTGTTAGCCCATCCGATTGGAAGGTCTCTCTTTACTCCACCAATACGCGGGTAATTGTAGTGCATTCGAGAACCACCTAATTCTTGTAAAAGGTCAAGGAACATTTCACGGTCCCTCAGACACCATGTCATTAGCGTTAGATTTCCGATGTCAGGACCAAACGCTCCAAGCCACATCAAGTGGCTTGCAAGTCTTTGGACTTCTGCAGCCATCAAGCGAATATATTCTGCTCTTTCTGGAACTTCGGCTTCCAAAAGATCTTCTGCAGCCATTACGTAAGAATGAGCCCAAGTCATTGCGCTAACATAGCAAAGGCGGTCACAGTAAGGAGTGATTTGAGTGAAATCTCTTGCTTCACAAATTTTCTCGACACCGCGATGGATGTATCCCAATTCTGCTTCGGTATCGGTGACTGTTTCTCCATCAATCTTGACTCTCAGAGTCCAAAGACCGTGAGTCATAGGATGCTGAGGCCCCATTGTAATCCACATTTCTGCCATAATACCACCTCACTTTACCCGGCCCTCATCGATCGGCTTTCTACCGAACCCTTGAGGGTCGTCATACATCTCATTGAAATCATGATAGCGAATCTTGTGTTGGCGTTGTAGTGGATGGAATCCAACTGGTGAGTCGTGAGGATTTAGCACACGGTGCATATTGACATGTCCTTCGAAATCGATCCCCACTAGATCCCAGGTTTCTTTTTCATTCCAGTCTGCCCCTTCCCAGATGTCTTGAATTGTAGGCACAGAAGGTGAGTCTCCGGCAGGAAGAGGGATGAATATCTCGAATCCCATAGGGATGTCGTCGCCTTTGAGTTCCTCTCCTTTGAGGACAGTCATCGTATGAGCTTCGACATTAGCGATAGGCCATCTGTTCAAGTGGTATGCCACTTCCCAGCCTCTATCTGCACTTCCTTCGGGAAAGTGCGTACCTGTGACCATGGCACAGTGATTTACGCCCATTTCAAGTTTCAAAAACTTAGCAATTGCTCTCAACTGACTAGGAGAACAAATGATTCTAACGAATTCATGTTTCTTGCCAGATGTCTGTGCAACTGCCTCTGCCGTTACTCCAGCATCACTAAAACGAGAATTAAGTGATTCAACACAAGCCTTTGCGGCTTCTGCATTCTGTTCGATTGTAACGGTAGTTCCCATTCAATCATCTCCGACAATAATTGGCTTGTCACCGTCACGGCCAGTGGATGGAGCACCGCCTATTCGGATAATTTTCTCACGGAGTTTACCAAATCCGTCGATTAGTGTTTCAGGACGAGGTGGGCAGCCAGGAACATAAACATCCACCGGAATTACAGTATCTACCCCTTCCAATATGTTGTATGATTGATAGTAGGGCCCTCCAGAAATTGCGCACTCGCCCATAGCGATGCAATATTTTGGCTCAGGCATTTGCTCCCATAGGCGGACAATTGGGTCTGCAAACTTCTTGGAAATTGGTCCGTTGACGAGGAGAACATCTGATTGGCGAGGACTTGAACGGAATAGAACTCCGAAACGATCTCCGTCAAATCTCGGAGTTGCAGCGGCAGCCATTTCAATAGCGCAGCATTTGATTCCAAGGTGGAGTGTGAACAATGACTTCCTTCCAGCCCAGTTGAAAAACCGGCCAGCAAGTACGCTGAGTAATTGTTTGATCTTGGTCGCCTTTAGCGCCTCATCAGTAACATCGCCAACAACTTCAACCAACGCCCTACTGTTGAATGTAGTGTAGTTCTCCCCAGTATCACTCACTTTATCACCTCAGATGTAAATGCGGCCTCGCTTACGGAATACGTGCCAAACTCCTAGAACCATAGTGGCAAAGAATATCGTCAAAACAATCATCTCGGTTCCGACCAAGTCAATTGATGAACTTCCAGAGCTAGTCTTTGTGGCATCCATAGCCAACAATCCACCCAAGGCCATGAACATGAAAGCGACATCGAATACCAAGAAAATAATGGCATACCAATAATATTGGAAGTGGAATTGAATCATCGCCTCGCCGACTGGCTCAGAACCACATTCGTAGGTTGAAAGACGGCGAGGATAGAGGCTGTGGTCTTTCTCATAGCCTTCCATCAGCCATGATTTTGTCATGTGTGGCCGAGCTGCGTCGACCTTTGGCATTACGAAGTACTGAGTGATGAAAGCACCCAGTGGCATACCGATTCCAATGAGTGTCATAATGACCATAGAAAGGTAGGTGCCAGTTACCGTTTCTGCGCCGACCAACTATGCCACCAACCGAGAGTGATGTCACTCTCTAGTCTAGGCCAAACGACAACCATCCATAAGCGTTGTCTCACGCCCACGCGAGTGAAGCGATAGAATAGTCCATGACCCCGTAGGGGTCAGTTACGACGACGCAGAGCAAGATATGCAAACCCAATAAGCACTAATGCCGCCATTGACATCAAAACATTCGGAGTAATCAGAGAATTGAATGCAAACTCCTCGGGTTGGCCATTTACTGTCAATTCAAGGTTCTCCCTACCTACCAAACCAATGTCCGATGGCTCTGTTGAAAGTGTGAAGGTAAAGGAATCTTCAACTTCAGTATTATCGCCGCTAGGAGGGTTTACTTTCGCATAGATCATCACAGATTCACCTTCATCTAGAGTACAAAGAAGATGGTCTCCTTTGTTTTCACAGATAGAGTTAGATTCAGAACTGAGAATTACACTCCAACCGCGCAAACCACCACTAGAAAATACCTTGAACTCAGACTCTACATTTCCTGAATTAGACAGTAAAACCTCGAAACGGGCAGAGTTACCAATCTCGCCAAAGACGATGTCTTTCTCAACGCCACCCATCAGTTCCATTTCAACGTCAAGAACTGTTTCCACTGACAGAGATATAGTGATTTTACCGCTCCTATTTGCAGCATTTGATACTGAAGTAACCACTACTTCCAGTAAACCACCATCGCCATTTTCTGCTCCAGAATTTACTCCGACCTCCATCAGAATAATAGCGTAATATGGAGCAGGTGAATGAGAATCTACCAAATCATTTGCGACTATCTTCTCGAAGATTTTGTCTTCGCTTGAGCCGATTAGAGGAGAATTACCGTCAAAGTAGAATGTCCCGGTTGATTCATTGTAAGCGCCCCATCCTTTAGGAATCGAGATAGGCCCATCTATTGGCATACCTCTGAAAGTTAAACTACGGGTTGCAGTACCGGATAATCCGCTGAAATCAAAGATTGCTTCGTCGGTCATATCTCCAGTATTAGTCACCATCAGGTAATATGTTTGTGAACCACCTGGTGGCAATATCAGCATTGCATTACGAGTTAAATCATCAGGAGAATTCATGATGATTACATCCATTGCAAAATCCCTGTCAGATAGGATCGCTCTGAATACAAATTCCAACTGGTTATCTGGAACATTGTCATTATCATCGTCGCCATTATTGTTGTCTCCAAGATTAGTTACTCTAACTGTAAGCCTTGAACTCTCCAATTCTTCTTCCCCATCAATAGACACTACAAGGTACATTGTTACTGTGGTTCTCGCATCGATATCGACTTCTGTGACAATTGTTCCATCTGCTGTTTCGAAATGTTTGCCCCAACCAGGTTGAGCTGTTTGAGAAATTACAGAGAAGCGGAATCTGTCAAGTGTGTTTCCATCATTGGTTATGGTTAGAGGGAATTGAACAGTAGTATCTGAGCGACCGGTTTGGTCTTCAGCAGGAGCATTTCCACTCATTGCATGGACCGATTTGACTGTGATTTTCAACTCTTGAGTGTCATAAGACCCGCCACTTGAAGTTGGCATAACTGAGAAAGTTATCGTTACTTCTTCTGTTGCAAGAGCATCATTTGGCAGAGAAATTGAGACATCAATCGTTCCAGATTTTTCATTACTGTGCCTTGACTGAGTAGAAATTGTCGAGGACTCAAGTGAGACTGACCAACCAGAAGGCGGGGCTGAAGCTGATACTCGGAAGGTATCTGGACCGTTACCCTGATTGGTTACAGTCAAGGTTGTAGTAGCGTTTTGTCCAGGCTCGACATTGTACAATGCAGTGTTACCCAATGACATTATTGCGCCTCGAGATTGCCCTACTGTAATCGAAACTTCAGCATTACATTTTGCTGTGTTTCCATCTTTGCCTTGAATTGTTATCGACTTTTGCGAATTAGCCTCAATCGAATCATCTGGAGTGACTTCGATTGTGAACTCTTTTTCGCCATTGCCACCATTATATGGCAGCATTCCACTAGATGCGCCATCAACGCTAGCCCACATTGAATGGCTACCTGTGAATCCAACATTGACGGACCAATCAGTATTACCTTCGTTAGTAAATGTGGCAACTAGAGTTCCCGTCTCTCCAGGCTCTATACTCATACTGGACTTTGATAGAGTTAATTCACATTCCTTCAACTCTGGAACGTTGAGATCAAACTCTTCTACATCAGATGCGCTTCCGTTGGGGTTTTGGTCATTGGAAACAACTCCTTCGATTTCCCAGCAGTACTTGTCACTAGCTTTACCTTCTGGAACTTCTAAAGTAACAGTTACCCATTCTGAAGATTCATTGTCGAGTTGCACTTGACTAGGTTCAACATCTATTGACATACTTCCATCTGAAGTACATCCTGAACCTCCAACTGTATCGATAGTAAGATCAATTGTCTCTTGAACTCGACCTGTATTTTCTACTTCTACATCCCATTCAATTGTAGTTTCACCAGACCATTGCTTGTGAGGGTTGTCGACTGTCAATTCAACACCGAAAACCGCAGAGCCGGCTCCGTCGCCGGCTGTTGTCTCAACATCTTGAGTAGACTGAGCTGGTGCTCCTGGTTGGTCAGGAGGAGTTACTTGCTCATTGGCATTTGCTGTAACGGTAGTGATACACGACCCTTCTGCATTTTGAGCGAGGGAGACATTGAGGAAAGTTTCCTCATAGGAACCTGAGTCAATTGGCTGCCCTATTTGACCAATAGCAGAGGAATATCCTGTACAATCTTGTTCATTGGTTGCCGCTAAATTTACCGAAACCGGATTGGCGCCATTGTTGTAAACGCGAACGGTGTATTCTGCAGTCTCTCCAGGGTTTACTGTTTGGGAACTAGGCGTAATCGAAAGTGAGATGTTAGCATCCCTGCCAGAATCGTCCGCAGTAACAGGGTTTGCAATTGCTGGAACCAGTGAAATCAGTAACAATGAAACCAGTAGAATACTGGCTCGATGTTGACCTCGTTTTGTGTCTCGTCTGCGGGGTTCCATGAACCCCGGTCGCAGTGCTCACAGTAAAAGGCTATGCGCTAATGCTCATTTATTCACTCCACATTTACGAAATTGGACGAGTCCGCGTCACAATTTATGCACTTTGTGACTTTGCAAACCGAATGATATCTCGCACCACATGAAGGACATCCAACCATCATCGACAAAATCGGTTGCCTACAAGAGAAGCAGGGAGTTGTATTTTCAGGTTGCGTAGGTAACTGGAATTGAGTACTAATTGGAGCATTGGTTGGAATTGAATTTTCATCTCTATTCCTCAGCATTATGAATGCAACAGCCCCCAATATCACTGGTATGATTAACAGCAATATCCAATATTCGGAAAGGAATGATTCGCTCTCAGCTCCCGTTACTTCACCATTGCTAGACATTTCAAGGACAATCTGTGAGCCATCAACTTCATCAGTACCTGAAATAGAAACTGAGATTTCACCCTCACCTGGTTGATTCGCTGTTATTTTCAATCTAATCTTTTGCGATTGACCAGCTTGTAGATTTACTGAATCCGCACCATCGAATTCAACATCCCAACCATCAGTTACAGTTGTTACAACGGTTCCTGAAACAATGGTATTCCCAATATTAGTGATTGTCAACTGTGTAGTTGAAGTCTCACCTGTCTGCAATACTTCAGGACCGTCTATCTTCCAAGTCACTTCTTTAGATAAAGCAACTAACATAGTGACTGTTTCATTTGTTGAAACCATATCGCCTGAAAGTGTTACTTTGAACTCAGGCTCAGTAGATGGTTCAGCCATAGCGGAGATAATTATCGTACAAGTCATGGGTTTGACCTCGCCTCGAGATATTTGACCTGGCGACGTACATTCTCCAAGCAAATTATCCTCTAATTGTAACGACACTGAAGGATTCCAATCTGTGTCTGCTAAATTCTCTACAACCCACGTGTAATTGATTGGAACACCAGCTGGATGTTGGCCAGGACCGAATATATTGGACCATGTCTCACCTGCAATTTCGACCGACGTAAAGGTCAACTTGGGTTCAGCCAAAACGATGACATCGACATCTTCAGTATGACTCCAAGAATCTTGACCTGAATCCATAATCAATTTGATTTCACCACTCTTAGCGTCTTGACCTGCTGAAATCGATATCACAATGTTTCTCGATTCAGTCCATGATAGATCAATATCTTCGAGATTCGTGTTTTGCATCCAACCATTCGGCAATTGCATTCTGGGAGATAACAATAAATCGATATTACCACGGTTTTCAATCGTATATTGTAACGAGAGGGAGTTGCCGGGAATAATCGATGAGAAGGAGGTCTCTAAGTCTACTACTGCCAAAGATATTTCATCGACAGAAAGTGGCAATTCGTATTCTACCATCTTGGAGTCTTCAGTCTGTGAAACTACCTTGAATACAACAGTTAATTCTGCACCCGCTAAAGTCATCACTTGAGGTGGAGTGAAAGTAATACCAATACTCATTTGTCCATCCTTTAGCATCAGCCCTGTAGAAGCGGAGTTAGCGCCTCCTTGGGATGAAAGGTCATCAAAACCAGCATGCCAACCAGGAGGCGCTTCAAGGAATAGATCATAGCCGACATCACTATTTCCAAGATTAAATAATCTAATATCAATCGAAGTTGGGATAGAAGGATCTACTGGAATTACGGTATAATCATATTCGATTCTAGTCTGTGAAAGAGTCGGTACGTCCAACAATAGTGTGTAAGGGCTACTCACCGCATTATCCTCATCATATCCTAGTAAATTGATGAGATATATTCCGGGCGATGGCCCTTCAGGATGTACAAGAGTAACGTTGATGAGAGCTCCTTCTTGTCCGTCTAATTTGAAATCTGTATCATCTAATCCAACATACCATGATTCCGAGCCACCATCTGGATTGATTACTCCAGTGGTTGAGATAGAAGCATTAGTAGTAAGAAGCGCTGTATTGGTTAGAGTTATTTGCCAAGATGATGATGTTGCATTAATGTCATCCAATACGAAAGTAGGGCTTGCAGATTCTATTCTAACGCCAGGGGTCGTCACGTTTACGATTATGTCAATTCGATTGTTATCTTCATTTATTTCATCGATTGTGTCACTGCTATCAACTAGGAAAGAAAGGGTCCTTCCGCCCGCTGTTTGAGGCTCCCAGTCCCAGAATAGTAACTTAGAACCCCCCGGCCCTAAATCGAAAGTTTGCGTATCGATTGAAATCCCTTCTTCTTGAAAGATTACTTCAACATTTTCGGCTTCTACATTTCCGAGATTGGTCACAGACATTTCAACAAGAACATCGTCTCCAACTTGAGGTATTGCGATATCGGTTTGGAAGGAGGATAAAACTGGAGAAGGGTCAGGTCGTAAGTCATTGACTCCAACTCCTGAAACTGCGATTGCAAACGGTTGAGCTTTGGAGCCTGAATGGCCGGCATCTGTCACCTTTACCGTCCATAGACCCATCTCAGCCGAATCAACCAAAATGACCTCGACATTGTTTAGTGAATCATAATTTCCACCTTGGATTGAGCGCCCTTGAGAAAATTCGTTTCCTTTGTATTCGACTCCACTAGGAGTCGTAACTAGTAAATTCAAATTGTTTACTAACTGAGTATTAGAAAATCTTGAGCCACGTTCATCGGACCATGCGAGAACTGCTTTGAAGGGCTGGTTTGCAGTTGTAATATCGAAGGAATAACTCTTCGAGTTACCTGTTGAAGAGAGTACTGAACGGTCATCCACCCATATTCCACGGCCGTTATTTGGAGCTAATGTTGACTTGAGGTCTATGCGGCCCCAGCCCTCGTCCATATTCGGGACATCTCGTGAACCAATGTCTTGAGCTCCAAGAATCATCAATGCCTTCACCAATGCTCCTTGTGGTTCAGGCCTTTGTGCGACTTCGGTGATATATTCACGAATTAGTGCTGCAGTCCCTGCGGCATTTGGAGTTGCCATACTTGTTCCTGTATATTCCAGATACCAGTTGTTACTCCATGTTGAGCCCCCGGTATCAGTTGCTTCTTGAGCCCTGCAAGAGCGAACATATCCCCCTGGGGCCAGAATATCTGGTTTGATTCGACCATCATCAACCGGCCCTCTGCTAGAACCGTCCATTATTGAATTAGGAGCGCCTTGATATCTATTTTGAGAATTACCTACTGTGATCGGATTCTTTGCGGTAGCAGGTGAGCCAATAGTATCGCTATCAGGGCCATCGTTACCTGCGGCAAAGAGTACTACTAGTCCTTCTCTGCCACTGTAATATTGGTCATAGTAACGAGTCCTATCATCTACATCTTCTGATGAAGAAGTGTATGCTCCCCAATCAGATGATGATGAAGACCCCCAAGAATTAGTGTGTATTCTAGCATCATTACTGTAAGCGGTATTCAACATATTATTGATACTGGCCCATTGGAAATTTCCACTATTGTCATTCTCCATTGCTTGGAAATATAGTTCTGCTTCAGGAGCAACTCCTGCATAATTACCTCGACTACCATCACCAAGAACGGTACATGCAACGTGAGTTCCGTGCCCTGAATGGGCATCGGCTGTCGAACCGTCTCCGATAACATCGACATTTCCAATGATTCGACTACCGAAATCACCGTGGTCATGGTCTAATCCAGAGTCTGCAACTGCGATTATCTGGCCTGAACCATCTAAGTCGGTTGTGTAAAATGATTTCATGGCATTTATGTTCATGTGATTTCGTGCATTATCGTTCCAAATTGTTAATTCGGGCTGAAGGCCAATCCAAGCAACGGATGGCTCTGAAGCAATCGACGCAATCGACGCAAGAGTTACTCCATCATAACGGCCAGTTTCTGCCAGAGTTGAGTCGCTTAGCATTGACTTAGCGACAATATCGATTTCCTGATGTAGCCTCATACCCCAGTCATCTGCAATATCTACACCAGGTAGCAATGATTCCGCTCTCCAAGATTCGATTCTGACCGGGGTGTTCTCAGATTCATCCATTACTGAAAAATCCACAAGCATTGCAATTGGTACGGGTTGAACAGCAGCTACGCCTTTCACATCTTTTAGCATCGAAAGACCGTTTTGAGTTCCTTGAACGAGTAATCCAGATGGTGAAATAAATTCTCTAACCTCAACACCATTTTGGTCTGATATTGCGTCTCTAACTTCTGAAAATCTGTAATCAGTGGAAACTAAGACCAAGGATAAATCAGGCCTTGTAACCAGTAACTCATCAGGAATTTCATCATCAAATAATAACCCTGATGCGTCATGAACTCCCAATCGTGAATGAGCCAATAGTGGCCTTTCTTCCATTGACAGCGTTTCATCCAATTGTCCTACGAGATTACGAATCGAATCATCGGGAAGGTCAAAACGTAGCCACTCAACACTGTCATCAATGTCTGCCTGACCTGATTCATTGGAGACTGGAATCCCTGAAATTAGGAATATCAGAATAAGAAGAATTGCGCTACGCGCATGCCTTGGCTGGTGAAAAGATTTCACAGAAACCACGTCACTCCATCACAATCATGATTGAAGATAGCAGTCTGAGCATCTGATACCTCGAAGGAAAAACTGTCTTGTACATCGTTTCCTCTGAAGTTAGTCCATTCAATTGAGACATGAATCGTATATTCGTCCCAAACAGTATAGCCCCTAGCGACTAATTCCATTTTATCACCAGAAATACTGGTGTGACTGGGTATTGAATCAAATGCTACTTCGAAATCTGCAATTACCGTGTTTTCTTTATCTTTGAATTCAACGATTAGATTTACGTCGGTAATCTCACGACTTCCATCATTGGTCAATTCAGTTAGAACAATGTGGCCATTCCTCTGGAGATAAGTTATCTCAATTTCCACATCATCTCTTGGAATTACCCAATACCATGTTGAGGCTAAAGCGCCTAGAAGCATCAGTAAAATCACTCCTGCAAGTGCAATTCTGAGAGGATGAACCTTTTCGCTAAACTCGGCTACTTTCTGACCTATCTCTTGCGACAGGTCATGGAGTTCATCATCCTGATGATCTAGTTCATCCATTAACCCGTCACCGCCGCTATTCCTGTTGCAATTAATGATGAAAATGGATCTACAATCATTACGTGAGTAGTTTCAATCTTACCTCCAGTAAGACTACTGATTAGTGATAAGTCGGTGACTACTCCGTTTACACCTATACTAGATGCGGTTGGTATTCCGCCTGTAAATTGGGCATCCAACATTACACCTCTAGCATCGATGTCGAACCCTAGGACTGTTACTTTGGTCTGGGCTGTGGCAACAATCCTTCCACCTGTAATACCATCGACTACTATCACTGGATAACCTAGAACCATGTGTTGGTGGACCTCTGCGCTCTGAAGATTTTCACCAACCATCTCAGCAGTTACAACTTCCATATCATCTCTGACCAGTGCGTCACTTCTACGGATGTAGAGTTTCTCAACACCATTTCCAGAAGCTGAAATCCTCGCACCGAAGTCTTCAGTAACCTCCATCGAGAATCTGTCTGGAAGGTTTTCTGCTAGCATTAAATTGCCACCACGAATATTCTGAGCTTTGCCTTTTGATTCAATAAACAAGTCCATAGCATCGCTATTTGAGGAATAATCCATTTCAAACATTCCTTGGAACGTCGTAACTTCATGAATGTCGAATTCATCTGCAGGTTGGGCTAGGAGGTGCATTTCACCAGGAACATCTCGAATGAACATTGTAGATGGCCACCATAGACCATCGACCTTTCGTAATTGCTGAAGCATCAATGAATCTGCTGCATTGAGACCAATCCTATCGCTTGGAGGGACATTCAAATCCGCCTGTAATATATCACCAATCTTGGAATAAAGGTCTGCACTAGCAGGTGCATCGAATAGCATCATCTCTGTTCTCAGTCCACGTAGTTGGTTATTTTGCAGTACCCTTGCACTATCCATCCTTTCACCCATTTCATAGGTCATATCGATAGTAGTCCTTGGAATGATTAATTCGGCTTCGGTAGTAGTCGACAAGTGGAGTGAAATATCTCGCTGTAAGTCTGTATCTAATCCCGATAATACAAGCAGAGAATCGGTTTTAGCAAGGCCATTTAACTCGATTGTTAGCATCGGCCTTGCAGGAGTCCACCCCTCTAAAGAGGCTAGAACTTCAAAGGTCGGCACCTCATCATTTATGGTTACAGAATAACTCATTTGTATTCTACCCGCAGGTAATTGTGGCATCCATATCTTACTGTGCCATGAACGCCTTTGCTCAAATTCTAAACCTTCAGCAGCCATCGTATCCACATCTAGAAGAGACATCTCTCTGGCCGAAACATATCCATCTTCCATTGCATCCACAATAGCAGTAGCGTTAGTCAAACCACCCCATTCTAGAGCCTCGATTACGCCTTGTCTCTCGTCCTCAGAGATTTCTAAATCTTCTAATGCATCTGAAACTACTAAGCGAGAACTTTCGGTAAATGTAGTCATTAGTGAGTAATTAAATTCTAATTGGGTACCTTCCAATACCTCTCCTGTTAGACCATGTGCCCATCTCGGTTCTGTTGGGATATTAACTCCTTTCTTGACGTCTAAAGTTATGTCAAATTCTTCTCCTGTTATCAAGTCCATACCTAGACTCATATTGCTCCTGATGTTGGAGGCATCTCCTAAATCAACCATGCTTTCAATTGCAAAGTCGTTTACTGAAGCACCGAAATCTATCATTCCTGAGAGGAAGAAGGAAAGGGATAGGACACCATCTGCTTCTCCAAACTCTGGTACTGAAATAATGTCTGCTTTTTCAGAAGATGGTAAAAAGAGTGTTACATTTGCCGGCAGAGGGTCTAGATGAACGCGTCCTGAAAGACCCAGGAACTTGTCTTCTCTATCGCTTACATCTTCGAGTAGTACACTGAATGGAGATGACCCAGTTCGGTTCATTACCAATTGGCTATTGCCTCTTGGCCCCAATGCACCTGGCTCTTCAGGAGGTGTTAGAACAATCGAAGTCAAATTAGATAATTTGAGAGACATACTGGCTTCTGCAGAGTTTTGGTCTAGCCAAAATCTAGCATGATCTCCATCCATTGTTAGAGGAGTCGTGGCATTTGAAATCTGGACTTCCACTGAACCCACGCCATCTGGGGCGGCGAATGAGAGGGTGTCTCCAAGTTTCAATTCAAATTGTGATGGTAGGTCATTAAGTCGTAGAGCATTGTACTGGCCTTCCCCCTCACCGCTGTAGGTTATGGTTCCAATTTCACCTGTTGCTGAGTATATGATGTCCGTACCCTGTTGGCTGATTGTCAAATTTTCAGGCCGGTTAGAAATAGATGCAAATTGCTTGACCTCTCCATCGGTAGTATTCTGTAAATGTTTCAAATGTCCAATGATTAATTCTTCACCTGAAATTCCAGATAGTGTTATTTTTCGCAAATCAGTTGGTTGGTCATATGAATATCCAACACCGGAAACATTGCTTAGGAATACGCTCATTCCAACTGGTACCAATGGATTATCGGTACCATATTTTCCGTTTACAATGGCATTATCACTATCCTCTGCTAAGATTATGTGGTTGCGAGACATTACCGGATGAGGACTGCTGCCTATTGCTAATTTGATGCTACCAATCGTATGCTCACTTCTTTGCCGTCCATCGTTCCAATTAGATCTAATTTGATTGTAACACTGGACGATAATCTCACCACTAGATTCACTAACACTGCCGACAATAGCATCCGGTAATCCGTTCAAGATGGTGCCTAGATCTAGAACAATTTCTACCAAATTTAGGATTACATTGTCCAAAACTTCACTCAACAAATCAGGAGCGGTTCCAAACTCAACGCGTACGCGATTAGAAGACGGTATCTCGAATGTCCCGAATATTACCACTACTTCCGGCAAATCTTCGATGACAACCTCTAGTGATGAGGAGTCAACTGCGTATCCGTATCTTTGGAAAGTAGAGACATATTCGATTTTAGTAATCCTTTCAGTACCAGCTATCAGAATAAGGCTGTTCCATCTCTCGTCACTTGGATTGAAAACAAGGCTACCATCATCGATATTTGCAGAATCATCAGCAGAATAATTCTTGATTGAAATAATTAGAGACAATCTATTTGGCATATCTCCAGGGAAATTTGTAGAGCCAGGGGCTTCTCCAATCAGGGTGAAAATCGCATCTATTTCCTCTTGAGGCAGAGTGCCCTTTGGTAAATCCCTGACCCATCCTCTTGAGTCGGTGATGTTCCCAAATCGCCCGCCTGCTTCGATATGGGCGGAGCGGTCTTCGAAATAATGGAACCACAAATCAGCATCTGTATCGCTAAATATCTCGATATTATCGAATGAGTTTTCTCCAGCGTTATCGTTCCTAATGACTAAATCTACTTCTTCAGGAATCAATGTGCTACCTTCAATTGGATGGAGTCCTACGTCGATATATCCCAATTCAGTAAGCGCTCTATCCCCATCTATATCCGGCTGGTCGAAATGAACATAACCTATTCCAATCGAATAACCACATTTGTGAGTTCGACTTTCTGCATCATGGTCGTCAACAGGGTCGTACCATGACGAATCGGAACAATCAGTCTGTTCGTTTGCTGAGTTTCTATTTGGATTTGAAACTAAGATTGCATAAGGCGCAGATACTGATGTGACCTCCAAACCAGAATCATCACCTCCATTGAAAATATTCAACACATCTAGAATATTGGTGAATGTGTCTGTAACATTCAAAGTCAACTGGTCTAGACCAACTCGTACTTGGAAATCATGAGGAGGTTGAGTAAATCTAGAATCTATGACCAAGGCATATGATTCCCCTTCAGTAGTCAATGTTAGGTCGTAAGCAACACCCTTCATCAGAGAGACTTCCATGCTTGCCATGTCATCCCATAACGGGTCACTATGGTCTAAAACTCGTACTTTCCATTGGAAGTTTGGACGAATCCAGATCGATTCGATTGATGGGACCAACCCATCACCAAAAGAAACTCCCCAGCCTTCGCCCTGCTGTCCCAGGCCTACAATTGAAAGGCCTACTGCGACATCGCTACTGCCATCTCCATCGATATCGATTGCATTCTCGAATAAACCTGTACCCTCGAATGATATTATGTCTCCAGTGAATGTACCGTAATCCCATGCCTCATATTGAGGCCCATTATTACGAGCAGAGTAATTGACATACAAGGAATAAGTGTTAGCTCCAAAAGCAAGAGGATCATTGAAAGAAGGAGGCAATTCGAATAGTGTATCAAGTAAGTTATTCGGCCAACCATCCGGATGTGAATCCGGTTCGGTCAAGAAGACGTAGGGCCTTGGATGTGAAGCGTTTAGCGGAGTAGTATCTCGCATTGTGATATCACCAATAATTCCATCAGTGGCCAAAAGTGCGTCGCCGTCTCCAATCTCTCGCCCTCGTGATTCCAAAGCACTCAGCACTGCTTCTGCACTGTTATTTGCGATATCATCTTCCCCAGATTCTCTCTGCTCATTTAGTGCATTTGCCATCGCTTCTAGAACTCCAAAGTCATCACGACCTGTTGATTCTTCCGCTGTAACGGGATTGAATATTGGCAAAAACATAACGATGACTAGGAGAATTGCAACCCTCCTTGAATCGAGAGGTTGCGGTACTCCGCGATGGAGCATACGCACACTATCAGATGACATCAATTTCAATTGGCTATCCCAACACACATGAAACCATCCCTCTCGCGAGCGCGAGTGGAGTCGTTTTTTCAACGTTCAAACAATTGGTCGGCACCGCAAGATGGACAAGCAACTACTGCGCTTTTCACCCCAGACGGCATATTCACTGTAAACGCTTTACCGCAAGACGAACAGACGGTTTTCAGGCTGTGATTTACAGGTTGACTGGTTTGTGGTAAAGCAATCCCTCCGCTCTTGACTTTACCCGAAACAGGGGCTGAAGTTGCGACTGTTGGCTTAGGCGTATCTTCTTCGAAGGCCGCCAATGCTGCTTCGGCCAATGCAGGGTCTATTTCCCTCACCACATTTTGAGGTCTAAATCCTGCATTTGGATCTTGCTCATATTGAGAATCATTTCCGTAAATGGCTGCTATTTCCTTGGCCTTGGCTTCGGACTCTAATTGAATACCAGATTTGACCACTCCTCCATCAGACATTCCTGCCATTTGTATCGCTTTAGCGAATGCTGGCAATTTGGTTGTTTGAGCTACATCTTGTATCCTTGCATTGGCTTCAGCCAAACTTAATCCCTTAGCTATTAGCATCTCGATCGCATGTCTTTTCTGAATCCCCTTATGACCGAACAGTACTACACCTGCAACGACAATTATTACCAAAAATACAATGGCTACTATTCCAAAAATATTAGTCTCACTAGGAGGGTCAACAACCTGAATTTCAAAGACTTCAACATCGGTATTATTTGAGCCGTCATAAACTGTGAGAGAGAATCTAGATTTCCCATTTTTATCGAAGGATGTCACGAGAGTCTTTCCAGTGTAATCTGCGTCATTAAGAGGGTCACCGTCTCCATTGGTATCTTTGTTTAAATCTAAATCCCAAGTGAATCTTAGAGCACTTTGTTCATCCCACATATCTACTGCATTGGCTTTGAATTCAACTTCTTCGCCGCGATATACCTCTTTGATTTCTGTAATGGCGCTAGTTTCTAGAATTGGAACTGTAGAGTCATAAACCACAACGGTGGTATTGGTAGAACCCGTATTTCCTGAAGGGTCAGTTACCGTCAAAGTAACAATGTAAGTTCCAATTTCAGACCAACTTACGGTAAATTGTGATGCTGAAGAAGAAGGCGTACCATCTACGCTCCAAGATGCAGATGAAATTGCATGGTCATCATTGGAGTTAGACGCTTGTAGAACTAAATCAGAAAGGCGCAATAATCTCCATTCGCCGTTAAGACCTCTCAAGCCCGAGCCACTGATTACAGCATTAGGGTCTGTAATGTCATCCACCTGGACTTGGTGGCTTACAGTCGTAGTCTGGCCTGTTTCTGATTCTGCAGTCAGGTTGATTGTTTTCAAACCAGGTGAATCCCAAGATGCTTCAACTAAATTGCCAAATGCATCAGAGGTCGAATCTGAATCAAAATCCCAAGATAAGGAACGGATTTGTTGAAGACTGTTAGGGGTATTGCTAGCATCAAGCGTGATTGTTTCACCGATTGTTGTAGTACTGTTAGCATAATCCACAATCTCTGGCGCTAATACGGGTTCAAACCAACCTTTCAAAGAAAAGTGAAGTGTAGATGTAGACGCTTCAACCATCAGGTTAAGGTTTTGTAAATCTAAGAATGCAGGCACAATCCAATCTGTTTGAGTTGTATCAACTCCCCCAAAATCATCCATATTTGTTCCAGCTATTATCAGGTCGCCATCCAATTGATTATCCGATTGGATAAACATGTCACCAGTACCTGAGATTGGGTGAGTCC